>JABIFY010000020.1 GCA_018650465.1 Alphaproteobacteria bacterium
CAAAGGGGGATGTGCTCTCCTAACGGTGTGGATAAGGCCTTGCCAAGTAATTGCTGCATATTTTGAGACTTTCTTTGGTCGGAGAATCTCAAAGTATGAATCACTTCAGGGCTTTATCCTATTAAGTCGGGTACTGTGGTGCAATAGTCAATATCTCGCCACTTCTTAAAAGCAACTGTAATAATTGTTTGATAAGTAACACAAAACAAAATATAAATTTCAGTATAAGTTAAAAAATATTGTAGGTAAATTTTATGTCTGAAAAAATTGAAACAAACGAACTTCTTGCGCTGACCACAGATATCGTGGCTTCTCATGTTTCCAACAATGAAGTACCTGTTGCTGACTTGCCGAATTTGATTCAGCAAGTATTTGGCGCCCTGGCCCAACTTGGCGGTGCCTCGTCGGCAGCACAGGAAAAACTTAACCCCGCAGTGCCCATCAAAAAATCGATTACACCAGACCACATTATCTGCCTGGAAGATGGCAAGAAATTGAAGATGCTCAAGCGCCATATCAAAACACGGTATAATCTCAGCCCTGAGGAATATCGTGAAAAATGGAGTCTTCCTGCTGACTATCCCATGGTCGCGCCTAACTATGCCTCCCAGCGCAGTGAACTCGCGAAAAAGATAGGTTTGGGTACGAAACGAAGCCGTTAATGGCTTCATTTTGAGTAGAAAAATCACTGACCGAAGGCTGGTTTACTAATTCCTGTGGGTTATGATCAAACACATATAGTTTGATCGGGGAGAATTTGATCTTGTCTACGACATCCCGCCTTGAGACACTTTGTATCGGAAAAGGTATGAAAATGACCGGCCAACGGCGGGTTATTGCGCGTGTTCTGTCTGATTCTGATGATCATCCGGATGTCGAAGAAGTTTATGCCCGTGCCAGTGCCATTGATCCCAAGATCAGCATTGCCACCGTTTACCGAACTGTCCGCCTGTTTGAAGAAGCCGAAATCCTCGAACGACATGATTTTGGTGATGGCCGGTCCCGTTATGAAGAAGTATCTGACGAGCATCATGACCACCTGATCGACATTCGCACTCGCGAAGTTGTGGAATTCCAGGACCCCGAAATCGAAGCCCTCCAAGCTGAAATTGCCCGACGCCTCGGCTATAAACTGGTTGGACACAGGCTGGAACTGTATGGCGTTCGCATCGGTGATAATAAAAGCTGACATTCATTCCTGATATAATCTAATCAATTTGCCTCATACCATGTTGCGTGGCCTGGTCAAATCAGTACTGACACTCACCTGGACGGCATTTCTGCTGCCTGTTCAATTTCTGGCGCTGAAATTCTGTGATCCTGTGGCGGGCTTGATTCCTCGCCTCTATCACCGGGGGGCAGCACGTATTCTCGGTCTTCATATATCTGTCCAGGGCCAGCCTTTGATTGAGCCTCGGGTTCTATATGTGGCAAATCATGCGTCATGGCTGGATATTGTCGCACTTGGTTCGGTTCTGGAGGCAGGGTTCATCGCAAAAAGTGAAGTTGCCAGCTGGCCCGGGTTTGGTTTGCTGGCAAAATTACAGCAGTCCATTTTCATAGACCGCCGCCGAAGCCAAATCCAGATCGGTACACAAATGGTGTCGAGGCATCTGGCGACCGGCAAAAGGCTGATCTTGTTCGCTGAGGGAACCAGTAACGACGGGGTTCGCATTCTGCCGTTTCAAAGCAGTTTTTTTGCCGTTGCGGGTCAGGGTCCATCATCTGAAAACGTACCCGTTCAACCGGTCAGCATCAGCTATACCCGCCGCGCTGGCCTTCCTGTTATTCGTGGTGACATGCCGGCAATTGCCTGGTATGGCGATATGTTCTTGCTGCCCCACTTGTGGCGCATGTTTTGCGAAGGCGGCAGGATTGACGTGACGGTGCATTTTCACCCACAGGCCGATCATCAAAAATTTAATTCCCGCAAGGCGTTGGCGCGTTATTGCTACGACAAGGTAAATGACGGCGTCATGGAAAGCAGGCGAGGAAGGTCACCAAAAGCTGGTTCTTGACAGGCTGATGGTCCGGTGCGCATGTTCGGGCCAATAACCAGGGCGTTTCCCTTAAGATTGGAAACGCTGCAACCTGAACAAACAACTGTGCCATAGAAACTGCACCTGAGAAACTGTACCCGAGAAAATGACGAACCACAAAAAACTGCATGTCCAGACCTGGGGCTGTCAGATGAATGTCTATGACTCCTCCCGGATGAAAGATGTTCTGGCCCCATTGGGATATCAGGCCTGCGATAACGCTGCCGATGCCGACATGGTCATTCTGAATACGTGCCACATCAGGGAAAAGGCTGCCGAAAAGATCTATTCCGAACTGGGTCGATTGCGCAAACACAAAGATGCCCTGGCAAAAGATGGTCGTCATATGGTCATTGCTGTGGCCGGTTGCGTGGCCCAGGCCGAAGGTGCCGAAGTTCGCAGGCGAGCACCGTGGGTCGACATGGTCTTCGGGCCGCAAGCCTATCACCAGTTGCCCGATATGGTACGAGAAGCGGCGCGTGGAGCAAGAGTCGTCAAAACCGATTTTCCGCCAGAGCCAAAATTTGATGCCCTGCCAAAATCCGGTGGTCAGGGACCGGCGGCCTTTTTGACAGTTCAAGAGGGCTGCGACAAGTTCTGCACATTTTGTGTTGTTCCCTATACGCGGGGAGCTGAATATTCCCGTCCATCGGCTGACGTTATCGCCGAGGCCCGCGATCTGGTTGCCCTGGGTGCGCGTGAAATAACTTTGCTTGGCCAGAACGTCAACGCCTATCACGGCGATGCCCCGGATGGCTCAGGTCAGGCCTGGTCGCTGGGTCGCCTGATCGAGGGTTTGACCGATGTCGAAGGGCTGGCACGTTTGCGCTATACGACGTCACATCCCCTGGACATGGATGAAGATCTGATCGCCGCACATCGCGACATTGATATTCTGATGCCTTATCTGCATTTGCCGGTGCAGTCCGGATCTGACCGGATTTTGGAAGCCATGAATCGGCGACACAAAGTCGCTGACTATCGCCGCGTTGTCGACGTGCTGCGCGCATCGCGCCCGGATATCGCCTTGTCATGTGATTTCATTGTGGGGTTTCCGGGTGAAACGGATCAAGACTTTGAAGATACTCTCGCCCTCGTCCGTGATGTTGGTTATGCCAGTGCTTATTCCTTCAAATACAGCCCGCGACCCGGGACAACAGCGGCCAGCAGCGATGGTCATGTGCCGGAACCGGTTAAAGCCGAGCGTTTGGCCATTTTGCAGGACTTGCTGACGGAACAGGCAACAGACTTTAACCGCCAATCAATTGGTGCGCAATTTGACGTTTTGATCGAACGGGTCGGTAAGCGAGAGGGCCAAATGCTGGGCCGAAGCCCATATAATCAAGCCGTTTACGTGGATGGTGGTGTTGATGCCGGATTTGCGATTGGTGATTTGGTCAAAGTTCGCGTAAAATCAGGTTATGCGAACAGTGTGGCAGCAGAGCCGTTGAATTCTGCCTCAGATACTGCATGATTGAGATAGTGTTTGTTTAGAGACTAATTTTGTTCAGAGACCAATTTTGTTCAGATCATTTTGAACACCCAAACCCAGGAGGGACCGGGAACGCGTTGACAGTAGAAACCGATGCTCGTGGCACTGCGCCACTGTTAATGGACTTTGACGACAACAGCCTGCTGTCAGAGTTATTTGGTGAACACGACCGAAACCTAGCCCGGATCGAACAGCGTTTAGACGTTTCCCTTTCGTCGCGCGGCAACCGCGTGGCAATTATTGGTGATCCCAGCGCCCAGGCCGCCGCCAAAATTGTTCTGGAAGATCTCTACGCACGATTAAAAAAAGGTCACGAAATGGGCAATGGTGAAGTCGATGCTGCCATCCGCATGGCCGAAGCCGCAGCGACAGGGCGCGGACCAAAATTATCCGTTGCCTCTGAAGAATATATGATCCGCACGCCGCGTCGCAGCCTGACGCCGCGGTCACCGACTCAAGCCAGCTATATTCAGAATTTGCGCTCCAGTGAATTGACTTTTGGCCTTGGGCCCGCTGGCACAGGAAAAACGTTTCTGGCTGTTGCCGTTGCCATAGAGGCTCTGATGGACGGTGCCGTGCAGCGCATTATCCTGTCACGCCCTGCCGTTGAGGCAGGGGAACGGCTGGGTTTTTTGCCGGGCGACATGCGCGATAAAATCGACCCCTATTTGCGCCCACTTTATGATGCCCTGAATTATATGATGCCAGGCGACCAGGTTGTCCGCCTGATGGAAAGTGGTGAAATTGAAGTCGCCCCCGTTGCCTTCATGCGCGGCCGGACATTGACCAATGCCTATATCATTGTTGATGAAGCCCAGAACACGACAACGGTGCAGATGAAGATGCTCCTGACGCGTTTGGGTGAAGGTAGCCGCATGGTGGTTAATGGCGATTTGTCGCAAATTGATCTACCGCGTGGAACCCGCTCTGGCCTCGCCCATGCTGCCGATGTGCTGCAGGGCGTAAAGGGTGTAAAATTCACGCGATTTGGCGAAGAAGATATCGTGCGACATGATTTGGTGACGCGGATTGTTCATGCCTACGGTGTCTTTGACAAAGCTCAGGGAGAGCCTGACGAATATGGCTTGGACCGAACTTTGTCGCGAAAAGGAATCGACGGAAAAGACGATGCCTGAAGACCCGGGATCCAGCGTCCTGCAAGTAAAAACACCCGATTTTGAAATCGCAGAAGGCCTCGCAATTTCTGTTTCTTGTCCGCTTTGGCAAAGTCGCTTGTCCGATGCCGGGGCGCTCTGTCTGCAGGCCGTTACGGCTGTTTACCAGGTAATCGGTCATGAAGATGGGGCAACGCCACCGGAAATTTCTGTGGTGCTGGCCGATAACAAGACCGTCCATGAACTGAACCGGGATTACCGTGGCTTTGACAAGCCCACCAACGTTTTGTCTTTCGCTTTGACTGACGGCGAAACCGGGGCACAAATTCCAGGTGCTGCAGGTGCTCCGGGTATTGTGATGTTGGGCGATGTTATTCTGGCTTTCGAAACAGTCGAGAACGAAGCTCGATCTCAGGAAAAGTCTTTTGAAAGCCATGCCAGTCATTTGGTGGTGCATGGTGTTTTGCATTTGCTGGGTTATGACCACGAAGAAGACGATCAGGCAGAGGAAATGGAGGCTTTGGAAAAACGTATCCTGGCGGTTCTTGGAATCGATGATCCCTATAGCCTGCCCGATGAAAGAGGCGTGGCATGAGCGACGACACGGCGGGAAAACACAGCCCTCTGAGCCCTGAAGGTGATCGACCGAGTGGGGGCGTGTTTGGCTGGCTGCGCCGTTTGTTCACCTCTCGAAATGGCGACGCCAATTTGCGGGAAACGCTTGAAGAGCTGATCGAAGACAGCGACAGCGACGCGGATTCCAGGGAACCGATCAACGCTGAAGAGCGCTTGATGTTGATGAATATTCTTGACCTTGGCGAGCTCAGGGTTGATGACGTCATGGTACCAAGGGCCGATATTATTTCGCTGGGTGCAGACACCAGCCTTGCAGACCTGGTTGATTTGATCCAGACCGAATTGCACTCCCGCATTCCGGTTTTTCAGGAGAACCTGGATGATGTGCTGGGTATGGTCCACATCAAGGATTTGCTGACACACTGGGATAATCGGGAAGACTTCGACCTGAAGGCCATCATGCGCCAGGTCTTGTTTGTACCGCCGAGTATGGCTGTGTTGGATCTTCTGTTGCAAATGCGCCAAACCCGCATCCATATGGCAATTGTGGTGGACGAATATGGTGGCACGGATGGCCTGGTGACCATTGAAGACCTGGTCGAAGAAATCGTCGGTGAGATCGAAGATGAACATGACGAGGAAGAAGGCCCGCTGATTGTTGTCCGGGATGATGGCGCCCTCGATGCTGACGCCCGCACACCCATTGCCGAACTTGAGAACCGCGTCGGCCTGGATTTACTGCCGGACGAACAAGATGAAGATGTCGATACCCTGGGCGGCCTGGTGTTTTCCCTTTTGGGACGCGTGCCACAGCGTGGTGAACTGATCGCCCATGCCACAGGACTTGAATTTGAAATTATCGATGCTGATCCCCGGCGGATCAAACGCTTGCGTGTGCGAGGTGCACCGCTTGACGGGCAGAACAGCGTCGCCGGCTCGAAAGATTGATACGATCAGCTGAATTTCTGGCTGCGTATCTCGCCAGTCTAGCGGGCTGGCGTCGCTTATGCCTGGTGACGTTGATGGGTATCGTTGCCGCCCTGGCTTTACCCCCGCTTTATCTCGCGCCATCCCTGATCATTGCCTTTACGGCGTTGGTCTGGCTGCTGGCGGGTGTAAAATCGAAAAAAAGTGCCTTTGCTCTGGGCTGGTGGTTTGGCTTTGGTTACTTCACCATCAGTCTTTACTGGGTTGGGTTTGCCCTGTTTGTTGAGGCTGACAAATATGCTTGGTTGCTGCCCTTTGCAGCCCTCGGTCTGCCGGCGCTACTGGCCATCTTTACCGGCCTTGCGACCCTCATGGCTTATTTGATCATACGACGATTTGATCTGACCGGGCTGTCACGTGTGCTGGCTCTGGCGATGTCCTGGACCTTGTTTGAATGGCTGCGCAGTTTTGTTTTGACCGGCTTTCCCTGGAACCTGACAGGCTATGCATGGGGCGCTTCTGACGCCCTGGTGCAGTTTGCCTCGGTTGTCGGTGTGCATGGCCTTGGTTTGACAGGGCTGATCATCGCGGCCAGCCCGGCGACCCTTGCTGACGTGCCGCCAGCGTCGCCAGGTCTGAAACGCTGGGCCACCGTAACTGGGTCGATCATTTTGTTGCTGGCTATTGGCATCTGGGGCCAGGCCCGGTTGATGCAAAATCCCACGGCATATGTGTCCGGTGTCAATTTGCGACTGGTTCAACCGGCTATCGAGCAAAAGGATAAATGGCGTAGAGAGTTTCGCCATATTTTTCTTGAGCAATATTTGCAAATGTCGACGCAAGGGCAGAACCAGCCATCCCTGTTGATATGGCCGGAAACCGCCATCCCCTATTTTCTGGATCGTGATCCGGAAATACGCCGTACGCTGGGCCACATCCTGGCACCGGGCAGCCTTTTGATCACGGGTGTCCCTCGTACACATGCTGCCCCACGCAAACCAGGAGCACGCTTTGAAGTCTGGAACAGTATTCAGGCCCTGAATGCACAGGGTGGTATCGTGGCGACCTACGACAAACATCACCTTGTGCCGTTTGGCGAATATGTGCCTTTGCGATCTGTTCTTGGTTTGCTGGGCATCGAACGATTGGCCGCGGGTCGAGGAGACTTTTTACCGGGACCGGGGCCACAGACAATGACCCTGCCGGGTTATCCCACCGTCGGTCCCCAAATATGCTACGAAGCCATTTTCCCCGGCGATGTTGTATCGAAGGCGCAACGACCTGGCTGGATGCTGAATGTGACCAATGACGCCTGGTTTGGGGTCAGCGCCGGTCCCTGGCAACATTTTGCCATCGCCCGGATGCGGGCCATTGAAGAAGGCTTGCCGCTTGTACGTTCCGCCAACAGCGGAATCTCGGCGATCTTTGATCCTTATGGCCGTGTCACCGGGCAGCTAGGTCTGGGTGTCAGTGGTATCCTTGACGGGCAACTGCCCCGGGCATTGAAACAGGCTCCTTTGTTTGCCAGATATGGCAATATCGGCCTTCTTGTTTTGTTGCTGTTTGTATTTTTCCTTGCTTCAGGTCTGACCTTGGTCGCAAGAACCGGAATGCAGGCTGAGAGCCCCGGGGCTAAATAATAATTGAAACAATTATCTTTTTTACACGTGCAGAGTACTTTTCTTTTTGCCATACTCATGTATGTGTCGAGCAATTTTACTCGACAATGAATTGTAATTGTAATCAAGGAAGTTTGTTGTGGCAAAAAACCCGAACCCGGTCGACATACATGTTGGAGGCCGCATACGCTTGCGCCGCACCCTGCTGGGCTATAGTCAGGAAAAACTGGGCAATGCAGTTGGCTTGACGTTTCAGCAAATACAGAAATATGAACGCGGTGCCAATCGCATAGGCGCCGGGCGGTTGTACGATTTTTCGCAAATCCTTGAAGTGCCTGTATCCTTTTTTTATGATGACATGCCAGGTGGAACCTCTTCGCACGGTCCCGGCCTGTCTGAGGGTGATCGCGAACCCTTTGATCAGGAAAACCTGACTCAGCGGGAAACCCTGAAATTGATCCGGGCCTATTATTCGATCTCCAATCCTGAAATCAGGCATCGGATTTATGAATTAACCAAATCAGTTGCCCGAATGGACGACGAACTGTCTGGCGAGTTGGAATTGGCGGACAAATAGAGCTGCCGAAATTTGCCAAAAACACTTGACCGCAGACAAAATCCTTGTCAAATAGTCGCCGCTCCCTTGGGCGCCGTGGATGATTTGGACCGCTTGCAGCCACGTTAAGACAAAGTGCTAAGTGAGGTATTCGGTGCTTCCTGCCCGTATCGCCCCTGGTCCGACAACTTAAACCTAATTCGACCAGAGGAGAATTCCGTGGCGAGAAGCGAATATCTGTTTACCAGCGAGTCCGTATCTGAAGGCCATCCCGACAAGGTTTGCGACCGTATTTCTGACTCAATTGTTGACCTGTTTCTGGGAGCCGAGGCGGAAGCCCGTGTTGCTGTTGAAACCCTGGTCACAACAAACCGGATCGTGTTGGCTGGCGAAGTGCGCGGCCCTGATTCTATCACTGCCGACAAGATGGAAGCCGCCGCCCGCAACGCCGTCAAGGAAATCGGCTACGAGCAAGACGGTTTTCACTGGAAAAACTCTACCGTTGACGTGTATGTGCACTCGCAATCTTCCGATATCGCGCAGGGCGTCGATGCCGCGGGTAACAAGGATGAAGGCGCTGGTGATCAGGGCATCATGTTTGGCTATGCCTGTCGTGAAACCAAAGTACTGATGCCGGCCCCGATTTATCTTTCCCACAAAATTCTCGAAGACATGGCCACAGCCCGTCATTCCGGTGCCGAGCCCGGCCTTTTGCCAGATTCAAAAAGCCAGGTTACCCTGAAATATGTTAACGGTGAGCCGGTTGGGGCAACTTCCGTCGTTGTGTCGACCCAGCATACCGAAGATCTGGATCAAGCCCAGGTCAAGGAAATCGTTCGACCCATCGTGGAAAATGTTTTGCCTGATGGCTGGATGTGTCCGGAAGAAGAATTCTACGTGAACCCAACCGGTCGCTTTGTCATCGGCGGACCCGATGGTGACGCCGGTTTGACCGGTCGCAAGATCATAGTCGATACATATGGCGGCGCTGCTCCTCATGGTGGTGGTGCGTTCTCTGGTAAGGATCCAACCAAGGTTGATCGCTCGGCTGCCTATGCCGCACGTTACCTTGCCAAGAATGTTGTTGCCGCCGGTCTGGCAGACCGTTGCACAATTCAGCTGGCCTATGCCATTGGCGTATCCAAACCCTTGTCGGTTTATGTTGATATGCATGACACAGGCAATGTTGATGCAGCGAAACTTGAAGGTGCGTTGGTTGAAGCCATGGACCTTAGCCCACGTGGCATTCGTGAGCATTTGCAGCTCAGCCGCCCGATCTATGTGCCTTCTTCGTCCTATGGCCACTTCGGTCGTATTCCGACGGATGACGGTGGCTTTTCATGGGAAAAAACCGATCTGGCCGAGGCTATCAAGGCTGCCCTGACTTAAGGTATCTTTGAGACGAGACCGCTTGGTCATTAAG
The DNA here is from genome assembly GCA_018650465.1 of Alphaproteobacteria bacterium. Classification (GTDB taxonomy): domain Bacteria; phylum Pseudomonadota; class Alphaproteobacteria; order UBA2966; family UBA2966; genus JABILA01. The sequence goes on from JABIFY010000020.1 coordinate 9,748, forward strand.
AACAAAGCAATATGACTGACAGGTCTCTTGATCAAAAACGAGTTCTGTATGGTCGGCGCCGGGGGCACAAGCTTCGGCCCGGCCAGCAGGGACTTGTAGACACTCTCCTGCCCCATCTACGCGTGGCCCTTCCAATGGAAGGTATGATTGATCCAGCGAATCAGTTTGAAGTTCGTCAAAAGCCTGGCAATCAGGAATACTGGTTGGAAGTGGGATTTGGTGGCGGTGAACACCTCGCGGCTCAGGCTGAAGCAAATCCTGAAGTCGGAATTTTTGGCTGTGAGCCTTTTGAAAATGGCGTTGCCAGCCTGTTGTCGCATATCGAAAACAAGGGTCTACGCAACGTCTCTATTCATGATGACGATGCCCGCGATCTGATAGCGGTTCTGCCGGGTGCTTCTATCAGCAAAGCTTTTTTGCTGTTTCCCGATCCATGGCCCAAAAGCCGCCATGTCAAGCGGCGCTTCGTTTCGCTGGAAAACCTGACATCGCTGGCGCGGGTTTTGAAGGACGGGGCTGAATTCAGGGTGGCGACGGATCATGTATCCTATTGCCGCTGGGCGCTGTCGCAACTGTTAAAGCATCCCGATTTTGACTGGCACGCCGAGTGTGCGGCGGACTGGAAAGTCAGGTCGCCAGACTGGCCTGCAACCCGATATGAACAAAAAGCCTTCGATCAGGGCCGCAAGCCGGTATATTTCAGGTTTACAAGAAAAATGCGCGGTTCGATCTGAATCAAGCTGAATCACAATGAATCTGCATGAATCCGGATTCCTGGTGATTCATCTCTTGAATTTCTCTCGCTCTCGGCGCATAGTCCCGCCCGATATCGTTATTTGAACGTTATTAACCCCGATAAAAACATAAATGTGGGTTCAGTGACCCACTTTGAATTGCCGCCGGGCGGGGTACCGGGGCGAGGCCATTCGCTATTGGTTTCGCAGTTTCCAAACGGAAATGGCACAAAGATGATTTGAGATTTACGACAGAATGTACGAAGCAGGATTTTTGAGCTGAATGGACGCAACGGTCAAAATTGAAGCGATGATATCGCCAACACTCGAAGACATGGGTTTCGATGTGGTACGCGTGCGCTTTGAGGGTGGAAAAAAACCAATGTTGCAGATCATGGCTGAGCCAAAAGATGGCAAGGAAATGACTGTGCAGCATTGTGCTGATATCAGCCGGGCTGTTTCTGCGATCCTTGATGTTGAGGACCCGATCCCCGATGCCTATGAGCTGCAAGTCTCCTCCCCTGGTATGGATCGACCTTTGGTCCGGATTGGCGACTTTGAAGTTTATGCCGGGAATGTCGTAAAGATCGAATTGAAAATGTTGATGGAAGGTCGCAAACGCTTCAGGGGTAGATTGCTGGGCGTTGTGGATCAAACCATTAATCTGGACATGGAGGGCCAGAACGTTGCGCTGCCCTTCGACCAGATTGCCGAAGCCAAGATTATTATTACCGACGAACTGATCGCCGAGACGATGCGCAAACAAGCGGCATTAAGCGAAACAGAGGAAAAAGACGTGAGCCAAAACGCATGAGTACCGTGGAAACAGAAACGGCCACCGGCTGGAACCGGATGGAACTTCTTCAGATTGCCGATTCTGTCGCGCGTGAGAAAAATATTGATCCGCGCACCGTTCTTGAAGCAATGGAAGAAGCGATCCAGAAAGCGGCCCGCTCCAAATATGGTCATGAAAATGACATCCGGGCAGAGATCAATCCGAAGACCGGGCAGATCAATCTGTATCGCTGTCTTGAAGTCGTTGAAACTGTTGAAAACGACTATGTCGAAATTTCACTGGGATCAGCCAGCCGCCGCAATCCGGACGCGCAAGTGGGCGACACTATCGCTGATGAATTGCCGCCGATTGACTTTGGGCGTATTGCTGCCCAGACCGCCAAGCAGGTCATCGTGCAAAAAGTGCGCGAAGCTGAGCGCGAACGTCAGTTCGAAGAATACAAGGATCGCATTGGTGAAATCATCAATGGTCTGGTCAAGCGCATGGAATATGGCAACGTAACCGTCGACCTTGGTCGCGGTGAAGCCGTTGTTCGTCGTGATGAATTGCTCCAGCGGGAAAGCTTCCGCCAGGGTGATCGCATTCGCGCCTATATCTATGACGTGCGTCGCGAACAGCGTGGCCCGCAGATTTTTCTGTCGCGGACACATCCGCAGTTTATGGCCAAACTGTTTACCCAGGAAGTGCCTGAAATTTATGATGGCATTATTGAAATCAAGGCTGTGGCCCGTGATCCAGGCAGTCGTGCCAAGATCGCTGTCCTGTCAAATGATGGCGCCATTGATCCGGTTGGTGCCTGTGTTGGTATGCGTGGAAGTCGCGTGCAGGCGGTTGTGAACGAACTGCAGGGTGAAAAAATTGACATCATCCAATGGTCGCCTGATCCCGCAACTTTCATCGTGAACGCTTTGGCCCCGGCCGAAGTTGCCAAAGTGGTTCTTGACGAAGATGCCATGCGCATTGAAGTTGTTGTGCCTGATGACCAGCTCAGCTTGGCTATTGGCCGACGCGGTCAAAATGTGCGCCTTGCGTCTCAGCTGACCGGCTGGGATATCGACATCATGACGGAAGCGGAAGAATCCGAACGTCGCCAGGAAGAGTTCCGCCAGCGCAGTGAAATGTTCATTACATCGCTGGATGTTGATGAAGTGATTGCCCAGTTGCTGGTGACCGAAGGTTTCACAACCATCGATGAAGTGGCTTTTGTCGCCATTGAGGAAATTGCCGAAATCGAAGGCTTTGACGAAGATATCGCGGCCGAGCTTTCCAGCCGGGCAAATGAATTCCTGACAGCAGAAGAAGAGCGCCATACTGAGCGTCGGACAGAACTTGGTGTCGGCGACGATGTGGCTGAGATCGAGGGTCTTACCTCGGCCATGCTGGTTGTGCTGGGCGAAAATGAGATTAAGACACTGGATGATCTTGGCGATCTGGCCGGTGACGAATTGATTGAGATGCTACCTGACTTTGTTTTGGCTGAAGAAGAGGCTAACACCATCATCATGGCTGCGCGTGCGCACTGGTTTGATGATGAAGATGAGCCTGCAGTTGAAGAAGAGCCAACAGAGGCAAGTGAAGGAAGTGACGCGTAAGGCCCCGGAAAAGGAGATTCCGGAACGGCGTTGCATCGTTGAAGGAGAGGTAAAGCCGGTCACAGAACTGATCCGGTTCGCAGTTTCGCCGCAAGGCGATATTGTACCCGACCTTGATGCAACACTGCCTGGGCGTGGTTTGTGGGTATCGTCCCGGCGTGACGCCGTCGACGAAGCTGTGAAGAAGAGGCGATTTGCCAAGGCTGCCAAAGCAAAAGTACGTGCGGAGGCTGGATTGGCGGACCTTGTTGAGGCCCGGTTACGGGTCAAATGTCTGGATTTGTTGGGTCTTGCCCGCCGGTCCGGTGATTTGATTTCCGGGTTTGAGAAAGTCAAAGCCACGCTGGCAGCAGGTGAAGCTGTTGTATTGCTGGCGGCGGCGGACGGTGCTGCGGATGGTCGCGAAAAATTGATGCGGCTTGGTCGGGACCTGCCCGTTGTGACGCTGTTTGGCGTCGCTGATATGAGTTTGGCGTTGGGACGCGAAAATGTTGTGCATGCGTCCCTGTCGTCTGGTGGTTTGGCGGACCGGTTTCTGAAGGAAGCCAAGCGTTTGGCCGGTTTTTGTGGTGATCGGGAAAATGATCCGGTTTTGCAAGAACCTGAGAAATGAAGAATTTAAGCGTGTCTGAACAAGGCCAATTGTGGTTTTGCAGATACGGCAGACTTGTCAATGCGGAAAGCAAGCGTGGGTATGAGCGATACTGAAGAGCCTAAGGACAAAAAGAAGTCCCTGAGTTTAACTGGCGGAAGCCGTCTGGAATTGAAGAAAACAGTTTCTTCCGGACAGGTACGCCAGAGTTTTTCACACGGCCGCTCCAAAGCGGTAACGGTGGAGGTCCGTAAAAAACGGTCCATCAAAGGCGCGAAGTCAGAAAGTGTCGTATCGAGAGGCGAAGCTGCCGCCGCACCAACTGTCACACCGCCACAGCCGGATAATGAAGCACCGAACGTAAAGCCGGTTGAGCTGGAAGTTCCAAAAACAGCTGCTCCGGCACCTGTTGTTGAGAAAGCTGTTGAAGCTACGGCACCCGAACCGGTAGTGGAAGAGCCCGTCGCTGCTGCCACTGCTGAAGTGGCGCCTCCTGTGGCTGAACCTGAAGCAAAAACTCCGGTAGTCGAAGCCGCAGCAGAAGCAGTCGTTACACCCAAACCTGCGGCAGCGGCCAAACCGCCAGCACCTGTAAAGTCAGCAGCGGAAAGTCGCGGCGGTAACAAACCGGCACGTGCACCCCGCCGTGATGGTAAATCCGGCCGTGGTCGTGTGGTTCTCAAATCCCTGACGGACGATGAAAAACGTGCTCGTTTAAAAGCCCTCGAAGGTGCCAAGCACGCGGATGACCAAGCGCGGGCTCGTTCCGATGTTTTGGCCCAACGTCGTATTGACGAAGATGGCCGGCGGGCACAAGAAAAAGAAGAAGCCGAAACGCGCGTTCGTGAAGAAGCGGATCGCAAAGCCGCCGAAGCTGAATCCCGTAAGCGGGCCGAGGATACGGCTGCCAAGCGCCTGGAAGTTAAACCAGCGGCAGAAGTAGAGCCTGGTCGCGGTGGACCAGCGGTACCAGCAGGTCCGGCAGGTCGTCGTACGACGGAAGAAGAGCCTGCCCGTACCAAGGCCAAGCGTCCACGTAGCACTCGCAATGACGGTGGCAATCGCCGCCGTGGTGGTGGCAAGCTGACAATTTCAGATGCCTTGTCTGATCGTGATCCAAGGACACGTAGTCTGGCTGCGGTCAAACGTGCGCGGGAACGCGAACGTCGGGCCATGGAACAGGAAGAACGGACCAAGATTTTGCGTGATGTTGTGATCCCTGAAAGCATCTCGGTTCAGGAACTGGCCAGTCGTATGGCAGAGCGTGGCGTCGATGTGATCAAGACCATGATGGGTATGGGCGTAATGGCCACCATCAATGATACGCTTGATGCAGATACGGCTGAATTGGTCGTGGCTGAATTTGGCCACCGCGCCAAACGTGTCGCTGATGCAGATGCCGATGTTGACCACACAGAAGAAGTTGATGAAGACGGTGATATGCTGCCCCGTGCGCCGGTTGTCACGATTATGGGTCACGTTGATCACGGTAAGACATCCTTGCTGGATGCCTTGCGCTCAACGGATGTGGCCGAAGGCGAAGCCGGTGGTATTACCCAGCATATTGGTGCCTATCAGGTTCACCTGCCTTCCGGTAACGCTATTACTTTCCTTGATACACCAGGCCACGAAGCCTTCAGTGCCATGCGGGCACGTGGTGCGGAAGCTACCGACATCGTCGTGTTGGTTGTTGCAGCCGACGACGGCATTATGCCGCAAACGGTGGAAGCCATCCGCCATGCCAAAGCGGCCAAAGTGCCAATCATTGTTGCCATCAACAAGATGGATAAACCAGGCGCCAATCCAGAGCGCGTGCGCAACGAATTACTAAGCCACGAAATTCTTCTGGAATCTGTGGGTGGTGATGTGCTGTCGGTCGAGGTTTCGGCCAAGGAACGCACGGGCCTGGATAAACTGGAAGAAGCCATATTGCTTCAGGCCGAAGTGCTTGAATTAAGAGCCAATCCAGAACGTGCCGCCAGCGGTGTCGTTGTGGAAGCCAAGATTGACCGTGGTCGTGGCCCTGTGGCAACTGTTCTTGTTCAACGTGGGTCTCTGTCGGTTGGCGATATCTTTGTTGCCGGTAACGAAAGTGGTCGTGTTCGTGCCCTGATCGATGATCATGGCAAGAAGATCAAAACTGCCGGACCATCTGTACCAGTTGAAGTTCTCGGCCTGAATGGTGCGCCGGATGCCGGTGACAATTTCACCGTTGTTGATTCCGAAGCCAAGGCTCGCGAAGTTGCAGAATTCCGCACACGTCGTACCAAAGACCAGTCTGCCGTCGCTTCGCCACGCAATACGCTGGAACAGATGTTCAGTCAGATCCAGGAAGGCAAAGCCAGCGAATTCCCGGTTGTCATCAAGGCCGATGTGCAGGGCTCACTTGAGGCCATTACAGGTGCCCTGAACAAATTTGGAACAGATGAAGTCAAAATCCGGATTTTGCATGGTGCCGTTGGTGGTATTAACGAATCGGATATCAGCCTCGCGCAAGCTTCCAATGCCCTGGTTATCGCCTTTAATGTTCGGGCCAATGTTCAGGCCCGCGATATGGCTCGTCGCGAAAGCACTGAAATTAGATATTATTCGGTGATTTACGATGTCACGGATGACATGAAAGACATCCTGTCCGGCATGCTGGAGCCAACCAGGCAAGAAAACTTCATCGGCAATGCCGAGGTCAAGGAAGTCTTTGGCGTCTCCAAGATCGGCAAGGTCGCTGGTTGTTTGATTACCGATGGCTTGGTCAAAAAAGGTGCCGGTGTGCGGTTGCTGCGTGATAATGTTGTTGTCCACGAAGGCACGCTCTCGACCCTGCGTCGCTTCAAGGACGATGTAAATGAAGTGCGCGCTGGTACTGAATGCGGTATGTCGTTTGAAAATTACGATGATATCAAAGTCGGTGACGTCATCGAGGCTTTTGAAGTCGAGATCGTCGCCCGCACGCTCTAGAAGCGGAATTTATTGATTGGGTTCCAGGTCGCCCACATCTCCTTGAGGGATGTAGGCGACCTGGTAATCCCGACTAAAATTTAATAAGGAATATTGCCATGGCAGGTCGCAATCGTGCGCCAAGCCAGCGCCAACTGCGCGTCGGCGAGGAACTTCGCCACGTCATTTCCGGCATTTTGTCGCGCGGCGAAATCCGCGACCCGGACGTTGAAGGTGTGGTCCTTACGGTAACAGAAGTCAGGGCGAGCCCTGACCTGAAATATGCCACTGTCTTTGTTGCCCCTCTGGGTGGTGGTGATGTGGACGCGATTCTTGCTGGCCTCAAGCGCTCAGCCAAATATGTCCGCGGCCAGGTCGCCCGTCAGGTCCGTCTGCGCAATACGCCGCAGTTCGTGTTCGAGCTGGACACTTCATTTGATACCGGCAGCCATATCGACAGCCTGCTGCACCGACCTGAAGTCCAGCGCGATCTCGGCGAAGATGATGCGGGCCAGGATGATTTGGGCCAGGATGATTGATGGGCCAGCGTAAACGCAAAGGCTTGCCGATCCACGGATGGCTGATCATCGATAAACCTTTGGGGATTTCATCGGCCAAAGTCGTGGCTCAGGTCAAACACAAGACCGGGGCTGCCAAGGTTGGTCATGGCGGCACGCTTGATCCGTTGGCGACAGGTCTTTTGCCGATCGCTCTGGGCGAAGCCACAAAAACGACGGCCTGGGCCATGGACGGCAGCAAGACATATACCTTCGTCATTCGTTGGGGTGTGGCTACAGAAACCGAAGATGCCGAAGGCGCTGTGACCGACACAAGTGATGTGCGACCAACATCTGATCAGGTGGAAGCCGCACTTCCTCATTTTATCGGTGACATCGAACAGATGCCGCCCATCTTTTCCGCCCTGAAAGTGGATGGTGAACGAGCCTATAAAAAAGCTCGTCGGGGCGAAACTGTGGAATTAAAGCCCCGTAAGGTCACAATATGTGGTCTGAAGGCCCTTAAATACATAGATAATGACCATACAGAATTCGAAGCTCATTGCGGGAAAGGCACATATATACGGTCCCTGGCCCGCGATATTGCCCTATATCTTGGGACTGTAGGCCATATTGCCGCCCTGCGCCGCACATCCGTCGGCCCCTTTGAAATTAATCAAGCGATTTCGCTGGATTCTCTAAACGACATAGGCCATAACTACGCGCCTAATTCGTATCTGCTACCGGTTGAGACAGCGCTGGCCGACATCCCGGCGCTGCCATTGACCGGCCCGCAGGCCGAACGTCTCCATCATGGTCAGACGGTCCGGGTGCTCGATGCACCTGATGGGCCTTGTTTGGCAATGGCAGACGGGAAAGCCATAGCCCTCGCCACTGTTGAAAACGGCGAGGTCAAACCTCAGCGGGTGTTTAACCTCTAACCTTTAAAAGGAGTAACGATGTCGATTACAGCTGAGAAGAAAACCGAAGTTGTTGGCGAATATGCCATCAAACAAGGTGACACAGGTTCCCCCGAAGTTCAGGTCGCGGTTCTGACGACCCGCATTGTTAACCTGACGGAACATTTTAAAACCCACAAAAAAGACGTGCATTCGCGTCGCGGTTTGATCCGTATGATCAACACCCGCCGCAGCTTGCTCGACTATTTGAAGCGCAAAGATCAGTCTCGCTATGAAAAACTGATCAAATCGCTGGGCTTGCGCAAGTAAGCGTTACAAGTTTGCACCACCTCTGTTTATCAGTTGGTGGTGCAATCGTTTTCAGATCAGGAAAAGTCAGGCGGGCCCGGGAAAATTCCCCGCCCGCATTCGGGATTCCACAAAACTGAAAACGAAAACCGGCTATCCGGAAGTTCCGGATCTGGAGATTGAGAAGAGAGCTCTTTCAAGGGCTCGGATATGAAATCGGAACCGTTCGGGTTCCGGTCTGAAATCGAAGCCGCGAGACGGCTTCACGCGGATTGCTCACCATGGGGTGGCCAATCCTTGAGGCAAGGAATGAAATATGTTTACAACCCATCGAACTGAATTGATGTGGGGTGGTCGCAAAATGACCATCGAAACGGGCAAGATAGCCCGTCAAGCCAACGGCGCTGTCATGGTGACCTATGGTGATACTGTGGTACTGGCCACAGCTGTTGCAGAAAAGAATGCGCGCCCAGGCGTCGACTTCTTTCCCCTGACAATTAACTACCAGGAAAAGACATTTGCTGCCGGTAAAATTCCGGGTGGTTTCTTTAAACGTGAAGGTCGCCCTTCCGAAAAAGAAACCCTGACGTCGCGCCTGATTGATCGCCCGCTCCGTCCGCTGTTCGCCAAAAGCTTCACCAATGATACTCAGGTCATGATAACCGTTCTCGGCCACGATCTGGAAAATGACCCGGACATCGTTGCTCTTGTAGCGTCGTCAGCAGCCCTGACAATTTCCGGCCTGCCTTTCATGGGCCCAATTGGTGCTGCCCGCGTTGGCCTGATTGACGGTGAGTTCGTCTTGAACCCGCTGCAGGATCAAATGCCTGATACCAAACTGGATCTGGTTGTTGCCGGCACACGTGATCATGTGATGATGGTTGAATCAGAAGCCAGCGAGTTGTCCGAGCAGCAAATGCTGGACGCCGTTAAATTTGGTCACGAGCAATTCCGTCCGGTCATCGATGCCATCATCGATCTGGCCGAAGTTGCTGCCAAAGAACCTTGGGTCATGCCTGAAGAAGTAGATTTCAGTGCAATATCTGATGCCTTGGCCGCTGAATTTGAAGCTGATCTGCGCGAAGCCTATGCGGAAAAAGACAAAAGCCTGCGGACTGCCAAAGTTGGCGATGTTCGGCGCGCTGCTGTTGCAAAGCTGGCCACAGACGACATGGACAGCACCACCATTGGCGGTTTGTTCAAAGGTCTTGAGAAAAAGATTGTGCGCGGAAATATCCTCGACACCGGTACCCGTATCGATGGTCGTGATACCAAGACCGTTCGTGCCATTGAATCAGAAGTTAACCTGCTGCCACGCAGTCACGGTTCAGCCCTGTTCACCCGTGGTGAAACCCAGGCAATGGTTGTTGCCACATTGGGTACAGGCCGTGACGAGCAGATTATCGATGCACTGGAAGGCGAATATCGCGAGCCCTTCATGTTGCACTATAACTTCCCACCCTACTCGGTTGGTGAAACTTCTTTCCGTCTCAGCCCGGGGCGTCGTGAAATTGGCCACGGTAAACTTGCATGGCGTGCCATCAAACCACTGATGCCGTCGGCAGAAGATTTTCCTTACACAGTTCGTGTTGTGTCAGAAGTGACCGAATCAAACGGTTCATCTTCCATGGCAACTGTCTGTGGCACGTCTTTGTCCTTGATGGATGCCGGCGTTCCTCTGAAAAGCCCTTGCGCCGGTATCGCCATGGGCCTGATCAAAGACGGTGACCGTTTCGCAGTGTTGTCCGACATCCTCGGTGATGAAGATCATCTTGGTGACATGGACTTCAAGGTTGCGGGTACACTGAATGGCGTGACTTCATTGCAGATGGACATCAAGATTGCTGGTATTACACCGGAAATCATGGAAATCGCTTTGGATCAGGCCAAAGAAGGTCGTGCCCACATTTTGGATGAAATGTCCAAGGCTCTGACATCGGCTCGTGATGAAGTTGGTGAACATGCACCACGTATCACCACCATGTCCGTACCTAAAGACAAAATCCGTGATGTCATCGGGACCGGCGGTAAGGTTATTCGCGAAATCTGCGAAGTCACCGGCGCCAAGATCGATATCGACGACGATGGCACTATTAAGGTCGCTGCAACATCAACTGAATCTGCAGACGCTGCGCTGAAGTGGATCAAGGACATTGTTGCCGAGCCTGAAATTGGTGTGATCTACAAAGGTAAAGTCGTCAAGGTTGTCGACTTCGGCGCCTTTGTGAACTTCATCGGTAATCGCGATGGCTTGGTTCACATCAGTGAACTGGCAGACCACCGCGTCGGTCAGGTAACAGATATCGTCAACGAAGGCGACGAAATTTTTGTCAAAGTTCTGGCTGTTGATGATCGTGGTAAAGTACGCCTCTCCATGAAAGTTATTGATCAGGAAACTGGTGAAGAACGCGCCAAGGAAGAAGCTGCTTCCGAGTAAAGAGTACAGATCCAGGCCCGGTCTTATTGATCGGGCCTGTTTTCTGAAAGCCCCCCCCAAAGCTGTTTCGTGCATGATGGAATTGCTTCGGAGACTAATTTGTACGGATACCCTTTGGTGTCCGTATGCCCATGTTTCCACTAGAGGCGGAAACATCCCAGTGGTACGGTGCTGACGTGAAAACACTCAATCCGATGATGATATCCGGCAAGGAAATGCTGCCGCTTATAGAAGGCGGCAAAGGCGTCGCCGTTTCAGATGGTCAAAGCTCGGGCGCCTGGGCAGTTGCTGGCGGCGTCGGAACGGTCTCCGGCGTGAACCCAGATTACCGGGATGAAGACGGCAACATCGTTGCCCCCACCTATAAAGGCAAAACCCGGGTCGAGCGTCACGAAGAACTGGTGGCGCAAGGCATCAAGGGTTGCATGACCCAACTACAAATTGCGCGTGACGTAACGGGTGGCCAGGGCCGTATTCACCTGAACGTCCTTTGGGAAATGGGTGGATCGGAACGTATTCTCGAAGCCGTGCTGGAGCAGGGCGGTGAATTGATTGACGGCATTACCTGTGGTGCGGGCATGCCTTACCGGGTTGGCGAAATCGCCACGCGTCACGGCGTCTACTATTATCCTATTGTTTCGTCTGCGCGCGCATTTCGCGCCCTGTGGAAACGTGCTTTCCATAAACAAAGTGAAATGCTTGGTGGTGTGGTCTATGAAGACCCATGGCTGGCTGGCGGCCATAATGGCCTCAGCAATGCTGAAGACCCGCGCGTGCCACAAGATCCTTTCCCGCGTGTACTTGAACTCCGTAAATTGATGGCCAGTGTTGGTCTGGCGGAAACACCGATCGTCATGGCCGGCGGTGTCTGGTATTTACGCGACTGGGAAGACTGGATCGACAATCCTGATTTGGGACCCATCGCCTTTCAGTATGGCTCCCGTCCTCTACTGACGCAGGAAAGTCCCATTCCGCAAGAATGGAAAGATCGGCTGACAACTCTGACTGACGGCGATGTTCTTCTTCAGAAATTCAGCCCGACCGGTTTCTGGTCATCGGCAATCTACACAGATTATATCCAGTTACTGGAGCGGCGCAGCGAACGCCAGGTAGCCTATCGTCGCAAACCGGAAGATGATTTCATCGCCAGCATCAAGGTCGGTCCGCGCGGACGCGAAATGTTTGTTTTACCTGACGACAAGGAAAAAGCGGAAAAATGGATGGCTGCCGGCCATACAGATGCGCTGCGTACGCCAGATGATACGGTGGTTTTTGTCTCGACAGAAGAAGCGGCAGAGATCCACAAGGATCAGGTCGATTGCATGGGCTGTCTGACTCAATGTGCTTTTTCCAACTGGTCTCAGCATGAAGGCAATACAACAGGTCGCAAGACCGATCCGCGCAGCTTCTGCATTCAGAAAAAACTGCAAGGTGCAGCGCATGGTGAACCCCTGAAAGATAACCTGGCTTTCAGTGGACACAATGCCATCAATTTCTCGAACGACCCGTTTTATTCAAACGGCTTTGTGCCAACGGTAAAAGAACTGGTCGACCGGATCGTTACCGGCGATTAGGCAGTTTCTGAAATTACATAGGTAGACACCGGTTGTGACGGCAGAAGCTATTCCGTTCAAACCGGAATAGCCTTTGTCGACCGGATCGCTACTGGCGGATAGCAAAAACCGCCCGAATCAATGAACTTGAGCCAAATCAAGGGCGGGTGCGACATAATGCCCCGGCCTTTTTTGTTATCTTTCATCTACCTATACGTTGGTTTAGAATAATCAGCATGAGCATTCAGGAACAACATGTGGATCGCCCCTACACGGGTGTCATCGAACGACTGAAAAATGCAGGTCTTCGTCCGACGCGTCAGCGTCTGGCTTTGGCCAAGCTATTGTTTGATGGCGATGATCGTCACATTACGGCTGAGACACTTCATGCTGAAGTTATGGCCGCCAACGTACGTGTTTCACTGGCGACAGTGTATAACGCGCTACATCAATTCACGCGGTCGGGTTTGTTGCGGGAAGTTGTGGTTGATTCCAGCCGCGCCTATTTCGATACCAACACGACTGGCCATCACCATTTCTTCGATGAAGATACGGGTGATCTGAGCGACATTCCAGACGGTGAAATCTCCGTGAGCAGCTTGCCCGGCGCACCCATAGGCAAAGTCCTGAGCGGCGTTGAGGTTGTCGTAAGAGTACGCAGCCAGCAATAAGATCAGACTGGAAGCCAGATATCTGACTTCCAGTTTACTGCTTTTGGATCAGGCGATAGTTGCTCTTTGAATAATACGATTTTGTTGGCCTTTGTTCCCAAATGGGGACATCTGCGCCTTGCAGTTAGTTTAGAGTTATTCTAATTTATATCTATCCAACATTCAGTTGCACTTAACTAATTTCAATCCTTAACGTCAATTGTGGCACTTAATAATAACAGGAGAACATTATGTCTTTGGCAGGCACCAAAACAGAACAAAATCTAAAAGACGCTTTCGCTGGCGAAAGTCAGGCCAACCGTCGTTACCTCTACTTCGCCCAAAAAGCTGATGTAGAAGGCTACAATGATGTTGCGGCTGTTTTCCGCTCAACCGCAGAAGGCGAAACAGGTCACGCCCATGGCCACCTGGAGTATCTTGAGGAAACCGGCGATCCGGCAACCGGCAAGCCTATCGGCCCTACTTCTGATAACCTGGCTGCTGCTGTTGCAGGTGAAACACACGAATATACAGACATGTATCCTGGTATGGCTCGGACGGCACGCGACGAAGGCCTGGACGAAATTGCGGACTGGTTTGAAACGCTTGCCAAGGCAGAAAAAAGCCACGCAGGTCGTTTCCAGAAAGCGCTGGATTCACTCGACGACTAGAGCGGCTATTTATAGACCGATACAAAATCAGGGGGACTGGCTTACGCCTGTCCCCTTTTTTGATTTGGTTTATCTCTGAACCCCAGAGTGCTTTCAAGAGGGTTTTCAATCTTGATTGAAACACCTGATGACAGTAATCCTTTGCAAAGCGATGCAAATATGAAACGAAGCGTTTCCGGTTAAACCGGAAACACTCTTGGAAATGAAGTAGCGATAATGGCGCCAAAAGAAGGCAGCACAGAAGCCCCGACCCGTCATGCAATCGGATGGCAGAGCGATGCTTATTATGACATGGCGGCGATAGAGACCGAGCTAACCCGTGTCTTTGACATTTGCCACGGTTGCCGGCGGTGTTTCAATTTGTGTGACAGTTTTCCGAAACTGTTTGACTTGATTGACGATAGCGAAAGCGGTGAGCTGGACAGTGTATCAGCGGCCGATTACAAGCCCATCGTTGATGCATGCACCCTTTGCGACATGTGTTTTATGACCAAGTGTCCCTATGTGCCGCCACACGAATTTGATCTCGATTTTCCACATCTTATGTTGCGCTATCGGGCGGCTGAACACCGGGCCGGGAAAACCGGATTTGTCATCCGGCAAATAACCGAAACTGACCGTAACGGTAAAATTGCCTCAAAAATCGCACCGCTGGCCAATTGGGCCACGGCGACGACAAACAGATTAACCCGTGGTGCCATGCACCGGATTGGTGGCATCCACCCGCAAGCCGCTCTGCCAAAATATTACAGCGAAACATTTGTGGCTGCGGCCAAAAAGGCGCCGCCCGTCCGTAATCCGGATGCGCCAGCTGCTAACCGAAAAGCAGTTCTATATGCAACCTGCTTTGTGAATTACAACAATCCAGGCATCGGCAAGGCCGCACAATATGTGTTGGCACAGAACGGTGTAGAAACCCGCGTTGATTATCCTGGCTGTTGTGGCATGCCACAGCTAGAACAAGGTGACCTCGCCGATGTGGCGGCGAAAGCAAGGCATGTGGCATCTGAAATGTCATCGTTGATTGATGAGGGTAACACCATTGTTGCGCTGACACCCAGCTGTGCCTTGATGCTGAAATTTGAATGGCCATTGCTGTTGCCAGATGATGACAGTGTTGCCAAATTAGCAGCAGCGACCATGGACATTACCGAGTATGTTGTTGATATCGCTCGTAAAGACGGCTTGGCTGAAGGGCTTGGTCCGCTGGAAGGTGGTATCGCCCTGCATTTCGCCTGCCATGCCCGGGCCCAGAATATGGGGCCCAAGGCCGCAGATATGTTGCGCCTGATCCCGGATGTCGACTTGCAGGTTATCGAGCGTTGTTCCGGTCACGGTGGATCATCGGGCGTGATGGCGGACAATTTCGAGGTGGCTATCAAGGTCGGCACCCCGGCCGGGCGGCAGATCAAAAAGGCTGACAAAAAGTGGACGGCGTCAGAATGTCCTCTGGCTGGAGAACACTTGTTGCAGGTCGCATCGAGTCTCGATGAAACGGTGCCTGCTAAACAGGCCCCACACCCAATCGAGCTTTTGGCCATGGCCTGGGGTTATACGTCCTGAACACAGGACCAATTGACATGAGAATATGATGACTGAATTCCTATCCGAAATAACGCCTGACCACATTCTTGACCTCGTGGCCTATGAAGCCGTGCGCAAGCAGCGCAAGTCGGCCATTGTCGCCACCAAGAAAGATCGCCGCCTTGCCATTGGTCCTGATGCCACGATCTATTTTGAAAGCCGGGATACGATGTGGCTGCAAATCCAGGAGATGTTACGCATTGAAAAGGGTGGTGCGGCACAGCTGGCTGACGAACTGGCCGCTTATAACCCTATGGTGCCGAAAGGCCGTAATTTGTCAGCAACATTCATGATCGAAATTGATGACGAGGTGCGTCGCGATCGCGTGTTAAGCCAGGTTGGACATATCGACAAAACCATCTCGATCAAATTTGCTGATGAAACGGTTATGGCCCGGGCTGATGACGACACGGACCGAACCGATGAAGACGGCAAGGCATCTTCTGTGCATTTTCTGCTGTTTGATTTTACCGATGCCCAGGCGGACCTGTTCCGCACGACCGAGGCGGATATTGTTATTTCTGTTGGTCAGGAAAATTACCGCCATATGGCCGTTATGCCTGCAGCCATGCAAGCGGCCCTTGCGTCTGATTTTTCCTGACTTTTGCTGATCAGGGGCGACTAGTCGAAATTTTCGCCTTTGTAGGTTCCCCAAATCTGGTTACGCCTTAACCAGCCATCGGTACCGCCGATGCGTAATTTACACCAGCTTGCCTTGCAGGTCAGCAAGCCCGCCTGAACCCCGGTTTCAGCACGCAAGACCGGCACATCACCGTCGGCGCGGCGATACAGGGTCCGGACTTTGCCGGTGATGATGGCCGACCGCCGACCACTGAGTAGGCTTTTGTGGACCCAGCCCTCAGTGCCGTCTTGGCTGCGGATTTTTCGCCACAGCTCGAACTCAGCCAGAATTTCTACCGGTAAGCTTTTGCGTACAAATATCCATGATATCGGGTAGCGCACGCCTGGTCCTGCCCGCAGGTTTACCTTGTCTGCACGTAGACTGGCAAAGCGCGGCGCATTCCCCGCAGCATTGGCGTTGGCCGTCAGCCAGCTGGTCAATAACAGGCCCGAAAGTGCCAGGAGAAAGACTGCTATGAAATTTCTGCGAATAAAGGGCATGGGGTAATCTATGCCATGAATGTTGCGGGCGCAAAGCTGACAGTCCGGGAATTGGGCATATCTCGCAACTTCTATAGACCAAATCCATTATCATGCGCTGAATCAGCTGCAAATTTGCTGACGTCAATTGTATCAGAGCCGCAGTTTTGATAGTTATGGCGCAAGAGCACTCTTTGTTTTGACCTGTCTGATAATTTTGATTATCGAGGTCGCCGCCTGAGGACGCCCCATGAGCCAGCAAAAACCTGTCGTTGTCGTCACTCGTAAGCTTCCGGATGCCATTGAAACGCGCATGATGGAACTTTTCGATACGCGCCTGAACCATGATGATCACCCCATGGAACAGTCTGAATTGATCGAAGCAGTGAAGACGGCCGATATTTTAGTGCCGACGGTTACTGATCGCATTGACTCGCGTGTTCTCAGCCAGGCCAATCCTGAACTGCGCCTGATTGCCAATTTTGGCACCGGCGTTGACCACATTGATTTGGCCAGTGCGCGGGAACGCGGCATTACGGTCAGCAATACGCCAGGTGTGCTGACAGAAGACACCGCCGATATGACCATGGCTCTGATTTTGGCTGTACCGCGTCGCTTGGCAGAAGGGGAGCACGTGATGCGCTCCGGCGACTGGAAGGGTTGGTCACCGACCGGCATGCTGGGCCATCGTATTTTTGGCAAACGTCTGGGGATTGTTGGCATGGGTCGCATCGGCCAGGCCGTGGCCCGTCGTGCCCGTGGCTTTGGCCTTTCTGTGCATTACCACAACCGCAACCGCGTGCATGAAGAGATCGAAAACGAACTGGAAGCGACTTATTGGGAAAGCCTCGACCAGATGCTGGCCCGCATGGATATTATTTCGGTCAACTGCCCGCATACACCTGCGACCTACCATCTGTTGTCGGCTCGCCGTTTGAAATTAATCCAGCCCAACAGCTATATCGTCAATACGGCACGAGGCGAGATTATTGATGAAAACGCGCTGACCCGCATGTTACGGGCGAAGGAACTGGCTGGTGCCGGTCTGGATGTGTTTGAACATGAACCGGCTGTAAACCCGAAACTGCTGGAACTGGACAACGCCGTTCTGCTCCCACACATGGCGTCCGCCACCATTGAGGGCCGCGCCGAAATGGGCGAAAAAGTTATCATCAATATCAAGACATTTGTTGATGGCCATGTGCCGCCAGACCGTGTTCTGCCTGGCGAATATATATAGAGCGCCCTCGTCAGATATAGATTATCTGGCCGTCCTGTTCGGCATCTGACAGGAAGGTCACCAAGCCGCCGACTTCAAAATTGAGGTCTGTCCGCAGGCCGTCTCGGCCAAGATCCAAGGCCTTCAGGCCCATTTCACAAATCAGAAAGCGCCCCCCAAGGGCGACACACGCGGAAATCAGTTCCTCCATGGTGCCGATGTTGCGGGCGGTAAAGCCCGCGTCCATATCGGCGCCAGTTTGGCCATCGCCCGTTTTCATACCGCGCCAGCCCGCATGATTGTTCATGCCCATAACCGCACGGGATGCGGCCATGGTAAAAAACATTGTCACCGGAATATTGATCGCGAGGGCTGCACTTGCTGTGGCAAAGGCGTAGTGGATTTGATCCACCTTTGCGGATTGCACGATCAGGGACAGTTTTGATATCTGTTGATTATCCGTCATGGCATTTGATTTTTGTAGGCGCTTTGATGGGCGCTGAGATCATGGATGGATTTTTGCGGACCACATAATGGGCAGGTTGCTGAAGGCTTCAGTTTGATCTTGTGCCAGGTTGCACCCAGTGCATCATAGATCGATAGCCAGCCTGACTGACTTTCGCCAATCGTCAGAATCTCCTTAATAACTTCAACACCTTGCATGGCACCCATGACGCCCGCCAAGGCTCCAAAAACTCCCCCTTCGGCACAGCTGGGGACAATGCCAGGTGCCGGGGGTGCCGGGTAGAGGCAGCGGTAGCAGGGATTGTCTCCCTCCTGATGTGCCTTGAATGTTGAAATTTGGCCCTCAAATTTCAGCATGGAGGCCGCGACCAGGGTTTTACCGGAAAGGTAGCAGGCGTCGTTAACCAAAAAGCGTGTGGCGAAATTGTCGGACCCATCGGCGACAATGTCATAGTCTTTTAACAAGGCCATGGCATTGTCCGCCGTCAGGCGCACTTTATGTTCAACAACCGATACATCCGGGTTGAGGTCACGCAGCGTTTGCGCCGCACTTGTTGTTTTATCCAACCCTACGCGACTGGTGCCGTGCACGATTTGGCGTTGCAGATTGGACAGGGACACGGTGTCATCATCTACCAACCCCAAAGTGCCCACGCCCGCCGCCGCCAGATACATGGCCAGGGGCGAGCCCAGACCACCGGCTCCAATGATCAGGACTTTAGCGCCGAGTAATTTTGCCTGACCAATACCCCCGACTTCTTTCAGAACGATGTGCCGGGCGTAGCGTTCAATTTGGCTTTCGGAAAAATCCATGGTTAGACCAAGCGAACTCTAGACGTCGTCAAAAAGCGCCGTGGACAGATAGCGTTCGGCGAAATCAGGCAGAATGACGACAATATTCTTGCCCGCCATTTCCGGCTTTGATCCGATCTCCAGTGCCGCCGCCAGGGCTGCACCCGATGATATGCCAACAGGGACCCCATCAGTGCGGGCCACTTGGCGGGATGTCTCGAACGCTGTTTCATTGGCAATGGTGACGATTTGATCAAATACTTGTGTGTTCAGAATGTCCGGCACAAAGCCTGCACCAATGCCCTGAATTTTATGGGGGCCAGGATTACCGCCGGACAAGATCGGGCTGTCCTCTGGTTCAACGGCGATAATCTGAATGTCGGGATTGCGTTCTTTCAGAACTTCGCCAATGCCGGTAATCGTGCCGCCTGTGCCTATGCCAGCCACAACAACATCAACCTTGCCATCTGTGTCGCGCCAAATTTCTTCTGCCGTTGTTTCGCGGTGCACCTGGGGATTGGCAGGGTTCATGAATTGCTGCGGCATCACGGCATTGGGGTTTTCCGTCAGGATTTCTTCGGCCCGGGCGATGGCGCCTTTCATGCCCTTGGCGGCGTCGGTTAATTCCAGTTCAGCCCCCAGAAAGGATAACATTTTGCGGCGTTCAATGGACATGCTTTCCGGCATTGTCAGAATCAGTTTGTATCCCTTTGACGCGGCCACAAATGCCAGGGCAATACCTGTATTGCCCGATGTGGGCTCGACCAGAACCGTATCCGGTCCGATCTTGCCCTCGGCTTCCAGGGCTTCAATCATGGCCAGGCCAATGCGGTCCTTGACGGAGGCCAGCGGGTTGAAAAATTCCAGTTTGCCAACAATGTCAGCCTTGCAGTCATGCGCCTTTGTCAGTCCGGAAAGCCGGACCAAAGGTGTGTTGCCAATGGTATCGATAATGCTGTTGTGAATGCCGCTCATGAGTATCCCCCGTTAGATCCATTTTTATCGCGCTATGTGAAACGCATTTGTTCAAATTGTGTCGCTAATTACCGGATTTGGCTAGATCGAATAGTCCGCAACTTCTTGTGATTCGTTGCGAATACCCTCCTTATTGGCGCGTGTGCACAATTCCTCGATTGTCACGCCGGCCAGTTCAACCATCAGGCTTTCCCGTAAATCACGCCACAAGGGGCGCACGACTTTTTCAGCCAGTTCGGATGTGGTGCCTTTTTCAACGACATCGGTACCGGCTTCCAGCTCAAAGACGACCTTTGCCACGTCGGACACAAGAATACGTCTACGTTCACGGGCCAGGCGATAACCACCTTTTGGACCCCGGACCCCTTTCAGGATCCCGGCCCGCACCAGACGTTGCATGACTTGCTCCAGATAGCGTTGCGGAATTTCCTGACGGCGACTGATATCGCGTGACTGAACTGGCTCTGCGCCGCCGTGATAGGCAATATCGACAACTGCTTCCAGGGCAAAAATCATTTTTTTGGATAATCGCAGCATCTTCAGGATTTTCCGGTGGAGCCAAAACCACCAGCACCACGGTCGGTTTCGCCAAGGGTTTCCGACTCTTGCCAGCTCGCGCGTTCATGCCGGGCGATGACCATCTGGGCAATGCGGTCGCCGCGCTGGATGATAAAGGGCTTAGACCCCAGGTTGGCCATTATGATGCCGATTTCCCCGCGATAATCGGCGTCGATGGTGCCAGGGCTGTTCAGCAGGGAAATACCATGTTTCAGGGCCAGACCGGAGCGCGGCCTGATCTGGGCTTCAAATCCGACGGGCAGTTCAATGCAAAAGCCGGTCGGGATCAGTTTGCGGTTCCCCGGTGCCAGTTCGATGTCTTCTGTAACAGCGGCCCGCAAGTCCATCCCTGCAGACGCTCCAGTGGCATAGTCCGGCAAGGTCAGGCCCTCGGCGTGGGCCAGTCTCAGGATCGCGATATCCATATCAAGTGTCCCTGTCGGCCAGCCAGCTGGCAATGCGGCTCGTCAATTGTTCGGCAACGCCGGTTTTGCTCAATCGGGGCCAATCTTCGACACCGTCGTCCGTGACCAGATGCACCGTATTTTCATCGCCGCCGAATGTGCCCGTACCTGTCGAGACATCATTGGCAACGATCCAGTCGCATTGTTTGCGGGCCCGTTTTTTGGTGGCATTATCGATCAAATCATTTGTTTCGGCTGCGAAACCTATGACCAGCCGGGGCCTGTTATCTGTTGCCTGGCTTAGTGTAGCGAGGATATCGGGGTTTTCGACCATGGCCATTGGCGGCGGTGTACCACCGTTCTTTTTCATCTTCGATCCGGCTTCTTCCGCGATGCGCCAATCGGCTACAGCGGCGGCACATATGGCTATATCAGCAGGTAAAGCCGCTTCGCAGGCCGCCAACATATCGCGGGCACTCTCGATTTTAACAATTGTCACACCAGCCGGGTCCGGCTCGCTGGTTGGACCGCTGACAAGGGTGGTTTGCGCACCCGCAGCCGCCAGTGCTGCTGCAATGGCGTGCCCCTGCTTGCCAGAAGAATGATTGGAAAGGTAGCGTACAGGATCAATGGCCTCACGCGTTGGGCCTGATGTCACCAAAGCGCGCTTTCCGGCCAGCGGCAGCGAAGCCGTGGCGCGCGCCAGCCGTTCTTGAATGGCGGCGATAAGGTCGGGCACTTCAACCATGCGACCCTGCCCCACTTCACCGCAGGCAAGATCACCTGCTGCGGGTCCCACCAAAGTAATGCCGTCACTGGCAAGTGTCGCCGCATTTCGTTGCGTCGCCGGATGGTTCCACATTTCAACATTCATGGCGGGCGCGATGAGCACAGGTTTGTCGGTTGCCATCAAAGCCGTGGAGGCCAGATCATTGGCATGACCTCCGGCCATCTTTGCCATGATATCGGCTGTGGCAGGGGCAACGACAACCAGATCAGCCTCCCGAGACAGCCGGATATGACCCATATCCGATTCGTCTGTCAGATCAAACAGGTCCATAAAAACCTTTTCGCCAGACAAGGCAGATACGGACAACGGCGTGACGAATTCTGCACCTGCCTTTGTCAAAATACAGCGCACCGAGGCCCCCTGATCCATCAAGCGTCTGATCAGGTCGAGACTTTTGTAGGCGGCAATGCCCCCGGCGATGATCAGCAGTATGCGTTTGCCTGTTAACAAGTGGAGTTCCCCGCAAAATGGCTATGTCAAAATTAAATACGACCTCGATCTGTTAGACCGTATAATTTACGCTAAACCATTGTGAATAGGAAATATAAACACAAAAATATTCTAAAGCCCTGGGTGTGACAAACCAGGTCACGCTTGTTTCACCTATCCCCGGAAAAGAAGCACCGCGATAACTGCCACTAACAATATGATGACATACATGGACGGCATGCCCCGGCGGCGGGCACCGAAGCCTGTTTGCTGGCGCTGTTGCAGAGGTGACAACCCGTTCTGATCCTGGTCATTCTTGAAAGCCAGCCCGGCGGCACTGAGAAATTCGGTGGCTTGTTCGGCTTGGTCAAGAATATGCGGAATGCGGCGGGCGGCGGCGGCTGTTTCAACAACGGCATCTCGCACGCGGGCTTCTGGTCCCAGATTTTCGCGCACCCATTCCGTCAGGAAAGGGCGGGAAGCTTCAAAGAAATTTGTCTCCGGGCTCAGGTCCCGACAAACGCCCTCAACCACCACCAGGGTTTTTTGCAAAAGTAACAACTGCGGCTGGGTGCGCATGGCAAAGGTTTCAGTGATCTGGAACAATTGGGCCAGCAACCGTCCAATAGATATTTCATTGGCAGCACGGCCCATCAAGGGCTCACCTATGGAGCGACAGGCTTGCGCAAAAACATCCACGGATTTGTTGCGTGGCACATAACCGGCTTCGAAATGAATTTCAGCGGCCCGCTTCCAGTCACCGGTGACAAAGGCCAGCAAAAGTTCTGCAACAAACTGCCGGGTCTGACGGTCAAGCCTGCCCATAATGCCGAAATCAACGGCCAGAATGCGCCCTGCTTCATCGGTAAACAGATTGCCTGGATGCAGGTCCGCGTGGAAAAAACCATCGCGAAAAACCTGCTTCAGAAAAGCCACAAGTAAATTGCTGGCAAGATGGTCCTTGTCCAGTCCGGCTTCTTCTATTGCGGCGGTATCTGCAATGGAAATTCCGCGAATTCGTTCGATGGTCATGACCCGACGCTGGGTCAGGTTCCAGTCAATTTGTGGCACACCAAAATCAGGATCATGTTCAAAGGCGTCGGATAGTTCTGATGCGGCAGCTGCCTCCAGGCGTAAATCCATTTCGAGATCAACAGAATCGGCAAAGGTGCGCACAACTTCAACCGGACGCAGACGACGAAAACCAGGTTGCAAGGTCTCAATGACCTCGGCCATCCAGTAAAACAGATCAAGATCGCGCCGAAAGGCCTCTTCAATACCTGGTCGCAAAATTTTGACGGCGACCTCCTCCCCGGCCAAGGTCGTGGCGAAATGAACCTGGGCAATGGAAGCTGCCGCAACGGGTTCATCGTCAAAAGTCTCAAACAGGGCGTCCAGCGGTTGTTCGAACTCGCTTTCAATCGTTTTACGGGCTTCTGAGGCGCTGAAAGGCGGCAACCGGTCCCTTAAGGAAGCCAGATCCTGGGCCACGTCTTCGCCGATTAAATCCGACCGTGTTGATAATGACTGGCCAAACTTGATGAAACTGGGGCCTTGTTCCTGTAGCGCCAAGGCAAGGCGTTCACCCGGTCTGTGGTCGGCAAACTTTTTGCTGGCGCGACCTGCCAGCAGGCTAAGGCCTTTTACAGCCCAGTCCGGCAAATCAAGTTTTTCCAGTGGAAAGACAGCATCATATCGCGCCAGAGTACGCATGATGCCGATCAGGCGAAAAAGGTTTTTGATGGTTCGGAACACAGGATTTTCCAGCTAGATTCGCCAGGCCGAATGCAAGGCGGCAATGCCGCCCGAGAGGTTTCGCACTTTGACTTGCCCCAGCCCGGCGTCGGCAATCATTTCTGCGAATGTTTCCTGCTCGGGAAACTGGCGAATACTTTCGGCCAGGTATTGATAAGCTTCACGGTTTTTGGCGACCAGTTCACCCAAGGCCGGAAGGACCTTGAAAGAATAAGTGTCATAGGCCGATTTCAGGCCGGGAATTATCACATGGCTGAATTCAAGACACATGAAGCGACCCCCCGGTTTCAGAACGCGCTTTGCTTCTGCCAGGGCGGCTTCAATGTTGGTGACATTGCGAATACCAAAAGCAATGGTATAGGCATCCACACTGGATGACGCCACGGGCAGTTTCTCAGCATCGCCACAGGTCCAGCTGATGCGTTCCAGAGCACCGCGATCCAGGGCGCGGTCTCGACCCACGCCGACCATGGCTTCATTGATATCACATACGGTGACAGCAGATGACGGGCTGCATTCCCGGCTGCGCTCATCAGCGCGTTCCAGAAAACGCTGGGCGATGTCGCCTGTACCCCCGGCCACATCCAGCAAGCGCCAACCTGGTTGCGGGTTCAGCCAGTCGATCATCGCGGTTTTCCACAACCGGTGAACGCCCATACTCATCAGGTCGTTCATCAGGTCGTATTGACCGGCCACACCATTAAAGACGGATCGCACCATGCCCGATTTCTGGTCACGCTCGACCGTCTTGAATCCGAAATGGGTTTCGTCTTTTACCGCCCCGTCATCGAGGTCCGTTGGATTTTCTCTATTCATGCCCGGACCATAGCGCAGGCCCTTCATCCGCGCTACCTTGCTGGTCCAATTCAAAACAATTACAGGCCCTCACAAAATGCCCGAATTACCCGAGGTCGAAACTGTTTGCCGGGGCCTGGCTCCCTTCATGGAAGGCCGCACATTGGCGCGGGTTGATCAGCGCCGAAAAGACCTGCGCTTCCCCTTTCCAAAACAATTCGCCAAACGCCTGGTGGGCCGACGGGTCGAACGCATCCGCAGACGGGCAAAATATATTCTGATCTCCCTGGATGATGGTGCGGTGCTGATTATCCATCTTGGTATGTCAGGTCGCATGACGATTACACCCCCTGGCCGATGCGCACCGGAACCAGGCAAACATGATCACGTGGTTTTTGGCATGGATGCCGGGGCGGTTATCATGTTCAACGATGTGCGGCGGTTTGGTTTGATGGATCTTGGACGGGAAGACACTTTGGATCAGCACCCCCTGCTTTGTGATATTGGCCCGGAGCCTCTGGGCAATGTCTTTTCCGGGGCCTATTTGAGTGAACGACTGAAGGGCCGTAAAACGCCGATCAAATCCGCCTTGCTGGACCAGAAAATTGTCGCAGGACTTGGCAATATTTATGTCTGTGAAGCCTTGTATCGAGCGGGAATCTCGCCCAAACGACTAGCCTCAACGGTGGCCGGTGTCCGGGCAGAACGGCTGGTGCCGATTGTGCGGAACGTTCTGGAAGAAGCCATCGCCAAAGGCGGCTCCACTTTAAAAGACTATGTACAGACCGATGGAGAACTTGGCTATTTCCAGCATGAATTTGCCGTCTATGGTCGTGAGGGCGAGCCCTGTCCGGGTTGTGATTGCAAAACATCAGTACAGCGTATTGTGCAATCCGGGCGGTCAACTTTTTATTGTGCCAAACGTCAGCGCTAGTGAGGCCCTGTTGCAAACTCAATGATCGCCCCAACTCTCTGGCTTGCTGTTCATCACCCGTTTCAGGAGCACCGGCACCAACAGGGTCGTGACCACAGCCATAATGACGATGGATGAAAACAAGCTCTCGGTAATCGGGGAATCACTGCCTTTGACATCGAACAAGCCCGCATCCAGGGCAATCCCTGCGATAACCAACTCGACGGCGCCACGCGCACTCATGCCAACACCAACCGCAAACGATTCCCGTTTGCCAAGCCCTGAAAGTAACGCCCCTGCTCCGGCACCTACCAGTTTTCCAATGAAGGCAAATATTATCAGCGCCAACACAAACACAGGCACTTTGAAAACGGCACTCAAATCCAGTTCAAATCCGATGGAGGCAAAAAACAACGGTGCGAAAAAACCGAAAGTCACACCGGAAACCTTGCTGCGCACGCTATCGTAATTCTTTTCGCCTGCGACACCAGGGCCAAAAAACACACCTGCAGTAAAAGCACCGATAATCAGGTGCAGACCTAATGCATGGGCCAGCAAGCCGAAGGCAAGGGCGATGATAACGATGATGCTGAAGTCGATTTCCTTGACATGAACCTTGTCGAGATGTTTGCCGATCAATGGAAACAGAAAGCGACCAGCTGGAATGACCACGACAAAAAATAATATGACCTTGCCTGCAATGATTGCAATGTCCACCAGGCTCGGCGAAGCGTCAGCGCCGATCAGGCCGGTCAGCCACGCGAGCAGTACCAGGCTCAGGATGTCGTCAAATACAGCGGCGGCGACAATCACCTGGCCTATTCCCTTTTTCAATAAATCAAGGTCAATCAAGATACGGACAGTCG
The DNA here is from genome assembly GCA_018650465.1 of Alphaproteobacteria bacterium. Classification (GTDB taxonomy): domain Bacteria; phylum Pseudomonadota; class Alphaproteobacteria; order UBA2966; family UBA2966; genus JABILA01. Next base: position 36,058 of record JABIFY010000020.1, read on the forward strand.
CCGGTACAGCAGTCACGGCCAACGCGATTCCGATGAAAATCGACTGGGCAAGCTTCGCTTCGCCATCGGGCAGTACGTACCAACCCAGAGCAATGCCGAGGGCAATGGGCACGATCATGCCACCCACAGCGGTTAAAATGGCACTTTTGGAATGGGCTGCTACTTCCTTGGGGTGCATTTCGATTCCGGCAAACAGCATGATGAAAAACATGCCAAGCTCGGTTAGTGCCTGAAATACTCTGCTTTCCTGAAGCTCGTGCAGTACCTCCAACATCCCGCCGTCGAATTCCTGGGCGAAGACTGCACCAAGCAGGACGCCGGAAACCAGTTCGCCGATCAGCGCTGGCTGCCCCAGGCGTTCAGCCAACTCGCCAAACAGGCGTGTTACCACCAGCAACACCAAAATGAGGAAGAAAAGCTCCATACTTCAAGATTAGCCCCACAACCTGCCTGCAGGCCAGTATTTTGCCGCAGATTCCAGGACATCTTCCAAAAGATTGACCCTACCGCCAATCGACCGGACATATCTTCGACATGACCATTCCCTGAATTTCTGTTTGTTTCCTGTTTGGGGCGCAACATATCGATCGGCATCGGCGACGTTTGATTTCACCGAGCAATTTTCTGCCAAGGGTCTGCCAGGGGTCTGCCAGGAGAACGGGTCCCCTGCCAAACCAGATCGAACATCAAACATGTCAGAACACTCTGCTGAATGTCCGTTGCAGACTAAAAACGGCCTTAAACCCGAATTTGCAATTATGTTTGTTATTGAAATCATTGCAGTCATATTATTTTGAGAATAAATGATTACAATATTCGAACCGACGGCCCGCCATCAGCCGGACATATAAATCAGCGATATGGACTTGCGCGATTTTATGTCCGGACCCCCTGCTGCGACCAGGCCAACAACGCCACCTACAAAGCTACCTGGCGACACCCTTTACTGGAGAACTTCCTGAAATGAGCTATCAAAATATCATTGTCGAAACCCACGGCGCCGTCGGCCTGATCACACTGGACCGGCCCGACGCGCTGAACGCTCTAAGTTCGCCCTTGCAGGCTGAACTCACCGCCGCCCTTGATGACTATGAAGCCGACGAGGCCATTGGCGCGATCGTCATAACCGGCAGCAAAAAAGCCTTTGCCGCCGGCGCCGATATCAAGGAAATGCAGAGCAAAACTTATGCCTCTGTGCAGGCCGAAGACTTTATCACTGCGGGCTGGGAACGTGTCACCCGTTGTCGCAAACCGGTGATTGCAGCTGTTGCAGGATTTGCCTTGGGTGGTGGTTGCGAGATGGCCATGATGTGTGACTTTATCCTCGCTGCGGATAACGCCAAATTTGGCCAACCGGAAATCAAACTGGGTATTATCGCCGGCGCCGGGGGCACCCAGCGCCTGACTAGGTTTGTTGGCAAATCCAAATCCATGGAAATGCACCTGACAGGCCGCATGATGGATGCCGAAGAAGCCGAACGCAGTGGTCTCGTCAGTCGCATTATTCCCGTCGATGACCTGCTGGACGAAGCCCTGAAAGTGGCGGCGCAAATCGCCGCGTTGTCCCGTCCGTCTGTCATGATGGCCAAGGAATCTGTTAACCGGGCCTATGAGACGACCTTGCGCGAAGGCATTTTGTTTGAACGCCGGGTCTTTCAATCCCTGTTCGCATTTGAAGATCAGACCGAGGGCATGCAAGCTTTTGTGGAGAAACGAAAACCGGACTTCAAGAACCAATAGAAGGCTCTTTTTCGATCAGGTCGTGTGCTTCCCAGGCCACGACCTGGTGCAAAAGATGAGTAGGCACTGCTAAGGCTTTGAAAAGAATCTCCAAATCCCTGGAACTGTACGGTTGACGGCGGGCTGTGGGAGTACTATAAGCGCGCCTTCGCAATCAAAATAATTGAATATGAGTAATAACCCATGGCGCACCATAAATCGTCGCTGAAGCGTATTCGTCGCACCGAGCGGGCAACTGCTGTTAACCGTGATCGTCGCGGTCGCATTCGCACCGAAATTCGCAATGTTGAAGAAGCCATTGCAGCTGGTGATCAGACCGCAGCTCAGGTAGCCCTGAAACAAGCGCAGCCTGAAATCATGCGCGGTGTGACACGCGGTATTCTCAAGCAGAATACAGCTTCCCGGAAAGTGTCTCGCATGGCACACCGGATCAAAGGCATGGCTGGCTGACGCTTCTGCGTTAACCGTCAACTTAATAAACCGCGTACCTGATTTTCGGGGCGCGGTTTTTTTGTGTCCAAAATTCTTGTGTCCAAATTTTTGTGGCAATTTGTTCAGGAAATTATTCGATGAATTAGCCTGAAATATACTGCCGGTTTCACCTGACATTTTTGACTTTGAACATTTTGCATTTACGACAAATTGTCTTCAGCTACATCTTGTGCCTGGAATCGAAGATAGACCGATTCAGGGCATGTTTTTTTTGGCGTTCTGGTTTCGTCCCGTTGCGATTCAATTTCTGGCGATTTACTGTACGGAACATCAGCGAGGGTCGCTGGCTTCAAGTTGTAACATTTAATTAAAATTTGTTTTTCTGTACGATTACTTCGCATAGACTCGTAAAATTTGTTGATAATGCGTAAACGACAAATAAAACATAAGTAATGATTTGTTAGAATCGATGGGGTTCGGGCGTCGGGAAATTGTTGATCACTAAATAGATCGTCGGTCACCAATTTGACTGATGTAAGAATTGTTATCTGGGGAGTATCACCTTCAATGTCTGAGGCATCATCTGTGTCGGACGGTCCTGGTTATGCCGGTGATCTTTCGGTTGACGAAGTTTGGGCACTTTTGTCTTCAGATCCGACAGCAGTTTTGATCGATGTGCGTACTGCGGCGGAGTGGGGTTATGTGGGCGTACCGGATCTGGAAGGGCTGAACAAAACTCTGCTGACCATTGAGTGGGTTTCGTATCCGGGCAATGTCAAAAACGAGAATTTTGCGGAACAGGTTCTGGACCAGGTCCAGGCGATGACCGCGTCGAAAGATGCACCGCTGTTGATGTTGTGTCGTTCTGGTGTGCGCTCCAAGGGAGCCGCCACTGTGATGACAGAAGCAGGATATACGCGGTGTTATAATGTTGTGGGTGGGTTTGAAGGCGATCTGAACGACCAAAAACATCGTGGCAACACTGGCGGCTGGAAGGTCGCCGGATTGCCCTGGTTACAAAAATAATGCCCGTATCAAAACGTGATGCAAACATAGTGGTGCAAAAATAAAAATGAGTAACAGTATCGTTCTAGACGCCGAAACCGAGGCCCAGTGGGCAGAAGTCCGATCGGCCCTCAAAGCCGAAGTTGGCGACGCTGCCTTTAACAGCTGGCTTAAGCCAGTTGTTCTGGCGGCCCTTCGCGAAGGCCAGGCAGTGATGACAGTGCCTACGCGATTTATGCGCGACTGGGTTGTTTCGCACTATGGTGATCGCCTGAGAGAACTTTGGGCAGCGGCAAATCCAGGTATCCATTCGGTCGATATTCATGTGAAAACGGTGCAGCAGCGCCGCAGTGCAAATGCTCAATCTGTTGTCACAGAGGAAGCCAGGGAACCAGTTGTTGCAGCCTCGGAAGAAGCCGCGCCTGCAAGTGCCGCACCTCGAAGCCGGGTCGAAGATTACGAAAACCGGGCTGAAGTCTTTGATGTAGGTGCCTCGCTTGATCCCCGGTTTACCTTCGAAAACTTTGTTGTTGGCAAACCCAATGAGCTGGCTTATGCGGCTGCCCGACGCGTGGCAGATTCACCTGCTGTGCCGTTTAATCCGTTGTTTCTTTATGGCGGTGTGGGGCTTGGTAAAACCCATTTGATGCACGCCATTGCAGCTCATATCGGGGAACGGTTTCCGGAACGCAAAGTGCTTTACCTGTCAGCTGAGAAGTTCATGTACCAGTTTATTCGCGCCTTGCGGATCAAGAATGTCATGGCCTTCAAACAACAGTTCCGCTCTGTTGACGTGCTGATGATTGATGACGTGCAATTCATCGCTGGCAAGAATACGACCCAGGAAGAATTCTTCCATACCTTCAATGCCCTGGTAGATCAAAACCGGCAGATCATCATTTCCGGTGACCGTTCACCCAGTGATCTGGATGGCATCGAGGAACGCATGCGCTCCCGCCTGGGCTGGGGTCTGGTGGCGGATATTCATGCCACGGATTACGAACTGCGTCTTGGTATCCTGCAAAGCAAAGCGGAACAGGCCGGGGCTGCTGATGTACCCGTGCGGGTCCTGGAATTCCTCGCCCACCGGATCACCTCCAACGTGCGTGAGCTGGAAGGCGCCCTGAACCGGGTTCTGGCTTATTCCAACCTGGTTGGGCGGGCCATTACGCTGGAAGGTACTCAGGAAGTCCTCAGGGACCTTCTCAGGGCCAATGACCGGCGTGTGACCATCGAAGATATCCAGAAACGCGTTGCCGAGCATTATAACATCCGTCTGGCAGACATGTATTCCGCCCGCCGGGCCCGGGCCGTGGCTCGACCGCGCCAGGTGGCCATGTATCTGGCCAAACAGCTGACATCACGCAGTTTACCGGAAATTGGCCGTAAATTCGGTGGCCGCGACCACACAACGGTCATGCATGCCGTCAAAAAAATCGATGAATTGCGCCAGGATGATAATATCTTGTCTGAAGATATCGATCTGCTGCGCCGCATGTTGGAAGCCTGATCCGGGAGCGATATTTCGGGGCAAAATAAGCTGCCTCGCCCATCCTGTGAAACAGCCTTAAAAATGGCAATAAACCATGCCTTTTCCAGCATGGTCTGTTATACTTGCACACCGGTAAGGGTGCGGTGCCGGGGGAATGCCATTCGTTGCACGCCGCCCTGATCTTCCGAGGTGTTTGTTCTGATATTTCCTGTGTTATTTCAGTCTGTTAGGTCCGCTATACCGGAACATGATCCGGCGGCGGTCATGCGGCGTTCTGAATTCGCAGCAGGCCACAAATCCGTCTTGAATTGCGCTCAGGCCTGCGCACAGGTTTTTTCCGTTCAAATATTCACCCGTTCCGTGATCCTGAATTTGCTGATCCCAGGACTAGCTGCTCCCAAGACGAGCTGCTCCATTATTTAGAGAATCATGTTTAGAGAATTTGAAACGATATGAAACTGACCATCGAACGCGCCACCCTGCTGGCATCTCTCGCCCACGTACAAAGTGTTGTTGAGCGGCGAAATACCATCCCGATCCTGTCCAACGTTCTGCTGGAAGCGGATGCTGGTTTGCTGAAGCTGACAGCCACGGATATGGATCTGTCCATTGTTGAGGCCACTCCGGGTGATATTTCCCAAAGCGGGGCCACAACGACGCCGGCGCACACCCTGTATGATATCGTGCGCAAATTGCCGGATGGGGCGCAAGTGGAACTGGCGCTGGGCACCGGAGATGGCCGTTTGGCCCTGAAGGCCGGTCGCTCGGAATTTGTTCTGCCGTGTCTGCCCCGGGAAGATTTTCCAACCATGGCGGACGATGACTTGCCGATCAGCTTTTCTGTGGCAGCCGAGGCTCTGCGTCGCTTGATCGACAAGACACGCTTTGCGGTTTCGACGGAAGAAACCCGTTATTACCTGAACGGTATTTATTTGCACGCAGCTGAATCAGGTGGCATTGCCATGTTGCGGGCTGTCGCCACCGATGGACACCGCCTGGCGCTGGTAGATACGCCTTTGCCGGATGGGGCTGCGAACATGCCGGGCGTCATTGTGCCGCGAAAGGCGATTAACGAGCTGCGCAAGCTGATTGATGAAACCGCAGACGATATCGTTGTCTCCCTGTCAGAAACCAAAATTCGCTTTGAATTTGACGATGCAGTGATGTCTTCCAAACTGATCGATGGCACCTTCCCGGAATATCAGCGGGTCATTCCCGAAGGCAATGACAAGGTTATGGAAGTTGAAGCCAAAACTTTTGCCCAGGCCGTAGACCGTGTGTCGACCATTTCGACGGAAAAATCACGTTCAGTCAAACTTGGCCTGGCAAACGGCTTGGCGACCTTGATCGCCACCAGTCCGGACAATGGCAGTGCCACGGAAGAACTGGCCGTGATCTATGAATCGGATGATATGGAAATCGGCTTTAATTCTCGGTATCTACTTGAAATGACAGCGCAAATTGAAGGTGATATGGCACAGTTTGTGTTGTCTGATGCGGTCTCACCAACATTGGTGAAAGACAGCTCCGATGAAGGCGTTGTCTACGTCCTGATGCCCATGCGCGTTTAATTGCTGGTTATTTTATGCCGGAAACATCGACGACGACCTCCCAGCCCATGACCTCGGCCCCGAACCGGGCAGAGGCAGCGGCAGTGACTCGTCTGGTGCTGACGAATTTTCGTAATTACACCAGCTTGAAAATGAACATTGCCGCAGCACCCGTGGTTCTGACCGGTGAAAACGGCGCTGGTAAAACCAATTTGCTGGAAGCGGTCAGTTTTTTGTCACCAGGGCGTGGCTTGCGGCGGGCGAAGTTGCCGGATGTGACTCGCCGGGGGCGGGACCAGAGTCGGGGTTTGTGGGCTGTGGCAGCCACCTTACAAGACCAGACCGGAAAAACCGATATCGGTACAGGCCTTGAGCCAGTGTCTGCGGAGAGTGATGCAGAGCCCTCAACCCGCCGGGTGGTGCATATCGATGGCGTACCAGCCCGCAGTGCCAATGTTCTGGCAGATATCAGCGTCGTTGGCTGGCTGACGCCGCAGATGGATCGTTTGTTTATTGAAGGGGCTTCGGCCCGTCGCCGCTTTTTGGATCGCCTGGTTTACGGCTTTGATACCGGTCATGCGCGCCGGGTATCAGCATACGAAAAGGCCCTCAGGGAACGGGCCCGGTTGTTGCGCAGTGGTCAACGCGACCTGGCTTGGTTATCTGCTCTTGAAAACACCATGGCTGAACATGGCATTGCCGTAGCAGCCGCGCGCCGCGATGCGGTGTTGCGTCTGGGTGCGGCTATGGACGACGGTTTTGGTTTGGCTGGTGAAAATTTTCCGAGGGCCGAAGTCCGGGCCGACGGTGTTGTCGAGGACTGGCTGGCGGTTCATCCCGCAGTTGAAGTCGAAAGCCGGTTTCTGGATGCCCTGAAAGCTTCACGTGATCAGGATGCTGCCTCAGGTGGGGCCAAAACTGGTCCTCACCGCAGCGATATGGCCGTCGTGCATGGGCCAAAATCCATGCCAGCCAACCAATGTTCGACCGGCGAGCAAAAAGCCTTGCTGATCGCCATCATATTGGCTGATGCGCGGCTGCAGGCGGCCCGGCTGGGACGGGCACCGATCCTGTTGCTGGACGAAGTTGCCGCCCACCTGGATGACACAAGGCGTGCTGCATTATTCGAGGAACTGATTGAGATCGGCGGCCAGGCCTGGTTAACGGGCACGGATGCCGCCCTGTTTAAGCCTTTGCGTAACAAGGCCCAGTTCATCACAGTTTCGCAAGGCGAAATCGCCGTTGCGGCATGAGTTTGAGATTTTGAATATGACTATGACTATGACTATTTTTATTGGTTTTTATTGCAGGAACGTGACGATATGACAGACCCGGTTTCAAACCAGGCTTCCGCAGGTGCAGATAGCAGTGATGGCAGCGATTATGGTGCGGATTCCATCAAGGTCCTGCGCGGCCTTGATGCTGTGCGCAAGCGACCGGGCATGTATATCGGCGACACTGATGATGGTTCCGGACTGCATCACATGGTCTATGAAGTTGTTGATAATGCCATTGATGAAGCTCTCGCAGGTCACTGTGACGAGGTTTACGTTGCCCTGAACCCTGAGGGAACCGTCACGGTGCGTGACAATGGCCGGGGCATTCCAACCGACATTCACGAAGAAGAAGGCATTTCTGCCGCCGAAGTGATCATGACCCAGCTGCATGCGGGCGGGAAGTTTAACCAGGATTCATATAAGGTTTCCGGCGGTTTGCATGGCGTGGGCGTGTCGGTCGTAAACGCCCTGTCGGTGGAACTGGAGCTGAAAATATGGCGTGCCGGTAAAGAACATGTCATGCATTTTGCCCATGGCGATGCAGTAGCACCACTGGCGGTAACCGGCGATGCCGGAGATCAAACCGGTACCGAAATAACATTCAAACCTTCCACTGAAACTTTCACAAATGTCGATTTTGACCAGCCCACCCTTGAGCACCGCCTGCGGGAACTGGCTTTCCTGAATTCAGGTGTAAAAGTCGTCCTGGAAGACAATCGCCACGTAGAATCAAAGCGTGTTGAACTGTTCTACGAAGGGGGCATCTCTGCCTTTGTTGAATATCTTGATCGCAACAAATCTGCCCAGCACCCGGGCCCGATCACCATGGTTGGTGAACGTGACGATATCATTATTGAAGCGGCGCTGGAGTGGAATGACAGCTACCACGAAAATGTCTTGTGTTTTACCAACAACATTCCGCAACGAGATGGTGGAACACATCTGGCAGGCTTCCGGGGCGCGCTGACCCGAACAATTAACGCTTACGCCACCAGTTCTGGCCTGACCAAAAAAGAAAAAGTCAGCCTGACAGGTGACGATGCCCGTGAAGGCCTGACGTGCGTTCTGTCCGTAAAGGTTCCGGATCCGAAATTTTCCTCGCAAACCAAGGACAAACTGGTTTCGTCCGAAGTGCGCCCGGCCGTTGAGGGCTTCATGGGCGAATACCTCGGCCAGTGGTTTGAAGAGCATCCGGCGGAAGCCAAGTCGATTATCATGAAGGTCGTGGAGGCCGCCGCGGCCCGTGATGCCGCCCGCAAGGCGCGTGAGTTGACCCGTCGCAAGGGCGCGTTGGATATTTCCAGTTTACCCGGCAAGCTCGCTGACTGTCAGGAACGTGACCCCAGTAAATGTGAGCTTTTCCTGGTGGAGGGTGATTCGGCTGGCGGGTCCGCCAAACAAGGCCGGATCCGGTCAACCCAGGCCGTTCTGCCCTTGCGGGGAAAAATCCTGAATGTTGAGCGCGCCCGTTTCGACAAAATGTTGTCATCGGCAGAAATCGGCACCTTGATTACGGCTTTGGGTACCGGCATTGGTCGGGACGATTTTGATATCGAGAAACTGCGCTATCATCGTATCATCATCATGACGGATGCTGACGTCGATGGCGCCCACATTCGCACCCTCTTGCTGACTTTCTTTTATCGTCAAATGCGTGAGCTGGTAGACGCCGGGCACCTGTATATCGCCCAGCCACCTTTGTACAAGATCTCGCGCGGTAAATCGGAGCGTTATGTCAAGGACGAGGCCTCGCTGGAAGATTCGCTGATTGACGGTGCGCTTGAAGATGCCGTGCTGACCTTGCATACGGGTGAGCAACGTGCCGGCAATGATCTGAAACTTTTGGTGGATCATGCCCGTCACTGCCGAAAATTGCTGGATTCGGTCAGTCAAAAATATGATCGCTCGGTTGTCGAGCAAACAGCGATTGCAGGTGCCCTCAATCCAGATGTTCTTTCTGATCCGGAACGAGCTATTGAAGCGGCCAGCTATGTCGCCAATCGTCTGGATATGTTGGGCGCGGATATTGAACGCGGTTGGGAGGGTAAACCGACTGATGACGGTGGTCTCAGCTTTACGCGGGTATTGCGCGGTATCACCCAAACCCATGAAATTGACGGTAAACTGATCCGCTCTGCGGAAGCCCGCAAACTTGATGAACAAGCCACCGAATTGCAGGATGTTTATCTCAAAAAGGCCCTGCTTCAGCGCAAAGATGATGAATTTGAAGTCCGTTCGCCAACCCAGTTGCTGGATACGGTTTTTGGTATTGGCCGCAAGGGTCTTTCTATCCAGCGATATAAAGGGTTGGGCGAGATGAACCCGGAGCAATTGTGGGAAACGACACTGGATCCAAATGTGCGCACTCTTTTGCAGGTTAAGGTCGCTCATGCTGATGAGGCGGACGAAATGTTTTCGACCTTGATGGGCGACGTTGTTGAACCGCGCCGTGAATTCATCCAGGACAACGCCTTGAATGTCGCCAATCTGGATATTTAGCTTCCTTTCTACATGTCTACAGACAGCAGGCAGTTGAAAATCCACAATTTTTTTCTGATAAGTTGTTTTCTGTTGGTGTTGGCTGCCTGCACAACGCCAATTGATGCCCAGTTTGATGAAGTCGCCTCTGAGGATGACCTACAGCGAATTTTCGCCCGTCTGGGTGCGGGGTTTGGCAGGGACGGCAACACGGAAGCATGGGTGCGCAAGTGGGTTTCGCCGATCCGTATTGGCCTCGAAAACCAGCAATCCCCTGAAGATGCCCGTTTAGTTGTGGCAGCCTTTGAAAAACTGGTGCCCCTCACCGGTATTCCCGTTGAATTTCCCCCTGAAACGGGCAGCAAAAATTTTACGGTTCATTTTGTTGAACATGCAAATCTGAGACGCGAGATTTTAAAACGCTATGGAAGTGTTGCCAAGCTTCAGAAATTGCCTAAAGGGACCATATGTTTTGCCCTGCCCAGGGGGCGGAATAATATTGGATATGCTGACATTTTTGTGGCCTTTGATGCCGGTAAACATATTCGGGATATCTGCATATTGCACGAAATGATGCATGCAATGGGCCTTATTGGACATCATCAGGCCTTTGGCCCTTCAATCCTCTATTACAAAGATATTTCCCAGCAACAGTTTTCGATCAATGATCGAATTTTGCTGCGAACACTTTATGACCCGTCGATTTCACCTGGCATGTCCCACAACAAGGCGATTAAGATCGCAAAAAGTCTAATCGTTCGGTTCAGGCAGGAAATTCTGGAAAATGGTTCATCCGCCAAGGTTCTGGAACAGCCCCTAAGTTGGTAATAATCAAACAAATTTGTCGGTTGATTTGGTGATCCAATTTATCTTGAAAGTAAACTAAGCAATTGAATATTATAGAACAAATTAATAATAGAAGCAAAATATATTTGGTACCAAATCGGTTATTTATTATGTATTTATTTGCCCATATTCACACAAATTCATTCCGCTAGAGGCTAAAAAACATTTCCGGTGCATCTTTGTTATTTTGATAAGATTCAATTGGCATAACTGAACCTTAGTTCAAAATATTTCCTAAAAATTGATTCAAATTTGAACTCATAACCAATTGAAAATGCGAATATTTTTCTAAAAAAATTAATATCTATTAATACGTCATGTATCCATACCTGTTATTCAGTCGATGTAAATATTATCAAACGTCGATGTAGGATAACTTGATCCACAAAAATGCCAGGTAAACTTTCCCTGTTAACCAGTTGGATGGTAGGTTAGCTCATGGTCAAAAAGACTGAAGCCGATCAGGACGAGCCTGACAGTCCCGGAAAAGGCAGGCATTTTACCCGTTTCCTCGCTTATTGGGGCGCCGTTGGCCTGATCTGGTTGATAATTGGTGTTTTTGGCATGATTGGCTGGTACGCCATGGAATTGCCGGATGTGCAGTCGCCGGAATATAATGCTGCCAGTTCAGGGCCATCGATCAAGTTGCTTTATGCCAATGGCAAACCCCTGGCGACGCGGGGCGGGATGCGAGGCAATTCGCTTACTTACCCCGAATTACCCAAAAGCCTTGTAGAGGCCGTTGTCGCAACTGAAGACCGGCGATTCTTTGACCATGTGGGTATTGATTTAGTCGGGCTGGCCCGCGCGGCAGCGGTTAACCTGATGGCTTTGCGCGTTGTTCAGGGTGGCAGTACTATCTCTCAGCAGTTGGCCAAAAATGCATTTTTGACACCTGAACGCAGTTTTCGCCGAAAACTGCTGGAAGTGATGATGGCTTTTTGGCTGGAAGCCAAATATAAAAAGCCCGAAATCCTCTCCATGTATCTCAACCGGGTCTATTTGGGGGCGGGGACCTATGGTGTCGATGCGGCAGCCCGTCGTTACTTCAATAAAGCCGCAGCGGATCTGTCGCTGGAACAGTCCGCGATCATCGCCGGGCTTCTGAAGGCGCCTACCAGGTATGCCCCGTCTCATAATCCGAAGGCCGCGCGTAAACGTGCCAATGTAGTGATCGACAATATGCTGGCCGCCGGATTCCTCACCTCTGCCCAGGCTGGAAAAGCCAAGTCCAGACTGGCAAAAGTAATTGCCCGTGTGCCGTCCGCCAGAAGTTCGGGCGGTGGGGGCAGCGGCGGGCGCTATTTTGCGGACTGGATCCATGAACAATTAGCCGACTATGTCAGTCAATCCGGTCGCAGTTTAATCGTGCAGACGACGCTGGATGCGAAACTGCAAAAGGCTGCCGAACGTGCTGTGCAAAGAGGCCTCGATGGGGAAGGCCGGAGGGTTTCGGCCGGCGAGGCCGCCTTGGTTGCCATGACCGATGATGGTGCGTTGCGCGCCATGGTTGGTGGGCGGTCCTACGGCAAAAGCCAGTTTAATCGGGCGACCTCAGCCCATCGCCAGGCTGGTTCAACCTTTAAACTGTTTGTCTATCTGGCTGGGCTGGAACACGGCTTTGGACCCGAAACCGTTTTCAGTGATCGGCCTGTGACCGTTGGCAAATGGCAGCCCCGGAATTTTTCCGCTTATAAGGGCCGCGTCAGTATGCGCGACGGTCTCGCTAAATCCCTGAATTCGGTTGCCGTGCAAATTTCGGAAAAAGTTGGTCGGAAGAATGTTATTTCTGCCGCGATGCGACTTGGTATGTCGGCAAATATGAAACCGCATCCCTCCATTGCCCTTGGCGTTGCCACGGTAACGCCGCTGGAAATTACCAGCGCCTATGCCACGGTAGCGGCGGGCGGTATTGGCAACTGGGCCTGGGGCATACAACAGGTACGTGATTCATCGGGCGAAATTCTGTACCAGCGCAGTGGCGCCGGGCCTGGGCAAGTGATTGCACCTGAACTCGCTGGTGCACTGAACGATATGCTTACCGCCACCATCAAGACCGGCACAGGCAGGGCCGCCCGGCTGGACCGCCCGGCAGCGGGCAAAACTGGCACCAGTCAGGATCATCGCGATGCCTGGTTTGTCGGCTACACCTCTGATCTGGTGGCGGGTGTCTGGGTTGGCAACGACAATGGGGCCAGGATGAAAAAAGTCACCGGCGGCGGCCTGCCCGCCCGCGTCTGGAAAGAATTCATGCTGGCCGCCCACCGTGGCCGCCCCATCACACCACTCACCGTTTCAAAATCGCCTGCGATGCAGCCTGAAAAATCAAAAGTCTGGCAAGACCCCTACAAAACCGAAAAGTTTGACCGTTAGAAGGGCTTCAACTCTCAATCGCCGACGTGGCACCGAAGCGGTGCAGGCCGGAGCCGTGGAGGCGGAGCCAGGCTTTGGGGGTATCGGAGTCGGGGATCATTTGCTCGACCAGTCTCCAGAATTTGGCGCTGTGGTTCATTTGCCTCAGATGCGCGACCTCGTGGGCGACGACGTAGTGGAGGACATTTTCCGGGGCCATGATCAGGCGCCAGGAAAATGACAAGCCGCCATCAACCGAACAGCTGCCCCAGCGACTGCGGGGGTCGCGCAGGGTGATGGCTTTTATGCTGACGTCCAGGTTCTTGGCCATGGCCTGGCCGCGGTCGGTGATTTCTTGCCGGGCTTGGGCTTTCAGCCAGTCGTGTACGCGCCGGGTCATGTGGCGGGGATCGCCGGTGACGCATAGATTATCGCCTTCGCGCCAGACCGGACCAAACACGGATCGCCGACGGCCCATATGCCGGATTATCAAGGGCACGCCAAAATGTGGGACTTCTGCGCCTTCAACAAAGGGGATTGGTTTTGGCAGGGCCAACAGATGTTCCCACAGCCAGTCACCTTTGGAACGGGCAAATTTCAGGCCACTGTTTTTGGAAACGCCTTTAGGCAAAACAAGTTCGGCACCGCCAATTCTTGGGTCGACCCGCAGGCCAATAGACTGCGCCCGGGCGCTGACGCGGATATTCAGGGAAATCTCTCCCTTGTCCGTTTTCAGCAGTGCTATTTCTCGACCCATATGGTTCCGGTTCCGGGTGGTCTACCAAACTATTCTGGCCAGCTCACAATGTAGTCTTCAAGGTCATCAGCCTCACGCTCTGATATAACCCGACCCGCTACTGAAATACCAGCTTTTCGTACACTGTCAGCATCGCCTGAGACAAGGGGATGCCAGTCGGCCAACGTGCCGCCTTCAGACAAAACCCGATAGGCGCATGTTGATGGTAACCAGCGTAATTCTTCCACGCGCTTTGGCGTCAGGACAACACAGTCGGGCACAAACCGCGTGCGGTCTTCATAATCACTACAGCGACAGGTTTTCAGGTCCAGCAGACGACAGGACACATTGGTATAGGCGATATCGCCCGTGTCCATATCTTCCAGCTTGTTCAGACAACAGCGGGCGCAGCCATCACACAGGCTTTCCCATTCTGCCGTCGACATTTGATCAAGCTTTTTGACCTGCCAAAAAGGCTTGTCGGCCTTCTTCATAAGATTCGCGTCAGGTCGCCTGATTGTGTTTAAGAATAAAGGCACTGACCTTGGGCGAAATCTTTTCGCGCCAGCGCCGACCGTTAAACACACCATAGTGGCCGACACCCTTTTGCTCGTAATGGGCCCGTTTGGACTTGGACACATTGAGGCAGATATCGTGGGTGGCTTTGGTCTGGCCAATGCCAGAGATATCGTCCAGCTCACCTTCCACGGTCATGATCGCTGTTTTGCGAATAGCGCTGGTATCAACCTTGCGGTCGCGCCACATCATGGTGCCACAAGGCAGGGCATGGTCCTGGAAAACCGTCTTGATGGTTTGCAGATAATATTCCGCCGGCATATCCATGACGGACATATATTCGGCATAAAAGGCGCGGTGCTGGGCGGCTGAATCACCATCGCCATTGATCAGGTGATTATACATATTCACATGCGCGCCGATGTGGGTGTCCAGGTTCATGGTCATGAAACCGGAGAGCTGCAAAAAGCCCGGATAAACCTTGCGAAAGGCACCCTCATAGATCATGGGCACTTGGGTGATAACGTTGTTCTCGAACCACTCAAGCGGTTTGGTTGTGGCCAGATTATTGACCTCGGTCGGGTTGATCCGGGTATCAATGGGGCCGCCCATCAAGGTAATGCTGGCAGGCGCGCAATCATCGTCATCTTCGTTCATGATGGCGGTTGCAGCCAGGACCGGCACCGAAGGCTGACAAACAGCCAGGATATGGGTGTTGGGTCCAAGGAATTTCAGGCAAGAGATGATCTCGTCGATATAATCATCCAAATCAAATGCGCCTTCCGCCAAGGGCACATCGCGGGCATCGCGCCAGTCCGTAATATAGACGTCATGGTTATGTACCATTTGCTGAACGGTGCCGCGCAGCAAAGTGGCAAAATGGCCAGACATGGGGGCAACGATCAACAATTTGGGATCGTTTCTACCTGCCGGTCCGGGACTGCGATGAAAACGCTTCAGGGAACAAAAGGCGTGATCCAGAACAGATTCTTCTGTGATCTTGTGTGTCTTGCCGTCGATTTTTACATCCTTGATGAAAAAACCGGGGTGACCACGGCGCTTGGTCGTATCGGCAAAGATTTCACAAGCGGCAGCAATGGCTTTACCGCCTTGAGTATAGGACAGGGGATTAAAAGGTGTGCTGAGAAGTCGTTGATTTGCCGTTGCCATCATGCGTAAGGGGGCGAGGGCGGCGTGCTGCATTTCGTGAATGTTATAAAGCAATGAGTTCTCCAGTTTCAGGATCGGGGGTGATCCGGTAAACACCTTACCAAGCGCCCCATTAATATGGGGCTAATGGGCCAATTATAACGCGTTGCACAAAAATACCACCCCTGTTTTGCTGCATTGCGATAAATAGTTACAAAAATAACCCATGTTTTGCAGGATAATTACAAGAATTCGCTGCATTGCAGCAAATTTCTGAAATAATATTTGCAAATTGTATACGTCGCCAAGGTTCGACATGAGCCAACAAGGGCTATCAAGACCTCGCGGATCGGCCTTATTTTATGTCTTTGGCCAGTCTTTCTGCGATCTGTTCGGGCGTGGCGGTATGGCTGAAGTGCCCGACATAGCCGCCGTCCGGTCCCATCAAATAGGTCAACGAGGTGTGGTCCATCAGATAGTCAGCCGACGAATCCGGGTCTTTGACCTTGGCATAATAAACGCGATAGGCCTTGCCCATGGCCGTGGTCTGGGCAACCGTGCCGACAAGCCCCTGAATGGCGGGGTGAAAGTTTGTCAGATATTCCCTCAGGATTTCCACCGTATCACGTTCCGGATCGACGGTGACAAACAATGGCACGATTTTGTCCGCATCGCCGCCCTGCTCCTTGAAGATATCGATGGCACTGCCAATGATCTGCAGGCCTTGTGGGCAGACGTCCGGGCAAAAGGTGTAGCCGAAAAACACCATGAGATATTTCCCGGCGTAGGTGTCTTGTGTGACGGTCTTGCCGTTTTGATCCAGCATCTGGAAGGGGCCACCCACGAGGGCTTTGCCGACGCCAGAGCTACTTTGGCCCACAGGTCGGTCATTGCCGCCCATAATCAGATAGCGCCCGGCAAGGCCAATGGCGCCTGCGGCAATCAGGACGATGACGATAATAAGTTGTTTGTTCATAACCAGGGACTATACCCTCCAGAATCAGCCTGTACAGCCCCAAAGCTGCGGCAAATTGAACGCTTCTGACGTTGACAGAAGTGTCCTGTACCCTGCATTGACCTGCAGGTTTTCCCGGTTGATGCTGTTCTTATGACCGCCTTGCAGTTTGATTATGAAACCTTGGCCTTCGGGCCTGATCTGGTTGGCCTGTGTTTGCTGGCTATGGCGCTTGATGTGCTGTTTGGCAGCGCACCGTCGTTGCGCCGTCTTTTACCGCATCCGGCCTTGATTATGGCAGCCCTGATTGGCGGTTTGGCCAACAGATTGAACCGTGCCGAACGCGGACCAACCGCCCGCCTGGTCCGGGGCCTGCTGGTTGAGTTGGTCGTGATCGGCGCGGCCTTCATCGCGGGGACAGCCGTTGGCTATCTGACAAATTTGGTTCCTTTCTTCTGGCTCGTTTCTCTGTTGCTCTTGGTTTCCCTGACAGTTTTGCGCGGGCCCTTTGATGAAGTCGGACGGGTTACCCGTGGTTATCTGGCTTCAGGCCTGGCGGGTACGCGCAAGGAAGCAGCTATGGTGATCGGACCAGCCTCGGCGAAAATGACTGAGGCACAAATCAACAGGGCCATGGCCGAACATCTGGCGGGCCGCTATGCGGACGGTCTGATCGGTGGAATTTTCTGGCTGCTGCTGCTGGGCTGGCCGGGGTTTTTTATCTGGCGAGCGATTAATATTGCCGGGCGCTTGCTGGATGATGACCGGTCCGACATGAGCCTGTTTGGTCTGATCGCCACACGGGTTAACGAAGCGGTCGGTCTGTTACCCGCCTTGTTGGCAGCTCTGCTGTTTGCCTTGGCGGCCATATTTGTGCCAGGTGCCAACCCGGCACGGGCCCTGTCAGCCATGTTCAACAAAAATATTTCTTCGGCAAGACACAGCGAACGGCTGGCTGTGGCCGCCGCCCTGGCAGCCCTGAAAAAGCAAGGCCAGGAAAAATTGATGACCGGGCCAGATGTCGTCCGGGCGCAATATCTTTATGCCGTAGCAAGCTTGCTGGCTTTCGCCCTTGTTATTGTCTGGGCAACATTACGTTACGCAATCTGACGGGACGTTACGCGATTTGGCGAGATGGGGGGGCCTTGTTACCTGCGCGCTTGTTCACGAAAGCCACGCGCCAGTCCCCACCGGCACCGGGGCCCTTGACGTGATCAATGCGTGTTGTCGACAGGTTTTCTGTCTGAAAACCAAAAGCATGATCCGGTTTCAGGTTCAGAGCCAGAGCCAGGGCTGCCCGGATCACACCACCATGGGCAACGGCGACAATATTTCGTCCCTGATTGGCCGCGGTCAGACGCTTGATGACGAGTGAAACGCGCTCAATCATATCAACAAAACTTTCACCGCCTTCGGGCCGGAAATCGGCTGGGCAGTACCAGAACTTGTGCAAGGTGTTGTCACCAAAACGCGCACGCCAGTCGGCATCCTGGGCGGCATAGGTCATGTCCTGCCACTCACCAAAATTTTGCTCCCCCAGACCCTCCTCAACAAGGCGTTCAGGGTGGGTCAAGCCGGCCTCGGCAATGGCGTCAGCCGTGACGTGGGTACGGGCCAGGTGGCTGGTGACCCAGAGCGCATCTTTCGGCAACTCTTTTGCAAGGCTCTCATAAGCCTCAACATCAGATGTATCGGCGGGAACATCCTGTGCGCCATAAATGATGCCGTCATAACCAACAACGGGCGCATGGCGCACCCACCACCAGCTGGTAATATCTTCAGGCGGAGTCATTTGCATGGCGGATTGTCCTTGAGGCAAGCGAAGTAAATTATCTGGCAAGTCGAAGAGTGAAATATATACGCCGTGCCGGGGCTCTGGTGGAAGACACAATTGCAAATGAGACCAATTTTTTGCCGGTCCTTGATGATAAGTGCGTTGTAACCGCCGTGGACAAATATGTAGATACGGTGACACAAGGCCTCATTTAGGCTATTGCAGGCCACTGCAGATCATATGCAGATCATAACCAAAAGTGGATTATCCACCATGACCATGGATAGCGTTGAAACAAACACAGGCGACAATCAGGCCGACATGTTGATGCCTGGGTTCCGCTTGATGGGGCCGGATGGTATTCATCAGGTCGCGCGCGGCCGTGTCCGGTTGCTCATACTGGTTCTGATTCGCTGGTTTGCCCTGGTGGGTCAATTGCTGGCGATTCTGATCGTAAAATTTGCCATGGGGTTCGACCTGCCTTTGGGACTTGCCCTCTCGGCAGTTGGGGCCTCAGCGCTGTTGAACGTGGCAGTGTCTGTGCGACACACAAAATCAAAACGCCTCAGTAACCGGGAAGCAGCCGTATCACTGGCCTATGACATTGTGCAACTTGCGGCCCTGTTATTTCTTACAGGTGGTCTGGGCAATCCTTTTTCAATTCTGTTCCTGGTGCCAGTAACAATTTCGGCCACGGTCCTCAGCTTGCGATCGACATTGTGGCTGGGTCTGGTCGCTCTGGTCTGTATTTCTATTCTATCGGGATTTCACATGCCCTTGCCCTGGCGCGGCGTGGCACCACCCTTGCCACAGCTTTATGTGACGGGCATCTGGGCGGCCTTGGTCTTGGGTATGGGCTTTATATCGGTATATGCGTGGCGCATCGCGGAAGAAGCCCGTCGCATGGGCAACGCCCTTGCTGAAACCCAGCATGTTCTGGCCCGCGAACAAAAAATGTCCGCCCTTGGTGGCCTGGCGGCAGCGGCGGCTCATGAGCTGGGTACGCCTCTGGGCACCATCGCCCTGGTTGCCAAGGAAGTCGCGTCGCAATTGCCCGAGGGCAGTGAAATGGCAGAGGACATGGCACTGATTTCCTCTCAAACAGCGCGGTGTCGGGAAATTCTTGGCCAGTTGTCGCGTTCGCCTGAAGCTGAGGGACGTGGCGGGGAATTCAGCCGGGTTGGCCTGGCAACATTGATGGAGGAAGCGGCGGACAGTTACCGCAGCATAGATGTATCGATCAGTGTTGATATAAAAGGTACGCCATGGACAGAATTTGTGCCGCGTCACCCCGAGGTTTTGCATGGCCTGGGCAATTTCATTGAAAATGCTGCCGATTTCGCCCATTCCCACGTCACAGTCGAAGGCATATGGGAAGCGGGTACCTTGAGCCTGCGTGTGGCAGATGATGGACCGGGCTATTCAGCCGGGATCTTGACCCGGTTGGGGGAGCCCTATGTGACCAGCAGAACGTTTGATGACGATGGCGGTGGTGGTATGGGGCTTGGGGTATTTATCGCCAAAACCCTGCTGGAAAGAACAGGCGCCAATTTAAATTTCAGTAATCAACGTGGCGGTGGTGCTGAAGTTGTCATAACATGGCCAAAATCAGCTTTGGGGGGGAAAGAACGGCGATGACAAGGGACGACAAACAGTCGGCGCCTGGTGACGAGGCTGGTGGTGAAGGACCTGCAGACATTATGGATAAATCACTTTTGATCGTCGACGATGACGAACCATTTCGCAATCGCCTGGTGCGCGCGATGGAACGTCGGGAATTCGTCGTGCGCTCCGCATCCGGTGTGGGCGAAGCCATTGAAATGGCGCGGGAGAATCCGCCGGCCTTTGCCGTCGTTGATCTGAAACTGCTGGATGGCAGTGGCCTGGATATCGTGCCGGAACTGCGCGAGCTGCGCGATGACATGCGGGTGGTTATTCTGACGGGCTATGGCAACATCGCGACAGCCGTGGCGGCTGTTAAGTCAGGGGCAGTGGATTATCTGGCCAAACCGGCCGATGCGGATGAAATTGTGGCCGCCTTGATGGCAGCCCCGGATAGCCATCCGGCACCGCCAGAAAAACCCATGTCTGCCGACCGGGTACGCTGGGAACATATTCAGCGTGTCTTCGAGTTATGTGATCGCAATGTTTCAGAAACGGCGCGCCGCCTGAACATGCATCGACGCACGCTGCAAAGAATTCTCGCCAAGCACTCCCCGAGGGAGTAAGGGCAAAAAACTAGATCAGGCTGTCGTCTGTTTATTGTCTTTATCGGCCAGAAGGGCATCGATGTGGCGGCCCTGAAACAGGGAAATGCCGATGGACTGGCCGAAATCAATGGCGTTTTGATCATCGCAGCGGCACAGGATGACGCGCCCGGAACCTGCCTGTTTGACGGCCTGGCGAATTTTTTCACGCCTGCTTTCCTGCCCGCCATCTCCCAGGTCCGGAGCCCAGTACATTTTTTTCAGATCAACGCCCAGGTCTTCCCGGTTGACCAAGGGGAAGGTGAAGTGGGTCAGGCCATCCAGACACATTCTGTATCCCCGGTCCTGAACGAAGTCCCGGGCAAACAGGAACGCCCCCATGTCGCTGAAGATGTCAGCTGTTTGCAATTCAAAGACGATGGCCTTCTTTGACGAAGCCCGGAGTTGTGAATCGAAGTGCAGGAATTCATTGGACAACAAGGTGGTGACATTGATGTTGACGCTTAAGGCCCGGTCCAGGTCGGCCTTCATATCTGGCAGGGCCAACATCATGCGTTTGTCCAGACTTTGGGTCAGACGCTGAAACAGCCAACGATCCGAGAACAAATCAACACCGGGCATGATCTGGCGTTTTAATTCGGCCATGGCGATGAACAGTTCGTTGAAAACCAGTTTGGGTGCAGTATCCCCGATGATCGCGCAAATGGGCTGCCTGCGGATCAGGCTACGAATGTCCATGCGGCCCAGGGCGTCTTCCAGTTTGGCCAACAATTCCGGCGTTAACGGTCCGGAATATTCCTTGGAGGTCTGGCGAGTGCCCACGCCCACATCCATGACCCGGTTCTGGCGTTCCTTGCTGCGGCGCTCTTCAGCGCGACTATATAGTTGATCGGCAAGCGCCTTGAACGTATTGCGCTCGCCTTCCTTGGATATATCGAACCAGGTCGTAAAGCGTTTGCCGTCCTTGGATCCAGCAATTGTCAAAGGATCTTCACTGAACAAAAAGCGTAATTTTTCAATTACGACTTCAATATCCGAGACCTCGGCACCCTTGCAGGCAAAGACATAGTCATTGTTTTCCAGCCGGAACAAACGACCGTCAAAGCGTCGCGACAAGCCTTCGAAACTGGCTGCGGCAATGCGCACATGATGTTCCTGGCGGTTTTGCGCCCGCAAATTGGACAAATGCAAATAAACAGCGCGCCAGCCCGTGGGAAACCGGGTAAGCCGGGCGGCGTGATCCGCCATCTGCGCTTCATCAGCCGCGCGCTTTGATCCTGCCCCATTATCGTCAGCCATGCTCATGATATGTGGTCCGGATTGATTCTGTTCTTGTCGCGTACCATATTGATTATGCTATTGCCCCTGCGTGACACACTTGTTTCTTCCGGACTTATTCCGCTTGAATATTGAGCAAGTGTCTCCGCCATTTTTGCGCGTCTGTTCCGTAAATTATTGTGCCAGAATATATATTTAAGGAACATTAATGTATTCTTACCTTAAAACAGAGTCCCTGATGCCAGAAATAATGCACCCGTTCCCTTTACGAGACAAAAGCCCACAATCATTTCATATACCGGATGGTGTTCGTGTCTATGCCATTGGCGACATGCATGGGCGCGTTGATCTGCTGCGCAAGCTGCATGACATGATCCGGATTGATGTTCAGGAAACGCGGTTTGACGCGCCACCCGTGCACCCGGTTGTCGTATATCTGGGCGATTATCTGGACCGGGGGGATTTTTGCCGGGAACTGATCGATCTATTGCTGGACGACCCGCTGGAGGACATCACTGCTTTTCATTTGCGCGGAAATCATGAACAAAAGGTGTTGGAATTTTTGGTTGATACGGAAATCGGCTCTGACTGGATTTTTTGGGGCGGCGCTGCCACCCTGCGCAGCTATGGCGCTGACATTGAAGATCCGCGGTTTGGCCGGCTGGGCTGGGACTGGCTGCAAGAAGAATTTCGCCAGCGCCTGCCTGCCCGGCATTTGGCTTTTTTGAACAAAACCCTTTCCAGCCACACGATTGGCGACTACTTTTTTGTTCATGCAGGCGTCAAACCTGATGTTCCGTTATCGGAACAAACTTCAAAAGATTTGCTGTGGATCAGAGGCGAGTTTCTCGATAGCCAACAGGACTTTGGCAAGAAGATCGTGCACGGGCACACCATTGTTGATGATGTCGAGGTCCATCCCAACCGGATCGCTGTCGATACCGGAGCCTGGCGAACAAACAAACTCAGCTGCCTGATTCTGGAGCGCGACCATTTGCATCTTTTGCAAACTTGAGTATCTGAAGACCTGACGGAAGGCACATTTTCGGTTAAAAGAGAAACAGTTTTGCTTTCAGGCATCCTCAGGGGAATGTTTATGAATATATCGGATTTTGTGCAGCAGGCCTTTGCCAACCACATGGCAACCGCAGAGGCCACGGCAAAATCAATGCCGGAACCATTGGCTCGCTGGGTATCGGCCTGTACGACATCGATTACAAATGGTGGTAAAATTCTCTTCCTGGGGAACGGCGGCAGCGCTGCTGACGCCCAACATCTGGCAACAGAACTGGTGGTCAGATACAAGGATGATCGCGCCCCTATCGCGGCCATCGCCCTGACGACCGACACATCCATGATAACAGCTGCCGGAAATGACATTGGCTATGACAATGTTTTTGCCCGCCAGGTTGCTGCACTTGCCAAGGTCGGTGATGTTGTCGTGGGCATTTCGACGTCCGGGAACAGTGAAAATGTTGTCCGTGCCATGACCGCCGCTGCAGAAGTTGGAGCTGTTCGGGTTGCCCTGACCGGCGAGGGTGGCGGTAAACTTGCAAAGAACAGCGATATTCTGCTCGCCGTACCAGACAAGGTAACCGCCCGTATTCAGGAAATGCATATTCTTCTTGGACATTTGTTGTGTGAAGCGCTGGAGCAGGAACTTGAACTTGTGACCATGCCGCAAAAAATTGGAGGCGGCAGCGCGTGACCACACAAAAGGCTGACATCCTGCACTTGCTGGACAATTTGTCCGGCACTCGAATTTTGATCGTTGGTGACGTCATGCTGGATCGCTTTGTTTATGGCGATGTTGATCGGGTCTCGCCCGAAGCACCGGTGCCGGTTCTTGGGATCCGACGGGAAGAAGCCATGCTTGGCGGGGCCGGTAACGTTGCCCGCAATATTTCCGCCCTGGGCGCAAAAGTACACCTGATTGGCCTTTGTGGTGATGACGATGCCGGGCGCGCCGTGCATGACATGTTGTCTGGGTTGCCGGGAGTCGATCCCCGGCTGGTTGTCGATGCCGGGCGCGCCTCCTCGGTCAAGACCCGGTTCGTTGCCGGAAACCAACAATTATTGCGCACAGATATCGATGACCACCAGCCGGTCAGTGCGCAAAGTCTTCAAGCTATTATAACGGCAACTTCAGAAGGACTTACCCAGGCTGATGTGCTCGTATTGTCCGACTATGCCAAGGGCGTTCTGGCAGATGATGTTTTGGCAACGATCATTGCCGCGGCTCGCAAAGCAGGAGTGTCGGTCATTGCCGATCCGAAAGGGCATGACTTTGGACGCTATCGTGGTGCCAGTGTGCTGACGCCAAACCGGGCGGAACTTCAGGCGGCGGCTTTGTTGCCCGTTGGCAATGATGCACAAGCCGTCATGGCGGCGAGACAAATCCAACAGGATTGTGGCATCGACTCTGTGCTGGCAACCCGCGGTCCGCAGGGCATGACGCTTTTGTCTGGCAGTCGCGAGCCCTTGCATATTGCAACACAAGCACGCGAAGTTTTTGATGTTTCCGGTGCCGGGGACACGGTTGTTGCTGCCTTGGCTGTGGGTTTGGCTGCCGGGGCTGATCCTGGACTGGCAGCTGCCTTCGCCAACCAGGCAGCAGGTGTTGTCGTTGGCAAGGCTGGCACAGCTGTTGCCTGGCCCAACGATATCGTTTCAGCTTTACACAGTGCTGATCTGCATTCGGTTGAAGGCAAGATTTCAGATGCTGCCAGGGCGAAGGATATCCGGGCCAGCTGGCTTCGAAGTGGTGAACGAGTGGTTTTTACCAACGGCTGTTTTGATCTCGTGCATCCTGGTCATGTGTCCTTGTTATCGCAGGCCCGTTCTGCCGGGGACCGGTTGATCGTTGGCCTGAATTCAGATCAGTCCGTCAAAAGGCTGAAGGGTGAAAGCAGACCGGTTAATCCTGAAACGGCACGGGCAACCGTCCTCGCGTCGCTGGGGGCGGTGGACCTTGTCATTATTTTTGACGAAGACACGCCGCTGGAACTGATTGAAGCCTTGCGACCTGATGTCCTGGTCAAGGGCGCGGATTATTCGGAAGAAGAGGTTGTTGGCGGCAAAGAAGTCAAATCCTGGGGCGGCCAGGTTGTCTTGGCAAACCTTGTTGATGGCGAAAGCACCAGCAACACGATTTCAAAATTAAACACATCCAATTTAAACAAGGAAAATAACGCATGATCGTCGTCACCGGCGGTGCCGGTTTTATCGGGGCAAATATTGTTGCAGCTCTGGAAGCCCGTGGTATCAGCGAAATAGTTGTCTGCGACTGGCTGGGCCACGAAGATAAATGGCGCAACATTGCCAAGCGTGAATTGGCGGGTGTGGTGCCACCGGAAGACTTGTTCGATTTTTTGCACATGGAAGCGGGGAATGTGGAAGCCATTTTCCATATGGGGGCGATCTCGGCCACCACGGAAACTGATGGTGACCGCATCATGGAAAATAATTTCCAGCTTTCCATGGATCTGTGGCAGTGGTGTGAAGCACACAATGCGCGCCTGATCTATGCCTCGTCAGCGGCGACCTATGGCGATGGTCAGCAAGGCTTTGATGACGATGGCAGTGCAGATGGCCTGAAAAAATTGCAACCTTTGAACCTTTATGGCTGGTCCAAACATTTATTTGACCGCCGCATCGCCCGCCTTGTTGCCGACGGAGCCGGGACGCCCAGGCAGTGGGCGGGGTTAAAGTTTTTTAATGTCTATGGGCCCAATGAATATCACAAGGGTAACATGCGCTCGGTTGTGGCCCAGGTACATGAAAGCATTACATCCGGGCGTCCGGTCATGTTGTTCAAGTCTCACCACGCGGATTACGAAGACGGCGGTCAGTTGCGCGATTTTGTTTATATCGATGATTGTGTCGATGTGATGATGTGGCTTTATGACAACCCGGACGTTAGTGGCCTGTTCAATCTCGGCACAGGCAAAGCCCGAACCTTTGCGGATCTGGCGACGGCGGTTTATTCGGCTCTCGGCAAGGAAGCCGACTTCAGTTTTATCGATACCCCGGTCGAAATTCGCGACAAGTATCAGTATTTCACACAAGCACATATGGGCCGACTACTTAGTGCCGGTTATGACGCGCCCTTCACCGAACTGGAACAAGGTGTGCAGAAATATGTTCAGGATTTCCTCGAAAAAGACGATCCTTACCGCTAGATCGGACCCGGCTATACAGGCATCACTTCTGCGTTAATTCTTGGCGCAGATTTTAAGCCTGCGACACTATTTTACTGCCGATCAATGATAAAGCAGGTTGGGCAGCAGCAAAGAAATGCCTGGCACAAAGACCAGCAGGGCCAGGCGCAGGATGTCGGCACACCAGAAGGGGGTAACGCCCTTGAAGACGGTTGATGTGCTGACATCACGCAATACGCCTGACAGCACAAATACGTTCAAACCCACTGGTGGTGTGATCAGACTGATTTCGGTCACGACGACGACGACGATGCCGAACCAGACAGGATGAAAGCCAAAAGTTTCAACCAGCGGAAAGAAGACCGGGATGGTCAACAGCAACATGGACAGGCTTTCAAAAACACAGCCCAGGACAATGTAGACTGCCAGGATCAGCACGATGACCACCATGGGCGCGACGTCAAAGCTGTTGACGAGTTCAAGTAGTCCGTCGGGCAATCCGGCACGATTGACGAAGCTGGAAAAAATCAGGGCACCGATCAAAACTGTGAACAGCGTTGCCGATGTCCGCGCGGTTTCGGCCAGGGTGTCGAACAGGGTACGCCAGGTCAGGGCTCGACGGCTGAGGGCGATTAACAAGGCACCACCGGCGCCAATGCCCGCGGCCTCGGTTGGGGTGAAAACACCACCATAGATACCACCCATGACAACCCCAAACAGGATCAAGGTGCCCCAAACACCGCGCAGGGCAATCATGCGTTCGGGCCAGTTCAGCCGATCCCCTCTGGGACCCGCCGCCGGGTTTCGCCAGACCACAAATTGCACAGCACCAAGGTAAAACAGAATACCGATCATGCCTGGAATAAAGCCAGCGGCAAAAAGTTCGCGGATGCTGGTTTCGGTCATCAAGCCATAGATCACCAGAATGACACTGGGTGGAATCAGGATGCCAAGTGTACCACCCGCCGCAATTGAGGCCGTCGACAGGCTGTCTGCATAGCCATATTTGCGCATGGGTGGCATGGCGACTTTGGACATGGTGGCTGCAGTCGCCAGGCTGGATCCGCAGATCGCCGAAAAGCCGCCGCAGGCCACAATGGTTGCCATGGAGAGACCGCCCCGGCGATGTCCCAGGAATGCATTGGAGGCGGCATAAAGTTCACTTGATAAACCGGCCCGGCTGACCAGATTGCCCATCAAGATGAACAGCGGCACGACCGACAAGCCATAATTTTGCGCTGTGGTGATAACGCGCTGTCCGGCCATGGACGTTGCCGCCAGCCAGTTCCAGTCGCCAAGCCAGGCAAACCCCACAAAGCCGACGACACCCATGGCAAAGGCGATGGGCATGCGCAAAAAGACAAAGGAGAGAAGAACGGCAAAGCCGATGAGGGCTTCAGTCAAAGGTTTGTTTCCTTGATGCTGGTGTCCTGGGGGCCTGGTGATAATGGCCCTCGGCCGAACAGATATCGGACACCATTGTAGAATAAGGCCAGGGACGTAATGGCGCTCATAGCGCTAATGAAAAATGTGACGTAATGAACGGGCAGGCGAAGGAATTCCGTCGTATCGCCATATTCCATGGCCCGGAAGGCCAGCGCTTGCACCCGCCAGGCGATGCCAACCATGGCGACCGCTGCGATAAGGTTCATGACGGCCTGACGGATATTGATCACGGCCTTAGGTGAAAAACTGTCCAGCAGATCAACGGTGATATGCTCTTCCCGCACGCAGGCCACCGGCAATCCGCAAAAGACGACAATGGCCATCAGGATGCGGGTCAGTTCGGTTGCGCTGTGAAGGGGTGAATTGAAAAAATAACGTAACGCTACGTCCGCACATGTAATGCTCATGAGCGAAAAGAGAGAGAGAGCGGCAACTATTTCGAGGAACCTGACGGTCCAGTCTATCTCACGCCTGTTGGCCAAGTCGCCGCTCCCAATCTGCTTATCAATGTCAGAATACAGTTTGTATTCTTATGCTTCGGGTTTCTACTTATTAAAAGCTACGGGCAATATCACGCAATTCAGCCAGGGCAGCTTTGGAGTTGATGCCCTTTTTAGCGGCGTCCTTGATCCAGTCCGTTTCGATATGAGCAACCATGCTATAGAACTCTTTGGTCATGGCATCGCTGGCTGTGACAATGGTGTTGCCGAAAGCCTTGGCATCAATAAGGCCTGCTGCGTCAACCGTATCCCACATTTTTCCAGCTGTCCGGGCGAGGGTTTCGCCGGAACAGGCGTCAACAGCGGCCTGTTCGCTTGAAGACAGGCTGTTGAACTTGGCCGGGTTCATGACCAGACCGAAACTGCCGTAATAGACGCCACCTGGCATGATGATGGAAAAGGGGGCCACTTCTTTCAACTTGAAGCTTTTCTTGGTTTCCATTGGCATGAAGACGCCGTCTGCAACGCCGCTGGCAACAGTTTCATATACCTTCGGGGCAGGGACCCGGACACCGACCAGACCAAGGGCTTTGCCCACGGCACCAGATACACCACCGCCTAGCCTGATCTTCATACCTTTAAAGTCAGCCAGAGTGTTGATCTGTTTTTTGGTATGCATGATACCTGCGCCGTGTGACGTCAAAGCCAGAACTTTCAGGCCTTTATGTTCGTTTTTCTCGGCCAGATATTTCTGGTGTATCCGCCAATAAGCGACACTTGCTGCTTCTGCTGATGTACCAAGACCTGGCAGTTCAACAACTTTGGTCAGGACGTAGCGTCCTGGGTTGTAGCCATGAAACATCCATGTCGCATCAGCAACACCATCACGAACAACGTCGGGCTGCTGTGGAGGCGGTGCAAGACCATATTCGACTTTCACTTTCACAGACCCGCCTGTGGCGTCGGCAATACATTTGCCCCAACTTGGCCAGACAATTGAGTTCATGCCGTGCTTGGGCGGGGCCCAGCTGCTGACACGGATTGTAGAAGCAGCTTCAGCGACGCCTGCTGTTGTTGCCAGGATGGCACCCGTCAGGGCGATAAATCCAAGTTTGCGCATTTTCTTCATTCTCCCGGTTAGTGTCGTTCCGGAGTATTCTCCTTGAAACGACGAAAGCCTCATTGCTCTTGTTGTACTTATCTTTTGGAGACAACATTCCCACAAAAACTTTGCTGATACCATTGTGTTCTGCAAAAACCGATTTACGTCGTGCAGATACCAAAAACATTGCAGCTATAGCGTTTCGTCCGCAATCGAATTTACCAAGATGCCAATCTCTGAAACCTCGACTTCTACCGTGTCACCGGGTTTCATGAACACCGGAGGGGTGCGTTTGAAGCCGACGCCTCCCGGAGTGCCTGTCACCAATACGTCACCCGGTAGCCACGGCAACGCTTTGGAGACATAGGAAATCACGGTCGGGATGTCGAAAGCCAGGTCGGCCAGGGAAGCACTTTGCATGACTTCGCCGTTCAGGCGTGTTTGCAGATTTAGCTGTCGATAGTCAGGAATTTCATCCGCTGTCACCATCCATGGACCAAAGGCCCCGGTTTTTTGAAAGTTTTTGCCCATACCAAATTGGCGCGTGTGGCTTTGCCAGTCACGGATGGTGGCTTCATTATAACAGGCATAGCCGGCGATATGATCCATGGCGTTTTCGGGGTCAATGTGGGCACCACCTTTGCCAAAGATAACCGCCATCTCGCCTTCATAGTCCAGATTGTCGGACACGATGGGCCGTTGAATCGCCTGACCATGTCCGGTTTGGGTTTCCGGGTAACGATGAAATATAACCGGATTGTCTTTCAGTTCCCGCCCGGTTTCTTTCACGTGATCGATATAGTTCAGACCAACGCAGACAATCTTGTGCGGGTTTGGGATCACCGGTAAACGGGAGCAATCGTCAAGGGGAAATCGATTTGTCACAGCGTTCGCAGCCGCCGCGACCTCTCCCATGGCATCAATTTCCAGCAATGCCTGAATGCTGGTTGCACCCTGGATTTGTCCTGTCAGGTCGACAACCTCGTCGCCGATGACAGCGCCGAAGCCTTGTTGATTGTTGCGTTCGAAGGAAACCAGTTTCATTAAATTCACCATATCTGTCTGATGTCAAAAACCATAAAGGCGAAAAAATCGAAAATCAATTAAATTTTCGAAAATTTTGACATTAGCGAAAATTGAACATAGACTGAATCGTATATTCACTCGTGTTAACCAGGGTCGGAAACATGACAAGTCTTGATTTTTCAGGCATCAGCACGGCGGTAGACCAGCCGGAAACAAAGTTGACGGTGGCAGACGATGCTTACCGGAAGCTGCGTGTGCTGATCTTGCAGGGCACATTGCAACCTGGGCAAAAGCTTAAGTTTGAAGTTCTGCAACAGGAGCTGGGGTTAAGCGCCAGTTCGCTGCGTGAAGCCTTTATGAAGTTGGTGAATGAAGGCCTGGTGCAGTTAGCTCAGCGGCGCGGTTTTTCTGTCGCGCCCATATCCATAGAGGAACTCAAGGACATCACGCGCCTGCGCAAAATCCTCGAACCCCTGGCCCTGCGGGATGCCATTGAACATGGTGACGATGCCTGGGAAGCACAAATACTGGCGACCTGGCACCGGTTTTCGAAAATCGATACGGCCCAAAGTGATGCGCCTGGAATTCTGGATGATCAGTGGTCCTACTGGCATCGGGCCTTTCACGAATCCCTTGTTGCGGCCTGTCCTTCCAAAAAGACAATGCAGTTCCGTGCTGTCCTGTTTGAACAGTCGGAACGTTATCGTGCCCTGTCTGCGGCGCGGAGGACCAAGCCACGCAAGAAGAGTGATGAGCACCGCAAGCTGATGGAAGCCGTTCTGGCGCGCGATTCTGACAAGGCTGAAGCCTTGATGATCAAGCACATGGCCCTGACTTCGAATTTTCTGGCGAATGTTCTGGATGCCACACAAGACAGCGGAAAAGATAACTGACATGCAATTGCAAATTCTTCTTCAGGGCGTTTCCTGGGCGCTGAACTATACAGCGCTTCGCCATCCTTCTTTCCGGCAGCGCCTGAAAGAAAAGGAATTTGTCGCTCAGGTAAAAATCAAAGATGGATCCGTTGGCCGTTACTATCGTTTCGGCAAGGGGCGCGTGATGTCGACCTCAGGTCTGCATGTAAGCCCGGACATGACGATCACTTTCAAGAACGCCGCCTTGGGGGTCACGCTTCTCAGGCCACCCATCGACCACACAGACTTCATCAACGCCATGAAAAACTTCGCCTTGCAGATGGAAGGCGAAGACGAAATTACGCAGTGGTTTACCGACACCATCAGCATTATGAATACCATCCGTTGGGACTATGGAACGGATGTTGGCGATGGCGAGATGCGCTACACCAATTTCACCAATGGCGGCCCGCTGTTTGTTTATGTGAAGGATGGCAAGATCGTTCGCATGACGCCAATTGATCTGACGGATGACGATGCTGACAGTTGGACGATCACAGCGCGCGGCAAGACGTTTACGCCGCCGCGCAAGACAACAATCAATCCACACGGCCTCGCCTCCAAATCCGTTGTCTATTCCTCAAAACGGCTGTTGAAGCCACTGAAACGTGTCGATTTCGATCCAAATGGTGAGCGCAATACCCAGAACCGTGGCAAATCCGGTTATGAGGAAATCAGCTGGGACGAGGCCCTGGATATCACTGCCAACGAAATCAAGCGTGTCAAACGCGAGCATGGCCATGGTGCCATCATGAACAGTCATGGCTCACACCATACCTGGGGTAATATTGGTCACTATCTCAGTGGTCAGATGCGCTTCATGAATGCCATTGGCCATACGAAAATGCACTTGAACCCGGACAGTTGGGAAGGCTGGTACTGGGGCGGTATGCATCACTATGGTAACTCCATGCGCAACGGGGCGATGGAGCCTTATGGTCAGTTACAAGACTGCCTCGACGAAGCTGAAATGATCGTCTTCTGGGCCAGTGATCCAGAATCTTCAAGTGGTTCTTATGCTTCTTTTGAAGGTACGCCACGTCGCCACTGGGCCCGTGAGCTGGGCATCAAGATGGTGCATATAGACCCCTATTGTAATCACACAGCCAATCATATCGGTGGCAAGTGGATCCCGGTTGTGCCTGGCACCAGTCCAGCCATGGCTCATGCCCTGGCCCATGTCTGGATGACCGAAGGCCTCTACGATCAGGACTATGTTGAGACCCGGACGACAGGTTTTGACAAATACCGGGCCTATGTCATGGGTGACGAAGACGGTGTGCCCAAATCGCCTGAGTGGCAAGAATCCGAAACTGGTGTGGCACCTCATACGGTGCGGGCCCTGGCGCGGGAATGGGGTAACAAAAAAACCTACCTGGCGGCGGGTGGGAAAGGCACAACATTTGGCGGTGCAAACCGTTCGGCAACAGGCGCGCAGTGGGCGCGGGCGATGATTTGCCTGATGGCCATGCAGGGTCTTGGCAAACCCGGCATCAATTTTGGCAACCTGCAATGTGGTGCCCCTATTGATTATGAGTTCTATTTTCCGGGCTATGCCGAAGGTGGATTTTCCGGCGATTTGACAGGTACAGCATCGCCTATTCAGCTTTATCAGCGCCAACCGCATTTGCTCAGCATGAATTCAGTGACCCAGCAGATCCCCAGGTTGCGGATCCCTGAAGCCTTGATGGACGGAGAGACCAGTGGCTATCCCACGGACGCCCGGTCTCTGGAAGGGCAGTTCATGGGCTTCAAGTATCCCTCCCCGGGGCATTCCAGGGTCCGCATGATGTACAAATATGGCGGCAGTCATTTTGGCACGACCATGGAATCGAACCGTCTCGCCCAGGCCTATCAAACCGAAGGGCTTGAGTTTGTCGTCAACCAGTCGATCTGGAATGAAGGCGAAGTGCCCTTCGCGGATATTGTGCTGCCGGCCTGCACAAACTTCGAACGCTGGGACATTGGTGAATGGGGCGCGGCTGGCGGTTATTCGCAACATAACCAGACCATGCTCAATCATCGGCTGATCGGCATCCAACACAAATGCATCGAACCCCTGGGCGAAAGCCGCTCCGATTATCAAATCTTTACCGATCTTTTGAAGCGCCTGGGTCTCAGCGCCTATTTCACAGAGGGGGCGACAGAACTGGATTGGTGCAAGGCGCAATTCGAGGCATCGGACCTGCCCAAACAAATTTCCTGGAAAAAATTCCTGCGCAAGGGTTACTACGTCGTGCCTGCGGAAAAAGAAGAAAACCGTCCGCCACCCGGTTTTCGCTGGTACGCAGAGGGACGCAAGAAAGACGTGCCGGAACCCGCCCCTTTGCCATCGGAATATGGTGAAAAATATCTTGAAGGCCTGCAAACCCAATCGGGGAAAATCGAATTCGAAGCGCAAAGTCTCAAGCGCTTTGGCCAGGATCCTGAACGGCCCCCCGTCAATAAGTATATTCCCTCCTGGGAAGGGCGCCAGACTTCGGAGCTGTATGAAAAATACCCCCTGCAATTGCTGACGCCGCATCCGCGCTACAGCTTTCACACGCAATCCGATGGCAAGGATGGCATCCTGAATGATATCGAGGATCACCGTGTTCTGGTGGATGGATATTATTATTGGGTTGCACGGATAAATCCGGCGGACGCCGCTGCCCGCGGCATTCAGCATCACGATCTGATCCGCATGCATAATGATCGTGGCTCGGTCATTTGCGCGGCGCAAGTCACGGCCCGCATCATGCAAGGCGTTGTGCATTCGGCAGAAAGTTCCGCCGAATATGATCCCATCGGTGAGCCCGGCAAATCCCCGGACCGGGGCGGCTGCGTTAATGTGCTGACACCCAAACGTCACATGACCGAAAAGACCACTGGTTCGGCACCAAACTCCTGTTTGATCAATATTGAACTATGGACGGGACAGTTGGAGGCTGCATCATGAGCAAGTGGCATCTGATCATTGACGTCGCACTTTGCCACAATTGCAGCAACTGCTTCATTGCCTGCAAGGACGAACATGTTGGCAACGACTATCCAGGGTACGCTGCGTCCCAGCCCCTGCACGGCCATTCATGGATCGAAATTGGTCAACGTGAACGCGGCCAGGCACCCATGGTGGATACGGCCTATTTGCCAAAGACCTGTAATCAGTGTGCCGACGCACCTTGCACCAAGATTGGTGAGGGTGCGGTCCATCAGCGCGACGATGGCATTGTCATCATTGACCCCGTAAAGGCGAAGGGTAAAAAAGAGATTGTCGCCAGCTGTCCTTATGGGGCAATCTGGTGGAATGAAGAAGAACAACTTCCGCAAAAGTGGATCTTTGATGCCCACCTGCTGGACCGGGGATGGAAAGAGCCACGCTGCGCCCAGGTTTGTCCCACCGGTGCGATCAAGGCCGAGAAGATTTCGGACGCTGATATGCAAAAGCGGGCCGAGGCTGAAAACCTGAAGGTGCTGTCACCGGAATTTGGTACAGCTCCGCGCATTCACTATCGCAACCTGCATCGGTTCACTCATAATTTTCTTGGCGGCACGGTCATCGGTGATGTCGATGGGCGTAACGAATGTCTTGAAGGCGTGACTGCTGAAGTTCGCCAAAAAGGCAGTGTTGTCGGAGAGGCTCGGACGGACGCCTTCGGTGAATTCAAGGTTGAAAAGTTGCCCTCCGAAGAAGGCGAGTACCAGGTTTCGTTGGCCCTGGAAGGATATGTGACCTCTGAAATATCTGTGACGCTTGACCAAAGTCGCTATCTGGGCGAGTTGAAACTGGCCAGGTAAATCGCCTTAAAGCAGATCACCTTAAACAAGTCGCTGATAAATTTTGTTTTTGCAATTAAAGGAATAATGATATGGAACGCCCCCCTGTTGCTAAAGCTTTTCACCATATGGCGCTGGAAGTTTCTGACCCGGAAGTTTCTATCGCCTTTTACCGCGATGTTTTTGGCCTGAAGCTGACCGAGAGACATCAGGCTGGCGAAGTCGAAGCCATCCCCGTGGAACTAACTTTCTTGCGGCTGGGCGACAACCACCATGATCTGGTTCTGGCCCATAACCCTGCGAAGACCTATCGCAAGCTTTCTGACATGGACCCGCTGGATGGACCTCCTGGTTTCCATCATTTTGCTTTTGAATACCATAACCGCGAAGACTGGCTGGCCCAATTGGACCGCATCGAAAAGGCAGGTATGGAGATTGTGCGTGGCCCGGTCGTCCACAGTCCCTGGCACCCTCGCGGTGAAGGCTCGTGGGGTGAAAATGAATCCTTTTATCTTCTCGACCCGGACGGTCATCGTATTGAACTGTTTTGTGATATGGCCAGCATCGATGAAGACGGTGGATACACTGATGCCTACGGCAAAAAAATTGATGGTCCGGTTGCAGATGAGCTCTGAGTTTTCGGCCGAATGACGTTTGCCGCCAGCTGAACTATTTCGATAGTGCCCTGCGACACTGTTACACATTCCCTTGGATAGCGCTGTGCGTAATAATCAACCACTAATTTAGTCGTTGGTTTTGATTTGTGTTGCGAACAATCCCATTGCAGGTTCGGCGTTTCCATAAAACAGTACTTGCCTTTGTGGTGCCCGACCGCAGAAAAAATGAGGGCAGTACGATGAAAATAATTTCCAAAACTTCACGAATTTGTCTGACCATTTTCGGTCTGGCATTTGCCGCTGGTGCCTTGATGGTACATGCTCCTTCCGTCCAGGCGGGAGAACAACTGACGCTTGCAAGCGGCGCCAAACTTTATGACAAATGGTACAAAGTCATCAAAGCGGCAGCGCCAAAGGTCTCTCATCCGGCCTATCCCGCCGACAAGAAATATGCCAGCAAACCAGGTGCGAACTGGCGTTGCAAGGAATGTCACGGCTGGGATGGCATGGGTAAAGATGGTGCCTACGCCGGCGGGAAACACTTCTCTGGAATCAAGGGCATTAACGGCATGAAAGGGGCTGACCCGGCCAAGGTAGTCGCGGTCCTCAAAGATGCCAACCATCTCTATGGTGACAAAATGAGCGGCGGCGACCTTGCCAAGGTCGCCCTGTTTGTCAGCCGCGGTCAAATCGATTATAGCCGTTATATTGATAGCGCCACCAAGAAAGTCAAAGGTGGCAACGCCGCCAGAGGCGAAGAATACTACAATACAATATGCTCAAACTGCCACGGTCTCGATGGAATGCAACCCAAAGACATGGGCAAGCCGCTTGCCAAACAAATGGGCAACCCGTGGGAGGTCATGCACAAGATTCTCAATGGCCAACCGGGCGAACAGATGCCGGCACTTCGGGCCTTGGATCGTCAAATCGTTGTCGACATCATGGCGCACATCTCGACGCTTCCGACGAATTAGTATTGTGTAAAAGCCACCGCTTGCCTGTCCTGCTTGTTTCAGCCTGGGGACTGGCAGGCGGTGGCCATTTGTCACATTGAGTCCAGGCAAGTTCGTGTGATATCAATTGTTTAAGCTGACTGATAAATCTGAACATTGTTTGCAATTTTGGAGGTAAAATCAGGACGCAAGGAGGTAAAGACAATGTTGATCC
This sequence comes from Alphaproteobacteria bacterium, assembly GCA_018650465.1. Lineage (GTDB taxonomy): Bacteria > Pseudomonadota > Alphaproteobacteria > UBA2966 > UBA2966 > JABILA01. Next base: position 72,476 of record JABIFY010000020.1, read on the forward strand.
ATCACGTCACACGAACCAATGATATTAGTGATAACGACGGCAAACCTGTAACGGCTTCGATTGATGCGCAAATCCTGACGACTATCGCGGATTTACATGAACACGGAATCGGCATTCTTCCCGTTTGTCTGGACGACGGTACTTTGTGCGGCATTATTTCGGAGCGGGATATCATGCGCGGACTTGCTCAGCATGGCCCGGCTGCCTTGAAAATGACGACCGGTGATCTGATGACCAAAGATGTCGTGACGTGTACAAACGCCTGCAGCGTCAAGGATATTGTCGATCAGATGGCGGCAAACGGGTTTCGGCATATGCCTGTGGTCGACGGTGACAAGCCTGTCGGCGTTGTCAGCAGCAAGGACGTCATCGCCTACCTCGCTGAACGGTTATCGAAAAAAGAATTTACTTCCATGTCTTTCTGGATCTAGCCCCGGACATGATTGTTGACGACCAGTCCGAGGTTATCGCTTTTCTCGACCAACCCGGAAGTTTTGGTCCGGACACCTCCGAAGTACAGCGTCTGGATACGCATGGCGCGGCGATTTTTCTGGCGGGCGATTATGCCTACAAGATGAAGCGCGCGGTCTATTTCGAATATATGGATTTTTCGACGCTGGACCGCCGACAAGATTGTTGTCAGGCAGAAGTTCGCCTGAACGCCCGGACGGCGCCGGATATCTATTTGGACGTCGTGGCAGTGACACGGCAGGCCGACGGTAATCTGGCCCTCGCCGGCACTGGTGAAAGCGTTGAATGGTTGGTGCGTATGCGCCGCTTCGCACAAAGCGATATTCTGGACAAGGTTGCCCTGCGCGGTGAATTCGACGAAACCCTTGCGCTGAAGGTGGCCGACATGGCTTGTGATTTTTTCGCTACGTCGAAAATCTATCTGGACGCAGACGCCAGTGACAGCATTCCCGATATTGTCGCTGAAACGGCCCGCCTGCTGCCGGATGGGATCGGCAGCATCTACACGCAGGCCGAAGTCAACGAGCTTTGTGATCGGCAACATGCAACAACGCAAGCATTGCTGGCTCCGTTAAAGCAACGGCGGCGCGAGGGGTTTGTGCGCCATTGCCACGGTGATTTTCATCTACGTAATATTTGCCTGTATAAGGGCGAGCCAACCCTGTTCGATGCCATCGAATTTAATGATCGACTGGCGATCAGCGACGTACTGTACGATCTTTCTTTCCTGCTAATGGATTTGCTCCATCGTGATCTCAGGGAACCGACCAATCTGATCCTCAACCGATATCTTGAGCACACCGGTGATTACGACGGCATTCTTCTTTTGCGACTTTATCTTAGTGTGCGGGGCGGAATTCGTGCCTTCACTGCGATCCCGGCCGCCCTCAATCAGTCTGACGCGGAAGTTGCCGACCGCATCTCCAGGGATGCCAAAAACTATTTGGCGCTGGCCTGTGATTTCCTCAAATCGGCAGCACCGCAGCTGGTTGCAATCGGCGGCCTTTCGGGCAGCGGAAAATCAACCCAGGCGAAAAAGCTGGCGCCGAAACTAGGCGCGGCACCGGGGGCGATCATCCTGAGAAGTGACGTCGTTCGCAAATCCCTGATGGGCGTTGCCACGTCTTCAACCCTTGATGCCGGGGGGTACAGCGCGGAAGTTACGGCACAAGTTTATCAATTCCTGCGAACCAAGGCGGCGATGCTGTTGACTGCCGGTCACTCGGTGATCGTAGATGCCGTTCACGCCAGGGCCGAGGAACGCCAGATGATTGAAGCCGTTGCAGCTCGATCAGGTGTGCCGTTCAAAGGACTGTGGCTTGCACCTCCCGGTGATGTCATGGAAGCCCGGCTTGAAACACGTCACAACGATGCTTCGGACGCAACCGTCGAAATTCTTCACCAACAGCAATCCTACGATCTTGGTGAGATGACGTGGACGGAATTGCCATCGGCCGAAGACCGGGACGAAACCGCTGGCGCAATTTCAAAGGTAATTGATCAAGTTTTTGATTAGGTCAGCGTCATGGGGGAGTATCGGGATGAACGATCAGCAAAAACACCGCAGGGCATATCAAGCCATGTCCAAAGCGGACCTCTTAGTCAACGACCCTGACGAAGCCACGCATATCCTCCTGATCCCAGTGGGGGCCGCATAAATAGGGGTATTCGCCCGGTGTGATGAAGGGAAATTCCCACTGCTCTTCCGGGAAAAAACGCTCTGATTCAGCCTCGCCTGCCTGCTTTAACCAAACACTGTGGCTGGTGCGCTTGTCGACATTGACCCAGCGTACCGTTGTCCCTGGTTTGACGGTCACGTTTCGCGGACAGAAGGTGTATTTGTAAAGTTTAACGATAACGACGCCGTCGTCTTTGGCATCCGGGTAAAGTTCCTGATAGCGCGCGTCGGCCTTGGCACAAATCTTTTTCTGTTGGGCTGATACCGTCTGGTCGCCCGCCTGCGCACCGCTCGCAGCTGTCAAAACAGCCGCGAGCGCTACGCAAATGATCTTCGACTTATTGTTTGACCACATTGATCTCCGCTTCCGGATTGTCCAGTTCCAGCTTGTATTCAAGGGATACATGGTGGAACCGGGCAGAGGTGTAATCATCATGGATGGCAAAGCCCATGGTGTAGGTTTTGCCAGCTTCGATGCTGACGCCACCGGGTTTGTCAGCCTTTAGAGGACGGGTAATGATCACTGTCCATTTTCCGTCTTTCAGGCTGCCAGAGGCGCTGATGTTGTCCGCATATTTTAGCAATCTTTGAGCCAGAATTGAACCGCTTTCGGCTTTTTCTGATCCGCTTTTGTAACGCATCAGGTCCATGAAAGCACCTTGCTCACGCAGGGCGTCCATGTCGGCCTTGTCGATCAACTTGTCCCAGGCACCACGTGGCTTACCGTTTTTGCCTTTGTATTCAAACTCGCTGCGGCTGTCTGGCAAGTATTTGGTGACTCCGTCTTTTAAGTTGATTACCTCGCCCAAGGCACCGGCAGCTGCAAGCGCATCTGCTTTTGGTGCATCCGGCATGTAACGTGAATCGTGGTGACAGGTTGCCCAGCATCCTGTGAACCCGGCCATCTCGACGGCTTCATCATCAAACATTACGGCCAGTTTGATCTGGTTTTCCGGATCCATCTTGCCGCCATCTGCAAAAGGTACAGGTGTGTGTCCAACATCGGGCCATTCAAAGCGCAGGGTCAGGTTTTCACCGTCATGCTTTGCCTTGACGTCGACCGGGATGCTACCGCGTTTGCCGGGGATCGGCGTGGCTTCGGCTTTTTCACCAGAGACAATCTTGGCACCCATGTCGGCTTCTTCACCCTTGTGACATTCCTGACAGCGATCATTGATCCGGCGAACGGCGCGTCCGCCACCATGATCCCGGCCATTGAAAACCCACTCGATGGAGGCCTGTCCTGGATAGAACAGTGTGATTTCTGTGCTCTTGATTGCAGACCAATCACCACTGGATCCCGTGCCGGCACTGGCACCTCCTGAGGCAGCAGTTGCTGCGGCAGCTTGTTGCTTGGCGGCTTCTTCAGCTGCTTTCTTAGCTGCTTCAACGGCTTCAGCTTCGGCCTTTGCCTTTGCTTCGGCAGCAGCTTTTTCTGCGGCAGCCGCTGCCGCCGCTTTCGCAGCTTCTCTTTCAGCCTTGATGCGGGTTTCTTCAGCCTTGGACATCAGGCGGCGTTTGTCAGCCTTGCCATCATAGGGGTCATCATCTTCGTCCAGCAGTTTGTGCACTGGCCGGTGGGCGATGCCCTTGTGACAATCAATACAGGTCAGGTTCTCGGCGCGCGCAGCGATATGACGCTTTTGGGCGCGGCGCTTTTGCAGTGTGCTCGACATCGCTTCCCAGGAGTGGCAGTTGCGGCACTCGCGACTATCAGATTCCTTCATGGCCTTCCAGACATTCTTTGCCAGGGTCAGGCGTTTGTCTTCAAATTTCTCGGGCGTGTCGATGGTGCCCAGGGCTTTGTGTAGCAATTCGTTTGAGGCCTGGATCTTGCGTGTGACCTTATGGACCCAAGGGTCGGGCACGTGGCAGTCAGAACAGGTGGCACGCACGCCGGTGCGGTTTTCGTAGTGGATGGTTTCCTTGTACTCGGCGTAGACGTTTTCTTCCATCTCGTGACAGGAAACACAGAATTCCATTGTGTTGGTGGCTTCCATGGCGGTGTTGAAGCCACCCCAGAAGATGATACCGGCGAGACCGCCAACGATGAAGATTGCACCCCATGTGTAGCGTGCGGTTGGCTGCCAGAACCATTTGAGCAAACGTAAAATCATGTGTCCCTCTTTTCACCCCTGCAGGATGAAGTCTCCGGAAGTGTTGAAACGTAAAAATTCTAAACAAGTATTCACCTGGAAAAAGAGGTGGAAGCCATTGCCCCCACCTCTCAATTTCAGGTCAGTTCGACATTTATGTCCGGTGATGTCCCCGGTTTGAAACATTGAACTTGCCGGTTGGTGTTTCCAGACCTTTGACCCGTGTCTTTTCTTTCAGGGTCTTTGTGTCATAGACAACCAGCTCGCCTTTCAGCCAGTTTTTCTTGCCACCACGAACCCAGACAGAGATCCAGAATTCTGAACCGTCTGCATTGAACTCGGTGTGGGTCGCAAGTGCCTTGTCAATTTCCGTCACCCGGATCGTCTTGACGATCTTGCGTGTCTTCTTGTCCAGCACCTTGATAGATTGTTGAACTTCAGGATCAGGATGTTTGGTCTGATCGAAGATCACATAAGGTGAGTTCGGATGTGTCCGGATGAACAGGCCAGGGCCGTCAGATTCAACCGAATAACAAGTCTTCCAGGCTTGGTCAGGATGACCTTTGGGATCGTTGCCCCACATGGTGACTTTGCCTTCACCCAAGTGGGTGGTACCGGCAACAGGGCCACATTTCGGATCAACCCAGTTGGCACCAGGACCCGGATGCGGTTTCTTGCCTGTGACAAGTGAACCAACAGCCTTACGGGTTTCGGTGTCGATGAATTCCATCCGGTTCGAGGCATTGGCCGCGATCTGGAAGTAACGCTGGGACGGATCAAAGAAGCCGTCATGCAGGAATTTGTGGGTGTTCTGCTGCTCGATGCGCAGATTGTCCAGATCGGAATAATCGCCCTGCCACATTTGACCCAGTTCCTTAACAGCAACCATCCATGTCGGTGCGTTCGGTGTGTTGTAAATGGCGGCCACGCGGGCTTCGTTTACATAATCACCGTCGACATTGACGCCACGTGTGGAAACCACCTTCAGGGGCTCCATGGTTTCGGCATCAAGGATGACGAAGTGAGGCGGCCAGTAACCACCACCGATGACGTATTTGTCTTTCCATTTCCCGTAGTGGGAAACAGCAACGTCACGGGCATCAGATGCGATCTGGGCTTCGGCCACCATTGCAGGCGGGTTCATCCACAAATCGATTTTGGTCATCTTGCCGTCGCGGCCCTGGGTAAACCAGAAGCGACCATCAGAAGATTCCTTCATCACGTGAACAGCATAACCGGAGTCAATCTTGACGACGATTTCTTTGGTGTCGCCATCGATAACACCAATTTTGCCGGCATCACGCAGGATGACCATGAAGAAGTTTTTCCAATTGCGCTTGTGCATTGGCTTCGTGGGATAGTCTGCTGGCTTGATGTAGGTTTTCCAGCGCTTTTTCATTTCGGCAAGGCCGAGTTCTGCGGGCGGTGGTACGTCCATCTGGATGTAGGTGGCGAGGTTCTTGATCTGCTTTTTGCTAAACAGATCATCGAAGTTGTTCATACCGCCTTCAGTACCGATCGTAATGATCTTCTCAAGGCGCTTCTGGCCAAGCTTTTTGGTCAGCTTGGGCTCCAGGCTTTTACCTGTCGCACCTTTCCGCAGTGCACCGTGACAACCGGCACAGCGCTGGAAATACAGCTGTTTGGACTCTTCAAAGTCCTTTTCTGATAGTGTCGGTTCGGCGGCCCTTGCGGTTCCAGCCGAGCCAACGAAGGTAAGTCCGGCCAAGGCCAGAGCAGTTACCATCAACGGGGTTTTCATCATGTGTTATCGCCTCCAAATGGCAGATATTTTGGTAACAGATTCGCCCAGAATTTTTCGCCAACCTCTGTGACACTTGTATGTCGACGGAATCGATGGTTTTGAGAATTCATTCTGAACGTCGTGTGGTTGGGGCGTGGCAGTGCCGTCGGGCCACAGGACCGCAAAACCGAAAAACACTTCTGGTTTGTGGGTCGACTAGACGACATTCTTACCTCCATAGCCCCTCGCCAAACTGAATACCGGATCACGTTGAACCGGCTGTCGTTTGTACGGTTAATGAACGATGCGTAGCACGGCCTTTGAGGGCTAAATTTGACTATGGTCAAGCGTCGATCTGCCGGTCGATATTGCCCTGACGAGGTGACGGGCCCGGGTCCAGATCGGGTACAAAAAACAGATGCTTGAAGTGAACTTTGTCCTTGAATATCATAAGGTTAATTACTTGACTTGATATAAGTCAATTGTAAAAAACCTATATATTACGGATACTAGCGACCCATTGACGCAGTGCAGCATTCAAGCTCGTATTAAGCTGTCCAGGCGTGATACCCAGAGAGAGAAATTACATCAATCCGGTCTCACTCAGACAATTGAACTGGCATCTGGATATGAAATTGCGCGCATTCAAGGCCCTTATTCCTGTTTTGACGACCGCTTGGGTGCTGGCGGCGGTTGTGCCAGTGCAGGCTTTCGATACGATGGCCGAAATAGCCGGTTCCAGGGTCGAATACCAGCTTTCAAGCGAACCTCTGAACGAGCTTTCCGGTAATTTGGCGTTCGTTGCGCCGGATGGCCGTCACATTACGACGCGAAACGCGGGTTCCCGGAAAACCGGCGTGATCAGGACGGCACACAAAATCAAGGGCAAGGTGATCACCTCTTTGGGCGGGCGCTATTTATTTGCGCTCTCGGATGACGGCTGGATCAGCAAGTTTGACCTGGCATTTGCGCAGCTTGTTGCAAAGATCCGTGTCGGTCAAAAATCCAGCAATATTGCGATCTCTGCCGAAGGCAAATGGTTGCTGGCAGGCAATCTAAAGCCGCACACACTTGTGGTTCTGGACACCAGGAACTTGCGGCCCTTCAAGATCATCGCTACCAGCGATGGCAAGGGCAAAAGTTCTGCTGTCCGCGCCGTCTATGCGTCACCTGCCCGTCAGGCTTTCATCGTGGCCCTGAAGGATCTTCCACAAATATGGGAGCTTTCATGGGACCCGGAAGCGGCCCCGGTTTATGGCAGTTTTGTCCACAGTTTCAGGGTAGGTCATGTTGAGGGTGTTGTGGTTGAAGACCAGCCCTTCGCCCGTCGCCGCCTCGATCTGAAGATAAACCTGCACGACCTGATCCTGGACCCAGCCGGGGCCGAGGTCATTGGAAGAGTGAGTGGAAGTGCCGCGAGTGTTGTCTATAATCTGGACGCCCGCCGCAAGGTCGCTGATCTGAATTTCAAGGATACCCCGCATTTTGGTGCCGGGCGGATATGGCAAATTGATGAACGCGTTTTATTGGCTGTGCCGCACCTTGACCAGCCCATGGTCACTATCATTGACTCGGAAAACTGGAAAACTGTCCGGCAAATAAAGACGGCCGGACCCGGCTATTTTCTGCCCCAGGGCATAAGCGACAAAGATCTCCGGTTCAGAATTTTGTCTGGCCCGGCAAAAAGCACAATCCAGATGATTGGTAAACGGTCCCTGGAAATTACCGGGACAAACAACCCCTCAGCAGTAAACTCACTGGCAAGTGGAATTCCCGCGGCCGTGCCACTGGTCGATGGCCTGATCATCCATGCGGACTGAACGACCCTGAAAAACTGAACGAACCTGAATAGATGAGAGGTTACAAAGGCAACGGTCATCTACTGCGGCATCCTGCTTGGCTTTCATCCCTTTAACGCCCGGTCCTTCAGGAAGTTGATGAAGAGCATTGATCCCGATCACGTAAAGTTTGAAACTGCCGCATCGCCTGGGAGGGTCGCCGCAGAATGAACACATCAATCCACGGTTATTGTGATCCGGCCTTTCAGGCTGTCGCAGACGCTTTTGAATTAAATTTTTCCGAACGCGGTGAGGTTGGCGCCAGCGTTAGTGTCAGCAAAGATGGCGAGATCGTTGTTGATCTGTGGGGTGGTACGGCCGATGTGGCGACAGGCACACCCTGGCAGGAAGACACGGTGTCCATCGTCTATTCCTGTACCAAGGCGGCGACAGCCTTGTGTGCACAAATCCTGATTGATCGTGGCGAGCTGGATCTGGACGGATTGATTTGTGATGTATGGCCTGAATTCACCGGCGGCGGCAAGGAGAGGGCAACCGTCAGAATGGCGCTGAACCATTCCCTGGGGCTGCCGGCCTGGCGGGCACCCTTGCGGGAAGGTGCCTGTTATAACTGGGATCACATGGTCACCCTTCTGGAGAACGAAGAGCCCTGGTGGACGCCCGGCGAGAAGAACGGCTATCACATGATCTCCTTTGGCTGGACCGTAGGAGAACTTGTACGGCGCGTTTCCGGCAAGTCACTTGGCCAGTTTTTTCAGGATGAAATAGCCGGACCTCTGGATCTCGATTTCTGGATCGGCTTGCCGGAAGGGATCGAAGACCGTGTGGCGCCGGTCATTCCCTTTGTGCCCGGCCCGGATTTTCAGCCGACGGCTTTTGTGCTGGAAGTCATGAGCAATCCGGCTTCCATTTCTCACCTCGCATTGTTGAACAATGGCAGGTTCAATGCCAACACCCGCGAAGCCCATGCCGCTGAAATCGGCGGTGCCGGTGGGATTGCCAATGCCCGAAGCCTGGCAAAAATGTTTGTGCCCTTGGCTTACCAGGGAGCAAACGGGAAAGCAAATGGGAGTCACGCCATATTATCGCCGTCGCGGATTGATGACATGCGCCGGGTTTCCATGGAAACCAGCGAAGACCAAACCCTCCTGATACCGACACGCTTTGGCCAGGGCTTTATGTTGCGGATGGATAACAATCACCTGCCAGACGGCAATTCTCTCGTTATCAACGACGGCGCATTTGGACATGTTGGCATGGGCGGCAGCGTTGGATTTGCAGACCCGGACTGCAATATGTCCATGGGCTACACCATGAACAAACTAGGCGGCGGCATATTGCTCAACGAACGCGGTCAATCCCTGATCAACGCCGCATATGGTTGCCTGGTTTAGTAAATAAGGTCGCCAGTTGTAAATAATGGCCAGGCGGCCTCTTTAGCGCGTTTCGGGATCTGCCAGTTGGTGTAACCGGTTTGCCGCTGTGCGGGCAAAGTTCAGGGTCAGGGATTTTTTGCGGGTAGCGTTCACCTTGCGCGCTTCGGCTTCGACAACTATTTCCGCGCCATAGCCGTCGGCGATAATCAAACCTTGATCTGCGGGCAGGATGTCCCGGGGGAAATCTTCGGCCACGGCAAAATAGTATTGTTCACAAAATTCCAGATAGTCCGGCCACTTGTTATCACTGCGAAAATCTGCCGCGGATGATTTGACTTCCACAATGATGATTTTGCCGTGCCGGTCGAGGCCGATAACATCGACCCGGCGGTTGTTTTTCAAGGTGAACTCAGCCAGCGACCGATAGCCCATATCGGCCAGCATACGCATGACGCCTCGGGAAATTGATTTGCCGGTCGGCCCGGTCATATCGCCTGCCACTTGACCTGCGTCAACATGTCACCTTTTAAAAAGTCCGTACATTCGTAATTATTGCAACCAATTCGAACCTTGTAAATTGATCGGGAAACTGATCAGGAAACTGTTTATGCAATATATCGCTTTTTTTGTTGTCGCCATTGGCGCTTATTTTGTGTCCGACTGGATTATGAACCAGTTGGAGCGGCGTCGTGGCGAGCGGTTCGAATATCGCCAGATCTATTTCATGTTTTTGTTGCTGGGCATTGCCATGGCAGCATTTGAAGTTGTCGGTCGGTTGGCGGGCTGATCAATGGGCAACTTTTACACGTTATTACCAAAGCACCGTAAACAAGTGCGACACGATGTCACATTGGCGTGGTCAAACCCTGGTGGATTGATCAACGTCAAGGCTGATCTGGTGCCGGACGTGTCGACTGTGCGTTCATCGGCCAGGTTTGAGGGAATTAAGCCTGACCAGACAGCAAGTTGGCTCGGAAACACGTTGTTCCCCGGGCCTGTTTCGTTTCCCGAATCTGCGTCAAAAGCCGTTTCGGTTAACACCTGATTTCAACCCTGGAGGATACCCAATGACGAGCCAGGACAACAATACGCCTGACGGCGAACATGAGCACATTCCGTTTTTTCAACGGATGATGGATAACCCGTTTTTGCTCCTTTTCATCGGCGTCGTAATGCCAACTGTTTTTTACATTCTTTGGGGCGTGATGGAAATCGCGACAATCCCCATCGCAACATATTAGGAGGAACATATAAATGGCTATTCATCCTCCTGAGACCAAAATCTGGTGGAAAGAACCCATTCATTCCATCGAGATTTGGTGGGTTTTGATCGCGTTAGTCTGGTCACTCATCATGTTTGTGATGATGCCCTACTGGCACATCTATGGTAACCAGAACCTGTCGAACGAAGCCTATCGAGTCGACCCGGAATATTTCGGCGAAAAAGTCGAAGACATGGTCAAGAAGTACACGATCCGCGAAGAAGGCGACACCGGCATTCCGGTCGTGGCCCCACCCGTTGGATCCGATGTCTTTTTGCTGGCCCGTTTGTGGGAGTGGTACCCCATTCTTGAACTCAAAAAAGGCAAGGAATATCGCCTGCACCTGAGTTCCATGGACTGGATGCACGGTTTTTCCCTGCAGCCAACAAACATCAACCTGCAAGTCCATCCCGGGTATGACTTTGTTGTGACCGTCACGCCGACGGAATCAGGCAAATTCGCCATCATCTGCAATGAATACTGCGGCATTGGTCACCATACCATGGCTGGTCGCATGTATGTCACAGACAAGTAAGGGGAAGACCTGATGTCGATCCTTTCGAAATCCCGTATCTGTCCTGAAACTGGTCTCTTTTTTGACGATCAGGCAGAAAAACTCATCAAATGGAATGCCGTCACAGGTGTTGTGTTCTTGCTTGTCGGTGGCCTCTTTGGCGTGCTGATGGCGCTGACACGTTGGACAGAAGTTCATATTCTGCCCGCTGACTGGTTCTATCTTCTGTTAACAGCTCACGGTCTGGACGCGCTTATTGTCTGGATCATCTTCTTCGAGATGGCGGTGCTATATTTGGCTTCGTCGACCTTGTTGAAAGTAAGACTGGCGGCACCCAAATGGGCGTGGCTGGGCTATTGGCTAATGCTTATTGGCGCTGTCATCACCAACGTTATGGTGCTGGAAGGCGATTCAAGCGTGATGTTCACGTCTTATCCGCCCATGAAGGCCCATCCGTTATTTTACCTCGGCATTATCGTATTCGCCGTAGGTGCACTGATCGGAACATTCTGTTTCTTCGGAACGCTTGTTCTCGCCAAGGAGCAAAAGACCTATGAAGGGTCCTTGCCACTTGTCACCTTCGGTGCTTTGACGGCTGCGATTATTGCCGTGTTCACCATTGCTTCAGGTGCCATCATTCTGGTGCCGACGTTGCTCTGGTCGCTTGGTTATATCGCTCATATTGATCCGCTGATGTACAAGACCATCTGGTGGGCCATGGGTCACTCTTCGCAGCAAATCAACGTCTCGGCCCACGTCTCGGTCTGGTACCTGATTGCAGCGATTGTCTTTGGTGCCAAGCCACTGAGTGAAAAAGTCAGCCGCATGGCTTTCCTTTTCTACATTTTCTTCCTGCAGCTTGCTTCTGCTCACCACTTGCTTGTGGAGCCTGGCCTGTCTTCAGAATGGAAAATCTTCAACACGTCTTATGCCATGTATCTGGCGGTCCTGGGTTCAATGATCCACGGTCTGACAGTACCCGGCAGTATTGAAGCGGCCCAACGCAAGAAGGGCTTTAACAAGGGACTGTTTGAATGGCTACGTCGAGCGCCATGGGGTAACCCGGTGTTCTCTGGCATGTTCATGTCGTTGGTTATGTTCGGCTTCCTGGGTGGCATCACTGGTGTCATCATGGGGACAGAGCAGATCAACATCATCATGCACAACACCCTGTATGTGCCAGGTCACTTCCATGCCACCGTTGTGGCCGGAACAACCCTGACCTTTATGGCGGTGAGTTACTTCCTCGTACCAGTCTTGTTCCGTCGTGAACTGTGGTTGCCGGGTCTGGCCAAGTGGCAGACCTACATCTACGCCATCGGTGTTGCAGGTATATCCGTCTTCATGATGGCTGCCGGTACCCTGGGTGTTTCACGTCGTCACTGGGATAACAACTTTGCCGATGCCACGCTTGGCTTCGACTATCCCGCAGCGGCGCATATGTTCCTGGCTTTGAACGGCATCAGTGGTTTGATGGCGGGTCTTGGTGGTGCAAGTTTCTGTATCATTATGGTCGGCACCATCCTCTGGGGCAAAAAGAAGTCTGACGTACCGGCAAGCGCACCGGCACCGGCTCCGGAACCAGCTGTCCACCAAGCGGGCAGTGCGGGCACCATCGCCGTACCTGGGACATTTGTTCTTGCTCTGATTTTCCTCGGAACTTTCATTCTCTACTACTATGTGAACTGGAAGTATCTGGCGGAAGTCTGGCATCTCTCCTGAGTGTCGTCGAAGTTAGTAACAAGACAGGGATAAGGATTGGATTATGGTTGCCGTCGCCGGACAGATACTCTCGGTATTCAAACTACGCATTGGTGTGGTGATAATGCTGAGTGCCCTGGCCGGTCTGGCGGTAACCCCCGGTCCTATGCCCGAAGCTTACCAAGTCTGGGTTCTGGCAGTGGCGGTCTTGATTTCCGCTGCCAGTGCCGGGGCTTTCAATCAATATATTGAGCGTGACATTGACGGTCGTATGTCACGTACCGCCAATCGTCCCTTTGTCACCGGTCGCTTTACGGCCGGGCCGGTCTGGCCTTTGGTGATCTGGGGATTGATGGCACTGGCTGTCGGGGCAGCGGCATATGCCGTCAATGCCTGGGCGGCTCTCTATACCTTCCTCGGCGCTTTTACTTATGCGGTTGTTTATACCGTCTGGTTGAAGCGTCGAACCTGGCTCAACATTGTTTTCGGTGGTCTGGCTGGCAGTTTTGCTGTCCTTGCCGGCGCGGCCGCCGTGGACCCCGGTATTGGCGCATCAGCGTTTCTCTTTTCCCTCACCCTCTTCCTGTGGACCCCCCCCCATTTCTGGAGTTTGGCGTTGGCATTGAAAGACGATTATGCGGCAGCCGGGGTCCCCATGTTGCCCGTGGTCGTGGGTTCAAAAGCGACAGCACGTATTATTCTGGCCAGCACCCTGGCCCTGGTATTTGTCTCCCTGACACCTGCTTTTGTCGGCATGGGTACAACCTATCTTGTGGGCGCTCTTTTGGGCGGTGCCATCTTCATCTGGTTCAGCGTCAAGCTGGTGGGAAATCCGACAAGACGAAACGCCATGCTGGCTTTTTTCTCTTCCCTCATCCAGTTAACAATCCTTTTGGCCGCCGCCATGGCGGACCGTTGGCTGATAAGTTAGTCCATTTGATGTCTGATCTGGCAAAACGGTTTCAGCTAAATGGAGCCGCCGCACTGGCGTGTTTGACCCTGATTTTCTCATGGGTATTATTTGATTTCCAGACTGCCGCCCTGGCCGGCGCTACCAAGGACCCGGGCGTCAAGTTTGTGGCAAAAACTGCCTTGGAACTAAGCCAGGCCGCCATTGGCCAAAAGCTTCGCGATCACCGGTTTGTAAATTCGGACGGCAAGTCCGTGCGGCTGTCTGACTTTGCAGGCAAGCCCCTGATCATCAGCCTGATCTACACCAGTTGCTACAATACCTGCCCCCAGATTACCCAGTCCCTTGCCCGCGGGGTTGAGGTGGCCGGGGATGCCCTGGGTCCGGATAACTTCAATATCGTGACCATCGGTTTCGATACGGATTTTGATAAACCATCCGCCATGAAATCCTTTCAGCGTCAACAGGATATTGAGTTTAAAAACTGGCAGTTCCTGTCGACGGATGTGGCGACGGTGTGGCGCTTGTCCGATGATATCGGGTTCAGCTTTTCGCCTTCAAGCCAGGGCTTTGACCACCTTACCCAAACCACCATTCTGGATGGTCATGGCAAAGTCTATGCCCATGTCTATGGCGATGACTTTACCGTGCCGCAATTGATCGAACCGTTGAAAAGCCTGGTGCTGGGCGACGGCAGCTGGAAAGGGGTGCGCGGCACCCTGGCCAGTATTCTTGACCGTGTGAAGCTGGCCTGTACGGTTTACGATCCGCAACGCGAAGCCTACCGGTTTGACTATTCCCTTTTCATTGGCATGTTGATCGGATTTGTCTGTCTGGCCAGTTTTTTTGCCTTTGTTTTTCGCGAGGTCTGGCAGGCGTACAAGCGCAAACAACAAGTCCAGATCAATTCATCAAATACGACGTCACCTCATGGCCCTGCCATGACTGGTGAAAGTTAACCGAACTTCAGGAGTGTAAGTGGTGTTGGGGTATATTCAGCGGCCCATGGAGTGGGCTTTCGAAAAAGCGGAACTGGGTTTCGACGTTCTGTTCGGTCGGGCCTGGAACCCGTTATTTTATCTGGGCGCACTTTGTTATTTCAATTTCTGGATTGTCGCTGCGAGCGGAATCTATCTCTATATCGTGTTCGAAACCAGTGTGCTGGGGGCCTACAATTCCATTGAGGTCATCACCCAGGAGCAATGGTATTTTGGCGGCATAATGCGCAGCCTGCATCGCTATGCATCCGATGCCCTGCTGTTGTTCACCATGATCCACTTGCTGCGTGAATTCGCCCTCGACCGCTATCGTGGCGTGCGCTGGTTCAGCTGGATCGTGGGCGTGCCCATGCTGTGGCTGTTGATCATCTGTGGCATCAATGGCTATTGGCTGGTCTGGGATGAACTGGCCCAGATGATTGCTGTATGGACGGCAGAATTTCTTGATTGGTTCCCGATATTCGGTGAACCCGTTGCCCGTAACTTCTTGACCAAGGGTAGTCTCAGCGACCGCTTCTTCAGTCTGCTGATTTTCCTTCATATCGCCTTGCCCCTGATCCTGTTGTTGTTGATGTGGATCCACCTGCAACGCATGAACCGGGCGAAGATCAATCCACCTTTGGGCCTGGCCATTGGCACCTTCTTGATGTTGTTGGTACTTAGCCTTGTCTATCCAGCGGTTAGCCATCCACAAGCCGATCTTAGCCATGTGCCGGAAGTTATTCACCTTGATTGGTTCTACCTGTTTGTATATCCCATGATTGACCTGTGGTCAGCGGGACCGGTCTGGGGTTTGCTGTATGGTGTCACCGGCCTGTTGATCATCATGCCTTGGTTGCCCCGAGAAAAATATGACGCCCCTGCTGTGGTCAACCCGGACCAGTGTAATGGCTGCGAACGCTGCTTTGATGATTGCCCTTATGGTGCGGTGATCATGCACAAGCGGGAAGATGACAGCCCCTATGAGAAGATTGCAGTAGTTAATCCCGATGCCTGTGCTGCTTGCGGTATCTGTGTCGGTTCCTGTCCGACCCATACGCCACTGAGGCGTGATGACCATATTACGACGGGCATTGATTTGCCGGACTACACCTTGCACCAGTTACGTGGCCAATGCGTGGCTGCCGTCGCTGGTTTGCCCGATGACAAGCCCAAGGTTATCCTCTTTGGCTGCGCCCGCGCGGTTCATGTCGATGCCATGGGTGTTGCCGGTGTGGCGACAATTGAATTGCCTTGCACGGGCATGGTGCCACCTTCGTTGCTTGATTTCATGTTGCGACGTGGTGGGGCCGACGGCGTCTTCCTGACGGGCTGCGGTGATGGGGAATGTTTCCATCGCCTTGGCGGTCGCTGGGTCGAAGAACGCCTCGATGGTACGCGTGAAACCTACCTCAGAACCAAGTTCTCGAAAAAACGGGTTCGTTTGGGTTGGGCCTCTGCCGCCGACGCTGATCGCCTGAAAGAAGACGTTGTTGGCTTCAGGGATGGATTGCCGGACTTGCCGGACGAATCACACCTGGTGGAAGCCGTCGGGGGTGAAGAACAATGAGCAACGTAAATCGCACTACCCCCGCTGGAATCGGTCGTTATGTCGGACAGTTTGTAGGCTACACTCTGTTCGCCCTGTTGCTTGGATACTTTTCGGCAAGTCCGGACTGGCGCTACTTCCCTGCTGACAAGGCCTTGGTCAAACTCAGTTTCAGTCATGCGGGACAACGCAAGGAAGCCTGTCGGGATCGCACAGCCGCAGAGCTCGAAAATATACCAGGCTCGGCAAAGGTACCACAGGCCTGCCCACGGGAACGCCACCCCGTTCAGGTGAAACTATGGCTGAATGACGCAGAAGTTTTTTCCGGCAGTGCCCAGCCGGGCGGTTTGTCCAATGACGGGCCGTCGACCTTTTATGAAACATTCGAGGTGCCCCCGGGCCATCACAGTTTGAAACTGGAAGTTCGGGACAATGGGCCGGACCAGCCAGGATTCTCACATTCGGCACAAGTTGATTTGCGGCCCCGGGATATCCTCGCCATTGATATGGATCGGCGCGCCCTTGTGCTGCGCTTGCCCAGCAGGTGAGGGCGGGTTGGTAATGTCGCACTTGATCAAAGTCATGCCTGACGGCAGGGCTTATGGTAGCCTGTCCTGTGGACGATGGCTTTGACGGGATATGACAGATGAGTGAAATGGGGCAAATCCTGAAACTGGGCCAGGTCAATCCGGATATCCTGCGCCAGGTTGCAACGATTCCGCTGTTTGCAGGCCTGCCTGCAGAGTCTGTTGCTGAACTTTTATCAAAGGCGGAAGTGATCAGGGCTGAAGCCGGGACCCGGATATTTTCTCAAGGCGAGGCCGCGACACGTTTTTATGTGCAGTTGGATGGTCAGGTTGAATTATTTGTCCTGACCCAGGACGGTCGCGAGAGCGTGATTGATATCCTGGCTGGCGGTGAAACATTTGCCGAAGAAGCCATTTTTGATACAGGGATCTATCCTGTTGGCGCCAAGGTTGTCAGTGACGCGCGCCTGATCGCGGTCGAAGCGCAACCTTTTATGGATCGTCTGTCTGAAGAATTTCATCTGGTCGTTGCCATGATGGGGGGAATGTCGCGCCATCTGCGTGTATTGCTCTATCAAATCAGCGAATTGAAGCTTAAGTCCACAGCCCAGCGTTTGGGCGGGTTTTTGCTCAGCCTGACGGAAGAAACCGGCGGTAAAGTTCGTGTCTCATTGCCCTATGACAAGCGATTGCTGGCCAATCGCTTGGGTATGAAGCCTGAAAGCCTGTCGCGGGCCCTGGCCAAGTTGCGTGATACCGGCGTCACCGACAAGGACGGCCAGGTGACAATCCAGAACGTCTCGGAATTGCGGGACTATTGCCTTGAGGGCGCGCCGCTCGATACCTGATCAACACCTTTCCAGCGCGATTCCGGTTTAAACGGAACCGCTCCCATATTTGTTGCGTTGTTGGCCTTGACCCTCCCCGGAGGCTCGGCTTGACTGCTCAGGCATTTTTTCCAGGAGTTAACCTGTGCCGTCTTCTATTCTCAAGCCAGATGATATCGATCAAATCGCGGCCATCGGACCTTTTGCCGATTTGCCACGCGAAGATGTCGAAGTCCTGATTGGCGCGGCTCAGCCACGGCACTTTGCCCGCCATTCCCTGTTATTCAGCCAGGGTGATCCGGCGGACAGTTTTTTTGTTATCCTCGAAGGCCGGGTGAAACTTTTCACGGCCACAGAAGACGGTGATGAAAATGTCGTCAATGTGTTTGGCGAAGGCCGGTCCTTTGGCGAGGCAGCGATGTTTGCCTCAGGCCGGTTCCCGGTCAATGCCGAAGTGGTCGAAGACGCCAGGCTGGTGCGCATCATGGCCGACCATTTGTTTTCCCATTTGGCAGAAAATAAAGACCTGGCCTTTCGCATGCTGGCTGTCATGGCGCGACGCCATCGCCAATTTCAAAAAGACATCACAGATATCAAATCCAAAACACCGGGCCAACGCTTAGGCGGATTTATCCTGGCGCAAACCCTGGCGCAAACAGATGTTCTCAGTGGCTCCGTCTCCACCAGTTTGCCATTTGACAAAGCCCTGATTGCCGCCCGCATCGGCATCAAGCCTGAAAGCCTCTCGCGGGCCTTGGCACGCTTGCGCGATATTGGTGTCGATTGCCAGGGCCGTGACGTCCACATCGAAGACATCCAGCGCCTGCGCGAATTTTGCGAAGAAACCGAACCACACCCCTCGCACCGCTAGAAACTACCTACCCCGCCATGCCATCCGGTCGTGGGCTGGTCAGGACGGGCAAGTAGACCACGACAAAAGTTGCAAAGGCGAAGGTCCAGAGGCCACCGGCAATGGCATTGGCCATCAGGTTCATCTCAGGGACCAGGACAGGCACTATAATACGCACCAGGGCGGCGGCGCTGATGGCGAAATAGGTCCAGGGAATAATCGGTTTGATATTCAGCGCACGGCCGGTGTGGCCCAGGGCCACCCGTGTCATCATGCCCAGGGTCAGGGAACCAACAGCACCCAGGGTCAAGGCATGCAATGCGGTGGCCTGGGGCAGCAGATCATACAACAAGGCACCGCCGCGCAGACCAAAGCCAATGATCAGCCAGACCTGTGCCAGATGTAGAATCCAGATCAGCGGTACGGTGCGTGTTTTCCAGCTTTGCCAGGCGGCAATACGCACAGCCGTCGCCACGGCGGCCACAAGGCAAACGATCCCGACAATCAGCTCCGACAGGGCCAGCAAATCAACGGCAGCCAGTAGGGTGACGCCAAGGACAGCGGCTTGATCCCGCCTTGGCTGAGGGGCAACCTGGATACCGGTTGCGTTGCGGGTGAAGGCCGTGGTGATCCGCCCGCCGACCATGACCATGATCAGCAATACCAGATCAAGCCCGCCATACAGGCCTGCCTGCGTAGTGTTTTCGATGATCCCAAGGGCTTCCAGGTGGATCATCAGGTTGGCCACGGCCATCAGCATAAACAATCCGACAAAAGCCGTATTGGCCCACTTTCTGGCCTTCCACAAAGGTGGCAGTACGATCAGACCGGCCAGGGGTAAAAATACCAGATCAACCAGGGCGACCAGGGGACCTGGCAGGCTGTCAGCGGCCAACAAGACAATGCGCCCGGCCAACCAGAACCCGGCCAACAAAACCAGTGACAGTCCTTTGGTGTTCGGCGTACCGGTCCAGTTATAGGCAGCGGTCAACAGGAACCCGGTGATTACAGCCGGGGCATAACCAAAGATGAGTTCGTGTCCGTGCCAGGCAGCACCGCCCAGATAACCCGGTGTGGGCAAATGTCCTGCCAACATCAGCAACCAGACCGGCACCAGCAGTGCAGCACCAAGCCCGCCCATCAAGAAGAAGATGCGGAAGGCGTAGGAAAACAGAATTGCAAATGACATTACAGATAGCTCCGGTCCAGGTCAGGGTGTTTCAATTTTGTTCTGAAACACAGGTAGGCAGTAAGGTATTGAAAGGCAATGCAGGTATGAAACGAGGTGTTTCGGATTAACCCGAATATGCATAGCTCTGGATTGTTAAAGTGTCAGGATTTGTTTTATGCCGTGACTAGATTTGTGTTTGGTCAGCCAGGCGGGCGTCGGCACGTTGTTGTTTGCGCTCCGCGCGGTCCTCACGACGTTTGCGTCGGGCGATCATGGGTGGGCAGATGTGGTCGTCGTAATAGATCATCTGGCAATCCAAACAATAGATGCATTCGTGGGCATCAATGCGGCCGCTGGGATGGATGGCCTGAACGGGGCAGCGCGTGGCGCAGATATGACATTCCGTGCCGCATTGCTGGCGCCGTCGCAGCCATTCGAACATGCGGTTCTTGCCGGGAATGGCCAGCGCCGCACCCAGCGGGCAGAGATAGCGACAGAACACCCGCTCGACAAACATGGCGGCCGTCAGCAGGCCCAGGGCATAAACCACAAAGGGCCAGGCGCGTACGAACTTCAGGGCGATGGCCGTCTTGAAGGGCTCAACCTCGGCGCCGTATTCAGCCAGGCCTATGGAATGCAGGGAAAGGGCCAGCAGGCCCAGAAAGATAATATATTTGATCGGCCAGACCCGTTCTGACAACCCGAAGGGGATCGCTAATTGTGGCACATGAAAAAACTTCGCCAACTTTGACGCCAGTTCCTGCAGGGCGCCAAAGGGGCAAAGCCAGCCGCAAAAAACACCACGCCCCCAGAATAAAAGACCGATGGCCACCCAGGACCACAGGATAAAGACCAGGGGATCCAGCAGGAAAAAGTCCCAGTGAAATTCCGTGAGCAGGGATTGGATGAAGGTCAGAACATTCACGACGGATAACTGGGCATTCATGATCAGACCCAGACCCAACAGGGTGGTGATCAGAAAGCCGACCCTGAATCGGCGCAACAATTTGGGGCGCCGGGCGGCAAAATCATGCAGTACCATCACAATATACAGGACAAACAACATGGTTAGCAGAGCGGCAATTTCCCACGCCCGGCTTTCCCATACCCGTAGCCAGATGCCGCCACCCGCTGTGGTCGCTTCGGCGATCAGGTCAGAAATGCCGGTGCCGGATGTTGCAGGTTCGGGCTGTAGGATGAATTGTGCAGGCAGGGTGTAATTCAGGGCGAAAAAAGTGCGCAGGTTCTCGCCACTGCTGACTTCACGATCAACGATTAAATCAAGCCGCCAGGGCTTCAGGGCATCGAACTGGTCCGCGGCGGGAATGACAAACAGGGCGATCTCCCGCAGGTCGGGGCTGCCTTTGATGTCCAGCTTTTCGACCAGCTGATGCTGGGCTTTTTTAAAGCGCCAGGTCTTGTCACCCTGGATCAACTGCACGCGATTAAAGACGCCATTGCGTTTTCGCCATGTATAGCCCTTGAAGGAATAGACCCCATGACCGGCCACCATCAGAACCTGGTCGCCGGGCGACAAGCTGGCGCGCAGCTGACTGAAACCGGCAAAGCCCAACAGGTTCTGGCCGATACCAGCTGGTGTGACCAGGGTCGCATACAGGGACATGAACGTTTGTTCAGGCTCTCCGCCACCCGGGGCCGGAACCGCGCGTTCATATTGTCGGACATAGGCGTCATCGACATCCCTGTTGGACAGGGTAAGGTTTTGTATCGCACCAGATTTTTCCAGACCCGCCCAGTCCTGTGCTGTGAAGCTATCCAGATCCAGTCTGGGTTTGTCTTGTGACACGTCTTCTATGATGCCCCGGCTGCGGGCCACCATGCGGGCGGCGCGAAATATGGAATCGTTGAATACAATACTGGTGATGCTGGCCCCGGTGAGGCCGTCAATAACCTGCAAACCCTCGCCGTTGATGCGTCCGCCACTGATACCATCCAGCACGACGTCCTGGCGAATATCCAGGCCCTTGTAGCTTTGAATGAAGGTCGTCAGATTTTCTTCTTTAATGCCAAGGATCAGAATCGGCTCATGATGTTCGATGATTGCAGCGCCCGTAAGGAAGCCCTTCAGATCAAGGCCGACAGCGGTCGTAATTGGCTTGCCTGAATAGCCGGCTGCCTTGACGATATCCGAAGTTAAAAAGACATAGCCGATGACCGAATTGTTGTTATCGAATACAGCCGCTGCCCGCGGATCACCCTCGAACGCGCCCAGATAACTGGCGCCGGCAAAAACAGTTTGCAAGGGAATGGCATTACTTTTGGCAACAGTACTGCCAACAGCCAAAGTGGCAAAAAAAGTCAGTAAAACAACCATACAAAAAGTGCGACAAAGCGTCGCAAGAATTAATACCGGAGCCACGCCGCGCCTTTCCATATCTTCCATTAATCTGATAACCTATTGTTTATCAACATATTTTCTTGATCTATCAAGAGCACAATACTCTATCACATATTTCACAACATTGACCTGCGTCAAGTTGTCCAATGGCGCATGGGGCCTTCTTTGACGTAAGTCAAGTATGGCCCCCAGGCCACGTGATATTCCACACTACCAGTCGTCAAATCTGGCGGTGGATGTTGTTTGAACTCGAAATTACTCGGGGAAGCAGAGGTACCTATGATTTACGGCAATAAACTCGGAAAAATATTACTAAGCTCGGTTGTCGCTACGACGCTTGTCGTTGGCGGATCAATCGCAGCATCGGCAGCAAATGTGTCGAAAAGCAAAATTCAGGATCACAAGACCACGCCGGCGGGAAAATACCAGCCACAAATGGATAGTGTGAAAGGCGGCAAGCAGATTAAGACAGAGGGTTCACCTGAGCTTTCTGCTGATGAATATAAAACAGCAACCAAAATCTATTTTGAACGCTGCGCTGGTTGTCACGGCGTGTTGCGCAAGGGTGCCACCGGTAAACCGCTGACCACCAAAATCACCCTGGAGCACGGATATGAATATCTGCGCGACTTTATTACATATGGCTCTCCCGGCGGTATGCCGAACTGGGGTGCCGATGGTGGCCTGAGCAAGTCAGAAATTGGCATCATGGCCCGCTATCTGATGAACGAGCCGTCAGCACCACCAGAGTGGGGCATGGCGGAAATGAAGGAATCATGGAAGATTATCGTTCCTGTCGAAAAGCGGCCAACCAAAAAGATGAACCGCCTGGACCTGGAAAACCTTTTCTCGGTGACTTTACGTGATGCCGGCCAGATCGCCTTGATCGATGGCGGCACCAAGAAAATCGTTGAAGTGATCAACACCGGTTATGCCGTTCACATTTCGCGGATTTCAGCCTCCGGTCGTTATCTCTTTGTGATTGGCCGCGACGGCAGGATCAACCTGATCGATCTGTGGATGGAGCATCCGAATAACGTTGCTGAAATCAAGATTGGCATGGAAGCCCGTTCGGTAGAAACCTCCAAGTATCATGGTTATGAAGACAAATATGCGATTGCTGGTGCTTACTGGCCGCCGCAGTTTGTCATTATGGACGGCGCAACCCTGGAGCCGAAAAAAATCGTCTCTACCCGAGGCAATACTGTGGATACCCAGGAGTATCATCCTGAACCCCGTGTTGCAGCCATCGTTTCTTCGCACTACAAGCCAGAATTTCTGGTCAATGTGAAGGAAACCGGCAAGGTGCTGATGGTTGATTATTCGGATCTTGAAAACCTCAAGATCACGAGCATCAATGCAGAACGCTTCCTGCACGATGGTGGCTTTGACTCTACTGGTCGTTACTTCATGGATGCGGCTAATGCCCGTGATACCATCGTTGTAATCGATACGAAGACAAGCAAGCTGGTCGCCAAGGTCAAGGTCAGCACCACACCACACCCTGGTCGTGGCGCTAATATCATGCACCCGAAATTTGGTCCGGTCTGGGTCACGTCTCACTTGGGTGATGAAATGATTTCGCTGATCGGTACGGACCCCGTCAACTATCCGCAACATGCGTGGAAAGTTGTGCAGGAACTTGAAGGCCAGGGCGGTGGTTCACTGTTCGTGAAGACACACCCGAAGTCGAAGAACCTGTGGGTTGATTCACCCCTGAATCCTGATGGCGCGATTGCTTCCTCAGTCGCTGTATTTGATGTCGACAATCTGGACAAGGAATATGAAGTCATTCCTATCGGTGAATGGTCCGGCATCTCTGAAGGCGTCAAGCGTGTTGTGCAGGGCGAATACAACAAACATGGCACCGAAATCTGGTGGTCAGTCTGGAATGGCGCAAAACAGACTTCAGCCATTGTTGTTGTTGATGACAAAACCCGTAAGCTGATCAAGGTGATCAAGGACAAGCGTCTTGTCACCCCAACCGGCAAATTCAACGTCCGCAATACCAAGGACGATATCTACTAAGCCATTTGTTTCATCGGGCGGAACTTCGGTTCCGCCCGATGGTTCAAACACTCTTGACCAAACCGTAATTTTTGAAACCGTTCTCGTGGGGGGAACTAATGGACAGCAATCCAGAGACCCATACGACACCGCCAGGCCAAACGACACCAACAGTCTTTCTTGTTGGCGCTGGTCCGGGGGACGCCGAGCTACTGACAGTCAAGGCCCTGCGCCTGATTCAATCTGCTGAAGTTGTGGTTTATGACCGACTTGTGTCGGAAGAAATTCTCGACCTTGTGCCCGTGGGCGCCAGCCGAATTTTTGTCGGCAAAAAAAGCGGCCAGCACCACATGCCACAAGATGAAATTAACGAATTGCTGGTCAAGCTTGGCCAGAGCGGCCGCCGAACCGTGCGCCTGAAGGGCGGTGACCCACTGGTTTTTGGTCGCGGCAGTGAAGAGGCCCAGCGCCTTGATGAAGCCGGTGTGGCTTTCGAAATTGTTCCAGGTATCAGTGCAGCCATTGGCGCCGGTGCCTATGCCGGTATTCCCCTGACCCATCGGGGTCTGGCCAGCAGTGTGCGTTTTGTCACCGGCCATTGCCGGGAAGACCAGCCGTTGAATCTGGATTGGCGTAGCCTGTCAGATCCGGATACCACTTTGGTGGTCTATATGGGTCTCGCCAACATCAAGCAGATCGCTGAAAAACTAATCACGGCAGGCCTGCCTGCCACGACCCCGGCGGCGGCTGTGGAACAAGGCACTACCAAGGTCCAGCGTCGCCATGTGACAACTCTGGAAAACCTGCCGCACGATGTCGTCACCCACAATTTTGTGGCCCCCACTCTTTTGATCATTGGCCGGGTTGTGGACGTTGCCGGAAGCATGGACTGGTTCAATACAGCACCTGCCGAGGTTCTGCCAGAAATGCTGAATGATGTCCTGGTCGCAGCCCAGTAAACGCGTTGCCCTCGCTTCGTTTCTGGCCGTCTTTATCGCGACGGCTGGTGGAGTTGCTGCTACGGCCCCGCTGGATACCAAACGGCAAACGGAACTGGCTGTATTGCTGGAACAGGATTGTGGTTCCTGCCATGGCCTGACCCGCAGGGGCGGCCTGGGCTCAGCTTTGCTGCCTGACAACATTGCCCATTTCACCGACGACGCCCTTGTGGATATCATCCTGGACGGCGTGCCGGGCACACCCATGCCGCCCTGGCGGCGGTTTTTAAACCGGGCCGAAGCTTCCTGGATTGTTGAGCGTCTACGCCGCGGAGCCGACTGATGACATGGAACAAATTGATTGTCGCGATTGCTCTGCTGACCCTGTCTGCCTGTGCTCAAATTCGGGCCACGGGTGACTTGGGCCTGATTATCGAACGCGGCACTGGCAGCCTGCAAATCATTGAAACGACAACCCGAACATCGCTGGCCAGAGTGACCGGGCTTGGCGATCTCTCGCATGCTTCGGCGGTCTATTCCCGTGATGAAAGATATGCTTACATCTTTGGTCGCGACGGGGGCCTGACCAAGGTTGATATGCTGGGTCAAAAAATCGTCGCTCGTACCTTGCAGGCCGGAAATTCCATCGGCGGAGCCATTTCGCAGGACGGCAAACTGGTCGCCGTCTCCAATTACAAGCCGGGCGGTGTGCGGATATTTGATGCCGATACCCTTGAGCCCGTTGCAGATATTCCGGCCATTGGTGCCGATGGGGAGCGATCCAAAACAGTGGGCCTTGTGGATGCGCCGGGTCAACGCTTTGTGTTCTCGCTGTATGATGCCGGAGAAACCTGGATCGTGGATATGAGTAACCGCGACAAGCCTGCCATTACCAAATTACGCGATGTGGGCAAGCTGCCCTATGACGGCCTGATCACGCCGGACGGGCGCTGGTATATTGCCGGTTTGTTTGGCGAAGATGGTATGGCCATGGTTGATCTGTGGCAGTCAGATTATGCTGTACGCCGAATTCTGGATGGCTACGGCCGTGGTGAAAAAGCCATGCCGGTTTACAAGATGCCACATCTGGAAGGTTGGGCCATGGCCGATGGTCATGCCTTTATGCCAGCCATTGGACACCACGAAGTTCTGGTGGCCAAAGAAGGTTCCTGGAAAGAAGTCGACCGCATCGCCGTGCACGGCCAGCCTGTGTTTGTTATGGCCCGCCCGGATGGTCGCCAGATTTGGGTAAACTTTGCCTTCCCCGATAATGACACCATTCAGGTTATTGACGTGCCGACGCGCCAGATTATCAAAACCCTGAAACCAGGCCCTGCCGTATTGCACATGGAATTCACCCCGCGCGGTGAAGAGGTCTGGCTGTCGGTGCGCGATGATAACCGGGTGATCATTTATGACACCGCGACCTTCCAGGAAAAAGGCCGACTGCCTGTGCAAAAACCGTCGGGTATTTTCTTCACAGCCCGTGCCCACCGCATTGGATTGTGAGGGCGGCATGAGTACAGAAATTCAGCAACGGCTCTTGAATGACTACCAGCGTGACTTTCCGCTGGTCACCATGCCATACGCCAAACTGGCCGCTGATCTTGGCCTTGCGGAAAATGAGGTTCTCGAACACCTGGCTGCGTTGAAAGAAGCTGGCAGCGTCAGCCGTGTAGGTGCGGTCTTGCGTCCTGGCAGTGTCGGGGCTGGAACTCTTGCTTCTCTGCAGGTACCGGAAAGCCAACTGCAAAAAGTCGCACAAATCGTCAACGATCAACAATATGTCAATCACAACTATCAACGCGAACATGATCTGAATATGTGGTTTGTGGTGACAGCCCCGGACCGGGCGACTGTCACGGCAGTGTTGCAGGATATCGAACGCCAATCCGGCTTGAAGGTCCTCGACCTGCCTATGGTGCGCGACTATTTCATTGACCTCGGGTTCGATTTGACTGGACGGGATAATCGCACAACGACCTGTCGTGCGAACTTTAATCAAGCCATGCTGGAAAGCCGGGATCATGACTTGCTGCAGGAACTTGAAAAGGGTTTGGCCCTGACATCCCGACCTTGGGCCTTGTTGGCCGATGCTGCCCAAATGACCGAAACCGCCGTTCTGGCGCGTCTGAAATATTTACAGGACCAGGACATCATTCGTCGTCTTGGTGTGATCGTGCGCCATCATGAATTGGGCTACAACGCCAATGCCATGACTGTCTGGCAAGTGGCCCCCGGCGATGTTGATGTGATGGGCCGCAAGCTGGGCGCGTTGCCTTATGTGCGTCTGTGTTACCAACGCCGGGCCCATGCCAACTGGCCCTATACACTGTATGCCATGATCCATGGCAAGGACCGCGATGTTGTGCTACGTCAAATCGAGGATGCGCGCGAGGCTTGCGGATTGCAGGATACGCCCACCGAGACTTTATTCAGCGTCAAACGCTTCAAACAAACTGGCGGTCGTTACCTGAAGACGGACCAAAAGTCTGATGTGGCGGCCGCCTGATGGCCAAGACATTTTCCTATACAGCACAATCATCCAAATCTGCCTTGAAGGCCGCAGGAGGTATTGATCTGGATGAGGCTGATCGCGCCATCATTAATGCCCTGCAAGGTGATTTCCCTGTATGCGAACATCCCTACGCCCAGGTCGCGTCTGATCTGGGGCTTGAAGAACGGCAAGTTATCGGGCGCATCGAAAAGCTGTTGGCAGACGGTGTGCTCAGCCGGTTTGGCCCGCTGTATCATGCTGAAAAAATGGGTGGAGAGTTGACCCTGGCGGCGATTGCTGTGCCGGAAGATCGTTTCGACGATGTCACCGATCTGGTCAATGCCCATGAAGAAGTTGCCCATAATTATGAGCGCGACGACGACCTGAATATGTGGTTCGTCGTGGCCACGGATCAGCCCGGTCGCATCGCCGAGATCATCAGCGACATCGAAAATGAAACCGGCCTCGCCGTTCACAACATGCCCAAGCTGGAAGAGTTTTTTGTCGGCCTGAGGTTTGAGGTTTGAATATGCCCGAGCTTGATACAACAAAAGAACTTGATGCCACAGATAGGTTGATTATCGAGGCAACGCAAGCTGGGCTACCCCTGACCCCGCAGCCTTATCATGAGATTGCCAAGCGTTTGGAACTGGACGCCAAAGATGTGATGGATCGCATCAAGGCCATGCAGGACAGTGGCGTGATCCGTCGAATCGGCGTTGTGCCCAATCATTACAAACTTGGCTATCGCGGCAACGGCATGAGTGTCTGGGATATTGCTGACGCGGATATCAGCTCTGTTGGCAAGATCGTCGGCGCGCTTGATTGCGTCAGCCATTGTTATCATCGCCCGCGTCAGGGGGTGGACTGGCCTTACAATCTTTTTGCCATGGTGCACGGCCATGACCGGACCGAGGTTGCAGACAAGGTCGCGGCCATTGCGGACCAGCTTGGTGAACTGCAAAAAGGCCACAAGATTTTATTCAGTACACGCATTTTGAAAAAAACAGGTTTGCGCCTGAAGGGCAGTAATACGACAGGACGTGATCCGTCAGCCACGCGCAGCGCAGCCTGAGGAGAAAGTTTATGTTCAGAGTATCCCAATATATGCAGACTTTGGCGGCTGGCCCCCAGGCCACGCCAGGCCATGCACGCGGTACAGGGAAGGGCCTGCCCGGTCCGGTCGTGATCTGGAACCTGATCCGGCGTTGTAATTTGACCTGCAAACATTGTTATGCCATTTCCGCCGACAAGGATTTCAAGGGAGAGCTTTCCACCGGGGAAGTCTTCACCACCATGCAGGACTTGCGGAACTTCAAGGTGCCTGTGTTGATCCTGTCGGGTGGCGAGCCTTTGTTGCGGCCGGATATTTTTGAAGTTTCTGCGCGGGCAAAAGAACTGGGATTTTATGTCGGGCTGTCCACCAACGGTACCTTGATCAATGAACACAACATTGATGAAATCGCCGCGGCTGACTACAATTATGTTGGTGTCTCCATTGATGGCTTGCGTGACACACATGACAAATTTCGTCGTCTGGACGGCGCCTTTGATTTATCCATGCGCGGGATCGAGCTTTGCCAGGAACGGGACCTGCGCGTGGGCTTGCGCTTTACCATGACCCAGGATAATGCCCACGAACTGGAACCCATGCTGGACGATATGGAAGGCCGTGGCCTTGACCGGTTTTATCTTTCACACCTGAATTACGCTGGTCGCGGCAATCACAACCGCGGCTCGGATGCCATTTTCCAGGCCACACGGGATGCCCTGGATTTGTTGTTTGACCGGGCCTGGGCGGACGCACAAAAAGGTGGCATACGAGATTATGTCACCGGCAACAATGATGCCGATGGGGTTTATTTCCTGATGTGGGTGGAAAAGAATTTGCCCGACCGCGTCGATGATGTACGCCAGATGCTGGCCCGATGGGGTGGCAATTCATCCGGTGTGAACATCGCCAACATTGATAATCTCGGCAATGTGCACCCCGACACCATGTGGTGGCACCATAATCTTGGCAATGTACGCGAGCGTGCCTTTTCTGACATCTGGCCTGATACCTCTGATCCTCTGATGGCGGGTCTGAAGCAAAAGCCTCGCGCCGTCAAAGGCCGTTGTGCCAGTTGCTCATGGTTTGATGTTTGCGGCGGCAACACGCGCGTGCGCGCCTGGCAACTGACCGGTGACGCCTGGGCCGAAGATCCTGGCTGCTATCTGACAGACGAAGAGATCGGCAATGAACAAGGTGGTGATCGCCTCAAGGTTATTTCCTTCGCCGAAGCCCGCCGTTTGAAGCAAGCGGGCTAGGAATATGTTGAAAGTCCTCACTTTTGCCTTGCTGGTCACAACGGGTTTGTTCGCGGCTGAATCTGCCGCCTTGGCCAGTGACAACGTAATCTACCAAAAACATTGCGCCAGTTGCCATGGTGCGGACCGCCTCGGTGGAAGTGGCCCGGCCTTGTTGCCAGAAAACCTGCGTCGACTGCGCAAGAACAAGGCGGACGGCGTCATCGCTGATGGCAGGCCTGCCTCGCAAATGCCGGCTTTTGGCAAGACACTGACATCGGCAGAAATCGCTGATTTGGTGAAACTGATCTACACACCCCTGAAGGCCGTACCGGTCTGGGGCATGGCCGAGGTATCCGCCAGCCACATTGAACATGTGGCCATGGCTGCGCTGCCCGCCAAGCCGCCTTTCAGCGCAGATCCTTTAAATCTGTTCACAGTTGTCGAAACAGGGGACCATCATGTGACGATCCTTGATGGCGACAAGTTCGAACCTCTCGCCCGCTTCGCCACCCGCTTTGCGGTGCATGGCGGAGCCAAATATTCTCCGGACGGTCGTTTCATGTATCTGGCCTCGCGCGATGGCTGGGTCTCCAAATATGATCTCTATAGTTTGCAGGTCGTTTCTGAAATTCGCGCCGGAATCAACACGCGTAATGTAGCCGTGTCCAGTGACGGCAAATTCCTGATGGTGGGCAATACCCTGCCCCATACCCTGGTGGCCTTGTCAGCGGAAACGCTGCGGCCTATCAAAGTCATTGATGTCAAGGACAAGCACGGCGTGTCGTCGCGTGTCAGTGCGGTCTACAATGCGCCGCCGCGCAACAGCTTTGTGGCTGCTTTACGCGATATACCGGAAATATGGGAAATCTCCTACGACCCGAAAGTGAAAATCTATAAGGGTCTGGTTCATACCTACAATGAAGATAATCCGGAAGGTATTGCTGAAAAAGGCCCCTTCCCTGTACGTCAGATTGTGTTGGATGATTACCTCGACGATTTCTTTTTTGATCTCGATTACCGCAACCTGATCGGGGCAGCCCGCAACGCCAAAAATGGCCAGGTCGTGAATATGAATGTGGGCCGCAAAATTGCCGATATTGACCTCGCCGGTATGCCCCATCTGGGGTCTGGCATCACCTGGAATTACCAGGGCAAACCTGTGTTGGCCACGCCGCACCTGAAGGGTGGGCAGGTCAGTGTGATCGACATGCAAAACTGGTCGACGGTGAAAATCATTGAAACCAAGGGGCCAGGCTTTTTCATGCGTAGCCACAAAAACACACCCTATGCATGGGTCGATGTGTTCTTTGGCCCTAACAAGGACCTGATGCATATCATCAACAAACGCACTCTGGAAATCGTCAAAACCATCCGCCCCGTGCCCGGCAAAACGGCCGCTCACATCGAATTTGACCGCGATGGCAGCCACGCCATTCTCAGTATCTGGGACCAGGACGGTGCCATCATTGTCTATGACGCCAAGACTTTGGAAGAAGTCAAACGCCTGCCCATGAAAAAACCGTCGGGCAAATATAATGTCTGGAACAAGATCAACTACGCCGCCGGGACCAGTCATTAGGGATAACTAAAACACTCTCCGTCACTCCGGGCTTGATCCGGAGTCTCTGCTGCATCGCCGAAAGGCATTGCTGATTTCAACGCTACAGAGATTCCGGATCGGAGTCCGGAATGACGTTGTCCCTAATTCCATTGACCGTCGCACTTTGAACCCCTAATCATTGAGGCTGTCTTCTTACCAATCAGGTTCTGAACTTCGTGACAACTGGCAACAAATTACGTCCTGCGACCATGCGGGATATGGCGCTGATGACTTTGCTGGGCACCATTTGGGGCTCGTCTTTTTTCTTCATCAAAGTCGCTGTGGCAGATATCCCGCCCCTGACCATTGCCACCGGGCGCGTTGGGCTGGCGGCCTTGTTGCTGTATCTGTTTATCCGTTTACGCGGGCGCAGCTTGCCACGGGACCCAGCAATCTGGCGCTGGTTGGTGCCCATTGGCATCATGAACTCGGCACTGCCGTTTTTCCTGATCGGTCTTGCGGAACAAACCATCGATAGTAACCTGGCCGCTTTGTTGATGTCCGCCGGTCCCATCTGGGCCTTGATCATCGCCCACTTTCTCACAACTGATGACCGCTTTACGCTGTATAAAACACTGGGCATCGCCATTGGCTTTGGCGGTGTCGTCATCATTCTGGGCCCCATGGTTATGGCGGGCGCCAGCGGCACCTTGTTCGGAGCAGCGGTGCTGGTGCTGGCGAATATTTGTTATGTTACTTCCGGTGTCCTGGTGCGAAGGGTTCAGGGTGTGTCGTCAGACGTTTTTGGCGCTGCAGTTTCTATAGCCGGATTTTCTGTCATCCTGCCATTTTCTATTGTGATCGATCAGCCCTGGACCCTGACACCTGATTGGGGGCCCATTGGCAGTGTCCTCTATCTCGGTATCGTGGCGACGGCCTTTGCAGCCATCATACGGTTCAAATTGTTGATGGAAGTGGGTGCGACCTTCTTTAGTCAGATCGGCTATATCATTACCATCTCCGGAGTGCTGATCGGGGCTGCCTTGTTGAGCGAGCCGATAACGGCCAATATGATAGCTGGCATGATCCTGATTTTCTTTGGTATTTATGTCAGTCAGCGAAAAAGCAAAAATTCTTCAAAGTAGGGAACAGATAAATGGAATATCGTCGCCTCGGCCACAGCGGCCTGCATGTCTCACCGATTTGTCTTGGCACCATGATGTTCGGGGCCCAGACCGATGAGGCGACTTCGAAACGTATTGTCGACAAGGCCGCTGACCAGGGGGTGAATTTCATCGATACGGCAGACGTCTATGGCAATGGCGCTTCCGAAGAAGTGGTTGGTCGCGCTCTGGGCGATCAGCGCGACGCCTGGGTTCTGGCCACCAAGCTTGCCAATGCCATGGGCAGCGATCCCAATCGCGGAGGCCTTGGCGGCAAATGGGTGATGCGGGCCTGCGAAGAAAGCCTCGCACGCCTTGGCACCGACTACATCGATATCTATTACCTGCATAAAGAAGATATCGCCACGCCCCTGGAAGAAACCATCAGCGCTATTGGCGATCTGATGCGGGCGGGCAAGATCAGATATTTTGGTCTTTCCAACTATCGAGCCTGGCGCGTCGCCGAAGTGGTGCGTACCTGCGAAGCCCTTGGTGTTAGCCGACCCGTCGTCAGCCAGCCTTATTATAATGCCCTGAACCGCATGCCGGAAATTGAACATCTGCCAGCCTGCGATCACTATGGTTTGGGGGTTGTGCCCTACAGCCCGCTGGCACGCGGCGTGTTGACCGGGAAATACGGCCCGCAAGACCTGGCCGCCCCTGGCGATGATACCCGGGCCGGCAGGTCTGACCCGCGCATGATGCAGACCGAATGGCGTCTGGAATCACTGGAAATTGCCCAGAAACTGAACCAGCATTGTCAGGCAAAGGGCGCGAAGCTGACCCATTATGCCCTTGGCTGGGTACTGAATAATGCGCTGGTGACGGCCCCCATAGCCGGTCCCCGCACGGAAGAACAGTGGGACGATTACATGGCCGGTCTGGATTATGAATTCACCGCAGAAGACGAAGCCTTGCTTAACGATCTTGTCACCATCGGGCATCCCTCAACGCCGGGCTACAACGATCCGGCTTATGCTATCGAGGGCCGGGTTGCACTGACGGATTAAGTTACTGTGCTGTGGGGTAATTTTATATAAATGAGCAATGTTCAGTATGATTGCAGGGCTTTACAGTAATAGTCAAATATAAAATGAACAGCGTTCATATATATTTGCCGGAGGGCTTCGAAAGCCCTGTACCATAGGGAATGCGGTGACTTATCGTGTTGCCTTGATGCCGGCGATATAGGTGTAGACCATATCCTCCGCCAGCGTTTCGATGTTGTCACCGGAAACAAGATCCAGTTTGTCAGACAGGACGAGCGAACACAGCCCATGCATGTTGGACCATAGAATGCGGGCAGCCCGCTTCAGTTCTTCGCTGCTGCGGTCTTTGAATAAGGGCCCGATGGCGGCTTCAACTTCTGTAAACAGACCGCCAAGTTTGACCAGATACCAGTCCGGCAGGTTACGCCCTTCAGGCAGATGATGCTGCATCAGTGCGGTCCAAAGCTGCTGCTCTTTCAAAATGAAATCGATGTAGGCGAAGGCCAATGATATCACCTGGTCTTCAGGTGCCGCTTCATGATTACGTGCGGCAACCAACACCGTCACCAGTCGAGAGAGGGTGCGTCCATTGATCTCGACCACCAGATCATGCAGATCACCAAATACATTATAAGTCGTGCCCACGGCACACTTGGCTTCAGCCGCCAGCATGCGCGCGGTCAGCGCTGGAAAACCATGATCGCGGACTATTCTTTCCCCCGCAGCAATCAGGTCATCTTGCAGTCCTTCGCGTGGTTTGCGAGGCATAAGAGTTCGTTCCCGGTAATTGTCACGTCAAAATTCAGAAAATTGAATCGGTAAAATGAACATAGTTCATTAATGTCCACCATTCAAATTGAACGACACCAATTTACAATCAATTTTTAACTGAAGCAGAAAAAATGATGATCGCGCCTGAAAAAAAACTGTTTGCTCGCGAGCAATCAATTGCTACTGTTTTTCGCGCAAGGATCGTTGGGTTCAGAGGTGAAATATGTTATTCCGTCTTGTCGCTGATGCCGACAAACCTGTTTTTGCCAGCCGTTTTGGCTTCATACATGCGGCTGTCGGCAATCGCTACCAGGTCTTCCCAGGTTTGGCTGTTGTCGGCCTGGCGTTCCGCAACGCCTATACTGACGGTAAGGAAAGATCCGTCTGGACGCAGGCCCAGGCCATTTTCATATAGCCGCCCGATCACGTGAGCGGCACCAACATGATCTGTATTTGGCATTATCAGCAAAAACTCCTCGCCGCCCCATCGCACCAAAAGGTCAGATTTTCGCAGGTTTTCCTGAATGTGCTCCGTCGTCTGGCACAAAACCTTGTCGCCAACGTCGTGGCCGAATTGATCATTGACGGACTTAAAATCATCAATATCGGCGAAGGCAATGGAAAAGGGGCCTGCCTGGCGCTCTGACACATTAAACTGGGCGTCCAGCAATTCCTGACCTACGCGACGCACAAAGGCCTTTGTCAAAGGATCCGCTGAGGCTTGTTTGGCAAGCTCGATTATTAACTGAAGCTGGCTCATGCCGGCGAAGGTGGCGGCAAGTGACATCAAGAGCAGCAACCAACCAACACCCAGTAGTGAATAAAAATCCAGTGTCGGCGCCAGAAAGACCTGAACTCCGTAATTGGCGAGTAAAAGCGGTACGACGCAGAACAATCCTTCTGCAAGCGTAATGGGCAGAAACCCAAGGCCTCCGGCAATTACGAAGGGCAAAAGCATGTAACCGGTAAAGACAGATTGTGACCAACCGCTGGTTTCTACCCCGGCCAAAAGGGGGTAGGTGATCGCATAAAAACTCATTGGTATGACAAACATCAGGCCGACCGCGATCCGCGCCTGCATGATGCTTTTGATACCCCGGGTGAAAATGGCGAGGGCAAAAAACCCGGTACTGGCAGCAATTCTACTCAAGGCAATAGGCTGCCAGACCATTTCATCGAAGGTAAAGGCGTCTACGACAATCCAAAGAAACGTCAGCAGTCCAAAGGCCAGTGAAATCAAATGTACCCTGGCCAAAATCATTGTGCTTCGTTGGCGCTCGACATCGGGGGAATGCTGTTTGCTGCCCATCAGCATGCTCAGCATATCCAGCAAGGGCCAGTCAGCCAGGCCACCAAGTGATCGTCTAAAGGTATTTTCTATTTGTTCCACGCGTGTCGTCCCGTTGATCAATAGGTGTCGACCAAAGTCCTGGAAAAGATTTTAACAATTCCAATTATATACATAATCCCTAAATGCCGAAATTGCGTTAGGTCAAACTGTCGCACTGGTTTGTTTGACGGACGTGTCCCGACTTAAAACGCCGGACCAGATGGGTTATGGTTTGCACGAATGAACCTGGAGAACTCATGAACGACATTTGGCAAGCAATGGCGACGGCAGTAAATCTGCTTGCGGGGCTGGATGCGTCTCTTGTCGAGATTGTTGCAAGGTCCCTGGGCGTCAGCTTGACTGCGGTTGTTTTGGCGACCCTGATCGGCCTGCCTCTCGGGGCTGTGCTGGCCTTGTCCCGTTTTCCCGGACGCCGGGTCATTCTGGTAATCATGAATGCCTTGATGGGACTGCCACCGGTTGTTGTGGGCCTCATTGTGTTGCTGATGTTGTCACGGTCTGGCCCCATGGGTGCGCTGGGTTTGTTATTCACCCCTGCTGCCATGATCATTGCGCAAACGATACTGGTTCTGCCGATCATTGTGGCACTCAGCAGTACAGTCATAGAAAGCCTGTGGCAGGAATATGAAGAACAGATGATGTCACTGGGGGCGGGCCCCTGGGCCAGGGTTCTGGCCTTGTTGTGGGATGGTCGTTTTGCCTTGATGACGACGGTGCTGGCCGGGTTTGGCCGGGCAAATGCGGAAGTCGGTGCTGTCATGATTGTTGGCGGCAACATTGATCATGTCACACGCGTGATGACAACAGCTATTGCCCTGGAAGCCAGTCGCGGGGATCTTGCCCTGGCGCTTGGCCTGGGCATCGTCCTGCTGCTGCTGTCTTTGGCGATTAATGCGGCTTCATATAGTGTGCGTGAGTTTGCTCGTCACAGGTATCAGGCATGACCGGCAAGCCAGCACCATATCCTGTAAAGCTAGAAAATGTCTGGTTCAATGCCCGGACAAAACCCTTGATCAAAGATATCAGTGCGACCTTTGCCGACGAAGAAGGTTTGACGGTTATACTCGGGCCCAACGGTGCCGGGAAGTCTTTGTTACTGCGGCTCTGCCACGGTATTTTACCGGCCCATGAAGGTCTTGTGACCTGGGGTGGGGGCGATGACCCTGGATTACACGACCACAGGCAGGCGATGGTTTTTCAGCGCCCCGTACATTTGCGCCGGACCGCCGGGGGGAATATCGATTTTGCCCTGAAGCTGCACAAAATGCCGCGGCTACAACGGGCACAGAGGATCGATGAGGCTCTTGAATTAACGGGCCTCAGCCGGTACCGGGCAATCCCGGCGAGATTGTTATCTTTTGGCGAACAGCAGCGCCTCGCCCTGGCACGGGCCTGGGCCCTTGCTCCTGATCTATTGCTGCTGGATGAGCCAACGGCCAATCTGGACCCGGCGGCCCAGCGTTTGATTGAAGAAGTTTTACTGAAAATGATTGCTGGCGGCACGCGCGTTTTGATGTCTTCACATGATCTCAACCAGGCCCGGCGACTTGCCAGTCATGTGGTTTTTCTCTATCGCGGACGCATCAAGGAACAATCATCTGCGGAACAGTTTTTTGCCGGACCAAAGAATGATCTGGCCCAGTCCTTTTTGCGGGGTGATCTACTGTGGTGGCGCAGGCGTGCGGTGTTTGCGCCCGATCCTGATAAAGAAGACGACAAGTTCTGATCGGGACTTAAGCTTGAAAGCGCCTATTTGGCGCGAACAAAGACCCGGTTCTTGATGTTTTTGACGCCGTCAATGCCTTTAACAACGCCGATGGCCTTTTTTAACTCCGCATTGGACAAGGCGCGGCCAAACAGAAAGACGCGTCCACCGACTGATCGATAACGGTAATTGGTTACGCTGACCCCACCGGCATCCAGAAGCTGCGCGTTGATTTTCGTTTCGATAACGGAATCATCGACATAGTTTTCAACGGATCCCTTTTCCTTGTCGATGGCCTTGATGACGAGGATCTCGTTGTAAACCTTTTTGACATTTTCAACGGCTGATGCGAGACGTCCGGCTTGGGTTTTCTGCTTGCCGGTCTCAACCGTTCCCGTCAGCATCACGACTTGTTCGTAGACATCGGCACCAATGGAAATGACGTCGCTGCCCATCTTGTCGATAACGTTCGCCGTCAGCTTGCCCTTGATGGCAAGGTCAGAGCCGATGTCATCGGCAGTGCGATCTTCAACCGCAGCTTCGACCACACTCTTGATGGCTGTCAGGGGGTTGAGATCGAGGGCCTGGGCCGGAAGGGCACTCAAGTTCAGCAGAAAGGCTGTTGCAGCGGCAAAAAGAGAAAAGCGGGTAACCATAATAGAACTCCAGACCTACAAATGACTAGAACGTTTCCGGGTTTCTCGGAAACGCAGCGTTGCTTCAAACCCAAAGTGGGCGTCAACAAATCGGAGCATTTTCTACGAAATTGCTCCAGGCAGAAGCGAAACCGCTTAAAGCGGTATCGCCCTGGTCCGTCTCGATGCCTTATCTGACGAAGGACGGCAACCATAAGGATAAGGCCGGTACAGCCACAATCAAGGTCAGCCGGAACAGGTCGGCAATCCAGAAGGGCGTCACGCCACGGAAAATTGTCGATGTCGTGACGTCAGGCAAAACGCCGCGCAAGACAAATACGTTTAAGCCCACCGGCGGGGTGATCAGGCTGATTTCTGTGATTACGACCACGACGATACCAAACCAGATCGGGTCATAGCCTAGTTCCAGCACCAGTGGAAAGAAGATCGGCACGGTCAGCAGAATCATCGACAGGCTTTCAAATACACAGCCCAGGGCCACGTAGATGACCAGGATCGCGGCAATGACCAGCCAGGGTGTGTCACTGAACTGACCAGCCAATTCCAGTAAAGCCTGGGGGAAGTCTGTGACGTTGATGAAGTTTGCAAACAACAAAGCGCCGATCAAGACTGCGAACAGCATGGCAGTGGTGGCGGCGCTTTCCAGCAGGACTTCATAAAATGTGTACCAGTTCAGGGCTTTGCGAAACAGGGCGAAGAGGAAACCACCAAAGGCACCAATGCCAGCTGCTTCTGTGGGGCTGAAGACGCCGCCATATATGCCGCCCATGACAATGCCAAACAATAACAACACACCCCATACGCGCGAAAGGGCTTGCATACGTTGTGACCAGTTTTGGCGCTCGCCAGCGGGACCGGCGGACGGCTTGATTATGATCACGGCTTTGACAGCAGCCAGATAAAACAGAATGCCCACCAGCCCTGGCATGATGCCGGCGGCAAACAGTTTGCCGATGCTGGTTTGGGTCAGGATGCCATAGATGACGAGCAAGACGCTGGGCGGGATCAAGA
This sequence comes from Alphaproteobacteria bacterium, assembly GCA_018650465.1. GTDB lineage: Bacteria > Pseudomonadota > Alphaproteobacteria > UBA2966 > UBA2966 > JABILA01. The sequence goes on from JABIFY010000020.1 coordinate 111,207, forward strand.
TACCAAGGGTACCGCCTGCCGCAATGGACCCGGCGGCAAGGCTGTCGTCATAACCAAAGCGGCGCATGGACGGCATGGCAACCTTGGCCATGGTCGCTGCCGTCGCCAGGGACGATCCGCAAATGGCACTGAAACCACCACAGGCAACAATCGTTGCCATGGCAAGTCCACCCCGACGGTGTCCAAGGAAGGCATTTGAAGCTGTGTATAATTCTGACGACAGCCGTGCCCGGGTTACAAAATTACCCATCAGGACAAACAGCGGGACCACGGATAATTCATAGTTGATTGCCGCGTCAAAGGCTGTCTGCCCAACATTGGCCATGGCGCCCTGTGGGCCGAGCACCCAGGCCATACCGCCAAATCCGACAGCGACCATCGAAAAGGCTATGGGGATACGGAGAAAAGAGAGGCTAAGCAGCAGGACAAGGCCTGTCAGGGCTTCGGTCACGTCGAGGTTACTCCGTCATCTTTTTTGGGGCGCTTTGTATTTGTTGCGTACCCGTAGGCATTTACAAAAAAAGCGATTGTGGCGATAGCGCACAGGACCGACATGATCGTGCTGAAAATCCACAATTCCAGATAAAGCTCGTCTGTGACTTCCCCGAATCTGAGGTGGTCACGGGACCGCGCCCATAATCGCCAGGAAATAAAGGCGACGGCAGCGGCCGAAAATAGATTAACAAGAACGCTTTGCCATCTCTTGACGCTCGTCGGAATAAAACCGTCCAACAGATCAATGGTGACGTGGCTCTCGTTCAAATTAACGTGGGGCAGGGCGCAAAAAATAATGCCCGGCATCACGAATGCAATCATCTCGTAGGCAGCGGGTAGCGGGGCGGCAAAGACATAGCGCCCGGCAACATCTACGAATGTCAGCATCATCATTGAAAAAAGCATGGCGCAGGAAACAATTCCCAGAACCTGGCTCGGCAACGTGCCGAGCCAGTATGATGCTCCGGAATTTACCTGACCGTTTGTTGAAACAGTCATTTAAAGGATCCTGCTATTTTGCCAGTTTGGCAACTTCAGCGTTGAAATACTTGAGGATTGCTGCCCCATCAACGCCTGCGGCTTTTGCACCCGCAATGTAGTCAGCCTGGAACTGAACATTGAGTTCATTCAAGGCATCAACAATTGCTGCCGGTGCATCCTGAAGTTTGTTGCCGTTTTTGATCGCGGCTTCTTTGCCACGCCTGTTGATCAGGTCCCAGGCTTTGCCTGCCCGAAGGGCAAAGGCTTCGCCGGAATGTTTGTCGACAGCGGCCCGTTCAGCTGCAGTCATCTTGTCGTATTTTCCCTGGTTCAAGACCAGATAGTGACTAGAAGAATACATGCCGCCCGGTACGTAAGTCGAAAAAGGCACCAGGTTCACGATCTTGAAACTTGTCAGGGATTCGTACGGGAAAGTAATACCGTCAGCCACACCGGTCGACAGGATTTCGTAGGACTTGGGTGCTGGTTGACGAATGGGAACACCGCCCCAGGCTTCGACGATCTTCTTCGGAATTGGACCACCGGTTCTCATCTTCTGGCCCTTGAAGTCAGCAGGTGAATTAAAAAGCTTCTTGCTGTGGTGGATAAGCCCCGGACCGTGTGTGTTCATGCCGATAAGCACAACACCTTCATAATAGTTCTTGTCTGCAAGGAACTTGTCGTGGGTCCGCTGTAAGGCAATTGACGTGCCCGTACCGGTATCGCCCAACATGGGAAGTTCAGCAAACATATAGGCGGCGAAGCGCTTGGGCGAATAGCCATGCACACTCATGCCAGCATCTGCCTGTCCGGTACGTACGGCGTCAAGATGGGCGCGCGGGTGAGCCACGCCCTTGGGCAAACGCTTGAATTGAATACTGCCGCCAGAATCCTTCTCGATGGCTTCCATCCATGGAATGTATAATTCGACATTGATCGGATGGGTCCATGGCAGCCAGGATGAATAGGTTAGAACGGTCTTGGCCTGGGCTGCGACTGAACCAAGGCCCAGTGCCACCGTTGCCGCAAACGCAGCTGTTAATAATCGTTTCATATGAAATCTCCCTGTTGGTGTGAATGACGCCGAATCTTGGAGTTCGGTTATTCCTGTTTCAATAATGAACCGAATTTGCCAACAAAATCAATTCAGTATTCGAATACCGATTTACGGTACGTCAAATACTGAGCGCAGAAAACGGCCATTTCACGGCAAAAGTGTGGTCTTTTAGTCTTCAAATCGCCTGATGATCGTCGAGATATCAGCTTCTCCATCCCCGTGGGCCGAGGCGTCGTTCATGATGCCCAGGGCCTGTTCGGTCATGACCAGTCGGGCGCCGGATTTGACCGCCACTTCGGCCACGGTGTTCAGGTCCTTGATCATGGTGTTTGTGGCACCCATCGGGTTTTCGAAATCTCTGGCCGCCATGCGCGGGGCAAACAACTGGAAAGGAATGGAATCGGCAAAACCACCCTTCAGGGCTTCGGTTAAGGCGCTGGCATCAACGCCTGATTTTTGCGCAAAATTAACCGCTTCGGCCACCACTGTGATGGTGCAGCCGGAAATGATCTGGTTGCACAGCTTGGTTGCCTGGCCTGCCCCGATCTCACCCATGCGGGTAAAGCGGGCGCTCATATGATTGACCAGCGGCGTCACGGCTTCGACTACCGATGCATCGCCCCCGGCCATGATCGCCAGGGTGCCGTCCTCCGCGCCAGGCACGCCACCAGAAACAGGCGCATCGACCCATGCCATGCCATTGGCAGATTTTAACCGGGCGGCGATGTCGCGTGTGGTGTCTGGCGGAATGGTCGAAAAATCGACAAGGGTCGTGGCGTGGTTACCTTGAGAAATTCCGCTGTCACCGAAAACCACTGCATCTACAGCGCGGGTATCGGTCAGGCACATGAAGACCACATCACACGTGTCGGCAATTTCTTTTGGTGTCGCCGCAGCATGTGCTCCGGCAGCGACCAGGGCATCCATTTTGTCCCGTGACCGGTTCCACACCTGAACGTCATATCCGGCCTTGACCAAACGCCGTGCCATGGGTGCGCCCATCAGGCCTGTGCCCAGATAGCCGACCTTGACGCTGGCCTTACTCATATCTGCCATACCTGTCATTCCTGCCACTCCTGGGCTTCTTCCATTTCCCAATATACATCGCCGCGATGGGTGACAGCACCCAAATGGGCTGAACCCACCTGATCGGCATATTTCTGCATCACGCCAGCCAGCGGGCGCTCAGGCCTGGCCGGTTTCCAGGCCGCTTTGCGTGCGGCCATTTCATCGTCACTGATCAGCAAGTCCATGCTTTTGGTCTTGGCATCGATGCGCACAGTGTCGCCTTCGCGCACCAGGGCAAGCGGGCCACCAGCGGCGGCTTCGGGCGAGACATAGCCGATACACATGCCGCGGGTGGCACCTGAAAAACGGCCGTCTGTAATGAGGGCGACTTTTTCGCCCATGCCCTGGCCATAGATCACAGCCGTCGGTCCGAGCATTTCGCGCATGCCGGGTCCGCCTTTGGGGCCTTCATTGCGCACGACGATCACATCGCCTTCCTTGTAGGATTGCGTGCGGATGGCGACCATGCAGTCTTCTTCGCTTTCGAACACCCGGGCCGGGCCCTCGTGGACCAGCTTTGCCAGACCAGCAACCTTTATCAGGGCACCATCCGGGGCGAGGTTTCCTTTCAGCACAACAAGCCCACCGGTCGGTGATATGGGGTCGCTTGCGGGGCGTATTATATCGCCATCGGGGGCTTGGGCGTCGGCGCTGGCTTCGGCCAAGGTACAGCCCATGATGGTCATCGTATCACCATGTAAATAACCGCCATCAATCAGGGTTTTGACAAAGACCTTGATGCCGCCCAGTTGATGCACATCCTGGGCATAATATTGACCGCCGGGTTGCATGTTGCCGATGTGGGGCGTGCGTTCAAAAACCTCGGCCACATCTTCCAGGGTGAACTTGATGCCAGCTTCGTTGGCGATGGCCGGAATATGCAAACCGGCATTGGTCGAGCCCCCCGTGGCGGCGACCACGGCGCAGGCATTTTCCAGGCTTTTGCGAGTCACCAGATCGCGCGGCAAGGGACCGCCGTTTTTGATCAGTTCCATCACGGTATGTCCGGCGGCCACGCCCAAGGCATTGCGTTCCACATAAACCGCCGGGGCCGTGGCGGAACCCGGCAGGGCCAGACCAAAAACCTCGGATACCATGGCCATTGTATTGGCGGTGAACTGGCCGGGGCAGGCGCCAATGCTGGGCATGGCGGCCCGTTCCATCTGTTGCAATTCCGCCAATTCCATCTCGCCCGTTTGCACAGCACCAATCCCTTCATAGGTATTCAGCAGAGACATGGGCTTACCCTTCCAGCTTGAAACCAGAGTGCTGCCGCCGTGCGAGAAGACCGAGGGCACATTGCAGCGAACCATGGCCATCATGATACCCGGCAGATTCTTGTCACAACCGCCGTAACCAACCAGGCCGTCATAGGCGTGGCCGCGAACAACAAGTTCAACTGAATCCGCAATGACTTCGCGAGAGATCAGAGAACTTTTCATGCCCTGATGGTTCATGCTGATGCCGTCGGAAACCGAAATCGTGGTGAAGGACCGGGGCGTGCCGCCCTTTTCCTTGATCCCGGCGACGGCATTTGCCGCCTGATCACCCAGGTTAATGTTGCAGGGTGAGGTCTCGTTGGCCGTGGTCACCACGCCGACCATGGGCTGCGAAATGGCTTTGTCGTCCAGGCCCATACCACGCATAAAGGCCCGGTGCGGGGTCCGGTCCAGACCATTGGTTGTTATGCGTGATCGCAGTCCCTTTTGGTTACTGCCGCTGCCGTCGTGGGTCATTCAGATATTCCTTTATGCACAGGTCAATTTATTTTGAACGGCAGCGTCATGGGGCTGCGGAAATTGGAGGATGAAACCCAGTCGAATTCACGGGTTTGCATGCCGAAAGAGGGTATGCGCTCGAGAAAGCGATTCATTGCCGCTTCAGTCACCAGTCGGGAAAAATGATTGCCGATGCAAAAGTGTTTGCCCATGCCAAAGCCCAGGTGGCCTTGTGGATTGCGGGCAATATCATAAACGTCTGGATTTTCAAACTTCCGTTCATCGCGATTGGCGGCACCATAAGCCAGCACCACGCCATCTCCTTCCCGCATGGTTTTGCCATGCAAGTCCAGGTCACGGGTTAACACCCGCTTGAAGCGTTGGGCCGAGGTGTTATAGCGCAGCGATTCATCAATGGCGGGCATCATCCGGGCAGGGTCTATTTGCAAGGACTGCCGGGCTTCGGTGAAGTCATGCAGGTTCAGGGCAAGGATGCTCATGAAGCTTGAAAGTGATTCTACGCCAGCGACAACGAACATGGATGTGGTCAAAACCACTTCCCGTTCCGTCAACCGGTCGCCATCAATTTCCGCTTCCGCCAGTTTGGTGATCAGATCATCGCGTGGAGTTTGTCGGCGCACGGCGACTTCATCAGAGATCATTTGGCTCAGGTTCGCAAAAGCCGCATCCAGTTCGGCATTGCGCCCACGGGCTTTCTTGTCCGTGGAGATGGACAGCACGACTTTGTTGCGCATCTCAGCTGAATTCCTGGGTGGCAGGCCCAGCAGCTGAAAAATTATGCCAACGGTGATTTCACTGGAAAAATCGGCGACAAAATCAAAGCTGCCTTTTGCCTTTATGTTGTCGATGGCCTTGTCCGCCAGTTGCAACGTGGGTTCGACCACATGGTCCAGGTTCTTCTTCAGAAATGCAGCCTGGGCCAGGGCACGTAGCCGGTCGTGTCGGGGCGGATCTGTAGTGCCAAGTGTGCCGCCGGAGCGACCGGGGATTTCGTCTACCAGGTTTCCCTTCAAGGATGAAAAGGTTCGCCAATCCTGGGCTGCTGCCGCCACATCATCATAGCGTGACAAGATCCAGATGTTGCCACTTTCGCACCAATAACAGGGGTGCTCGTCCCGCAATATTTGATACCAGGGGAAAGGGTCGGAATCAATCTTGTGATCATAAAGATCAAAGTCTTCGATCAGACTATTCGTCCTCATTTTTGGCCTTTTCTTTTGCCCGGATCATCCCACATATCTTTTTGCAATAAAAATTAGAGACGAGCCTAGAGTATTTTCGATAAACGTTGAATTACTTCTTGGGCAGATAACGTATCAAGATCACGGGATTGTGCGTTTTCCTTGAAGAAGGTTTCATGAATAACGCTTTATCATTCAGGCTGGACGAAAAACAATGTTCGGGGGACAGGGACGATGGTTAGATGGCTGTTAAGTCTGGTGGTATCAGTAGGCGTTATTGCAGGTATAACGACGTTCGGGGGAAAAGCTGTTCAGGCCAAGGATGCCGTCTATACCAGTTTGCTCAGTAGCAAGGCGGTCAGCGGTTATGACCCTGTGGCCTATTTCCGGGTCGGGAAACCAGTTGAAGGGTCTGGTGAATTCAGTACCAAATGGAAAGGCGCCGAATGGCGCTTTGCCAATGCGCAAAATCTGGCAGACTTCAAAAAAATGCCGGAAAAATTTGCCCCGCAATATGGCGGCTATTGTGCCTGGGCCGTATCCCAGGGCTATACGGCGTCATCGGACCCGGAAGCCTGGCATATTCGTGACGGCAAACTTTATCTCAATTATTCGAAATCGGTCCAGCAAACCTGGTCACAGGATATTCCCGGCAATATTACCAAAGCCAATGCCAACTGGCCCAAGGTGGTCGAATAGGTTTACTCGGCAGCTTGTGCCCGTCGTCGCGCCATTTTCGTCAACAGATTATCGGCGACACCTGGCCTGCTCCAGGGACAAACCACCAGGCAAATGCCGCAGGTTTGATTGTCGACGAAATAAGGAATGCATTTGTCGAAATCGACAAACCATTTTTCATTGCCACGCACCATTTGTTTTTCATTGAAGATCGCATCGGGTGGACAGGCATTCTTGCAAACCTGACAGCTGGCGCAAAAATCATCAGCCCCAAATGGCTTGGGCGTGTCCGGGGCCAGCGGCATATCCGTCGTCACCATGGACAAACGGAAGTTTGATCCCATCTTGTGATGGATCATGGAGCCATGTTTGCCAAGTTCGCCAATCCCGGCTTCGATAGCCGCCGGGATCATGATTACATCTTCGCTCATGGGGCCGGTTTTTTCTTCGGCGCTATAGCCCTGTTCCCTGATCCAGTTGGCGACCTGGATGGCCACTTTTCCGGCGCGGGCGTATTGGCGTACAACCTCAACATAACTGTCCAGATCGGGTGCTTTGTTCATTTCATCAAAGTCCTGGTCAATTGCCAGAACAATTGTCCACGGGCCCAATGGCTGATCGCGATCTGAATAAGTCCACTCCTCACGCCAGGCCGTGATACCCACGTCATCGGCACTGAAACCCTGGGCCGCTTCCTTCAGGGCTGCAGACATGTCCTCGGGTGACATGTCCGCCTTTGTTTCAGCAACCTCGGAAATCGGGATCAGTTTGTTGGCTTCGCGAAACTTGCGGGCGTTGATGATGCGGGGGTCATTCTGGTCGACAGTGTAAAAATACATCAGCAGGTCATGATGGGCGATAGAACCATCCGTGCGCCAGAATACAGGCACGGGCTTGCTTTTTTCTTCAACGCCCAGGCCGTTGACGTCATTGCCGGAAACGTCAGGCCAGACTTCCTTGACCATATCGCTCGGCTGATAAACATCGCCGTTTTTGCCTCTGATATACGCCATATCGAAACCATCCCTGAAACCGCTTGCAATGATTTCCAAGCTTAGCGGAGATCGGGCGAATTCGACAAGCCTTCGAAAAAACCAGCCAAGAGGTAAAAATACGCACTTTTCCCTACGAAAAATTGCATTATTTAACCCTGTTGGGGGATGTTAAAAAAATCCAGGGCTGTAGAATTTGCGTACTCTCATCGAAAGACAATGCGAGTTGTCTGCGAAATCGGTGTCTGAAGGCGTGTTATCCGGGCTTCCATGATTTGTTTTGGGGCGGAATACCGGATCGACAAAATTTCTGAAACGGTTTGTTTTGGAAGTTGGATCAATGACAAGGCTTATGCGAGCTGTTTTGCTCGTTGATCCACAGCGCAAACGTGGCGAGGGGCTGCGTTATCAGAAATGTTATTTGATTTCTGCTCAGACACCGATCAGCGACACTTTTCCAAAAAATCAATTCGCTCACTTCTGGTCAGTTCTGGAAAATCAGCTAGGTTGTGGCTGTCTTTCATTCCGGGAACCTGCCCATGAAACAAATCACCGAGCCTGCCCGGCAAATTGATGTCATCCATGAAACAGACGTCCTTGTGGTGGGCTCTGGCCCTGGCGGTCTGGCCGCGGCCCTTGGCGCTGCCCGCGCCGGTATTTCCGTGGCGTTAGTGGAACGGTATGGCTGTTTCGGTGGCAATATTACGGCTGTCGGTGTTGAAGGCTTTGCCTGGTATCGCCATGAAAAAACCATCGATACAGAAGGTGTCGGGCGCGAGTTTGAAGACAGGGCAAAAGCCGCAGGTGCTGGCACAGCGGAGCCACAGTCTGACAGCTTCGCCCTGGATGGTGAGGCTTTCAAGGTTGTGGCCGATAATCTGGTCGTGGAAGCAGGCATAACACCCATGTTACATCGGTCTTTTGTGGCCCCCATTGTTGAAGATGGTGTGATCAAGGGCATCATCACGGAAAGCAAAGCGGGGCGGGAAGCGATTCTGGCCCAGCGGGTAATTGATGCCACGGGCGATGCAGACATTGCCTTTCGGGCTGGTGCCTTGACCAATAAAACGCCTCGGGAAGAGATGATGGCGGCGTCTGTGATGTTTTCCATGACCGGGGTCGACAAGCAGAAATTTATTGAAGCCGTCAAGGCAGATCCGCAAACCTACAAGGACTGGGAAAGCGGCGAATGGACGGTGGAGACAACCGGTAAAGAAGACCGCATGTTCTCGCCGTTTTTGCGCAAACCCTTTGAGGCCGCCATGGAAGCCGGGTTTATCCCGAAAAACCTGGACACCATTTCAGGCACCTGGGGCGCGGTGTATGACACCGGCGATCTGACTTATCTGAATCTTGTGCATCTTGCCCATTGCGATGGCTCGGACCCGGACGATCTGACGACCTATGAAATTGAAGGCCGCCGACAGACCATGTTGGCCGTCCAGGCCCTGCGCCAGTTTCAGCCAGGCTGTGACAACGCCAAACTTCGAAACTTCGGTATGACTTTAGGCGTACGGGATACGCGCAAAATTGACGCGGTTTATAACATGACGGCGGCAGATGTACGGGAACAAGGTCGCTTTGACGATACAATCGGTATCTTTCCGGAATTTCTCGATGGCTATGGCATTCTGATTTTGCCAACGACCGGGCGCTATTTTCAGGTGCCCTATCGGTCCCTGCTGCCACGCAATATTTCCAATCTTCTTGTCGCTGGTCGATCAACCGGGGGCGATAAAACCAGCCATGCGGCCACACGAAACATGATGTGTTGCACTGTCAGCGGCCAGGGGGCCGGTGTGGCAGCTGCGGTGTCTTTGAAAGACAATCAAGCTTTCGATAAGCTGGATATTGGTTTGGTACAAAAGGAATTGCTACGGCAAGGCGTACGTCTATATTAAGAGGTCGTTTTTCCTGTCAGTAACGTCGTCTGCAGGATAGTATTGTTGGAGTCCACAAGGCCTTGTACGCCTTGATATTATTCCATTATCGGGGAGGCAGCTGCACTTCATTCGCTGCCCTGTAATATGAAACGCTATTCGATTTTCAGTCTGGTCCGCAACGCGGTCAGCCACCATAAAGACTGGCCCAAAGCCTGGCGCAGTCCTGACCCTAAAGCTGAATACGATGTGGTCATCGTGGGCGGCGGCGGACATGGTCTGGCGACGGCATATTACCTGGCCAAAAACCACGGCATCACCAATGTGGCGGTGATCGAAAAAGGCTGGCTGGGGGGCGGTAATACGGGCCGCAATACCACGATCATCCGCTCGAACTACCTTTGGGATGAGAGCGCGCATCTATATGAGCACTCTCTGAAGCTTTATGAAGGCCTGAGCCAGGAACTGAATTACAACATTATGCTGAGCCAGCGTGGTGTTTTGAACCTGGCCCACAATCAACATGATTTACGTGAATTGTCCCGGCGCATCTCAGCCAACCGTTTGAACGGCATTGATTCCGAATTTCTCACACCGGCCGACATCAAAAACATGGTGCCGCTGATGGATGTCTCGCCCGAAGCGCGCTATCCGGTCATGGGGGCGTCCCTGCAAAAACGCGGTGGCGTGGCCCGCCATGATGCCGTCGCCTGGGGCTATGCCAGGGCTGCGGATGATCGCGGTGTCGACATCATCCAGCAATGTGAAGTCACAGGCATTTTACGTGAAGGTGGTGCGGTTACCGGGGTGGAAACCACACGCGGCACCATCAAAGCCAAAAAAGTGGCGCTTGCTGTGGCAGGTCATACCAGTATGTTGGCGCAAATGGCCGATGTGCGTTTGCCCATCACCAGTCATCCCTTGCAGGCAATGGTCTCGGAACCGGTCAAACCGGCGCTGGATTGTGTGGTCATGTCCAACGCTGTGCACGGCTATATCAGCCAGTCAGATCGCGGTGAGATGGTCATGGGGGCCGGCATCGATACCATGACCGGCTACACCCAGCGCGGGGCCTTGCCAGTTGTGGAAGAATTGCAACGCGCCATCGTATGTCTGTTCCCGTCCTTCAGTCGTCTGCGTCTGATGCGCCAATGGGGTGGCATTGTGGATACCTGTCCTGATGCCAGCCCCATCGTTTCGAAAACGCCTGTCGGTGGACTTTATGTGAACGGCGGTTGGGGCACCGGTGGCTTCAAGGCCACACCAGGGTCGGGCTGGGTTTATGCTCACACCATTGCCCGGGACGAGGCACATGAATTGAACGCACCCTTTGCGCTGGAACGATTTACCACCGGCGCGCTGATTGACGAACATGGCGCTGCGGCCGTGGCGCATTAAGGGCAAATGATATGTTGATTATTGACTGCCCATATTGTGGCAAGCGCGACGAAGCCGAATTTCATTATGGCGGCGAAGCCCATATTGTCCGCCCTGAAAACCCTTCGGAATTGTCCGATGAAGCCTGGGCTGAATATCTGTTTATGCGCTCGAATACCAAAGGCCGGTTTCTGGAACGCTGGGTGCATTCGGAAGGTTGCCGTCGCTGGTTTAACATGGCGCGCAACACCGCCAATAACGAAGTGGAAGCGGTATACTTGATGGGCGAGACGCCACCAAAAGAGGTGAGCAAATGACCCGTCAGGCAAACAGGCTGGGCACCGACCTTGTTGCAGGCGCGAGAATTGATCGATCGAAATCCATTTGGTTTACCTTTAATGGTCGGCGCTACGAAGGCCATGAAGGTGACACCCTGGCATCGGCTTTGGTGGCCAATGACGTACAACTTGTGGCCCGCAGTTTCAAATATCATCGTCCGCGTGGTTTTTTTGGTGCGGGCGCGGAAGACCCTTGCGTCATGGTGCAGGTGGGCGTGGGTGCGGAAACATTGCCAAACCTGCGGGCAACGCAGGTTGAGCTTTATGATGGTCTGGTTGCCGACAGCGTAAATGCCTGGCCTTCGGTTAATCATGATGTGGGCATCGTCAATGATCTGATGAGCCGACTGTTGCCTGCCGGATTTTATTACAAAACCTTCATGTGGCCCGCCAGCTGGTGGACCACATACGAACATGTCATACGCAACGCGGCTGGCATGGGCGTGGCCCCGAAACAGCCGGATCCCGATACCTATGATCACATGCATATCCATTGTGATGTGTTGATTGTGGGCGGCGGGCCGTCAGGCCTGGCGGCAGCTTTGGCAGCCGGGCGCACAGGTGCGCGGGTCATCATTGTTGATGAACAGTCGGAAATGGGTGGCTCTATTTTGGCCAGTCGGTTGCTTGTTGATGACAAGCCTGGTGCGGAATGGCTAGCGTCTGCCTTGGCTGAACTGGGCGCTATGGAAGAGGTCCGGGTGATGCCCCGGACCACCGCCTTTGGCCATTACGACCATAATCATATGGGTTTGCTGGAGCGACGCACTGACCATCTGGGCCCCGGTCACGACATCGCCCGTCAACGCATGTGGAAAGTCCGTGCGGGCCAGGTCATCCACGCAGGTGGTGCCATCGAACGTTCATTGGTCTTTGCCGGAAACGACCGACCGGGCGTGATGTTGGCCTCGGCGGCGGCAACCTATGTTAATCGCTGGGCGGCACGACCGGGCCAGAAGACTGTCATTTTCACCAACAACGATTCTGCCTATGGCGTGGCGGCTGACCTGGCCGATGCAGGCATTTCTGTGCAAGCCATTGTCGACTTGCGTGTGGAACCAGGGGCCGCAGCATTGGAAGAAGCAAGTGCCCGCAACATCGAGGTTCTGACAGCAAGCTGTGTTGTCGAGACCCGCGGAAAACGCGCGGTTGAGGGCGTCACTGTGATGAAATTGAACGACGCTGGTGACGGTGTGGTTGTTGGCGAACGTCGCTTCGACTGTGGCCTCGTGGCGGTATCTGGCGGTTGGTCGCCTGCCGTGCATCTGCATTGTCATGCAGGCGGCAAAGTTGACTATGACGAAATTCAAGGCTGCTTTGTGCCGGGCAAAACGTTGGAAGCAGCACGTTCCGTCGGTGCCGCAAATGGCCAACTTGATTTGGCTGATTGTCTGACGGCGGGTTGGCAGGCCGGGACCAATGCTGCGGCCGATACAGGCTTTCGCAAACCAGGCAAAGTACCGAAAGGTCCGACCGCAACCGCGGTCGAGGTGAGCCCGCCGCGTCATGTCTGGATCATCCCGGCCAAACCCGGTGAGGAAAACAAGGTCAAACGCTTTGTTGATTTGCAAAATGACGTCACCGACGCCGATGTTCGCCTGGCCGCGCGCGAAGGCTATCGATCTGTCGAGCATCTGAAACGCTATACCACCTTGGGCATGGGCACGGATCAGGGCAAGACATCCAACATCCCCGGCCTTGGCATTTTGGCGGCTGAACTGGAGAAATCCTTACCGGACGTGGGCACCACCACTTTCCGCCCGCCCTATACGGCCATCACCATGGGGGCCATCGCTGGGCGTTACACCGGCCAGATGCTGGAGCCTGTGCGGCGTTCGCCCATGCATCACTGGCATGAAAATCATGGTGCGGCCTTTGAAGATGTCGGTCAGTGGAAACGGCCCTGGTATTATCCGCAAGATGGTGAAGACATGCACGCTGCCGTGGCGCGAGAATGCCTGGCCGCCCGCAACGCCATTGGTATTCTGGATGCCACGACCCTTGGCAAGATCGACATTCAAGGGCCCGATGCCTCAGAATTCCTGAACAGGATTTACACCAACGCCTGGTCCAAGCTGGCCGTGGGGCGCTGTCGTTATGGTTTGATGCTGAGCGAAGACGGCATGGTCATGGACGATGGTGTGACCTCGTGCATTTCTGACAACCGTTATTTGATGACAACCACGTCCGGCAATGCGGCCTCGGTCATGGGCTGGCTGGAAGAATGGTTGCAGACGGAATGGCCGGACCTGAAGGTCTGGTGCAACTCCATCTCTGAATATTGGGCGACGCTGACGATCAGTGGCCCCTTTGCCCGTGATTTGCTGGCAGAACTGTGCAGCGATATTGATGTCTCGAACGACGGTCTGCCGTTCATGTCGTGGCGCGAAGGCACGGTGGCAGGTGCGCCCGCCCGGGTTTTCCGCATCAGCTTCACCGGCGAAGTGAGCTTCGAGATTAATGTGCCAGCTTCCCACGGGTTGGGCCTCTGGCAAGCCTTGATGACCGCCGGTGAAAAATACGGCATCACACCTTACGGCACGGAAGCCATGCATGTGCTGCGGGCGGAGAAGGGCTACATCATTGTGGGCCAGGAAACCGATGGCACCATGACGCCTTATGATCTGGATATGGACTGGATCGTGTCAAAGAAAAAACCGGACTTCATCGGCAAGCGCAGTCTTGGCCGTGCGGACTTCCTGCGTGATGACCGCAAGCAACTGGTCGGCCTTTTCACAGAAGACCCATTGGAGGTTTTACCGGAGGGTGCGCAAATTGTTGACGACCCGAACGCCCCCATTCCCATGCCCATGATCGGGCACGTGACGTCCAGTTATCTGAGCGCAAATCTTGGTCGCTCCATTGCCCTTGCTGTGGTCAAGGGCGGCATTAATCGCAAGGGTGAAACCGTGCACTTGCCGTTGGAAAATGGCCGGACAGTGCGGGCGGAAATAACCGGCATGGTGTTTTATGATCCACAAGGAGAGCGCCTCAATGGCTGATAGCTATCTTCGCCAAAGCGCTTTGGCTTCCCTTCATCTGATTGCCCGCGCCAACCAGGCAGATAGCAATGCCGGATTGAGCATGGGGGAGCGCGGGTTTCTCTGTCAGTGGGTGGTTCGCGGTGACGCCGGGAACGCTGTTTTTGCCTCAGCTGTGAAGGATGTAACGGGTTGTGATCTGCCGATTGAACCCAATACAGTTCAGGGGTCTGGCTACATTAATGTATTGTGGCTGGGGCCAGACGAGTGGCTGATCGTGGCACCGGACGGATCAGATGCTGGACCACGCCTGGACGAGGCTTGCAAGGACATTCATGCGGCTGTGACCGATGTCAGTGAAAGCCGGACGGTTATTGTGCTGGCCGGAGAACACGCCCGCGATGTCCTGGCCAAGGGTTGTGCCCTTGATTTTCATGCCCGAAGTTTTGTGGTCGATCAGTGCGCCCAGTCCACCCTGGCCCATATGCATGTGATTGTGCATCAGCGATCAGACGCGCCCGAATTTGATGTTTATGTGCATCGCAGTTTCGCCGAATCCCTGTGGCAGTGGTTGGAAGATGCTGCCGCGGAATATGGATTTGCCGTCTCCAATCCTGTCTGAAATAGAGAATCCACAATGTCACAGATCGAAGATATGCCGCGCCTGATCGCAATTGAAAATGGTGAACGCCTGGCGGCGACATTTTCACAATCCGAAATAAATCGACGATTGGGGGGCGTGCTGGATCATGCGCAAGAGAACCGCCTGGATGCGGTGTTGTTTACCTCATATCACAACGTTAATTACCACGCGGATTTTCTCTACTGTGCCTTTGGTCGCTCATTTGGTGTGCTGGTCACAGCGGACAACAGTACCCTGATTTCAGCCAATATCGATGGCGGTCAGCCCTGGCGGCGCAATCCTGACAACGTGGTTTATACGGACTGGCAGCGTGATAACTTTATTGCCGCCGTGCAGAAACTGGCAGCTGGTGCCAAACGTCTCGGCATTGAATTCGACCATGTTACCCTGGATATGCGATCAAAGCTGGAGGCCGCCTTTCCCGGTGTTGAACTGGTCGACGTAGCCCGGGCGGCCATGCAAAGGCGCATGGTTAAATCGGCGGAAGAAATAGTCGTAATCAAAAATGGCAGCCGCACAGCCGACATCGGCGGGGCGGCATGCGTCGAAGCCATAGCCGAAGGGGTGCCGGAATTCGAAGTTGCCAATCATGCGACCCAGGCCATGATCCGTGAAATTGCCGCCACCTATCCCGAAGGCGAGCTGCGCGACACCTGGACCTGGTTTCAGTCCGGCATCAATACGGACGGGGCCCACAACCCGGTCACCTCCCGTAAATTACAGCGCGGCGATATTCTCAGCCTCAATTGTTTTCCCATGATCGCAGGCTATTACACAGCGCTGGAGCGTACCCTGTTTCTGGATCATGCCTCGGACCGGCATCTGGAATTGTGGAACGTCAATTGCGAGGTCCATCGTCGGGGCCTGGAATTGATCAAGCCCGGCGTGCGCTGTTGTGACATCGCCCTGGAACTCAACGAAATATACCGCAGCCACGACCTGCTGGACCGCCGCACCTTCGGCTATGGCCATTCCTTTGGTGTGCTGTCGCATTATTACGGTCGCGAAGCGGGACTTGAATTGCGCGAAGATATTGAAACGGTTTTGCAGCCAGGCATGGTGGTTTCCATGGAGCCCATGATCATGATCCCGGAAGGCGAGGCTGGTGCCGGCGGCTATCGCGAACACGATATTCTGGTGTTGTCCGAAGACGGTGCCGACAACATCACCGGTTTTCCTTTTGGGCCTGAGAAAAATATTATTTCGGGGTAAGCCTTAAACGCTTCAGATACTCCGGGCTTGACCCGGCGTCTCTGGTGAACCTGGATTGGACTAAGCATTTCAAACAATCGCCTCCACCAGGCGCTTAACTTCCTTGTTGATTTCCTTTTCCGTCAAACCGGCATAGCCCAGGATCAAACCCTGTTTTATTCGGCGGCCTTTGAAATCTCCGGCGAAATAGGTGGACAAGGCAGGTACTGACAAACCGATGTCGCTGGCGCGCCTGGAAATGTCCTGGTCGGACAAGGTACAATCCGGATCAATCTTTGCCACCAGATGCATGCCTGCGTCGTGAGAGGTCGCGGAAAATAAACCTTGTGCGGATTTGTCCAGGGCCTGGATCAACTGGTCCTGGCGTTGGGCATAAAGCTTTCGTTGTTTGCGGATGTGAGACGCGAAATGGCCGTCTTCAAAAAATTGATGCAGGACCGGTTGCAGGGCCAGGGCCGGGTGGTCGTCGATGGAGGCGCGCAAATCCATGAAAGGGGCCAGCAGCTTTTCCGGTACAACCACATATCCCAATCTCAGTGAGGGGAACAAAACCTTGGAAAAGGTGCCCACATAAATCACCCGGCCTGCGTCGTCCAGACCTTGCAGGGCGGACAAGGGTTTGCCGCCATAACGAAACTCAGAGTCGTAATCATCTTCCAGTATCCAGGCATTGGCGTCATCTGCCCAGTCCAGCAACTCCAGCCGCCGGGCCAGGCTCATGGTCACACCAAGGGGAAACTGGTGGGAAGGCGTCACCGCCGCCAGCACGGCATCTGGTGCAAGCTTGCGTCCAGCGTTGACGGAAATACCGTTTTGATCGACCGGCACATGCCGGATGGTTGCCCCCGCCGCGATCAGGGTCGCCCGCATACCGGCATAGCCCGGATTTTCGACCCAGACATCATCGCCCGGATCGATGATGGCACGGGCAATCAGGTCCAGGGCCTGTTGGGCACCGGACGTAATCATGATTTGATCTGCCGAACATCGCAGGCCCCGCACGGCCCCTAGATAGGCGGCGATAGATTGCCGTAAGGGCAGATAGCCGCCGAGATCACCTGAGTGTAACAACAGGCGCGGCGGATGCTGCCAAAAGCGGGCATTGATCCGGCCCCAAAGCTGAAAAGGAAAGTTGTCCAGATCGGGCAGGCCGGGACGAAAGGCACGGGCACCCGCCGCCGAATGTCGCCGACGATAATGTCCTTTTGTCAGCATTTTTGAGAGCTGTGATGTCTTTCCGGCAGGGGCACTGCTTCTTGACTGACTGGCTGTCCGGCCACGGGTGCTTAATAAATCATCTGGCAAGATGTTTGATACATGGGTCCCCGACCCTGGCTTTCCTTCTACGTAACCCTCAGCCAGTAAACGATCGAAAGCACCCAATATGGTGTTGCGAGAGAGGCCAAGTTCAGTGGCCAGGGTTCGGGTTGCAGGCAAACCAGTGCCAGGTGCCAGGCGTCCGGACAAGATGGCATCGCGAATTTGATCATAGATCTGCATCTGCAGTGGCACCATCGTGCTGCGATCCAGCGCCAAAGACAGCAAAGGCGTGTTAGCGATGCGTGTGGTCATCATAAACAGCTTTAAATTGGTACCATCTAGTATATCATAATGGCTCTTTATCAAGAACCAATTTAAATCTAGGCTCAGACATCTTAATTTGCCCAAGGACCGTCTGATATGCCTGCTGAAAATACATCCCGCGAATTGCCCCGAGAATTACCAAGCGTTTGCCCCATGGATTGCCCCGATACTTGCTCCCTGTTGGTCACCGTTGAAAACGACCAGGTGGTCAAGGTGCGCGGCAGCCATACCAATCCTTTGACTAATGGGGTGATCTGCAACAAAATTTCTCGCGGTTATCCTGAATTTGTGCATGGCCCCAATCGTCTGACGGTGCCTTTGAAGCGGGTTGGCCCCAGGGGTGAAGGCAAGTTTGAGCAAATTTCCTGGGACGAAGCCCTGGATACAGTCGTCGAAAGAATCAGCGCCGTGATTGATGAACACGGGCCCCAAGCCGTCCTGCCGTTCAATTATGCCGGACCGCACGGCAAGATTTCGGCAGCTTCCATGGATGCCAGGCTGTTCAATAAAATGGGCGCTTCGCAACTGGATCGCGGCCCGCTTTGTGCGGGTGTGCGGGGGCTTGCTTATGCCAGTCTTTATGGCGGCATGCCCGGTACGCCCATGGAACAGGCGCAGCATTCAAAACTGATCGTGATCTGGGGCAATAATGTCACCGTATCGAACCTGCATCTCAGTGGGCTGATCAACAAGGCCAAAAAGAACGGCG
This sequence comes from Alphaproteobacteria bacterium, assembly GCA_018650465.1. Taxonomy (GTDB): domain Bacteria; phylum Pseudomonadota; class Alphaproteobacteria; order UBA2966; family UBA2966; genus JABILA01. Next base: position 129,621 of record JABIFY010000020.1, read on the forward strand.
CAAAACTGGTGGTCATTGATCCCAAGCGCATCAAGATTGCCGGGCAAGCGGACCTGCATTTGGCCTTGACGCCCGGCACGGACGTTGTGCTGGCCATGGCAGTGGCCGCTGAGCTGGAACGTCTTGGTGGGATCGAGAAAACTTTTGTGGACCAGTGGGTGCACGGCTTTGATGCCTACATGGAGAAGGCCCGCGAAGTTTCCATTGAAGATGCGGCTGAAACTTGCGGCCTCAAGGCCGACGATATACGGGCCTTTGCCAAAATGTATTGTGATTTATCCCCGGCCATCATGTCGATTGCCAACGGTATGGAACGCAGTCGCAATGGCGGTGCATCGATCCGGGCGGCGGCCGTGCTGCCAGCCTTGGCCGGAAAATTTGGCGTGCCCGGTGGTGGTCTGATCATGAAAGCGGGCGGGGCCTTTCCCGATACAGCAGCAAAACTTCAGGGAAGCGATATGATCCCGGCAGGCACACGCAAGCTGAACATTATTGATGTGCCCGACCATATTCTGGATGACAGCCTGGCACCGCCCCTGAAGGCGCTGTTCATCTATAATCATAACCCCCTCGCCGTGCACCCGGATCAAAACCGTATGATCCGGGCTTTGTCGCGGGAAGATGTTTTCATTGTTGGTTGCGACATCGCCATGACCGACAGCATGGCCTATGCCGATATAATCCTGCCTGCATCATCGCATTTCGAATTCGACGATGTGTATGGGGCTTATGGCCAGCAATATCTGCAACGGGCGGAACCGGTGATTCCAAGGGTGGGCGAAAGCTTGCCCAACACGGAAATTTTTCGCCGTCTTGCGGCTCGCTTTGGTTATGACGAACCTATTTTCAGGGCGGATGACAAGCAATTGATGGATGATGCTCTGGACGGCAATGATGCTCGTCTGGAAGGCTTCAAGCCCAGCGAAATACCGCTCGACCAGTCGATCTATATGTTGAAGGACGGCGAGGAATTCTCACCTTTCCATAATGTTTTCCCGGATACGCAATCTGGCAAAATTGAACTTTTGTCGGAACGCCTTGGCGACAAATATGGCGAAGCCTTGCCAGCCTACAAGCCATTGGCCTCTGACTTTCCCTTGTTCCTGATCAGTCCGTCATCGGACAAGCGCATTAACGCGACCTTTGGCGGCCTGTCCATGAGCGATGGATTACAGCCTCTGGAAATGCACCCCGACGACGCCGCGTCGCGCAATCTGGATAACGGCATGACTGTCCGGACGTGGAATGATCTGGGCGAAGTTCATTTGGCATTGGTGATTACGGATGCTGTTCCGGCCGGCACGCTTTATTCACCAAAAGGAGCCTGGTTCCGGACCAGTGAAACCGGGCAAACGGTCTCGGCCCTTATCAGCGGGGCCAAAGCCGATATCGCGGAAGGGGCTTGCTATAATGATGCACGGGTGGAGGTTTCGGCGCTGAATCATTGAGAATGGCATAAGGCAAATCCATCATGTCGTCATGCGCGGGCTTGACGGAATAGGAAAATCAACCCAGCCCGTGCGTACCCGAATAACCGCTGCCCGTCGCGGATTGCCAGTCCTTGATGACATTCTCTGAAGGTCGGAATATTTCCACTTTCAGCGGGTGGCATTGTGCCTCGTCGTCGGAATGGCTGGTGCTACAGTCGCCACCAGGGCAGGCGGACAAGGCGCCCAACAGATCGATTTCTGCAAAAAATTCGATGAAATCACCGGGCCGCACCGGGCTGGCTTTCATGAAATACTGGTGCGTGTCTTTGCTGAAGCCCGTACACATAAAGACATTCAGCACGTCATGCACATATGGTTCCGCCTCTGCCAGAGCCATGCCTTTAGCGGTGGCCAAAGCCCGGATCAGGTTCGAATGACAGCAATGATGATAATCATCACCAGTTAAAAGGCGGTTCGTATAGGGATCGCAGCGGGTGCCAATGACATCATGCACACCGGCCCCGTCTTCGTCCCAGCCATACCAGTCCAGGGTGTCGTGGGAAATCGTCGCAAGGGACCGCAGGTGGGGCAGGTTGCTCCACATCCGGTCGCCGGTTGTCAGATGCGTGGCCTGAAGCTGTCGTGTTTTGCCACTGAAAAAACATTCCGACAAATCAGCCGCATTCCACAGATTAAGATCACCGACCTGAGGGGCATCAATACTTGTAATACGAAAGAAATGTCCGGCGGGCACTTCAAATGTTTGCGCGTCTCGGGGCGCGACAATGACTTCACTGGTTTTGGTAAGATCATTTCGCGCCCTTTCCAGAACCGACATATCCGGCGCGGGAACTTCGCCAGCAGAATAACAGACCACAGGTTGGGCCGCGCGGCGAAGGCCAGCGTCCTCTGGCGGGTTATGCTGCGGGCGCATGGTCACTTATTATTTTCAGCCGCCACCGCACGTTCAATCGACGCCCGGATTAATTCTGTGGATTCTTCGGCCTCTGCCCAGCGTTCAACCTTGCCCCATTTGCCGCGCTCCAGGTCTTTGTAGTGCGTAAAGAAATGGGCGATCTGTTCGATCAGGATTTCCGGCAGCTGACGATAGGATGTGGTGTTGGAATGAAAGGGGTGCAATTCATCCATGGGAACCGCGATAATCTTTTCATCCAGCCCCTTTTCGTCTTCCATCATCATGGCCCCGATCGGGCGCGAGCGCATGACAGCACCTGGAATAACCGGCACGGGTCCCACAACCAGAACATCGATAGGGTCGCCATCGTCAGACAAGGTGTGCGGGATGAACCCGTAATTGGCCGGATAATGCATGGACGTGTGCAGGAAGCGATCCACAAACATGGCACCGGAGGCCTTGTCGAGTTCGTATTTCACAGGAACGCCACCCAGGGGCACTTCAATAATGACGTTAACGTCCCATGGCGGGTTTTCGCCGATGGAGATTTTGGTGATATCCATAGGGGCCTCAAACGGATTGGTTCAGACAAAAGATGACCATTCTTTAACGAGGTCAGCGGTGCGTTGCAAGTTCCCATGTGGCGGGACCTGTTGCCCGAGACCTGATCACGCTATGAATGGCATCAATATTTAACCAAATCCCCCGAAGTATCAGGAAGAGCCCCATGTTTCAGCCAAATAATCTTAAAAAACGTGTTTCAGAAAACCAGCCTTCTCTGGGCATGTGGATCGCGCTGACCGAACCTGCCATTGCCGAGATCGCCGGGCATGCCGGGTATGATTTTGTTATCATCGATCTGGAACATGGTATGGCGGATATGAAAGATGCCGTGCAGATGATGCGGGTATTGGCGGCTTTTGATACGACGGCCATGGTGCGTGTGCCGGGGCACGATCCGGATTTTCTCAAACGTATCCTGGATGCCGGTGCCCAGACCCTGATGGTGCCGATGGTGGAGACGCCAGATCAGGCGCGCGCGATTGTATCTGCCTGTCGCTATCCGCCACTAGGTCGGCGGGGGTATGCCGCACCTGGCGTGCGGGCATCAGGTTTTGGCAAAAGTGCAGACTATGTGGAACGAGCAGCGGATGAGTTGTTTATTGCCCTGCAAATCGAATCGGTGCAGGGCGTGGAGAATGCCGCTGAAATTGCCGCAGTTGAGGGTGTCGATATGATCTTCATCGGGGCGGCAGACCTGTCCGGCGATATGGGTATGTTGGCGCAAACCTCGCGCCCGGAAGTCGTTGAACAAATCACAAAATGTGTGGCATCGGTCAAATCTGTCGGCAAACCCCTGGGAACAATTCCCCGGTCAGATCGCAGCAATATAGAGCTGATCGAGGATGGATTTGTTGTCGTGACCGGCAGTGTTGATGTGGGCATGCTCAGGAACTCCGCAAACAGTGAAGTTGAGTTTTTCAAGCGCCGCTGATTTTCTGCTGATAGCGTGAAATTACCTCTATCTCCGGTGATCAATTTCAGGCAATGTCCTTCGCATAATGGCCTGAAGGTACGGCATCATGGTTTTCAACGCTCCAGCCAAATTTGAAAAAGGCGCCGGTCTCGACGCCGAACACCGCATCGCCTTTATTCTGGTGCCGGATTTTTCCATGATCGCCTTCTCATCGGCGGTAGAAACCCTGCGCCTGGCCAACCGGGCCAGTGCCCAGCCCTTTTATGGCTGGCGCTGTTACTCGCCGGACGGACAGTCGGTCAAAGCCTCCAACGGTATTGTCGTCGAAGTTGATGGCGGGATTGCTGATCTGGGTAGCGCACCCATGGTACTGGTCTGTGGCGGTGTTGAAGTTCAGCGATTTGCCGAGCGGCCCTTGCTCGACAAATTGCGGAGACTGGCTGCCCATGGTGCGACCTTGGGCGGTATTTGCACGGCACCCTATTTGTTGGCCAAGGCAGGCCTGCTGGATAATTATCGCTGCACGATCCACTGGGAGAACCTTTCTGGCTTTCAGGAAGAATTTCCTCATATCGACATAACCTCGGAATTATTTGAAATCGACCGCAACCGTGTCACTTGCGCCGGGGGGACGGCAGCACTTGATATGATGCTGACGATCATTGCCGACCAGTGCGGTTACGGGGTTTCAACCCTGGTTGCCGATATGGTAATGCACCACCGCATTCGTGATGGCCACGAAGATCAACGAATGGACTTGCGTGTGCGTTTGGGGATCAGCAATCCCAAATTATTGTCTGTGATTGAGATCATGGAAAATAATCTCGAAACACCGCTCAGTTGTGCTGACCTTGCGGTCGATGTTGGTCTTTCAACCCGGCAGCTCGAACGCCTGTTTCACAAATATCTCAAGCGCCCGCCGACGCGGTATTATTTGGGTTTGCGGCTGGAACGGGCGCGGTTCTTGTTATCTCAAACCAGCATGCCGGTGTTGACCGTTGCCCTGGCCTGTGGATTTGTTTCGGCTTCGCATTTTTCCAAATGTTACCGTGAACATTTTGAGCGCACCCCCAGTGAAGAGCGCATGGCCCGGGTTTGATCGACCCCTAACGCCGCCGCCGTCGTTTTTTTGAAGCGGCGACTGGCGCTGGTAGGTCTACCAGCGTTCTCAAATGTGTGTAGGGGGCCGCCTTGTTGGGGAAGGCCATGGCGTCAACAAAATGATCCTGGAATTTCGCCTCGGTCGCAGTTTCAATTTTTTCGACCTTGCGCACAACATCTTCAATTTCCCGACGCGCGGCGCCATTGACCAGGGCAAGTCTGGCACCTGTGCCGGCGGCATTGCCTGCCGCGATAATTGTCTCCAGGGGTCCGTCCGGCACCATGCCCAAAATCATGGCATACAGGGGATCAATGTGGGCCCCGAAAGCACCGGATAAAACCGTGCGTGACACGGTTTGCAATCCAGCGATATCCATCAGTAATCGCCAGCCCGCCGTCAGGGCTCCCTTGGCCAATTGAATGGCACGGATATCATCCTGGGTAACCTGAATTTTTGTCGCTCCGTCCCACAAGGTGTAACTAAAGGTTCGGTCACTGGCTTCGATCCGGGAAGTGCGGCTGGCCATCTCACCGTCGATAATACCATCCGCCGTCACCAGGCGCGCCAGTACCATCTCACCGATGACTTCGATGATGCCCGACCCACACAGACCGGTGACTTGTGCATCAAAAGCCGGATCATCAGACCACAGATCATTGCCGATGACCTTGACCTTTGGTTCCAGTGTTTCAGGGTCAATGCGCACCCGCTCGATGGCACCAGGGGCGGCGCGTTGCCCGGCACTGATCTGGGCTCCTTCGAAAGCAGGTCCTGTCGGCGATGAGGCCGCCAATAAACGGCTCTGGTCTCCCAAAACAATTTCGGCATTGGTGCCTATGTCGATAATCAAAACGGGCTCAGCGGACTTGTGTGGCTGCTCCGACAAAATAACAGCTGCCGTATCGGCCCCCACATGTCCAGCGATGCACGGTAAGACATATGCTTGCGCACCGGAATTCAGGTTCAGGTCCAATGAGGTGGCGGGCAAATGCATGGCTTCGTCAATGGCAAGGGCAAAGGGGGCCGCCCCAAGAGGGGCCGGGTCCAGTCCCAGCAACAAATGATGCATAACCGGATTGCCAACCAGAACAATATTCAGAACTTCGTCACGCGTCACAGCCGTGTCTTCCAGAACAACACCGACAAGGCGATCCAGTTCACTCCGCACTGCATCTGTCATGGCGGCGGCACCATCTTCATTCATCATGGCGTAGGAAACCCGGCTCATGACGTCTTCGCCAAAGCGAATTTGCGGGTTCATGGCACCCGACGACGCGATAATGCTGCCGTCTGACAGATCGCAAAGATAAAGTGCCAAAGTTGTCGAGCCGATATCAACCGCCAGACCATAAGCCCGATCGTGAAGCCCTGGCCAAACCGCAATAACGTGGTTGTCCTGCACCGCAACAGTAATCTTGCGATCACCGGACAAAAGGGCTGATTGAAGGCTTTGTAAGGTAGAAAAAGCCCACCAGATGTCCGGAATTTGCCAGTCTTTGGCTAGTAAAAGACCGGCCCTGGCGGCCTCACTTGTGGCATCGCCCAGGTCGCTGATCGGCAGCTCAAGATAACAAAGCCGGACCACCGGGCCGACGTTAATTGGTCGGGCATCCAGCGATTTACGTACGACCGGTCGATGAACCTGGCTCTCCACCGGCACATCAACAATGGTATCACCGTGGATGGTGGCAGCGCAGCCAAGGCGGCGGCCGGGCGTCAATCCCTTGCGTTTGGCATAGGCTCTCTCGGTCGCCGTCAGACCTGAAAGCTTGCTTGATTCTGAGGCGATCTGACAGCGCCCGCAAATGCCACGCCCGCCACAAATCGAATCCAGATCCACACCCAAATTACGGGCGGCCTGCAAGACGGTTGTTCCCGCCTTGAAGTTCCCCCGCCGACCGGACGGGGTGAAGACAACAATGTGATCTCGATCAGGCACGTCTGCGTCGACGTCCGCCCCCGCGACGACCGGCTCCCTCGGCACCTTCAGCCGCAGGTTCGCGGAAGCGGTTGATCCAGGTTCGGCAGTTTTCATCATGGCCCAACATGATATCGCCTCCCATGACGGCGCTCATCTCAGGTTCGTGCAAAGGGTTCATAATGGCGGACGTCATGCCGGCACCCATGGCCATGGCAAGAAAGGCGGCGTTCATGCCATGGCGATTGGGCAGACCGAAACTGATATTGGACGCGCCGCAAGTGGTGTTGACCTTTAATTCTTCACGCAATCGCTTGATGATATGCAAGGCTTGGCGACCCGCACCTGGCAAGGCACCGGCGGGCATGACGAGGGGATCAACGACCACATCGGCAGGCGAAATGCCAAAATCCTGAGCCCGTTCTACGATCTTTTTGGCGACAGCAAAGCGTTCGTCCGGGTCTTCGGAAATACCGGTTTCATCGTTGGATATGGCGACAACGGCAGCTCCGTATTTTTTTACCAGCGGCAACACGGCTTCCAGAACTTCATCCTCACCCGTGACGGAGTTCACCAGGGCTTTGCCCTGATACACGGCAAGCCCGGCTTCTAGGGCGGCAACGATGGAAGAATCGATGCTCAAGGGTAAATCGGTCAGAGACTGAACCAGCTGGATTGTTTCCGCCAGAATTTTGGGTTCATCCGCCAGGGGAATGCCTGCGTTGATGTCCAGCATGCGCGCACCTGCAGCGACCTGGGCCAGGGTGTCAGCCTCCACTCGGCTGTAATCGCCCGCCTTCATTTCGGCTGCCAGCAATTTTCGACCCGTGGGGTTGATGCGCTCGCCAATGGAACAAAATGGTTGGTCAAAGCCGATGATGATTTCACGGCTGGCGCTGCTGAGAATGGTGTCTGTCATACTAAATATCCTGGTAAACGTATAATCATGTTCTATTGCGGTAAAATCTTGAATTCTGTTCCGAAAGCGACTTAGCCCTCTCCGGAAGCGGCAGCAACGGCGTTGGCAAGTTCCACATTCTCACCAACTTCAGCTGTCATTTCTTCAGCGGCGGCAAGGGCAGCACCTGCCTCACGTTTCCAGGGGCGGCGATCTTTCAAAATGTTGGAGCGATGAACAATATCGGCGACCTGTTCTTCTTGGCGGTAAGCCATCATGTGAACACCGGCAACGCCTTCAATTTCGCTGATCTGCTGGATCAGGTCGATGCAGATTTCGGCCCCTTCCTGGCGCTGGTTTTCAGCACCTTCCAGTCGCTCAATAATACTGTCTGGAATATGCACACCTGGTACATGTGAACGCATCCAGCGCGCAGCCTTGGCCGAAGCCAAAGGACCAACACCGATCAGGATAAAACACCTTTTATCCAGGCCCATATCTCGCACCCGCGCCATGTAATTTTCCAACATGGGCACATCAAAACAGTATTGTGATTGCACAAACTGGGCACCTGCTTCAATTTTTTTAGCCAGACGTTGAGGTCGAAAATTGTGCGGTGGGGCAAAGGGGTTAACGGCGGCGCCCAGAAACAGGCGTGGTGGTGAAGTGATCTTGCGGCCAGACAAAAACCGGGATTCATCCCGCATGGTCCGAACCATGTTCAAAAGCGACATGGAATCCAGATCAAACACCGGTTTGGCTTCTGGCTGATCACCATTTTGTACGCCATCTCCAGACAGGCACAAGAGATTGCTCACACCCATGGCCGCGGCCCCCAGCACATTGCCCTGAATGGCGATGCGGTTGTGATCACGACAGGAAATCTGCATCACCGGCGCATAGCCCACATGGGTCAGCAACCCGCACACCCCGACGCTGGACATATGGCAATTGGCGCCACTGCCATCCGTGGCATTGATGCCATCAACCCAGCCATCAAATACGGCGGCGCGGTCGAATACTTCAGTGGGGTCTGCTGAATCCGGCGGGTTAAGTTCTGCTGTTACGGCAAATTCACCGCGCCGCAGAATTCGTTCCAGGCGGCCATTTGACGTATGGCCTGGCAAGGGCTGCAACAGGTTTTCGTGGTCAATATTCGTCATTTCCTGTCCTGTGCTTCGGCCCTAAGTGCCGTTGCCCGCAGCCAGGAAGATGTACCGCGCAGGCTGTAATCAACAGCGGGCTGCAGGTGCAAGATATTTTCATTTTTTTTCATTTGCTGGCTGCCAGACCAGGCTTCGACCCAGACGCAAGGCATGTCTGCTTCGATCTCGCAATTGCCGTTGGGCCGCACGCCACCACATGGACCATTGCGAATGCTTTTGGGGCAATTCATGGGACAAGACATGCCGGTGTCGCCCAGGGCACATTGGCCACACATGCGGCAATCAAATAAAAATCGTTTGACGAGACCTTCGACAGCGACCATGGGTCGCTCTACTCGCTGATAACCTATCAATTTCCAAAAGGGGTGCAGGGCGAGGAATACATCCGCAAACGCGTCATAAATAATTTCCAGAAAACGCGCATGACGCACCGCCCACAACCTTATGGTAAAGGCGGATCGTGCGCGCCGAACGTGGCCGGTGCCCGCTGGTTCGTATGCTGAGGTTCCGGTCATGTCAGGTCTCTCTGCGACCGTTGGATTTTACCAGAGATGCAAGAGCATCGTCGGTCCAGGATTGTTCTGTTTCAAGAACCAGTTTTTGTGCTGCTTCCTCAAGATCGCCCTTAAAGGCAACAGGTTCGCCGCGACGCCAGTCTTCCAGATATTCGTCTGTACCTGCCGCACCTGATCGCATGGCAGCCCGATCAATGGCTTCCTGAAAGCGGTCGGAGAGCATTTTTTTAGCTGATTTGCGACCGGCTTTGGCGATGACCTGGGCCGGTATATCGCGCCAGTATACGACCGTCAGATTAGCCATGATCAGGTTTAGGCCGCCCGGACCATGAAGTCGGCAAGGTCACCGAGACCGGTCCGTCGTTTTTCATAAATCAAGCCCAGACGTTTTGCTGCGGCCTGTGCCTGTTGGTCCAGGTTGTCGTCGTCAGTTTGGGCGAGATACACAAGGCGATGATAATTGCCAAAATAGTCGGCATGTAATTGCGGGAACCGGTCCAGTCCCAGGCCCTTGATAATCAAGGTCTCAAACTGACGCACCAAATAATCTGTCAGAAAAAAGCTGCCAGGCTCTTCCGCCATTAAGGCATCGAACTTGGCTTCGCCGGCATAAAAGGCATAACAATGCGCCCCGGGGATACGAGTTGCTTCAAATTCAGCCAGGACCTTATCGATCCCGCCCGACGTACCACAATCGCCATACATGACAAGAACGTCTTCATCGTCCCGGCGCTCTTCCTGGATTTTGTTGCGCAAAGCATCCGGGATTTGATCCGGATGATTGTGCAGTTTTGCGGGCAGGCAGGTGACGCGCAGTTGCTCCCAGCCATGGGCCGTAACCAGGCTGGTAATTTCACGGGCCAGCGCGCCACAGGCAACAACCAGGGTACCCATGATTTTGTTTAACCAGCCTGAGCCATGACTGCGGCAAGAGATCCTTGGCGTTTGGCCATGAAGGATTTGGCAATTTCAACCGAAACAGCCGCATCCCGACAATAGGCATCAGCCCCGACAGCGTCGGCAAATTCTTCGTTCAAAGGTGCACCGCCAACCAGGATAATATAGTCGTTACGAATACCTTTTTCTTTCAGGGTATCAATCACGACCTTCATATAAGGCATGGTTGTTGTCAGCAAGGCTGACATGCCGAGAATATCCGGCTGATGTTCTTCCAGGGCGCTGAGATAATCTTCAACCGGGTTGTTGATGCCAATATCAATAACTTCAAATCCGGCACCTTCCATCATCATGGCGACCAGGTTTTTGCCAATGTCGTGGATATCACCCTTGACGGTACCGATGACCATCTTGCCCATCTGCGGCGCACCGCTTTCGGCCAACAAGGGCTTCAGGATGGACATACCGGCCTTCATGGCACGGGCGCACATCAATACTTCCGGCACAAACAGGATGCCATCGCGGAAATCAATGCCGACGATGCGCATGCCTTCGACCAGAGCTTCGGTCAGAACCTTGTAAGGCGCCCAACCGCGATCCAGCAATATCTGGGTGCCCTCAACAACCTCGTCTTCAAGGCCATCGTACAGGTCGTCATGCATCTGTTTGACCAAATCCGCATTGTCGAGGGCAGAGAGGTCAATTTCGTCTTCAAACTCGTCTTCACCGGCCATGGTAAAGTCTCCACAAAAGAGGGCACGTTATTTCATCAAGCTAATTCAGACATAGCCACAGACTGTCTCAACCAGGACATAGATTCTCTGAAAGGCGACATGTGGGATCAAATCTCGAACAAATATCAAGCCCGTATGCGTTCATTCGTTGGATCGAAGGGACTTTCCTCGATAACGGTGACGCGGTGGGTTGTGCCAAGAATATCCATTTCCAGCTCTGTATCCAGGTCAGTCAGGTCTGGTCGCACCATGGCGAGGGCGATTGATTTACCTAAACGCCAACCATAATTTCCACCCGTGGCACGGCCAACAACTTCACCGTTCAGGAAAATCGAATTGTTGCCAAGGGCGTCTGCATCGGTCACGTCGTGAACTTCAAGGGTAACAAAGGCATTGTTAAATCCCTTGTCGCGCCAGGCCAGTAAGGCGTCGCGCCCGACAAAATCACCCTTGTCAGGATGCACAAAGCGATCAAGGCCAGATTCCCAGGCGGCATATTCGATAGACATTTCCGTGCCCACCATGCGATAGGATTTTTCGATGCGCAGGCTGTCCATGGCACGAATACCAAAAGGCTTCAGACCCAGGTCTTCGCCCGCGGCCATCAAGACATCAAAGATATGATTTTGATATTCTATGGGATGATGAAGCTCCCAGCCTTGCTCGCCGACAAAATTGACGCGTAGCGCCATGGTGGGGGCATGACCAACAACAACATCCTGACCTGTCAGCCAGGGGAACGCGGCATTGGAATAGTCAGCTTGTGAGACACGTTGCAGCAATTCCCGGCTGTTGGGACCAGCCAAAGCAAAGACGCCGAAACTGTTGGTCAGATTTTCAAATTGCACACTGCCGTCTGTCGGCAAAACCTTGCCCAACACATCATGGTCCAGGCGCTGCAAGGCACCGGCGGAAACCAGATAGTATGAATTTTCAGCCTCGCGCATGATTGTAAATTCAGACATCACACCGCCCTTGTTGGTCAGGGCGTGACACAGGCCGATGCGGCCAAATTTCTTTGGCAGTTTGTTGGCAACAAGCTTATCCAGATAGGCTGTGGCGCCCGGTCCGGAAATGCGGCATTTGGCGAAAGCGGACATGTCCAGCAGACCAACATTTGTCGCCACATTGCGGCATTCAGCACCGACATGTTCAAACCAGTTTGAGCGCCGGAAGGACCAATGATCTTCTTGTGACACGCCTTCGGGCGCGAACCAGTTGGCCCGCTCCCAGCCAAATTTCTGACCGAACACGGCACCCAGGTCTTTGAGGCGCTCGTAACAGGGTGCTGTGCGCAGAGGCCTGCCCGCCGGTCGTTCCTCGTCGGGATAGTGGATGACAAAGACACTGGAATAAGCTTCTTCATTCTTGGCTTGCAGGTAGGCCTTGGAGGCATAATCGCCATAGCGACGTGGGTCCACACCCATCATGTCGACGGTTGGTACGCCTTCGATGATCCATTCCGCCAGTTGCCAGCCGGCACCACCGGCAGCTGTGATGCCAAAGCTGTGGCCTTCATTTAGCCAGAAGTTTTTTACCCCCCAGGCCGGACCCACAATTGGATTTCCGTCAGGGGTGTACGCGATGGCACCATTGTAAACTTCCTTGACGCCAACCTCGCCAAAAATTGGCACGCGGTTGATGGCGCTTTCAATGTGGGGCTCCAGGCGTTCGATATCTTCCTGAAACAATTCATATTCGCTGTCGGAGGATGGGCCATCCACGTAGCAGGCTGGTGCGCCCACTTCGTATGGTCCCAACAACAAGCCACCGGCTTCTTCACGCATATACCAGGAACCATCTGATTCCCTTAAGACACCCATTTCCGGCAGGCCTTGCTCGTGCCTCGCCTGAATGGCCGGATGGGGTTCTGTAACAATGAACTGGTGTTGAACGGGAATAACCGGGATATCCAGGCCGACCATTGCGCCGGTTTGCCGGGCAAAACTGCCGGTGGCAGAAACCACATGTTCGCATGTGATATCACCCTTGTCAGTGCGGACCAGCCATTCGTCGTTGGCTTGTTGCTCGATCCCCAACACAGTTGTGAAGCGGTTAATCTCGGCCCCCATATCGCGGGCCCCACGGGCCATGGACTGGGTCAAGTCGGCGGGCTGAATGTAGCCGTCATCTGGATGTACGATTCCGCCTACCAGGCCTTCGGGATTACACAGCGGCCATAATTTGCCAATTTCTTCCGGGGTCAGAAACTTCACGTCAACACCAATGGTGCGTCCGGTGGAGGCATATTGGCGATATTCGTCCATGCGATCCTGGTTTGTCGCCAGGCGGATATTGCCAACCTGGCGCAAGCCCACATCCAGGCCGGTTTCAGCCTCCAGCGATTCATAAAAGGCTACTGAATATTTGTGCAGTTGGCCGACCGAATAGCTCATGTTGAAAAGCGGCAGCAAACCGGCAGCATGCCAGGTTGAGCCGGAAGTCAGCTCCTTGCGCTCGATCAGGACGCAGTCAGTCCAGCCCTTTTTGGCCAGATGATATAGCGTACTAACGCCAACCACGCCGCCCCCGATAACAACCACGCGTGCCTGTGACTTCATTTCTCAACCTCTTGGTTCGATCTTATATTTGCGTCATCTCAATTCTTCGCCATCAATGAAGGATGCAACATGATCTTTCTGTCCACATTGCGACCTTCAGGTGTCCGGAAAAGACGCCTTCAGAGCAATGAACGGCGCACCTGCGTTAGACCCTGTCCAAACTGAACGACATGATCCTGCCAGAAAAACCACACGGAGATTACGAATGTCGGAAAGACTTGCGCGCGGTGGCCGCCGGGGGCGTGAAGCCCGCAAGGCCCAGCGGGCTGCAGCACCTGTTGCGGTATCGCCCTATATCCAGCGTAACATTCCCTGCACGGAGATCCTTGGCGAAGAGGGACTGCAGATCATCGAGGCCAATGCCGATACTATTCTGGCAGAAACCGGCATAGATTTTCGTGGCAGTCAGCGAGCGCTGGATCTGTGGAAAAAATCCGGAGCCGATATAGATGGCGAACGTGTGCGTATCCCCAGAGGGTTGGCACGCAAGCTGTTGCAAACCGCCCCGCGCGAATTCACACAACATGCCCGCAACCCGGAACGCAATGTTGTCATTGGCGGTAATAATACGGTCTTTGCGCCTGTTTATGGCGCGCCTTTTGTCACTGACATGGATCGTGGACGGCGCTATGGCACCATCGAAGACTTCCGCGATTTTGTGAAACTGGCTTATCTTGAACCCAACATTCATCATTCCGGTGGCACCGTGTGTGAACCCGTCGATCTGCCGGTAAACAAACGCCATTTTGACATGGTTTACAGCCACATGCGCTGGTCTGACAAAGCCTATATGGGCTCGGTGACCGCACCTGAACGGGCGGCGGATACTGTGAAAATGTCTGAAATTCTGTTCGGCAAGGACTTTGTCGATCAAAATTGTGTCGTGATAAACCTGATCAATTCGAACGCACCCCTGGTATTTGACGCCACCATGCTGGGTGCCGCTGAAGTTTACGCATCGGCCAATCAGGCCAGCATTATTTCGCCTTTCATTCTGGCGGGTGCCATGAGCCCGGTTACTGCCGCAGGGACCTTGGCGCAGCTGCTGGCTGAAGCTCTGGCTGGTATGGCCTATACCCAGTTGCTCCGACCTGGATCACCGGTGGTCTTTGGCACTTTTGTCAGTTCCATTTCCATGCAGTCGGGCGCGCCAACCTTTGGCACGCCGGAAGGCACGATGATCCTGACGGCAGCGGCGCAACTGGCCCGGCGGTTGGGTGTGCCTTTCCGTTCCGGTGGCTCACTTACGGCGTCAAAGGTTGCAGACGCCCAGGCCGCCTACGAAAGCACCAACACAATATTGCCAACCTTGCAGGCCGGGGTGAATTTCACTTTGCATGCGGCGGGCTGGTTGGAAGGCGGGCTGTCGGCAGGGTTTGAAAAATTTATTTTGGATGCGGATCAGCTTGGTGGAATGGCGGTTCTGGCCAAAGGCATTGATTTGTCGGAAAACGGTCAGGCCATGGATGCTATTCGCGAGACGGAACCAGGCTCTCACCATTTGGGTTCGGCCCACACCCAGGCCAACTTTGAAAGTGCTTTTTACCGCTATGAAACGGCAGACAATAATTCTTATGAACAGTGGGATGCGGCGGGTCGGGAAGATGCCTGTACCCGGGCGAACCGCATCTATAAGGAAAAATTGGCGAGTTACGTTGCACCTGCCATAGACCCTGCCATTGATGAAGCTTTGCAGACATACATCGCGGAGCGAAAATCGTCCGAGCCGGATTCAAATATTTAAACGGCTCGAGCATTTCCGTTTAATCGGAAATCGCTCTGGTCTGACTATCAGGCCGACAACAGTCTGATCCGGCTCATCATGTCTACGCGGTCAATGTAATAGCCCTTCAGGTGCCGGTTACCTGTATTGGGGAAAAATTGTGCCCGACCATGCAGCACACGACGGTTGTCGAACGCAACCATTTCCCCTGCCCTCAGCTTGACGGAGGCCACATAGGCGGGGTCACGGGCCATTGCCATGAACGTGCGATAGGCATGGTAGTAGTCGGCCACAAGATGCGCGTCCATATCGAAGCCATCAGCCAAATGGGCATTCCAGGCGATCATGGAAACGGCACCGGCTTCATCAAGAGTAATGACCGGGCGGTGACGGCGAATGTCTGTTTGCCCGTCGTGAAAACGAAAGGGAATGGATGTATTGGCCAGCAAATCAAATATTTCTGGCTGGTGAATACGCAAGTCATCGGCAATTTGAAAACCATCGCAATAAAGCGATTCACCGCCGTCCGCGTCATTTACGATGCAATGAAGGAATTGGTAGGCCGGTGGAACCTCCTGATTAGGCAGGTCTGTATGCAGGGGTAAATGACCAGACGTGTATGCCAGATTGTTTGGATCAGGTTTGCTGATCACATCAAAGACCGGGCCGAAATTTGAATTCCGCATGGGCCCGATCATTTCGCCGATTGCAAGTCCAGCCATTTCTGAGGCGTTCAAACCTTCAATGATTGTGATGCCCGAGTTTGTCAAATCTTTCAGAAAGGCCAGCATCGTTTGGGGGTCAGATGAAACCAGATTCGCGGTGTGACGAGGTAAATTCTTGAAAGTGGAAGCTTTCCACGTCTTCGGCTGAACGGCACTGCCATCAATGCGCTTCTTTCCTGGCTGACCGGACTGGAGCCACGCTGCCGGATAGGTACTGTCTGTATCAAGGTCTGGCCAACGAACAATCAGGTTGTTGTTGGTGTTATCTATTCGAAAATATTGTGGCGTGATTGACGCATCGACACTAAGTAAATCAAAGGTACGCTCCCGGGTCTCAGGGTGAAAAGCGCCGGGGTCGTTGTCGCGCAGCCACAGACACGGAAACAGCGTTTCCTCGTCATCTTCCCAATGCACGACGATTGTCCGATCCTTTTGTGCAACGCTTTTGATCAACATGGGCAGCCCTTCTATTGAGCCTCCATCGTACCGTTAAACTCTGTGTGCCCGTCAACCGGAATTGCCTGACCCGAAACGCGTGCGCCAGCTGGCGAACACAGGAACAGGGCCATATTGGCAATGTCTTGGGCCGTAACAAATGTGCGCAAACTGACGCCTTTGGTATAAGTGGTGCGCACATCCTCAGGCGCGCTTCCCCGCTTGGTCGCTTCGGCAGCCATGACGGCGTCCATACGGGGCCCTTCCACCGAGCCCGGACAAATAGCATTGACCCGAATACCCCAGGGACCCAGTTCCATGGCCATGGATTTGGTTAATCCGATCAAGCCCCATTTTGCAGCGGCATAAGGCGTGCGCATGGGATAGCCAAACAATCCTGCGGTTGATGACATGTTGATAATCGCTCCGGCTTTTGCGGCTTTCATATGCGGGATAGCCTGTTGCGCGCAGAGGAATGATGCCTCCAGATTAACGGCAACACATTGACGCCAGGCAGCGGGGTCGATGTCTTCCATGACCGCAGTAGGGCCAGCAATGCCTGCACAGTTTACCAATGTGGTAACGGGGCCAAGATTCTCGTGCGCCGTGGCAAACATCTTGCGAACGCCATCGGCGTCAGCCACGTCCGTGACGCTGGCCGACAAGTTATTGTCGGCAGGTAATTTGTCTACGGCACTTGTGTCCAGGTCGGCCACATGAACACGCGCGCCGCTTTCCAGAAAAGCGTCAACAATGGCGCGCCCGATGCCTGAGGCACCAGCAGTTACAATTACGCGTTGCTCTTGATCTTCCATTGCCAAATTCCCAGTCCCTAATTCAGTTGATCAAGCAGATCTTCGATTTCTGTGGCGTCCTCGATAACATAATTTGCAACATCAGCAAGATCATCCCTGTTGGCAACACCTGAACAGACACCAACCGACAAGGCAGCCCCCGCACTGATCGACATGTGCAGATCGTGCAGATTATCACCAACGACAATAATCTGATCCGGTTGCAGGTTCGTATCGGCGCAATATTTTTGAACCATGCCGGGACCAGGTTTGCGACCGAAGCCTGAATCATATCCTGCGTAAAACTGGATGTGCTCAGCTGCCGACAATTTATCCATGGAACGACGGGCAACCCACTCCGCATCCATGGTGGCGATACCCAGTTTCAGATGACGGTCAGTCAGCCGTTTGAACAGGGTGGCAACATCAAAAAGCGGCACGGGATGATCGGCCGAATAGTCCTCCATGATCTGAACAAGGCGGTCGATGGCGGCCTTTTCCGAAGGCTGGCCTGCGGCTTTCAGCCAAATCATGGCAATATCATCTGATCCTTCAACCGCCAAGGCAGAATTTGGAACAGTACAGCCACGATCAATGTCATAGCCCGATGCCACCAGGCATCTGTTCTTCACATTCGGGTCAGACAGCGGGCGGCATAGATCATCCAGGGCCGCGTGGTAGGCGGGCATCCAGGTTTGGTCAAAATCGATCAGGGTGCCGTCTTTATCGAATAATATGCCGCGTATGGTCACTTTATCTCCAGCGATGATCAAATTTTGTGTCGTTGATCCTAAAGGAAGTGACTGTTCAAAGACAGCTGATGTGTTGTATTCAATGGCAAGTATTTTTCTTTGGGCGACCTTTCAGAAACGAGATAATTTTGATTTCCAAACAACATACCTGGATCAACGGCAAATATTTTGATCCTGATTCAAACCACCGGTTTGACACTCTTAATCCTGCCACTGGCGAAGTTCTGTCAACGATCAATGCAGCGGGTGAAGCCGACGTGGAAGCCGCAGTTGAAGCCGCCAGGGCCGGGTTTGCTATTTGGTCGGCTATGACCGGAACGGAACGTGGTCGCATTTTGAAGAAAGCTGCGGATTTGTTGAGAGACCAGGTCGAAGACCTGGCCCGGCTGGAAGTTCTGGATACGGGCAAGCCTCTGCAGGAAGCCCTGGATGTAGACGTCTTTTCCGGGGCCGATGCTATTGAATATTTTGCCGGACTGGCGGCGGGACTACATGGTGAACATGTCGATCTGGGCAATGCTTTCTTTTACACTCGACGTGAACCGTTGGGCGTATGTGCCGGTATTGGCGCCTGGAATTACCCCTTGCAGATCGCCTGCTGGAAATCTGCCCCTGCACTGGCATGTGGCAACGCCATGATTTTCAAACCGTCGGAGATGACACCCCTGACAGCCCCGAAGCTGGCTGAAATTTACACTGAAGCCGGCTTGCCAGATGGTGTTTTTAATGTTGTTCAGGGAGAGCGCGACACCGGTGCCATGCTGGTGGCTCACCCAGGCATTGCCAAGGTTTCACTTACAGGTGAAGTCGGTACTGGCAAGAAAGTCATGGCGGCTGCGGCTGAAACGCTGAAGTATGTCACCATGGAACTGGGTGGCAAATCGCCGCTGATTATTTTTGCTGATGCCGATATGGAAAATGCGGTAAATGCTGCCATGTTGGCGAACTTTTATACCCAGGGTGAGGTCTGTTCAAATGGCACAAGGGTATTTGTCGAACGCAGCATACATGAAGAATTTCTCACGCGCCTGGTCGAAAAGACTGTGAACCTGAAAATTGGTGACCCGCTGGATATGAAAACGCAGGTCGGCTCTCTGATTTCAGCTGATCACCTGGCCAAGGTTATGTCTTACATTGAAAAAGGTGAAGCTGGCGGGGCGACGTTGATGTGCGGTGGTGAACGCGTGATGTCTGGCGACCTGGGTAATGGTAATTTTGTTGAACCAACTGTTTTCTCGGGCTGCACCGATGATATGGAAATTGTCACAGATGAGATTTTTGGACCGGTAATGTCGGTGCTGGTTTTTGATGAGGAAGACGAAGTTGTTGCCCGCGCAAACGATACAGAATTCGGTCTTGCAGCAGGTGTGTTTACACGTGACCTTGCCCGCGCCCATCGGGTTATTGCCCGCCTGGAGGCTGGCACTTGCTGGATCAACAACTATAACATCACACCGATTGAGATGCCCTTTGGCGGTTACAAACAATCTGGCATAGGCCGTGAGAACGGTCATGCCGCCATTGAGCACTACAGTCAGCTGAAGAGTGTTTATGTCGAACTTGGCGACGTAGATTCACCCTATTGATATGACAGAACAGAGTTACGATTACATTATTGTTGGTGGTGGGTCTGCGGGTTGCACGTTGGCCAACCGGTTGTCGGCAGACCCCGATACAAAGGTCTTGTTGTTGGAGGCTGGGCCTAAGGATCGCACCTGGAAAATCCACATGCCCGCAGCCCTGACCTATAATCTGGCTGACGATAAATATAACTGGTATTACGAAACCGAAGCCCAGTCCGGTATGGATCAGCGGCGTATGTACTGGCCGCGCGGCAGGGTGCTGGGTGGATCATCGTCGTTAAATGCCATGGTCTATGTGCGGGGTCATGCGTTGGATTATGACGGCTGGGCGGCACAGGGCTTGCCCGGTTGGTCTTACGCTGATGTCTTGCCCTATTTTCGTAAAGCCGAAACCTGGCAGAACGGCGACAATGACTATCGGGGTGGTGATGGCCCTCTGAATGTCAGCCGCCAGTTGACGCCAAACCCGCTGTTTAATGCCTTTATCGATGCCGGACAGCAAGCCGGCTATCCCAAAACCCAGGACATGAACGGCTTTCAGCAAGAAGGTGTGGGCTGGATGGACATGACCATCCATAAAGGTCGGCGCTGGTCTGCGGCGACAGCCTATCTCAAGCCTGCTATGCATCGATCCAATCTGACCGTTGAAACGCGCGCCCTGGCCACAAAAATAGTTTTCGAAGGCACCAGGGCCGTTGCCATTGAATATGACCAGCGAGGTATTCCCCATCAGGTGCGCGCTGAACGCGAGATCATTCTATGCGGTGGGGCGATCAACTCCCCACAATTGCTTATGTTATCGGGCCTGGGTCCTGCTGATCACCTTCAGGAGCACGATATCCCCGTGGTTGCGGACCTGTCCGGCGTGGGTCAGAACCTGCAAGACCACCTGGAGCTTTATGTGCAATATGAATGCACAAAGCCGATTACACTATATTCCAGCACAAAACCCTGGAATCAGGTCATGATCGGGGCCGAATGGTTTATGTTTAATACCGGCCTGGGTGCTTCAGCCCATCTCGAGGCCGGGGGCTTTATCCGCAGTGAGCCAGGTATTGAACACCCCAATCTGCAATACCACTTTTTGCCGTCCGTGGTCTGGGATCACGGTCGGATCATGCCCGATCGACATGCTTTTCAGGCTCATATCGGGCCCATGCGTCCGACCAGTGTGGGGGATTTACGCTTGCAGTCAGCTGATCCACGCCAGCATCCTTTGATTCAACCAAATTATCTGACAACAGAACAGGACCGCCGGGAAATGCGGGACGCCGTCAAATTGACGCGTGAAATATTTTCCCAAGCCGCCTTCGAGCCTTATCGCGGCAAGGAAATGGCGCCCGGTGAGGGCATCACGACGAATGATCAGATTGATGCCTTTGTGCGTCAGAAATCTGACAGCGCCTATCACCCTTCCTGCACCTGCAAAATGGGGGTCGATGAAATGTCTGTCGTGGATGGCCAGACACGGGTGCATGGCATGGATAATCTGCGCATTGTTGATGCTTCCATCATGCCGAATATCGTTAGTGGAAACCTTAATGCGCCCACCATCATGATGGCGGAAAAGGCTGCAGATATGATCCTTGGTAATCCCGCTCTTGCACAGGCTAAAGCTCCTGTTTTTGCAAGTAAAAACTGGCAGGTATCCCAAAGATAATTCATATTTATTTTGTCATTTTTGGACTCTACCGCAAAAATACTGTTAGACTTCCCGAACAATCAAAATTCAGGGTGTCTTGGTCTCGACAGGGTTGCGAAACAATCCGCGGATCAGGCAGCCATGGCTTAAGGTATCAGCCCGAAATGATGCCAAATATTCAAGATTGTCTGGGAGGACAAAATGGGTTCAGATAAAAAAGACGATAGTATACTTATGTCATCGGCTTCGCGTCGTGGCTTTTTGACAGGTGCGTCAGCGCTGGGTGTGGCTGCTGCTATGGCGCCGTCATCTGTGATGGCTGCATCACCTAAAAAGGGTGGTCACTTCCGCCTTGGCCTGGGGCATGGATCAACGACCGATTCACTCGATCCTGCGACATTTGAAAACCTGTATATGCAGGTTGTTGGCGCGACCTTGCGTAACGGCCTGACCGAAGTTGATCAAAACGGCAATTTGGTACCTGAGCTTGCAGAAAGCTTTCATGCCTCCCCCGATGGCCGGGTCTGGTCCTTCAAGCTGCGCCAAGGCGTTAAATTCCACAATGGCAAAACCATGGATTCAGGTGACGTCATCGCCTCGATCAATCACCACCGTGGCAAGGACAGCAAATCAGCTGCCAAAAAACTGTTGCAGCCGATTATTGAAATGAAGGCAGACGGCCCTAATGCACTGGTCATTACCTTGCAGGATGGCAATGCCGATTTCCCGTATATCATCAGTGATTATCATATTCCGATTATGCCGAAGATGGGCAATGGCGTGGACTGGAAATCAGGTGTTGGAACCGGCGCCATGGTGCTGCAGAAATATGAAGCCGGTGTGCGCACGACCATGAAGCGTAACCCGAATTACTTCAAAAAAGGCTTCGGCCATTTTGACAGCGCCGAGGTTATTACCATTGCGGATGCAACAGCCCGCACCAATGCCCTGACCACCGGCGAAATTGATGCCATGGACAAGGTGGACCTGAAAACAGCCCATTTGCTCAAGCGTCGCAAGGGTTTGCGTCTTCTGGAAGCCAGTGGCAACCAGCACTATACCTTTACCATGCGCTGTGACACACCACCGTTTGACAATGTCCATGTACGTCAGGCTTTGAAGTATTCCATTGACCGCGAAGCCATCATGAAGACTGTTCTCAAAGGCCATGGCGCTATTGGCAACGACCATCCGATTTCAGCCTCCAGCCCGCAGCATGCCAGTTCTTTGCCGCAAAAATCTTATGACATCGATAAGGCAAAATTCCATTTGAAAAAGGCTGGCATGTCCAGCCTGAAAATCGATCTGTCGGCTGCTGATTCGGCCTTTGCCGGTTCTGTCGATGCCGCCATTCTGTTCAAAGAGCATGCCCGGCCTGCAGGCATTGATATCAATGTCATCCGCGAGCCAAACGATGGCTATTGGTCAAAAGTATGGATGCAAAAGCCTTTCTGTGCAGTGTACTGGGGTGGTCGTCCAACGGCTGACTGGATGTTCTCAACGGCCTATGCCGCCGATGCGGCATGGAACGACAGCTTCTGGCAGCACCCACATTTCAATGAACTGTTGCTGAAAGCACGGGCTGAACTGGATACAGGCAAACGCAACGCCATGTATGCCGAAATGCAGCAAATTGTCAGCGACGAAGGCGGTGTTTTGATCCCCATGTTCGCCAACTATGTCATGGCTATGAGTGACAAGGTGGAGCATGGCGATGTGGCTGCCAACTGGGCCATGGATGGCTTCAAGGCCATCGAGCGCTGGTGGTTTGGCTAAGAACGGCTGACGGGCGGGTTCGCTCAAGATGCCGCAACTGGTGAAAATGGTGGTCCAGCGCTTGGCGCTGGGCCTCCTTACCCTTTTTGTCGTTTCGGTCATCATATTTCTCGGTGTTGAGTTACTGCCGGGAGATTTGACGGAAGCGATACTGGGCCAATCGGCAACCCCGGAAACCGTTGCCGCTTTCCGGCGGGAACTTGGCCTCGACCTGCCACCCCATACGCGTTATCTGGAATGGCTTGGCAATATTTTGCAGGGCGACCTGGGCCGATCATTGGCCAATGGTCGTGAAATTTCCGAACTGATCAGCTGGCGGCTTTACAACACACTTTTCCTTGCAGCTATCGCGGCCGTAATTGCTGTGCCTCTTGCATTGGTGTTGGGCGTAATGGCGGCTTTGCACCGCAACAGTCTTTTTGATCGCGTCATCAATATCACAACCCTGACATCTATTTCTTTTCCTGAATTTTTTGTTGCTTACATTTTGATTTTGTTTCTTTCGGTGAATGCAGGCTGGTTCCCCAGCATTTCGAACGTCGGCTCAGAGATGCCGTTCTGGGATCGCGTTTTCCGATGCATCTTGCCAGCCCTGACCCTGACTCTGGTTGTCGTGGCACACATGATGCGCATGACCCGGGCAGCGATTATCAATCTGTTGGCCAGCCCCTATATTGAAATGGCCAATCTCAAAGGCCTGACCCGCACGCGGATCATTGTCCGCCATGCCCTGCCCAATGCTCTGGCACCAATCATCAATGTAATTGTGATCAACCTGGCATATCTGGTTGTTGGTGTGGTCGTGGTCGAGGTTGTGTTTGTCTATCCTGGCATGGGGCAATTACTGGTCGACAGTGTGTCCAAACGTGACATTCCTGTCGTGCAGTCCACCAGCATGTTTTTTGCGGGCGCCTTTGTCCTACTGAATTTGCTCGCCGATATGTTGGCCATTGTGACCAACCCGCGCCTGTTGCATCCAAAATGAGGCCGTCATGAAAACCGTCCTCAAACTATTTATGGAAGCCCCGTGGAGCGGCCGATTTGGATTGCTCGTCATCGCGATTTACATCATGCTGGCTGTTTTCGCACCTGTTCTGACACCCTTTGGTGAATCAGAAATCGTTGCAGATGCGTTTGAGCCCTGGGGCGG
Organism: Alphaproteobacteria bacterium; assembly: GCA_018650465.1. Lineage (GTDB taxonomy): Bacteria > Pseudomonadota > Alphaproteobacteria > UBA2966 > UBA2966 > JABILA01. Next base: position 153,815 of record JABIFY010000020.1, read on the forward strand.
CGCATACCTTCTTGGCACAGATAATCTGGGCCGGGATATGTTCACACGCCTGATATATGGCGGGCGAAATACCATTGGCATCGCCTTTCTGACAACAATGCTTGCCTTCCTGGTCGGCGGCGTATTGGGATTTGTGGCGGCGGCGATGGGCGGCTGGATTGATCAGCTGCTGGGCCGCCTGGTTGATGTCATGATGGCGATCCCGACCCTGATTTTTGCCCTGTTGATCCTGACCATTACGGGGACCTCCATTCCGGTTTTGATTGTTGTAATCGCCCTGTTGGATTCCACCCGTGTTTTCCGCCTGGCGCGCGCCGTTGCCATGAATATTGTAGTGATGGACTATGTCGAAGCCGCTAGACTGCGCGGTGAAGGTCTGTGGTGGATCATCTGGCGCGAGGTCCTGCCCAACGCCATGCCGCCCCTTGTTGCCGAGTTTGGCCTGCGGTTTTGCTTCGTCTTCTTGTTTATCAGCGCGCTCAGTTTCTTGGGGTTAGGCATTCAGCCACCGACAGCGGACTGGGGCAGTATGGTGCGTGATAATGCGACACTGATCACATACGGCGATGTGACGCCGTTGCTGCCCGCTGGTGCAATCGCGTTGCTGACTGTGGCTGTAAACTTTGTCGTCGATTTCTTCCTGCATAAAACAAGTGGACTGCGCGATGAACACTAAGGGCGACATCATTCTATCCATGCGAGGCCTGCGCATTGAAGGCCAGGCTGATGAGCAATGGCAGGAAATCGTCCACGGGATTGATCTTGATTTGCACCGCGGTGAAGTCATGGGCCTTATCGGTGAATCCGGGGCCGGCAAATCAACCATTGGCTTGGCCGCTATGGGTTATGCCAGGCCAGGCTGTCGGATTACGGCTGGCGAAATTAATTTTGATGGTATTGATTTACGTACCTCCAGTGAAGATGAATTGCGCGACCTTCGCGGCGTGCGCATATCCTATGTGGCACAAAGTGCGGCAGCGTCTTTCAATCCGGCCCACCGCCTGATTGACCAGTTTTCGGAAACGCCTGTTCAGCATGGGGTGAAATCCAAGTTCGAAGCGGAAGAAGATGCCCGTGTATTGTTTCGGCGTCTGAAGTTGCCGTTCCCTGATACCATTGGTAATCGCTATCCCCATCAGGTCTCTGGCGGCCAGTTGCAGCGAGCCATGACCGCCATGGCCATGTCATGCCGTCCCGACTTGATCATATTTGATGAACCGACCACGGCTCTGGATGTGACGACCCAGATTGAAGTGCTGGCGGCGATCAAGGATGTGGTCAAGGAATTTAACACGGCGGCGATCTATGTCACTCATGACCTGGCCGTCGTGGCCCAGATGGCCGACCGGATTATGGTCTTGCGCCACGGCAACATGATTGAAGAAGGCAATGCGCGCGACATGCTGGCCAACCCGAAAGATCCTTACACACGGGATTTATTGGCCGTGCGCACTTTTGCCAAGGATGATCTTGATCTCATACCCCATGAAACACCTTTGCTGAAGGTGGAGAATGTCACGGCAAGCTATACCGGCGGCGTCAAGGTCTTGCATGACGTCAGTATACAAATACCGCGTGGGCGCACGGTGGCGGTTGTAGGTGAAAGTGGCAGCGGTAAAAGTACTCTGGCGCGCGCCATCACGGGTCTGTTGCCCCCCGAATCCGGTCGGGTAATGTATGAAGGTGAGCCCCTGCCTGTGGCGCTGGAACAACGCGGACGCGAACAGTTACGCCGCATGCAAATGATCTATCAGATGCCGGATACGGCTCTGAACCCGCGCCAGCGCATCCGCGAAATTATTGGCCGCCCGCTCAGCTTCTATCTTGATCTGCACGGCGCAAAAAAAGAGGCCCGTATCCGCGAGTTGCTGGAAATGATCGAGATGAACCCGGATGAATATATTGATCGTCTGCCGGGGGAATTATCTGGCGGTCAAAAACAACGCATCTGCATTGCCCGCGCTTTGGCCGCTGAGCCTGACCTGATCATCTGCGACGAAGTAACCTCGGCCCTTGATCAATTGGTGGCGGAAGAAATTCTCAAACTGCTGCAACGCCTGCAAGACGAAGTGAATGTTTCTTACCTGTTTATCACCCACGACCTGGCAACCGTGCGGGCCATTGCCGATGATATTGTGGTGATGTTGCAGGGTCGTGTGGTTGAACAAGGACCAAAAGATGAAGTCCTGACGCCGCCCCACCATGAATATACCGACCTGTTGCTTTCATCAGTGCCTGAAATGGATCCGGATTGGCTGGACCGTTTGCTGGCTGAACGACAGCTCGCAAAAACCTGAACAGTCGGTTAGACCCTTGGTTCAGACAACTTGCATTGGCGCCTGGCCCAAACCAGTTTCTCTCGGGGGCGGTGATTGGCAGGAAATTGAACCTGACGCTGCTGGCACCATTGACAGTGATGCACAGGGATTTTCCTATACCGCAGGCGAAGCCAGAAAATTTGATGAAGGTGTTCTGAACCAAGCCACTGCTGAAGCCGTCAGAGACCAGGTTGCATGTGGCATTGATGTGCCAACTGATGGTGAGATGCGTCGGGAAAATTATATTCACTATCACTGCCGTCATTTAGACGGCATCGATTTTGACAATCTAACATCAAAGATACATCGAAACGGCGCTGCCATCGCCAACTTGCCGACGATAACAAGCGAAGTAAGACCCAAGGGCGATCACTTTCTTGATCGAGATTTTGCAATTGCCCAGGCGGCAACCGACAGGCCTGTGAAAATCACGATACCAGGCCCCCTGACAATCATCGATACAACGGCCAACGAAGCTTACGAAAATGAGCGGGATCTGGCCATGGACCTGGCTGCCGCCCTTAATTTCGAAATCCGGACCTTGGTTGCGGCGGGCTGTCGGTATATCCAGGTGGACGAACCTGTTTTTGCGCGCCGGGTTGATGACGCATTGAACTTCGGTGTGGAAAGCCTGGCAAAATGTTTTGAAGGAGTGCCTTCAGGTGTCACCCGTGTGATGCATATGTGTTGTGGTTATCCTGGCCACCTTGATGACGAGGATTACCCCAAGGCAGATGTCGACAGCTATTTCAAACTGGCGCGGGAGCTGGATGATTGCGGCGTTGACCAGGTTTCTCTGGAACACGCCCACCGGGCCAATGATCTGTCTTTACTTGAGTTTTTTCAAAAGTCTTCCGTGATATTGGGGGCCATTGATGTCGCCCGAAGCCGGATCGAGTCGGTTGACGAGGTCAGGATTTTGCTGAAAAGAGCTTTGATGCATATCGACGCAGATCGGCTGATCGCAGCCCCGGACTGTGGCCTGATCCTTCTGGATCGCGATACCGCCATGGCCAAATTGCGCAACATGTGCGCCGCGGCAAAAACGGTCTAACTCTTTGGCTTGATGCCCATGCTGCGTCCGGCGTGATCGGGCTTGGCCAGGCTGGCTTGTGCTGTCATTATTTCATCAAGAATTTTCAGAACGGCGGGGTCAGCAGCGCAAGCCTTGCGAGACCGTCTGCCCACATGCAGCAGCATTTGTTCTCCTGAGGCCAACACTTCATCGTTGCGGCCATGATGAATGCGGTGGAACAGATGGATGCGTTTGTCGTCCATAGCCAATAATTGGGTCGTGGTGTAGATCGGCTCAAGACTGGCAACTTCCGCCAGATGCATGATGTGGGTCTCTACGGTAAAATAACTGCCCGTGGCTTCAAGATAATCCGAATCAATACCGATATGGCGGGTAAAGCCATCCGAGGCATCGCCAAAGACCTGCAGATAGCGGCTTTCGGTCATGTGGTTGTTGTAATCAACCCAGTCCGGCTGCACGACGGTTTCATACAGTCGCAGGGGCTTACTGTAGTCAGGGCTTCCTGATTCTGCCGGGTGGGCACGGGAATATAGATCGGCTTCAAACCGGGCCAGTTCGGCACCAGCCCCCACGTCATGTACCTTCAAGGCTTGCAAGGTCGAGACCAGGCAATCGTCACGCAGGCGCTCCATGTCCCGGAAATCCCCGCCTTTGGCTTGCGCATCAGACTGATCTGCAATCTTGTCGAGCAAGGCTTCATCAAGGTCCGGCACATCCATCAGTTTGGTCCAGGGCCACTTAAGGGAAGGTCCAAACTGTTCCATGAAGTGACGCATGCCGCCCTCGCCACCGGCGATGCGATAGGTCATGAAAGTACCCATCTGGGCCCAGCGCAGACCCGCCCCCAAGCGCACGGCCTCGTCGATTTCCTCGACCGTGGCCACATCATCTTTGACCAGCCACAGAGCTTCTCGCCACAAGGCCTCCATCAATCGATCCGCGATAAAGCCATCAATTTCCTTGCGCACGATCAGGGGGCGCATGCCAATGGAATTGTAAAAGCTTTGTGCCCGTTCGATGTCTGATGGATCGGTTTGACCACCGCCACAAATTTCCACCAGAGGTAACAGGTACACCGGATTAAAAGGATGGCCGATCATGAAGCGTGCAGGATGTTTCATATCGGTTTGCAATTCGCTGGGCAGCAAACCAGAGGACGAAGAACAGATCAGCGCATCATTTGGCGCATGTGTTTCGATCTCGGCTAAAACTGATTTTTTAAGATCGATACGTTCTGGCACACTTTCCTGAATGAAACCTGCATCCCTGACAGCTTCGGCCAGGTTGGTCGTGAAAGTCAGCTTGCCCTTTGTTGGACGAGGGGCCAGCGTCAGTTTCGCCAAAGCCCTGTCCGCATTTTCGATAACTTCGTCCAGTTGGCGTTGGGCTTCAGGGTTGGGATCGAAGACATGCACATCAATACCGTTCCACAATAGCCGTGCAGCCCAGCCCGCCCCGATGACACCGCTGCCAATGCAGGCTGCTTTCGATATCATCTCAGTCATGCGTGTTTAGTCAGTTTGAGTTTCTTGCGTACATCTTCAGGGCCCATGATTTTTACGTTCATGGCCTCAAGGATGGTTCGGGCACGTTCCACCAACTGGCCATTGGTAGCTTTGACGCCACGGGAAAGATAGAGATTATCTTCCAGACCCACGCGCACATTCCCACCCGCCAGAACCGCCATGGAAACATAGGGCAGTTGATCGCGGCCAATGGAGAAGGCTGAGAAAATGCTGTCTTTTGGCAGGGAATGTACCAGTGACATCAGGGTCAAAGGATCGTTTGGCGCGCCATAGGGAATGCCCATGCAAAGTTGCAGCATGACCGGACCATCGATTAGGCCCTCAGCAATCAATTCCTTTGCCAGCACCAAATGGCCGGTGTCAAAGATTTCCAGCTCCGCCCGCACACCCAGTTCCTGCACCCGTTTGGCCATGGCGCGCAGAGTGCCAGGCGTGTTAGCCATGATGTAATCGGCCTCGGCAAAATTCATGGTGCCAAAATCCAGGGTGCATATTTCCGGCAACAGTTCTGTGACGTGCAGCAGACGTTCTTCAGCCCCGGCCATATCTGTGCCGGCCTCGTTCAGGGGCAGGGGTGTTTCCGGACCACCCAGGGTCAAGTCACCGCCCATGCCTGCTGTCAGGTTCAGGATGACGTCGGTGTCCGAAGCCCGGATAAGGTCAACGGCTTGCTTGTACAAGGCCGGGTCGCGCAAAGGCAGGCCGGATTCAGGATCACGCACATGAATGTGGGCAATGGCGGCACCCGCCTTGGCCGCTTCGATTGCAGCGTCGGCAATTTGCTGCGGTGTTACGGGCACATGTTCACTAATGTGGGCTGATGTCCCGGAACCAGTTACGGCGCATGTGATAAAGACTTCCCAATTCATTGGCCTGTATTCCCTGTTGATCGTTTGTTGGCGGCGGCCCGGCGGCCTCTAGCCAGGATGCGCAAGCGTGAGCGTAGCTCATCGCGTTCTGAATAGCAGCCCTGCAACCAGCGTTCGCCCGTGCCGCTCGAAAAGGCTTCGCGGCCATGCAAAATTCGACGATTGTCATAGGCAACCAGATCACCTGGTTTGTAATCAAATAACAGCCGATATTTTGGCTGTTTGATCTTCAGGATCAAATAACGATAGGCCTCATAGGCTGCCTCGACTTTATCAAAGGGTATAGCCAATGGTCCGCGCAGGAATGACGTCATCCGAAGTTCGGAAAGTTCACCATTTTCATCAAGCACGAACAAGGGCGTCGTCCAGCGATAATCCGTATCTACAGCGCGATTGGTAAACACCCAGTCCCAGGTGCTGAGTATTTTAAAGACCTCAGGGTTTTCGGACCTGATGTCCCCGGCGACCTGGAAGCCGTCAACCATGGTCCCGGCCCCGCCCGTCGTGGAATTCTTCAGGCAATGCAAAAACTGCAATCCAGGTTGATACTCCCGTGTCGCCAGATCAGTATGGCTGTTCAGGGCCATATCTGTGTAGGCATTGGAATCCGGATTTTCTTTGGTTTTGACATCGTACGTAAAGCCAAAGTTGGTCGGTCTGATGGGGCCAATGCGACGGACGACCTCGGCCACTTGACCATCAGTTGTCGCAACATTGCTCAACCGAGCCAGACCATATTGTGCCAGGTTCTCCAGCCAGATCGCCAGTGCTTCATCATCCTCCAGAATACTCGTGCCGTCCGACGTTGGCGGTTCGGGCATATCTTCGGCTGTCCAGGTGGTTGCCGCCCGTAGTCCGTCATCTGACACAGGGGTGTTGGAATAATCATGTGCCCGCAACCAGCCGGGCAGATAAATGCTTCCGGGCCAATCAACGTTCCACTGAATTTCCAACCTGCCATCAGCAGCAACCGACGCTTGCTGTATCGCGATATTCTCCGGCAAGTCGTCGAAATCAATTTCGCGCTCACGCGTCAAAGGGTTGGTCTCGACTGATCCGGCATCGTTGTCAGCCAGCCAGCAAGCATGATAGCGGCTTTTGCGACCATCTGACCAGGTCAGGTTCAGGACAGATGAGGAAGCTTCGACCGCTGTGATTTCATGGTCACAAGGGTAGCTGTCAAAATCAGGCGTCAGATAGGAGAGTGTCATATTTGTTCAACTTTTCGGGTCGGTTCAACTTTTCAGGTGCCGCAATGTTTGTCGACCAGTCGCTGCAACAAAGGAGCGTAATAGCCAAATTCCGGTGTAGATATACCCGCGACCTTGCCTTCATCATCCCACAATCGGACCTGAACAATGGCGTCCAGACCTGCCTGTGTCCTGAACGCTGCAACTTCATTTTCCGTCATCGGCCCCCCTTGCAGGTTCAGGGTATGGATTGAGGCCGCCGACAACCGGTCATGATAGGCCGGGTCAGTTGCGCAAAGATATCGTTTTGCGGCAACGTGATGGCGGACACAATCAACCACGGTTGCCGGGAAAAAGGCTTTCAGCACAGCTGCACCTGCGCTGTCGTGATAATTGTTGATCCCGCGATCCAGCGCATCTTCAGGAAATTCATTAGTGTAGTGCCCTATATCGTGTAGCAAGGCGGCGGCAACGAGGGCATCGTCGGCTCCAGCCTGTTCTGCCAATTGGGCCCCTTGCAGCATATGTTCTGACATCGTGACCTCTTCGCCCAGATAAGAATCCGCACCGCGACGCGCAAAAATATCGGCGATGAACTCGACAATCGTGTCTGATGAAAGGCTTTGTTCGTTCATTCTGCTGCCTGAGAAATTTGCTCTTCCCAAGACTTCAGCGTCGACAGCAAAGAATCCTTCTCGGCATAACATCCTTGTAACCAGCGAGACCCGGTGCCGGAAAAGCCGGTGCGGGCATGCAAGGTTCGGGTATTGTCAAAAACAATAAGGTCGCCCGGCGCCATTTTAAATGTAATGGCCAGTTCGGGGCGCTCGATGATTTGCGCGAAGTGGCGATAGGCTGCATACCAGGCTGTCATTTGGTCGTAGGGAATATCAATCGGCGCATCAGCAGACCGGCTATTGAAGCGGATACCTAAGATTTCGCCATCCGGGGCGAGTTCGATGATCGGGCGTCGGGCCTGTAGCTTGACACCGGCTTCACCGGCATACTCAAACCGCATGCAATAACGGCTTAGCAGATCAAAATTTTTCGGCGCCTCGGTTTGAAGTAATGTTGCGGCTTTGAACCCGTCAACGATTATGCTTTCGCCGCCATCGACAGTATTTTCCAGGCAAGCCAATAACTGCAATGTCGGGACCGGATCACGATATGGGTTATCGGTATGGGCCTGCAGGCCAAGGTTCGTATACGCCAGATTAACTGGTTCAACTTCTGACCGGACTTCAAACAAACGACCATAATTGGTTTCGCGGACATAACCGAACAGCTCAGCGGCGTCACAAACAGATCCTTCCTCGCAGGCCACACCTGTCATGACGGCAACGCCATAGCGGCGGATTCCAGCCAGCCACTGGCAACGCGCATCCGTGTCCGTTTGGGCGAGAGAAAAATCAATTGTCGGAAGCGCCTTGCTCAGATTGTTGTCCCATAGACATGCTGAAGGGCTAAGCCATCCATGTGGTTTTTCGACGCTGGAGTCATAGATATGATTTGCAAGCCAAGCTGACGAGAAGGTGACTGATTTTTCCTCAGGTAAAAACCGGACAGACAAATTGCCATCACCATCAATCCCGACCCTGTCAATAAAAGTCTCTTCTGGAATATCCAGAACAGTAATGAGCCGTTGTCCATTGCCAGGGGCGCGCGTTTCCGGATCCCGGGCATTATCGCGCAGCCAAATGGCATGAAAACGACCAGTTTCTCCGTTCGTCCAGTTCACGGAAACCGCTTTTCCATCATCAATGAGTTTTGATTGTGTCAGCATTAAGCTACTCGATCCGTTCAGGGTGTAATGATTTGTCGCACAGCGTCGTTGTTTGCCATGCGGTCTAAAGCTGTATTGATGTCGTCCAATGGTAAATGATGACTGATTAATTGCTCAACCGGAAATTTTCCTGACTGATAGAGAGCAACATATTTGGGAATATGGACAGTTGGATTGCAGCTGCCAACATAACTGCCCTTTACTGTCTTGGCGCTGGTGACCAAACTGGCCACATCCAGCGAAAAGGGTGTTTCCGGATTGACCAAGCCGACGGAAACAACCGTCCCGCCACGATGCACCGCCCCATATGCCGTCTCAAAAGCTTCAACCGTGCCGGCCGTTTCAAAGGCAAAGTCTGTGCCCCCGTGGCTTAGATCGAGAACGGGGCCCAGGGCCGGGTCCGGGCCTTCCAGCACAACATCAGTGGCACCAATTTTTTTGGCAAACTCCAGCCGCTGTGGTTCCTTGTCAACAACAATGATTTGTTCTGCCCCGGCCAACCGGGCACCCAGCAAGGCGCTGCTGCCAACGCCGCCTGCCCCCACGATAGTGACCGAATCACCGGGGCGAACGTTGCCTGTATTCAGCACAGTCCCCGCCCCACACATCACGGCACAGCCAAACAGGGCACCCACGTCCAGTGGCAAATCCCGGGGCAAGGGAACAATCGAATGTTCCGAAACCACGGCATATTCAGCAAAAGCAGACAGACCCATATGATGGTGAATATCGACATCTCCCTGACGTAGCCGTGTGCCACCTGCCAACAGGCCACCGCTTCGATTGGCTTGCAATCCGGGATCACATAGATGGGCCTGCCCGGATACACAGTCTGGACAGACACCACAGGCTGGTTGGAAAACCAGAACAACGTGATCGCCCGGCGTGACAGATGTAACGCCTGGACCGACTTCTTCGACAATGCCGCTGGCTTCATGTCCGGGAATGATCGGCAAGGGCCAGGCCCGCACACCGGTGACGACGGAGAGATCCGACCGACACAAACTGGCCGCCGCAATCCGGACCAAAATCTCACCTTTGTGGGGAGCCGAAACTGTGACTTCCTCGATGTGCAAGGGATGACTATTCGCATATGGTTGCGCCAGACCGGGTTGGCGCAATACAGCAGCGCGAAATTCCAAACTCATCTCAGACCTCCGTGGCAGTACTTTGGTTGCACAATCATATCCACCCTGCCCCGGTATTGGAAAGTGGTATCTGCATCAAATACAAGCGTCATGTTGCCGCCTGAAATACAGCAACGGCAACGGAGTTGCCGCCAGGACTTGTGCTTGCCCTGGGTGGCATAAATTTCTACGCCCATATGCCGCGCGAAATAAAAACAGATTTCAGCAATTTTGCTTCATCGGAAATCAGGCCGTCGACACCCAGATCCAGAAGCCGGATCATTTCTGTTTCATCGTTGATGGTCCAGACATGAACCTTCAGCCCCAGCTTGTGTGCGGTCGAAACAAATAGATTGTCGATGATGGGCAAGCCCCAACGTGTCAGCGGGACCTGCACGCATTGCGCGGAAAATGTCTGTTGTTGGAAGGGAGCTGGAAAGGGCAGGCTGGTCATACGCAGACGAAAAACATCCATTGGACCCATGGACGTGCAAATATCGGGACCAAAAGATTCTCGGAAAACGTTCAAGCGCTCCCCGGAAAAAGAGCCGATACAAATACGCTCAATAAGCTTGCTGTCTCTGATTGTTTTTACCAGCGGCGCAACGACAGCATCTGATTTTGGATCCAGATTGATCCGCAGATCCGGCCAATGGTCAAACAAATCTTCCAGCAAGGGAATGGGTTCTTGGCCATCAACACGGGCTTGTTTTATTTCTGACCAATCAAGGTCGGATATCAGTCCCTTATGGTGGGTGACGCGATCAAGGCGGTCGTCGTGAAAGGCAATCAAGACGCCGTCCCGTGTCACATGGACATCGGTTTCCAGATAGCGAAAACCAAGATCAACAGCGCTCTCAAATGCTGCCATGGTATTTTCCGGCTGGTCATTTGACGCACCACGATGTGCCAGGGCAATCGGACCTGTCGTGTCGAGATAAGGTGGAACCGTCATGGTGCTCCGGCGGATAAAGGGGCAAATGAAGTCTGTAACCCTGGCACAAATTTTCGTGGATGGCGATGCCGTAAATTGTTGCTGATGGTGGGACGAGAGCGCTTGTGCGTGTTAAATATTAGATAGTTTAAGCAGTTTCGGAGAACAACGACGTGTCATCAGGTTCAGGCAGTATTTTTCATGGCGGGGAACCGCCAGAAGACGAGACTGGAAGTCGTCCCTGGCTTGATTTGTCGACCGGAATTTCTCCGGTGGCCTATCCATTTTCAACACTGGCTACTGCAACCTGGCAAATCCTGCCACGCCAACGAGATGAACAACGCACACTTGACGCGGCAGGCCACTATTTCGGCAATTCCCATCCGGGGAATATTTGCATGGGGGCCGGATCACAAGCTTTACTACAGGCCATTCCTTGTTTGTTTCCGCCGGGCAAAGTCGCAGTTTTCAGTCCGACCTATGCAGAGCATGCCTGGCGATGGACAGAGGTCGGTCATTCAGTCGTTGAAATATTTGATCTGGATAATGTAGAAGCCGATTGCCGCTATGTCGTGCTGGTTAACCCGAACAATCCAACAGGGGAAAGCCACGCACCCGACAGGTTGCTTGAATTGGCAACGATGCTGGCGGCCAGGGGTGGCTACCTTGTGGTCGACGAAGCTTTCTGCGATGTGATGCCTGAGATCAGTGTTGCGCGCCATGCAGGTCGACCGGGTTTGCTGGTTCTGCGATCATTTGGGAAGTTCTTTGGCCTGGCAGGCGCGCGAATCGGATTTTTGTTGGGGCCTTCTGAGTTTATCGCCGCAGTCCGAGAAAAATCCGGATTATGGCCGGTAAATGGACCGGCTCTGGCCATCGCGACAGAGGCTTATGAAGATGTCAGCTGGATCGAGAGCCACCGGAAAATGTTGACTGAACGGACTGCGCGGTTGCGCGAGTTACTTAAGGGCCACGGTCGGATCATCGGCAGCACGGACCTGTTTGTTTTGCTGGCAGCAAAGTCTGCACCGGCGTTACTGGCCAAACTGGCAGCACAGCAAATTCATGTCCGGCATTTTCCCGAGAATCCTGAGTGGCTACGGTTCGGCCTGCCTGACAAAGAAGAAGATTGGCTGCGGCTTCACTCGGGTCTGATCGGCTAAGTTATATACGACTTGCCAGGCGCTTCGTTCAGGCTCTGCAATAACCAGCTGCCGTCCGTATCAACCGGTAAATTTGTCCAGCTTGTCCTGGTCAGGGAAAGCGGGTCGATTTGAAGTCTCAGTGCCTGATCCGGTGTTAAATCCAGTGCTAAAGCTACAGCGGCCCGGATCACACCTGCGTGAGCAACAACAATGAAGTTTCCTTCTTCCCGATTTTGTTGTATCGCCGCCTGCACACGCTGCATCATGTCAAAAAAGCTTTCCCCATGGGGCGGTGCCGTGTGTCCTGGATCCTGCCAAAAGGCTTCGGCATTTCTAATTTCCGGCTCGTCATATGCGCGCCCGTCCCAGTCGCCAAAATCTTGCTCCCGCAAATCCGGAACCATTTCCAGCGCGGCATTGGCGAAGGCCGGAAAGTCCCGCAAGGCCTCGGCCGTTTGCTTGCAGCGATCAAGCGGTGAAACCAACCAGCTGGCATCAGACGGCAAGGAACGTGACAACTGTTTCAACACATCATGATCGGGCATTTGCGCATCAATATTAGTTGAGCCAATCATTCTTCCCGCCGCATCAGTAGGCGCATGGCGCAGCCACCACCAGCTTGATCTGGATACCACGTTACGATCTGTATTTGCTTGCTTCATGGAGGATACTCTGCCGATTGATTGGCAATTTGCAACGAGTTTCCTATTGCAATTCCGCTTGATGCAGTTATTCTCCAAAAACAATGTTTTAGCGCTGACAAAGCGTAAAATATCCGGCGTTTATAACAGCGTGGAATTTCAGGAGGAAGAGCATATGGCTCAAGTCAAGGTCGCCCAACAAACAGCATCTACAAATGTTAAATCTGCACAACTGCTTCAGGCAGGACTTGCGGCATTGCTGGGGATCGGGCTTTTCATGGGCGTTGCATTTTCTAATCCTGCGACTGTTCACAATGCTGCGCACGATTCACGTCATGGTGTTTCTGTCCCCTGCCACTAATTCCTAAGGGCGTTCACTGTTGACGCTCCGTCCAGAGGCTTTACGTGGATTTCTTTAAATCTATTTTGATTGCAGCGCTGTTTGCGGGCATTGCTGCCGGCGTGGCTTTGACGGCGATGCAGACGCTGAAAGTCTATCCACTGATTTTTGCAGCGGAAGAGTTCGAAAATAGTGGCCCTGCCAAATCTGCGCACGATCACGACAAAGCAGCGGCCCCCACGACTTCAGCCACCGGTTCTGCCACTCCAGGCGCTGCCGAACATAGCCATGGTGGCGATGATGAATGGATGCCAGCAGAAGGTATAGAACGACTGTTCTTTTCACTTTTGTCTAATGTTCTGATCAGCGTTGGCTTTGGCCTGGTGCTGGCGGCACTGTTTTCAGTCCGCGATATCACCAGTTGGCGGCAGGGCATTGTCTGGGGAATTTGTGGCTTTATTGTCGTAAATCTGGCCCCTTCATTGGGCATGCCACCTGAATTACCGGGCATGCCTGCTGGTGATCTGGTGGCCCGCCAGACATGGTGGTGGTCGACAGCATTTTTGACCGCAAGTGGTCTTGCGTTGATTTTTCTTCTCAACGGACAAGTTTTTCGTGTTCTGGGTGTGGTCGCCATCGCCTTGCCGCACATCTATGGTGCGCCGCAACCGGTTAATCACCACAGCGATGTGCCTGCAGCTTTTGCCGCAGAATTTGCTACAGCGACCCTGACGACCAATCTGGTATTCTGGGTTATCCTCGGCGCTCTTGCTGCATTGGCTGTTGCCCGCCAGCAAAATTCTGACCAGGACTTCAGCGCCTGAACAGGCGATTTTCTTTATTCAGATTTTTCTGTAACTCCGGCGTCGGCAAAACTGGCCATACCGCCATGGGTAGCCACGGCTGCGCGCAACAGCGGAATGGCTGTCGCTGCACCTGAGGCTTCGCCCAGGCGCATGCCTAAATCCAGCAAGGGTGACAGGCCCATTTTGTCGAGCAAGCGAATATGACCAGGCTCGGCTGAGACGTGGGCGGCTTGACAGTGGGCCAGAAAATCAGCGTTTGCTGCCTGCAAGGGTGCCAGGGCGGCAGTGGCAACATAGCCATCAATTAACAAGGGAATGCAGGCCAGCCTTGCGGCCAGGGCCGCACCGGCCATGGCGGCCAGCTCGCGCCCCCCCAGACAACGGGCAACTTCGATGGGATCATGCAAAATGTCGGTATGCCTGGCACAACCTTCCGCGACCACCTGGGTCTTGCGATCAAGACCAGCATCATCAACACCGGTACCGCGACCGGTCCAGTCCGCAGCGTCACCACCATGAATGGCGTGGGCCAAGGCTGCGGCGACGGTTGTATTGCCTATACCCATTTCACCGATGCAGACAAGGTCGCTATCCTTGTTGACCTGGGCCATGCCCTGGCGGAACGCATCCAGAAAGGCTTCTTCGCTGAGGGCGGGTGCCTGGGTAAAATCGGCAGTTGGAGTTTCCAGATCAAGATCCAGAACACTCAGTTCGGCACCGGCGGCCTTGCACAGCTGATTAATCGCAGCCCCACCGCCAGCAAAGTTTGTCACCATCTGCACGGTAACTTCTGACGGAAAGGCTGATACTCCCCGTTCGACCACACCGTGGTTCCCGGCAAAGACCATGACCTGAACTTTATTCAGTTTGGGTACTTCCCGCTTTTGCCAGGAGGCCAGCCACATTGCCAGATCCTCCAGGCGACCCAAAGCCCCTTGCGGTTTGGTTAGCAGATCGTTGCGGGCCTGCGCTGCGGCAAGTGCTGCTGCATCAGGCGGAGGCAAGTCGGCCAGCAGGTCGCGAAGTTCATCCAGGGAATGTGGCATGGGGCCTCGGCTTTCAGGTCAGGATTGTGATAGTTTCGTGGTGCGGTAGAAACACGTGAAGGCCGCAGAAAAGTTGGCGTGATCATCATGCCAGGCAAGGAACGGGTCAAGTAAGTTGCAGCGATATTGGCAAGAATTTTTGTTTGTTCTCGGGTTTTTTACCCGATTACCGATCCATCGTTTGACGGACGTCAATTCTGTCGAGTGGCGCGGGCGATTGGGAGAATTATCCTGGGCAATCCCCGCCGTTGGTGCTGCCATCGGTTTGGCCGGGGCGTGTGTGTTTTTGGCGGCATCTGCCTTTGGTTTGACGGCTTGGTTATCAGCGACCCTGGCGGTCCTGGCACAAGTGGCGATCACGGGCGCCCTGCATGAAGATGGCTTAAGCGATGTGGCCGATGGTTTCGGTGGGGGTGCCACAAAGCAGCGCAAACTGGAAATCATGCGTGACAGCCGCATTGGCGCTTATGGCGTGGTCGCCATTGTGCTGGCCTTGATGTTGCGGGCAGGTGCCATCACCGACATTCAAAATGTTGCGTTTGTGTTGATTGTATCAGGTGCCGTTTCCCGGGCCGGGATGGTCGCGGCCATGGCGGTCTTACCCAGCGCCCGTGATGATGGCCTGGGGGCCACGGCCGGAAAACCTGGTTCGGGGTTTTTCATCGCAATGGGCATCGCCGCCGGGCTTAGTCTAATATTACTGGGTGTAAACGCGACGCTGGTTGCTGCCCTGGTCGTTTTCCTGGTCTGGCTGGTTTTATGTAAAGTGGCGGAACGCCAGATCGGTGGCCAAACCGGTGATGTCCTTGGCGCTTGTCAACAGGTCTGCGAACTGGCCTTTTTGATCGCCATGGTCGGATATGGCATCTAGGGCACAATATCGATGAGGTGAATGAAGCTGCCCATAGTGCGACCGGATACCAGGCCAACTTCTTCCACTTGTTCACTATTGGCATCCTGCACCTTGAACAGTTTGTCGCCTGCTTCCGTCAGGATGCTGGCATAGTGAAATTCATGACCGCGAAACTTGGCTGCCATATTTCCTGGACCTGATGCTGTAAGTTGCGTTGCCTGGCGATACCCCAGATGCAATTTGCGTTTGGCAAAGGACGTTTCCAGTTTCAACAAACCCGCCATGGCATGACGCGTGCTATCGGCATCAACAACGCCTTCACCCAGAACCATATAACCCCCACATTCCCCCAATATAGAAGCGTCCCTGGCGGCGGCATCTTGCAGGCCTTCCAGAAAAACATTGTTCGAGGACAAGGCAGAGGCGTGCAGTTCCGGATAGCCGCCAGGTAAATAGATGGCATCGGCGTGTTCGTCCGGGGCCTCATTGGCCAAAGGTGAAAAGAAACTGATTTCTGCGCCAGCATATTGCCAGTCGTCGATTATGTGCGGATAACAAAACCCGAAAGCAATATCTCGCGCGACCGCGATGCGTTGGCCTAATGGTTGAATGCTGGGGCTTGATGATTTTGCGGACGCCTCAGGGGACGTTGCAATCTCTTGCAAACCCGCCAAATCAAGGTCGCGTTCAAGGACCTCCGCCGCATGGTTCAAAAGTTGATCAAGGTCCTCGGCTTCACTGGCCTGCACCAGTCCCAAATGACGTTCGCGCAAGGCCAATGCCGGGTCACTGGCGAGAACACCGAAGACACGAACATCGGATTTTTCGCAGGCATCCAGTAGCAACTTCTTGTGACGCGGGCTGCCCACCTGCGTAAAAATCACACCGGCGATATCAACATCGGCCCGGTGGTTGGAAAAACCCTCTGCCAGGGCCGCAACAGACGCCCCTTGGCCTTTGGCATTAATCACCAGAACAACGGGCAAACCATAGGTCGCTGCAAGATCAGCGGTTGAGCCTTCCCCACTGACAGCGCCGTCAAACAGGCCCATGACGCCTTCGATCAAAAAACGTTCGCCGGTTTGTCTTGCCAACAGCTCATCAAGACGGGCCGGTGACATGGCCCAGGGATCAAGGTTTAGACAAGGTTTACCCGCCGCCGCCTGCAAAAATCCCGGATCGATATAATCCGGGCCAACCTTGAAGGGTGTGACATCGGTGCCGTTCCGGCTTAACAGACGCAAAAGGGCTGCGGCAACCAGGGTCTTGCCTGAATTGGAAGACGGTGCTGCCAGCACCCATCCGGAACGTTTGTTGTGCATCGATGTGGTCTCCCGGGACCCTCAAAAAAATACCAGCCTTCGCCTGTGATGTTTGGCGCTGAACTTTGGTATCATACCTGAACCATGCATATTGCAGTGGGGTAAAGCGTTCAAGAGGCGATCATCATAGCATGACCGAAGACGTGGCAGAAAAAGCGGAATTGCGGCGTGGCTGGACCACGGGCGCTTGTGCGACCGCCGCCGCCAAGGCTGCTTTTTCGGCGTTGCTGTCTGGTGACTTCCCTGATCCAGTTGAGATCAACCTGCCGCGTGGTGGCACAACTACCTTTGCGCTTACCCACAGGAACCTCGGATCAGATTCTGCTGAGGCCGCAGTTGAAAAGGATGCCGGCGATGACCCGGACGTGACGCATGGCGCCTTAATATATGCCCGCGTAGCGTTACGAAAACCAGACGGCAAGGGCGTGCTGTTTTTCGCTGGTGACGGCGTCGGCACTGTAACCAAACCTGGTTTACCCATCGACGTCGGTGAAGCCGCGATTAATCCAGTGCCGCGACAAATGATTGCCGTCGAACTTGGCGACCTGGCAAAAGAGGCCGGGACTAATGTTGATGTCGATGTGAAAATTTCTGTGCCGGGCGGAGCAAAAATTGCCGAACGCACAATGAACGGGCGTCTGGGTATTCTTGGCGGCATTTCCATTCTTGGCACGACAGGCATCGTTGTACCTTATTCCTGTGCAGCCTGGATTGCCTCCATCCATCAAGGCATCGATGTAGCCCGTGCCGAAGGCACAAAACATATTGGTGCCGCCACCGGCAGCCGATCAGAAGATGCCTTGAAAGAAATATTCGGCTTTGAAGACGGTGCCTTGATCGACATGGGTGATTTTGCCGGCGGTATGTTGAAATACCTGCGCCTGCATCCAGTGGAAAGGCTGTCGCTGGGCGGTGGCTTTGGTAAAATTTCCAAACTGGCCAATGGTCATGCTGACCTGCATTCAAAACGCTCAAGCATCGATTTTGGTTGGCTGGAAAATTTATGTTCTGAGGCACCGGAAGTCGCCGAGGTTGCCCGCACAGCGAACACCTCCATCGAGGTCCTTATAGCTGCCCAAAGCCATGGCTTTCCGTTGGGCAACAAGATTGCGAATCTGGCGCGCGCAAGTGCCCTGGATATGTGTGATAACGCCGTTGCCCTGGAAGTGCTGGTGTTTGACCGGCAGGGCAATCTGGTGGGGCGTGCCGATGGTTAATCTTAAAATCCTCATCCTTGGCGGCACGTCGCTGGCGAAAAAGTGTGTCGCCGAAATCCAGTCACCTGATATTGATATTGTCTATTCACTCGCAGGACGCACAACACCCAGGTCTCTGCCGGACGCAGAAATTCGCATTGGCGGATTTGGTGGCTTTAAGGCAATGAAGGAATACCTGGTTGCAGAAAAAATTGCAGCGGTTATCGACGCAACTCACGCCTTTGCAGAAGAGATCACAAGGAATGCCCAACAGGCTTGCCATGATGCACACCTGCCCTTGTTGCGCCTGGAAGAGCCAGCCTGGCAGGAAACAGAGAAAGACAACTGGATACATGTCGGCAATATTTTTGCGGCAAAAGAAGCCGTCATCGGGGTCTCTGGCAAGGTATTGGTCACGACGGGACGGCAGGCAATTGAAGAATATGCCCAGGATGAACGCTGTCATTGGTTGATCAGGATCGTGCCAACGGATGATGACTTGCCTGTATTAAAAAGGGGCCAATATATTCACGATCATGGACCCTTTAATGTGTCCGACGAACGAAAACTGATACAAGATCTGGGCATCGAGGCCATCATATCGAAGAATGCAGGCAGTGCGGCGACATACGCCAAAATCGAAGCGGCACAGGCGCTGAAAATCCCGGTGATCATGATCGACCGTCCTGCACCTTCTGGCATTGAGACAGTTTCAAGACCTGTTGAGGTTACTACCTGGCTGAAAGCTATCCTCGATCAGTGACCGTGTCGCAAAACGTGTTTGTGGTCAGGGGCGTATAAACGACTGTCAGTGAAGTCGTTAACGTCCAGTACACGACCGACCAACACCAGGGCAGTGCGTGTCAGTTTGGCGGCCCGCACTTTGTCTCGAATATCGGTCAGATTGCCACGAATAATAACTTCGTCGGGCCAACTGGCGCGGAAGATAACGGCAACCGGGCAATCCTCGCCATAATGCGGGATAAGATCGGTGCAGACCTTTTTCAGGTTTCGCACGGATAAATGCACGGCCAGTGTGGCTCCACTGCGACCCAGGTTTTCCAGTTCTTCACCTGCGGGCATGGCCGAACTTTTCATGGCGGTGCGAGTTAGAACCACGGTCTGGCTGACATCGGGCAAAGTCAGTTCAAGACCCAAGGCGGCGGCACAAGCCGCAAAGGCAGGCACACCAGGAGTGATGGTGTATTCAATGCCCAGGGTCTTCAAGCGGCGAATTTGTTCGCCAATGGCACCGTACAGGGATGGATCACCTGAATGTACACGGGCCACGTCCTGGCCTTGTTTGTGAGCAGTCTCGATTTCCGCCATGATCTCATCCAGGTTCAGCGGGGCGGTGTCGATGACACGGGCATCGGACGGGGCAAAGGCGACGATTTCTTCCGGCACCAGTGACCCGGCATACAAGCAGACAGGACAGGCCGCAATCAGGTCGCGCCCGCGCAAGGTAATAAGGTCGGGGGCACCTGGGCCTGCACCAATGAAATGAACCGTCATGCCTGTATTTCCTTTGGCTTTGGATTGTGTTTGGCGGCATAGCCGCGTGGTGTATAGACCGACCAGGTGCCATCGCCTCTGGTCCGGGCCCGAGTTTCGCTGGAACCCACCATGACCAGCGTCAACATATCGACATCGTCAACTTGCAGGTCTTTCAGGGGCAGAATTCTGATCGTTTCCGTCGGGCGACCCAGGTTCCGGGCCAAGACGACGGGCGTATTTTCCGGGCGGTAGCGCAGCAGAATATCCCGCGAAATGGCTAGCAGGTCACGCCGGGTTTTACTCACCGGATTATAAAAAGATATTACAAAATCACCTGAGGCTGCAGCCTCAACCCTTTGCAAAATAACTTCGCGCGGGGTCAGCAAATCAGATAGAGAGATGGTGCAAAAATCATGGCCAAGGGGTGCACCAACTTTTAAGGCAGCAGCTTGCATGGCCGAAATGCCCGGCAACAGTTCGATGGAAATGCGATCCCATTCCACGGGCCTGCCATCGCGATCCAGTAATTCATGAGCCAGGGCTGCCATGGCATACACTCCGGCATCACCGGATGATACCAAGGCTACATTGTGACCTTGGGCTGCCAGTTCAATGGCGGCCCGTACCCGGTCTTCTTCTTCGCCAAGGCCGTAGACATGACAGTCTTTGTCGACGATGACGTCGGCGATCAGGTCGAGGTACAATTTGTAACCAACGATCTTGTCAGCTTGGCGCAAGGCATTGGTGGCAGCCCCCGTGCGCCAGTCCGCCCGGCCTGGCCCGATGCCAACAACGGCAAGATGACCGCGTGCGGTGCCAAGGGTGCTGGCGTCGATGATGGCGTCGCTTTTGCCGATGGCACAGGTTGCCCGCTGACCCTTGCATTTTTCCACGACCAGGTTGTCGGCAGCCGTCAAGGCGGATGCTTCGGCGACGCCTGCCACACCAACCTCGGCTTTGACGATGTCGGAAGGATTGGCCAGGCGGTCCTCCTGGGCCTGCAAACTGGCCAGATCGAAAAACCGTGCCGGGATGCCAAAATGTTGTGCGGCCTCATGCAAGGCAGCTTCGTCTGTTTTCAGGTCAATGGAAAATAATCCGGCAACTGTTGAAGGCGACAGATTGTTGTCAGCCAGGGTTTCCGTGATTAATTGAATTACTTCTTCCGCATCGGTCCCGCGTTCACAACCAACGCCCAGCGCCAGCGTTTGGCGGTAATAAACAAGATGGCTGGCATCGCCCGTGGTGGGATTGTCCACAATGGATATCTTCAGTGTGCCGTCAGCTTTGATGGGCAAATTGCCAGAACTGATCCAGTCTGCCTCACCTGTCATCTGGATTTGTGCACCGTCACGCAAGGCGATAACAAAGGCCTTCAGATGTTCGGGATTGCCCAGGCTCCAGCCCGCAGGTGGTTCATCCAGGGCGACGTTAAACAAAATATCGGATGCGGTGGTGATGGCGGCGGGCGTGTTGAAAATGTCACCAATAGCACGGGCCAGATCATTGCCGCCATGATGACCGCCCAGCAAAGGCACAACGGCCGAGCCATCTTCGGCCACGGCCAGCACGGGTGCGTCGCTGTATTTGTCACCCAAAACTGATCCCAAATGACGGATCACGATGCCGGCAGCGCAAAAGGCGACCAAAGAATTGCCGGAAGCAAACAAGTCTTGCAAAGTTGCACGCACATCGCCAAAAGGTGTGACGTCATCAGCCTGGATGTTTTTGGCAAAACCATGAATGACGCCACCCAGTTTGGCTTGCAGACGGCGGGCATTAGCCAGACCCGTTTCACTCAACACCAAATAATTCACTTCGCTACTCACAGGCCTACACTCCCCTTACGCACAAGTATCATGGCGAAATAGGGCACATCTTTTGGATCAACATCGCTCAGGCGTTGGATTTTCTGGTCGGTCATGGTGGCGTGCTCAACATATTGCGCGTGTTCCAAAAGCCCGAGTTCCTCCAGGATGGCGTAAACCTTGGGTGTGTGGCGACCCAGTTTGATGATGGCGGCGGCATCGGCCCGTGAAAGTCTGGCCCGCAAGTCTTCTTCCGGCATGGGGGCCGGCAGCACGCTCAAGGCTTCGTTGCGGGCAACCAGCGGTGTGGCGCTGACGGCGGCGCAGGCCATCAAAGATGAAATACCGGGGATGACTTCGACTTTGAAGTTTTCTGCCAGGCGGTTAAACAGATACATGAAACTGCCGTAGAAAAACGGATCGCCTTCACACAACACCGCGACATCCTGGCCGCTTGATAGCAGGCCGGATATCTCAACTGCGGCTTCATCATAGGCGCTGCGGTCGGGAAAGCGTTTCGGATCCAGGGGCATGCGGATAATGATTTCGCGGCAGCCATCGGGGATATGTTGATCCGCGATCTGACGGGCCATGCTGTCGCCGACCTCAGGGGCTGGATAAGCGATCACCGGCACGGACTGCAAAATTTTCAGGGCTTTCAGGGTAATCAGATCGGGATCACCCGGACCGACGCCCACGCCATATAGAATACCACTCATGTTTTTGTCACCCGGTACTGAATGACGGGACGCATGGCGCGCCAGGCGTGTAAGTCGCCTATGTGATCCAGGTGCGAGATGGCAACCTGGGTCATTGTGCCACCATAGCGGCGCATCATATCAAACAACCGGGTCTCTCCTTCAATACTGACTGAATTGGCCACAAGCCGGCCGCCGGGCTTTAACACTCGCCAACAGGTTTGCAGAACTTTTGCATTGCCGACGCCGCCGCCGATAAAAATAACAGTAGGTTTCTCAAGATCCATCAGGGTCTGGGGCGCACGGCCCTGGATAATTTTCAAATGCTCTACGCCAAGATTTTGCGCATTGGCTTTGATGTTCTTGATTCGCTTGGCGTTGTGCTCAATGGCGATGGCTTTGGCTGTGCGCTCAGCGCGCAGGAATTCAATGGCGACGGACCCGGCCCCGGCACCGACGTCCCATAAAATGTCGTTTGGTGCAGGACTGAGCGCCGCCAGTGTCACAGCGCGAACCTCTTGTTTGGTCAACTGGCCATCATGTTGGTAAAGATCATCCGGCAAGCCTGCCAGCTTCGCACGACGCGGCTCAGACGGGTCAGCTACGCAAGATATGGCGATGGTGTTCAGGTCTTTGCTCTTCCGCTTCCAGGTTTTGGCGATGCCTTCATGACGTTTTTCTTTTGGCCCGCCCATATGCTCGAATACCGTAATCTGGCTTTCGCCGTAACCGGCTTCCGTCAGCATCTTGCTCACCTGATTGGCCGTATGCCCGTCATTCGCCAGGGCCAGCAGTCGGGTATTGGGGCGCAAATGCCGGTTTAGATTTGACAGGGGCCGTCCATGCAAGGTCAGGGTATTCACGTCTGCCAATGACCAGCCGAGACGCGCAGCAGCTAAAGAGAATGCAGACTGATGCGGATAGACGGCACATTGCTCAGGACCAAATTTCTTGATCAGGGTGACGCCCACACCAAAGGTCATGGGGTCGCCGGTGGCCAGCACGCAGGTTCTCTTTCCCTTTAACCTCTTGATTTTAGACAGTGTTTTGCCAAGAGGGCTGTCCCACAATACTTGTGGGCGTTTGTCCTTGCCCAACATGGCGAGATGGCGCTTGCCACCGATAATTACCTCGGACGTATCAAAGGCCGATCGTGCCGAGGCACTGAGGCCTGCGAGGCCATCTTCACCAACACCAACAATAAAAAGCCAGGGCGTCGTCATGTGGCACCTTTGCATAAGGCGTTGACGGCAGCTGAGGCAATGGCACTGCCGCCACGGCGTCCGCGCAAGGTCAGCCAGGGGATATCCATATCAGCATCAATCAGGGCCTCCTTGGATTCCGCAGCACCCACAAAGCCAACCGGAAAGCCCAGAATGACAGCAGGCTTATCAGCCCCGTCGGCCAACATCTCCAGCAAGCGAAACAGAGCCGTCGGGGCATTGCCGATACAAACCACGGCACCCGCCAGATGGTCGCGCCAATTTTCCACGGCCACAGCGGACCGCGTGTCGTTGCGGGATTTTGCCAGATCAGAGACCCCGT
Organism: Alphaproteobacteria bacterium; assembly: GCA_018650465.1. Lineage (GTDB taxonomy): Bacteria > Pseudomonadota > Alphaproteobacteria > UBA2966 > UBA2966 > JABILA01. The sequence goes on from JABIFY010000020.1 coordinate 177,495, forward strand.
CATCATTCAAGGTACAGATGATTTTGTTGCTGGCGGGCAAAGCACGATCAATAATGCCGTGACGCACCATCATGGTATCCACCAAGATCGCCGCGCCATTTTGTAAGGCATCGCGACCCGCCCCAACCACGTTACCGCCCCAAGCCATATCCGTCGGAATATCCGTCATGCCACAAGCATGGATCAGGCGCACCGCCACATCATGCAGGTCTTCCGGCAAACCGGAAAAATCTGCTTCAGCCCGGACCGTGGCGAAGGATTTGTCGTAAATCGCCTGAGGGTCCGTGATGTAATCGTATGCGCCGGGGGCAATCATTAAACTTTATTTCTTTAGCATGCTTTTGGGTCCCAGCGGGTGATCGGCGTGGGGGTAGGGGTGATGATGGTGATCGTCGCCGTCTGCATGATCATGGCCGTGACTGCCTTCGGCACCTTCATCCTCAACATGCTCATGGCTGTGACTGTGGTCATCACCGTGATCATCCTTGTGATCATGGGTATGATGCACATGGGCGGTTGGGTCAAAGTCCTCGTCTGAAATCTTGCCAGTGCCGATGCCTTCTACATGATGGTGATGGCTTTCCTGCTTCAAGCCTACTTCGGCCTCAAAGCCCAGGACCTGCTCACGATATTTACACATCTGGCAGTTCATGTTGTTGGCGCCGTCGATGGCTTCCTGGACCCGGTCAGCAAAAGCATCCAGCACCAGGGGGTGGTCATTCAGATAAGGTGCCTTAATGAATTCAATGTCGGGATGGCGGGTCGCGACCTCATCTACATAGTGATAGATGCGGCGCACCAGGATGCCGGTAAACAAGAAGTAGGGAAAAACAATGACGCGCTTGTAATCAAGCTTGGCCACATGTTCCAGCGCCGGTTCCACCAGCGGGAACGTCACACCGGAATAAGCCACCTGGGCCCAGCCAAACCCCAGACCTTCCCACAGAAAACGACAAACCTTTGCGATGTTTGAATTGGCGTCAGGGTCACTGGCCCCGCGCCCGACAACGACCAACAGGGTTTCGGCGGCGCTGACATCATCGCCCGCTGCATCCATGGCTTCTTTAACACGATCGCCCGCAGCGCGGATCAACTTCATGTCCATACCCAGATCGCGGCCATAGGTGATTTCAAGGTCGGGGTTTTGCGCACCAAAGGTGTTCAGTACGGACGGTAAATCGTTTTTGACGTGACCGGCGGCAAACAGCATGCCCGGCACCGCGATAATGCGCTCGTTGCCCCGGTCGCGCAGGGCTTCCATGCGGTCGCGAATGATCGGTGTGGCAAATTCAAGGAAGCCACTGTCCACATCATATTGCGGCAGACGATCCCGGATCCCGTTGGCGACGCTCTGGAATTCCGTCACCGCATCCTCATCGCGGCTGCCGTGACCGCAAACCATAATGCCTATTTTTTTGTCCGTCTCACCCATCGTCATTTCCAATGCTTCAATGGTGTCCACCCGACACCTTTTAAATCTGCTCTTGCGTATGGCTCAGGAATGCGGCAAAGCTGCAAACCGCGCAGCGTCAAGCGGCATAACACAGTGGTGTGCATGTTAGAACCTGTTTTTCATATTTTGGCCCCGGATGGCTGGATTATTACCGTTCAGGCCGTGTTGCTGGCTTATGTTCTGGACTGGATCATCGGTGATCCCAAATGGCTTTATGCCCGAATAAGCCATCCTGTTGTTCTGATCGGGGGCCTGATATCGGCGCTGGAAGCCCGCTTGCGGGATGCCGGACATAGTCCCGATCGACAAATCATAGCTGGCCTCGTCCTTGTGGCGATCACCATTGGCATTTGTTTTGCCCTGAGTGCCACGGCTGTCTGGCTGATGGCGGGCAAAAGCCTTGGTTGGATCGTTATCGGCTTTGTTGGATTTCTGTTTATTGCTGCCAGGGATTTGCAAGACCACGTCGCCGCTGTCGCCAAAGGCCTTGGGCAAAGCCTTGTTGAAGGCCGACACGCTGTCAGTCAGATCGTCGGGCGAGACCCGGCCCAACTGGATGAAGCCGGTGTTTCTCGTGCGGCGCTTGAATCGTTGGCCGAGAATTTCTCTGACGGTGTGGTCGCACCCTTGTTCTGGTTTTTGCTGGCCGGGCTGCCAGGCCTTGTCTGTTACAAGGCGATCAACACCATGGATAGCATGATCGGTCATCGAAATGACCGCTATCTTTATTTTGGCCGCGTTGCCGCCCGTCTTGATGATGCGGTGAACTGGCCTGCGTCGCGCATTACCGGAATGCTGATATGTCTGGCGGCTGTGTTCGTGAAAGGGGCGAGTGCCTTCAACGCCTGGCGTTCTATCCGTCGCGATGCAGGCAAACATACCTCGCCCAATGCAGGTTGGCCTGAGGCCGCCCTGGCCGGTGCCCTGGGCCTCGCTTTGGCGGGACCGCGAACTTACGGCAGCGAAATTATTGCAGGTGCCTGGATGGGGGGTGGTCGTAACGATGCCACGGCACATGATATCTCGCGTGGCATTGGCGTGTATCGCGCCGCCTGCCTTTTGATCGGTGTTGGCCTGGCCGCCATATTGCTGGTTTGATTTAGGCGCCATCAGCAATCTCCAACATGCGATCAAGATCGAGATGTGTTTCCAGATGGGCTGCCAGATCATCCAGCGTTTTGTCGACCAGGGCATCATAACTGACACCGCTATCGACCCGTGATCGCAAACTATCCAGATAAGCATGTCGAAAATCATCGGACCGCATCAGGCCGTGTAGATAACAACCTTCAACCTTGCCATCGATGCTGCGGGCACCATCCAGGTTGTCTTCAATAGTGAGAAACGGTCGCGCACAGTCCGGGCCGGCTGTTTCTCCCAAATGAATCTCATACCCGCGTAAGGCCGTCCCGCTGGCTACATGCGTTGCCTCGATTTCACCCAGGTTTTTTTCCGGCGTGAGGTCAGTTGTGATATCCAACAGGCCGAGGCCTACGGCTTCTTTTTTCTTGCCTTCAATACCCTGTGGGTCTGTCACAGATTTGCCCAGCATCTGATAGCCGCCGCAAATCCCCAGCACCCGACCGCCGCGTCGGTGGTGGGCCAATATATCAATGTCCCAGCCCTGATCACGCAGGAAGGCCAGGTCGGCAATAGTTGCTTTACTGCCGGGGATCAGGATCAAATCGACGTCACCAGGTATGGCGGTGCCCGGACTGATCATCAAAACCTCGACATCGGGCTCTGTCTTCAAGGGATCAAGATCATCAAAATTGGCAATGCGGGATAATTTGGGCACGGCAATACGGATCGCGCCGTTGCCTTCTTTCGATTTTTTGTCGAGGGCCACGGCGTCTTCTGCGGGCAGGTGCGCTGCCTTGTTGAACCAGGGTGCGATACCCAGGTTTGACCAACCCGTGCGCTGGCTGATTTCTGTGAGGCCGCCATCGAACAAACTGACATCGCCGCGAAACTTGTTGATTACATAGCCTTTCACGCGGGACTGTGCGTCTGCGCTGATAACCGCATGGGTGCCGACGACCGACGCAATGACACCACCACGATCAATATCCGCAATTAAAATTACCGGCACATTGGCGGCAGCGGCAAAACCCATGTTGGCGATGTCTTTGCCGGGCAAATTAATCTCGGCCGGGCTACCTGCACCTTCGATCAACACCAGGTCCGCACCACCTGCATTCAGCTGGTAACTCTCCAGAACCTCGTCCAGTAGCCCGGCTTTCAGGTGCTGGTATTCACGGGCACTGGCGGCACCGCGCACCTTGCCGCGCACAATCACTTGCGCCCCAATATCTGTTTGCGGTTTCAACAACACCGGGTTCATGTGCACGGTGGCGGGGGTGCGAGCAGCCAGGGCCTGAAGGTGTTGGGCTCGCCCGATCTCGCCGCCATCCGATGTGACGGCCGCATTGTTGGACATGTTCTGTGGTTTGAAGGGCTTGACCTTCAGGCCGCGATTGGCAAAAGCGCGCGACAGACCCGCAACCATGAGCGACTTGCCCACGTCCGATCCTGTCCCTTGAAACATCAACGCTTTCACCATGAGGGCACCCTAGAATTCAATTCCTTTTTGGGCTTTTACGCCGGACCGGAACGGATGTTTGATCTGGGTCATTTCGGTCACCAGATCGGCAACATCAATCAGTTCTTCCTTGGCGTTGCGGCCGGTCACAATGATGTGCAAGTCTTCCGGTTTATTCGTCAGAGTTTCGATAATGTCATCCAGCGGTAGATTTTCGTAACGCAAAACGATGTTCAACTCGTCCATCAAAATGACATTAAAAGCAGGATCAGGGCCGCGTGAGGCTTCGATCATTTCCTTGCATTTGGCCCAGGCTTTTTCAGCCGCGGCAATATCGCGACCGCGATCTTGCGTGTCCCAGCTAAAGCCTTCGCCCATGGCGTGGATTTCGATTTGATCGGGGAAATGTTCCAGGATGGTGCGTTCGCCCGTTTCCCATTTGCCTTTGACAAACTGCACAACGCCAACGCGCATGCCGTTGCCCATGGCGCGGACAACCAGGCCAAAGGCCGCTGTCGATTTGCCCTTACCCTTGCCGGTATGGACGATCAGCAAACCTTTTTCGATAGTCTTGGTGGCGAGTATTTTTTCACGTGCCCGTTTTTTGTTGGCGGCCTTTTCATTGGCGCGGGCAAAATCGTCTTCTCCTGAATTGTCCTGGTCGCTCATGCTGTTTCTTCCTTTGATGTCTGATTATTAATAAGGCCGCGCAGCTCACTTGCAGCTGAATTTGATCTGGCTTGCCACATGCCCCGGTCCATGGCTTCCTGTAAGCGTTCTGCCATTTCCTTCAGAGCCGAAGGATTGTTTTCGCGCAAAAACTCCAGAACCTTGGGGTCATGCAAATAGGCATCATAGACCGCATCAAAATGATGATCTGATACCACTTGCGCCGTGGCCGCAAAGGCAAACAGATAATCGACGGTTGCGGCCATTTCGAAGGCACCCTTATAGCCATGCCGCATCACCCCGGCGATCCATTTCGGGTTAACGACGCGGGCCCGGACCACGCGCCCGATCTCGTCTTCCAGGGTACGGATCTTGGGGGCGAAGGGGCGGCTGTGGTCGTTATGGTATATGGCGGGTTGTTCACCGGAATAATGGCGCACGGCTGCCGTCATGCCGCCTTCGAATTGATAATAATCATCTGAGTCCAATATGTCGTGTTCACGGTTGTCCTGGTTTTGCACGATGGCTTGGGTGGTCGATAACAAAGACTGGAACTGGCCATGGGCCGGTTTGCCACCTTGTTTGCCGCCATAGGCATAGCCGCCCCAGGCAAGGTAAGCGCGGGCAAAATCGCTTTCATCTTCCCAACCTTTTTCATCGATCAAGGCTTGCAGTCCGGCCCCATAAGCGCCCGGCATGGAGCCAAAAACACGCGCCGCCGCCAGGTGTTCAGCTTCTTCTTTTGATGTCCCGGATTGTCGCAGTCGTTCAGCATCTTTTCGCACTCGGGCTGCCAGCGGGTTATCCTTGTCACTTTCATCCAGTTTTGCGACGGCACGGGCAGCACTGTCAAACAAATCAATTTGGGTGGGAAACGCATCGCGGAAAAACCCGGATATGCGCAATGTAATATCCACCCGCGGGCGGTCCAGCATATCCAGCGGCAAAATATCGAACCCTGTCACCCGACGGGAGGCTGGCTCCCATTTTGGTTGCACGCCCATCAAGGCCATGGCCTGGGCGATGTCATCACCACCTGTGCGCATGTTGGCCGTGCCCCAGGCGCTGACGGCCATGTGTTTCGGCCAGGCACCGTGACTCTGGCGGTATTCGTCCAATAGAAGATTGGCCGACTTCCAGCCCAGCTGCCAGGCGGCAGGGGTGGGAATAGTGCGGCTGTCGACGGAATAAAAATTACGACCCGTCGGGAGAACATCCAGGCGTCCCCGTGTTGGTGCGCCGGAGGGACCTGGCTCGATAAACTTGCCGTCCAGGCCATCCAGCAAAGCCGTGATTTCTGCGCCACCACAGGCATCTACGGCAGGGGCAATTTCTTCGTCGATTGCGATCAGAACAGCCTGGGTTTGCAGCCACTCAGGTGCGGCTTTATTGCCTTCGACCAAGCCGGCGGCCAGTTCTTCCAGGCGTTCTACGGTGTCACCGTTGCTGCGCCAGGAAACATCTGGCAGTACGTTATGCAAGGCTTCCGGTTTGGCTCCCAACCATTTATCGCCTAATTGGCAATCCAGCGGATCAAAGCCGTCCACCATCAAACCAAAATCATTCGCCAAGGCCCGGATCAGGGAATTGTTTTGTGGCTGATCAGCCTCCTCGCCATGGCCCGGCGTTCTGGGCAGGCGCGCCAAGGCAACCAGCAAATCACGTCGCAAACGGCCAGATGGTGTTTCGCCCAGAATATGCAAACCATCCCTGATCTGCATTTCCTTCAGGTCACACAGGTAGTTGTCCAGCTTGGCCAGGGCCACATCTTCAGCATCTGCGCTTTCAATGCCCACATCTTTGTCCAGACCGATGTCACGGGTCAGATCAAGAATTTGTTGCTGTAACAGTTTAAGTCGACGCGGGTCAACACCGGCGGCTTCATAATATTCGTCGACCAGCAATTCCAGTTCCGCCAACGGCCCGTAACTTTCAGCTCGCGTCAGCGGAGGTGTCAAATGGTCAACGATAACGGCCTGGGCCCGGCGTTTGGCCTGCGTGCCTTCGCCGGGGTCATTGACGATAAAGGGATAGAGATGCGGCAGGGGACCAAAGACCGCTTCCGGGAAACAAGTGTCGGACAAGGCGATGGATTTGCCCGGCAACCATTCCAGATTGCCATGCTTGCCCATATGAATGACAGCCTGGGCATCAAACGTTGTGCGCAGCCAGGCATAGAAAGCCAGATACCCATGTGGCGGCACCAGGTCTGGATCATGATAGGTCGATTTGGGGTCGATATTATATCCACGAGCAGGTTGCAGGCCGACAATGACATTGCCCTGTTCAAAAGCTGACAAGACGAAGTTTTGATCGACAACAAAAGCATCATCGGACGGCGGTCCCCAACGGTCGACGACCTGGTCCTGCAATGATTTTGGCAATGTATCAAAGAATGTTTTGTAATCCGCCACAGGAAATTTGATGCCGCCCTCGCGGCTTGCCCGGTCGCTCAGGTCATTGGTGGGACCAGCGGCCAGCTTGTGGATCAGGGCATCACCATTGTCAGGTAAATCACCAACGCTGTAACCGGCATCGGCCAAGGCTGATAAAAAAGTTAAGGCACTGGCGGGGGAATCAAGACCCACTCCATTCCCTAAGCGACCATCCTTGTTGGGGTAATTGGCAAAGATCAGGGCCAGACGGCGGTCGGCCGCATCCGTTCCCGCCAGGCGCAGCCAGTTGGCGGCCAGATCACAGACAAACTCAATGCGATCCGGCACCGATTTATAGGCAATAACCGGAAGCTGGGTTTGTTCATCAAAGAGGGCTTCAGCCTTGAAGGAAATCGCGCGGGTAATGATGCGCCCATCCACTTCTGGCAGGGCCACATTCATGGCGATGTCACGGGCACTCAAGCCATTCAGGTTTTCGCGCCAGTCCTCTTCATTGCCACCGGCAAAGATGACCTGAAAAACCGGTACATCAGGACGCTCCAGCGGTGAATCTGATCGTTCTGCATTGGGTTTGGAAACGGCAAAACCAGTAGCATTAATAATGGCACCTGGAAGTGCTTCGGCGAACAAGGCGTTCACTGTATCGGCAGAAACAGGTTCTTTCAGGCTGGCAACAAAAACCGGTAAGGGATTAATCCCACGCTTTTGCAGGCCAATTATCAGATCGTCGACAGGATCAAGATTACCGGCCTGGAACAAGGCGCGATAGAAAGTGATCGCTACGATGGGCGCGTCTTGCAACCAGTGCTTTTGAACATCCGCAAGACCAATGGCACCTTCTTGCGGCCAATAAATTCCAGCCCGCAACAAAGGGGCGGGTTCCCGCCAGGCTGTGTCATGGCCCAACTGGTCCGCGGCATAGGCCAGCAGGTTGTCAGCATTATCCGGCCCACCTTGCACAAAATATTGCCACAGGCGGTGGCAGATATCCGCGGGCAAGGTCGACAGGCCGGTAAGTTCTACATCTGGCTGATCATCGCCGGGCAAAATGGCCAGGGCGATATCCTTCGCCCGGCAGCTTTCTACGATCTGTTCGACGCCATAAGGCCAATAATTCGCGCCGCCTAGAAGCCTCAAAACCACAAATCGGGCTTTGCATATTATGTCATCCACATACAAGTCGACCGACATGTTGTGTGTCAGGTTCATAAAATTGGCCAACCGCAGACTAGGTGCCGCACCACCCGATTGTCGGGCTTGTGCTGCTGACAACATCAGTAAATCTGTGTCGGCAGCGGACAGCACAACAATGTCACCCGGGCTTTGGCCCAGATCGACGGCCTCTGCACCATCAGAAATACCGCCAGGTTTGGCTGCGAGAAGATGCACAGGATTGCCTTAGTTCAGAATCAATTCGCGAATGGCCGCTTCGTCCAGGCCATGCAAGCCGATAACCACCAGCTGGCTTTTGCGATCCTCGTCCGCGGCCCAGTCGCGATCATAATAGTGCTGGAAACGATCACCCACACCCTGGACCAGCAACCGCATGTCTTTACCTTCAACGTCAATGAAGCCTTTCATGCGCAGCACATCATGTTCGGTCAGCACGCCACGCAATTTTTCCACAAAAATTTCCGGGCTGGTGACAGTATCAAAGGAAACAACGAAGCTTTCGAAATCGTCATGCTCGTGATCATCTTCTTCATCGTGGTGCGAATGCCTGTTCTCCAGGTCGTCCTCAACGGCAGCTTCCAGGCCCAGCAAGGTTGTGGCATCGATGGCTCCGTGTTGCGTCGTAATGACTTTCACGGATTTGCCCAAGCTGTCTTTCAAATCCTGGGTGATCTGTGGCACATCTTCAGCAGCCAGCAAATCAGATTTGTTCATGACCACCAGATCCGCGCAGGCCAACTGGTCTTCAAACAGTTCGGCCAGGGGGCTGTCATGATCCAGGTCGTCGTCGGCCTGGCGTTGGGCCTCAATTGCTTCCGGGTTTTCTGCAAATAGACCATCCGCAAAAGCAGGACCATCAACAACTGTGACGACACCATCGACTGTGATGCGGGTGCGTATGGCAGGCCAGTTAAAGGCCTTGAGCAGGGGTTTTGGTAATGCCAGACCGGAGGTTTCGATAATGATGTGGTCGATACCGTCCGGGCGATCCAGCAGGGCTTCCATGGTGGGCACAAAATCATCGGCCACCGTGCAGCAGATGCAACCGTTGGCCAGTTCAACAATATCTTCTTCCGAACAGTTCTCTGCACCACAGGCCTTAAGGATATTGCCGTCCACGCCGACATCGCCAAATTCGTTGATGATCAGCGCCAGGCGTTTGCCGTTTGCGGTTTCCAGTAAATGCCGGATCATGGACGTTTTTCCAGCCCCCAGAAAACCGGTGATGACGGTAGCGGGAATGCGTTGCAGGTTGGTCATTTGTTTAAATACTCATTATTTAAAGGTGCAGGATTGCGGCCCTTGAGGACAAGGGGCAGGCCGGCGGCGACGAACAGGACGTTATCCGCCACTTCGGCAATGCGTTGGTTCATGATACCGGCATGATCGCGAAAGCGGCGGGCCAAGGCGTTGTCGGGCACAATACCCAAACCCGTTTCATTGGAAACCAGCACCACGGCTGTGCGGCTTTCCTTGAGGTAATCCGCCAAAGCCTTGATTTCAAATTCGATATCTCGTTCCGCCAACAAAATGTTCGTCAGCCACAGGGTCAGGCAGTCGACCAATATGGGCGTGCCCGACTTTGAAAGCACGGTCAGGCCAGTGACTAATTCAAAGGGAATTTCTTCAGTTTGCCAGTTCGGGCCGCGGCGGTCCTGATGTTCGGTCACACGTGTGGCCATCTCGTCATCACGCACCTCTGCCGTGGCGACATAGATCGCAGCCTGGTTCTCATGTGCGATGATCGCTTCGGCCAGTCGGCTTTTCCCGGAACGGGCGCCGCCTGTTATCAAAGTGACCTCGCCTGGACGCATTAGTTTTGCCATGTCCTGGCGTCTTCCCTCCGAAGAACGGTTAATTACCGGCCGTGCGCATTTTCTGGCTTTGGATCAGTGCCTTTGATGAACCAGGCACGTCGCCATTTACAGTTGCGGGGGCAGCGCCGGACTGAAGCCTTCCTGAACAGGAAAACTTGACACCGGTTTCCGCGCGACAGCGGCGGCGACCATAGCATGGCTTTGGGCTGTGCGGCAATTGGTTGGGCGAAGACTCATGATTACCCGGTTTGGCGTATAATAAGGCCTAGGGAACAATCAGAGGTTCGCCATCACCTAGCTCACGGCGAACGGTGCCACAGATTTCACCATGGGTGACATTGGCCATGGCTGCGTTTACGACACGGTCGTAGACATTTTCATCTTCGCTGTTGCAGGCGCGGGCGAGATCATCAATCGCCTTTTGCACAGCGCCCTGATCACGATCCTGCTTCCAGGTGGCAAAATTCTTCAGATAATCCTCGACCCGTTTTTTGTCCAGGCGCTCCTGAGGCGGTGGACGGTCAGCGGGGTTGTCTTCCAGCTGGTGGGCATTTACGCCCACGGAAATTTGTTCACCGCTCTCCATCTTGTTTTGCCAGTCCAGGGCTGAATCCCCTAGCATGGTCTGCACAACACCGCTTTCAGACGCCCGATACATGCCGCCAGCATCATCAATTTTTTTGATGACAGCTTCTATCCTGGCTTCCATATCGTTGGTCAGGCTTTCCACATACCAAGACCCGCCTAAAGGATCGATGACGTCATCCAGATGGGCTTCGTCGCGCAGAATGTGCTGGGTGGCGACGGCGATTTGGGCTGCCGCAGATGTGGGGCTGCCCAGGGCTTCGTCATAGCTGTCGGTATGCAGTGACTGCAAGCCACCAAAAATACCGGACATGGCTTGGATGGCGACGCGGGCAATATTGTTCAGGGGTTGCTGGCGGGTAAGATCAACACCTGAGGTCTGGGCGTGAAAGCGAAAGCGCCGGGAGCGCTCATCCTGGGCCCCAAATCTCTCGGATGTAATGCGATCCCAGACGCGTCGTCCGGCCCGGAATTTTGCAATTTCCTCAAAAAACGAAATGGAGATATCGAAAAAGTAACTGAAACGCGGCAGGAAAGTATCGGGATCATGGCCGCGCTCAACCAGATCATTGGCAAACTGAATGGCACTGCTCAGGGTCAGGCCCATAGCTTCTGCGGGTGTGGCTCCGGCCTGCTGCATATGCTGGCCCACCACCGAAAGGCAATTCCAGCGCGGGGCTTGCCGGTTCATCCATTCAATGTGATCCAGCATCAAACGCCGTTGTCCGGACAGGGCAATGCGAAAGAACATATGCAAGGCGGTGAAGTGCGACAAGTAATCTGACTGGTTGGTGGTGCCGGTCAACTGGCTCCACGGGATGCCGCGTTGTTTGGCCACCGCAAACATAAAGGCCGACAGGGTGTGGGGCGCTGTGCAGCCCAGGCTGACGGAATGTTTGTCGATGGGCAGGCCATCCAGGCAAACCCGCATGTCTTCCACCGAGGCAATAACCGTGCCGCAGGTGCCCAGTAACTCCGGCTCAACTTCGTCCGGATCGAAGCCCCGCATATGGGAATTGCAGGGCGCCACATAAAGGCCGGTCAGGCCCATATCATACAGGGCATGCATGCGTTTGTTATAATCTTCCGGCAAGCCCAGCCCGACAACAAGACGCGGGCTCCACGGGCGGCCGCGGTGCATGGTGGCGTGAATGCCTCGCGTTGACGGCGACTGACCCGGAAAACCAAGGTCCTGCATTTGTTGACCGGCGTCCCAGTCCTCTGGCCCGTACAAGGGCTTCACTTCAATGCCGGAGCGATTCATGCGCTTTTTTTCATCGCCCATGCCAGCCAGATAACCTGCCTGCCAATCAGCTTTCGCCTTGTCGTATTCGCTCATGATTTCTCCGGATCAGTCAGCATAATATGTATCGTTACGTAACGAACGATCGTTCAGTGAAAACCTATCACGTCACATCCTGTGTGAGCAAGTTAAAGTCTTCAGGTCTGATCTCAGGCGTTACCCGTCGACGCTGTACCTGTCCTCACCCAGCCAAATAGGAGAGTGGGCAAGGTCGATAAAGTTTTTTTCGTCAGCCAGTAACTCACGACCTGCGGCACGCCCTTCTTTTGACGTCATGGCGTGTTCGAGGTCTGCGCGACTATTCCAAAATGTTTCAACAATACCATCATATGGTTCGGGGGCGTCGCGAATGGCTCTCAGGGCGTCACCGATTTCATCTTCTATTCTATGGACTTGTGCATAGCGCACAAAACCAAGTGCAGCTTTGTGTTTATCCATCAAGGGGCCGTGTTTCTCGCACCAGTAGAGCTGGAATTCAGCCAGAGAAAGGTGGGGCAGGCGGCGCAGGCAAAAAGTAAGTTTGATCACAGAAATATTCCATTTTGATGGTTTTCGAAATCGTAGTCGATCAAATGATTATTGAGAAGGGCAGATATGCGATGACGGAGACTGGCACCCAGAAGAGTCACGATCATGTACTTGACTCTCAAAGCTTAACGAGCGACCGTTCGGTAGTGAAGAAAACAAAGTTACGGGGACGGTGGGGAAATGGCAGGCTTGCAGGTTGCCAAAAAAACGAGTTTGGGACGCGCAAAATCCAATGCGCCAGAGAACCGCCGTGGTGAAATGCTGGACGTCGCTGCCCGGATTTTCTCCAAACATGGATTTGATGGAACCTCTATCCGCGACATTGCAAAGGAAGTTGGTGTTCAGCCCAGTTCCCTGTACTATTTCTTCAAATCAAAAGAAGACCTTTTCGAGGCAGTCTACGAAAAGGGTGTCGACGAGATCATCTTTGTTGTTGAAAAGGCCATCACCAAATCCGGGGCCAAATCAGATAATCCATGGATGAAACTCGAAGCCGCATCTGTTGGACACCTGGAAGCTTTGTTGTCCAGCGATGATTACAATACCCTTGTCGCCAATATTGTTCCGAAGGGCACAGGGGATTTTGATGAACGGCTGATCCGCCATCGCGATGTCTACGAAAAAATATTTGTTGATCTGGTAAAAGATCTACCGTTGCCGCCCCGCACCAACAGAACCCTGCTGCGCCTGACGATCTTGGGTGCCCTGAACGGTGTGGTGAACTGGTATCGACCGGGGGCCGCGTCACCAACAGCCATTGCCAAAAAAATAGTCCAGATGTTTCGCCTTCCACTTGACCCCGCCAAAAAAGCTGAAGTTTGATGCCTACACTTTGTCTGTCGTCATGCAATTGGAACAACTTGCGGCCTGATCTAAGAGAGGATCTGGCTCATCTGGTTAATAATATTAAGCGGCGTGTTTGCGGTATTGCA
>JABIFY010000021.1 GCA_018650465.1 Alphaproteobacteria bacterium
CAAAGGGGGATGTGCTCTCCTAACGGTGTGGATAAGGCCTTGCCAAGTAATTGCTGCATATTTTGAGACTTTCTTTGGTCGGAGAATCTCAAAGTATGAATCACTTCAGGGCTTTATCCTATTAAGTCGGGTACTGTGGTCGCCAGCAGATACGTTGCCTCAAGGCCCCATGCCGGTCAATGCCCCCGGCGAACCAGAATCCCGGCCAAACCGGGATATTCCAGCTTCGCCTTATTATGCATTCTTTACATATTCGGGTAGCTGGGACCACCGCCACCTTCAGGCACTGTCCAGTTAATATTCTGGGTCGGATCCTTGATGTCACAGGTTTTACAATGCACGCAATTTTGTGAATTAATTTGCATGCGCGGGTTGCCGCCATCGTCATCCGTCATGATTTCGTAAACCCCTGCCGGGCAATAGCGCTGCTCAGGCGCATCATACAAAGCCAGGTTTGTCTCGATGGGGATGCTGGCATCCTTCAATTTGAGATGAACTGGCTGATCTTCTGCGTGATTGGTATTGGAGATAAAGACCGACGACAATTTGTCAAAGGTGAGCACGCCATCCGGCTTGGGGTAATCGATCTTTTTGCACTCGGATGCCTTTTTCAATTTGTCGTGATCTGAATGGCTCTTCAGAGTCCAGGGCACGTTACCGCGGAAGACCTTAAGCTCAACACCGCCCAGAATTGTTCCGGCCAGCAAACCATGGCGGAAATAGTGGCGGAAGTTGCGGGCCTGATACAATTCCTTGGCGATCCAGGAATCTTCATATTTTTCAACATATGAACTGAGCACACCCTGGCCTTCATCACCATTCGTCAGTGCTTCATGCACAGCTTCTGCCGCCAGCATGCCTGACTTCATAGCCGTGTGGCTGCCTTTGATCTTGGGCACGTTCAGAAAACCAGCTTCACAGCCAATAAAGATGCCGCCCGGGAACACCAACTCAGGCAGGGATTGCATGCCGCCTTCGTTAATGGCGCGAGCACCATAGGCGATGCGACGACCACCTTCAAAAGTATCGCGCACAACCGGGTGAGTTTTCAGGCGTTGCAGTTCGTCAAAAGGCGACAGATGTGGATTTTCATAATCCAGGCCGATGACAAATCCGACGGCAACCTGATTGTCTTCCAGGTGATAAATGAAACTGCCGCCATAGGTCTTGCTGTCCAGGGGCCATCCAGCGGTATGTTCGATCAGACCGGGATGATGGTTTTCCGGTTTGACTTCCCACAATTCCTTGATGCCGATACCATAGCTTTGCGGATCAGAACTCTTGCGCAGGTCATATTTAACCATCAGGTCTTTGCCCAGCGATCCACGACAACCTTCGCCAAACAAAGTGTATTTGGCATGCAGTTCCACACCTGGCTCATATTCACCTTTGTGGGAGCCATCTTCAGCGATGCCCATGTCACCGGTGGCGATGCCTTTGACCCGGCCCTGGTCATCATAAAGAACCTCGGCAGCTGCAAAGCCCGGAAAGATTTCCACGCCCAGGGCTTCGGCCTGCTCACCCAGCCAGCGACAAACATTGCCCAGGCTGACGATATAGTTACCGTGATTGTCAAATTGTTTCGGGAAACTGAAGTTGGGCACGCGAATGCCGTTGGCTTCGGTCAGGATCAACATCTTTTCCTGAATGACAGGCGTATTGAGCGGCGCACCGCGTTCCTTCCAGTCCGGGAACAACTCGTTCATGGCACGTGGTTCCATGATCGCGCCAGACATGATGTGGGCGCCGACTTCCGAGCCCTTTTCCACCACACAGACGGATATGTCTGTACCGGTTTCTCCACAAATTTGGCGCAAGCGGATCGCAGCAGCCAGGCCAGAAGGGCCAGCGCCAACAATCACTACATCAAATTCCATGCTTTCGCGTTCAACTTGCTCAGTCATCTTGTTCTCCAGACTTGTTCAGGAAGGGCGGCGGCCAATCCTGACAATAATTTATTTCCTGCTGTGGGCCTGAGCCCTTGTACCTGAATTTTATGCCTTGCTGCCTGCTGTTGGTCAATGGAATCAAGGGGAATCACAGGGAATCGCGGGGGAATACAATGGATTCTGTCAAATCTGAAGGATGATCTGCCAATTTATCGCACCGACGATGGCGTTCAGCCCGACAGGCATGATATTCTTCTCTGATGATCTCAATCGCAGAAGACATAGCTGCCCTGAAGTGGCAGGTGGAAGCAGGCGCTGATGAAGCCGTCGGCGACACACCCGTCAATGCTTTTGAACTGGTGGCGAAGCAGGCAGCCCCCACCCCTGTCACAGCGCCCACACAATCGACACCGCAAGCCAGCGGCTCAGCATCTGCCACAGTCCCGCTCAGTCTTGAATCTACCAAGGCCGCCCAAGCCAGCGCCAGCGCCCTGGCCAGCGCCGCAACAAATCTGGATGAATTAAGGGCCGCCATGGCGGAGTTTGATGGCTGCGCCCTGAAGCACACGGCCAGTAATCTTGTGTTCAGCGACGGCAATCCGAAAGCCGACATCATGTTTGTAGGTGAAGCGCCTGGTGCTGACGAGGACCGTCAGGGCAAACCCTTTGTCGGTGTCTCCGGCCAGTTGCTGGACCGCATGCTGGCCGCCATAGGCCTTAACCGCGACAGTATCTATATCTCCAACATCCTGCCCTGGCGCCCACCCGGCAACCGCAAACCCAGCCCTGCTGAAGTCATGAGCTGCCTGCCCTTCATCGCCCGTCATATTGAACTGATCAAACCCAAAGTCCTGATCCTCGTCGGCGGCACCAGCGCCAGCAACTTGCTCGACACCAAAGAAGGCATCACCCGCCTGCGCGGCCGCTGGGTCAGCTACAAAGTGGGCGCCGGAGATGATATCCGGGAAATCCCCACCATGCCCATCTTCCACCCGGCCTACCTGCTGCGCCAGCCCGCCTTAAAACGCGAGGCCTGGAAGGATATCCGGGCGATCCGGGATCAGTTGGCGGAGGAGTGATATCTGATGACATCCGGGTTGAGATTGGCATCTCCCAGTTCTAAGGCCGACCTATTTTTAAAATCGTTACTCCTACCAGCGTTGTAAATACCGCTGCCAATCGAGCCAGATTGAGCCGTTCCTTTAAAAAGAAGACGCCAAGAATAAGGGCAAAGATGATACCTGTTTCTCTCAGTGCAGCTACCAGTGCAATAGGTGCAATTGTCATTGCCCAGATAATTGTCCAATAGGCAGCAAGGCTCATTAAACCTAAAAACAAGGCCGACTTCCAAATCCGGGTAGCTTGGGGCACAAATTTTGTTTTCCGTCGCCAGAGAACAAAAATTAGAACCGGAATAACCTCCAAGCCAAGTGTCCAGGCTGCATAGCTGTGGGCGTTGCCCGCGAGCCGTGCTCCCACGCCATCAGTGAGGGTATAGCCAGCAAGGAAGAAACCTGTCCCAAGGGCAAAAAAAACTGCCATCGGGTTTCTTAAATTTTGTGCCCCTCGGGTAATGCAAAGGCTGATTATTCCGCCCGTCATTACAAAAATGGCAAGCAGACCATGATTGGTTAGTTTTTCCCCAATCAATGTCACCGAAACAAGAGCAACGATCAGCGGTGCAGAGCCACGTGCCAATGGATAAACATGGCTTAAATCTCCGTAGCGATAAGCCATTAGCAAGAAAAAAACATACCCGTCGTGAAAAAACAAGGAGAGAGCCAGATAGGGCCAACTCGCAGTTGCTGGTATTGGCAGGAACAGTGTTGCGCCAAGAGCGACTACCCCACTGCCCATCATCATAACTGCCATGAACACCAGTCGGTCACCGTCAACTTTTACAAACGTATTCCACGTCGCATGGAAAAGTGCTGCTAGCACGACAGCGAAAAACACGTAGGTTTCCATTGATAGCCCTATAGTGAACAGATTGATCCATCACGAGATTAACACCGACGATAGAAATTCTCGTTATAATATACACCAAACTTCAAATACCACATTGCTATACAAAGTACACCGCTGACATGGGCATGCTAACGAGCTCACTAACGTTATGCCGGTGTTCCTTCAGTACGTTGAGATCGTCGGCAACCACGTTATATCGCGTGGTCGACCCCTTTCCCTTGCCGGGATTCGTGCAATCAGGTAGAAATGCGGGCAATCAATTGCGGTGGCATGCGGTGCTGCCTGCGTAGGGCGAGTAATTCGAGGGGCCAGTTTGATAAATAGTGGGCTGTTGACGCGCCGTGGTTCGAGGGGACTGCGGGCTGGATTGATGGGTGCAATCGGCCTTGCTGCCGTTGCTATTGCGGCACCGGCATCTGCCGCAACTTCACCAACACCTGGCGCTGCTGAGCAGCAATCCTATGTACCCGGCATTCTCAGCCCCGATGATGTGGTGCTGTATCGCAAGATTTTTGCCCTGCAGGAAAAGCGTCAGTGGCGCAAAGCCGACCGGCTGATCAAAAAGTTGGGTGATAAACGCCTGATGGGCCGGGTGCTGTATCAGCGTTATATGCATCCCACTGGCTGGCGGTCGAACTATAAACAGCTGCGCGACTGGATGATCAAATATAAAGCGGAGCCTGGGGCCGCGACAATCTACAAGCTGGCCAAACGGCGGCGGCCCAAGAATCATAAATATCCGCCTGCACCGGTGCGGTCCGGCAAAACCGTCTATGCGGCAGCGAAATATCTCAAGCCCTATCGCCCAACCAAGGGCAACAGTCGCAACCGGCGCAATTTTTTGCGCCATTTCGACCGTGACATAAGGGTGCACCTGCGCAAAGGCCAGATCAAACGCGCCTTGAAACACATGGCGGAAAAGAAATTCATACGCTATACCGACCAGACCCAGCGCGACATCATTATGAGCAAGATCACGGCCACCATGGTGCGTTATGGCCAACTTGAAAAAGCCCTGAAGCTGGCTGCCCCGGCGGCAGAACGGTCCCGCAAATGGACCACGCAACCCGATTGGTCAGCAGCCCTAGCCGCCTGGCAGTTGGGCAAGCCGGTTATCGCCCGCCGCCATTTCGAAGCTTTGATGCGTTCCCACCGAGCCAATGATGTGCAGGTTGCCTCCAGTGCCGTTTGGGCAGCACGGGCGGCCCTGGCCAGTCGCCAGCCGGAGGACGTCAACAAATTACTGGCCGTCGCGGCGACCTACCCACGTAACTTCTACGGCCAGATCGCCCTGCGCCAGTTAGGTGCACAATCGCCTTTCAGCTGGACACACCCGCCGCTTGATCAGGAGGCAGTCACTCGTCTGCGAAACAATCCAGCCGTCAGCCGCACCGTCGCCCTGAAACAGGTTGGCCAAGTCGGTTGGGCTTCAAAAGAAATTCGTCGCCTGTTCCCCACGGTACATGCGGAAGACCGCGTCGCAGTTCTTAGTTTGGCGGCAAACATTGGCATCCCGTCAGCTGAACTCAGTCTTGCCCGCGCCGTGTTGGGCCGCGAAGGCCATGCTTTTGATACCGCCTTGTATCCCTTGCCGCCCTGGGAGCCGCTTAAAGGTTTCACCCTGGACCGTGCTTTGGTCTACGCCTTCATGCGCCAGGAATCAGCCTTTAAGCCCAATGCCAAAAGTGTTGATGGTGCCCGCGGCCTGATGCAATTAATGCCGCGCACCGCCAGCTTCATTGGCCGTGATCGTGGCTTGCGCGGCCACAAACGTAACCAGTTGTTTTCACCGGAATTCAATGTGGCACTGGGGCAGAAATATCTGCGTCATCTGATGGAAACTGACGGCGTGGATCGCAATTTGGTCAAGATCGCAGCAGCTTACAATGGTGGCCCGGGAAATCTTCGCAAGTGGATGAGGAAGATCAAGGACAAGAACGATCCTTTGCTTTTTATTGAGTCCCTGCCCTCCCTGGAAACCCGGACCTTTATCCGCCGCGTGTTGGGAAATTTCTGGATTTATCGGGACCGGTTGGGGCAGCCAACGCCGTCTTTGGATGCCATCGCCGCAGGGCAATGGCCCGCCTATACGGGACTTGATGCCAACATTAAAAAAGCAGAGATTCTGATCAAAAATGTCGAAAATCGGTAACGCCCCACGCGACTTTGTCCCTGTTAATATCGCTGTCATGACCGTCTCTGACAGCCGCACCCTGGAAGACGACAAATCAGGTCAGATACTGGTGGACCGCCTGATCGCTGCCGGCCATAACCTGGCTGACAGGGCCATTGTCACTGACGACATCGACCGCATTGTCGATAAACTGAACGGCTGGATTGCTGATGCCGCTATTAACGTGGTGATCTCAACCGGTGGTACAGGCGTCACGGGCCGTGATGTGACCCCGGAGGCGTTCGAGAGTATCTACGACAAGTTCATTCCAGGCTTTGGCGAGATGTTCCGCTTTTTGTCCTATGAAAAAATTGGTGTTTCCACCATCCAGTCTCGCGCCACAGCAGGCGTCACGAATGGCACATATCTGTTTGCGGTGCCGGGCTCACCGGGGGCCTGCAAAGATGCCTGGGATGGCATTCTGCAGTCACAACTGGATTATCGCCACAAACCCTGCAATTTTGTCGAATTGATGGATCGTTTGCTGGAGGGCCAAGCTGGACGAAGCTAGACATGCAGAAGTCAGCTCTTGCGCCAGCGTTCAAAGTCTTCCGCCGTATCAACATCAGATAAAACATCGATTCTGGCAACGCGATAGCGGTTGTCCAGCTGGGCGATGGTATCCGCAAGCGCATGTTCTGTGGACCAGCGAACCGACGCAAACAATCGAGGCCGTAGACGCCCCGGAAAAACCGGACGACGCTTCAACCCCACCAGCCAATAACCACCATCGTCCGCCGGACCAAAAACCACGTCATTTCCCTCAAGGGCAGCAAAGGCCTGATCGATATGGCGCGGCTGAATATTCGGCACATCACTGCCAATGACGACAACGGGGCCAGGTGGCAAGTCCAGCATGGGCTTCGCCATGCGACGTCCCAGGTCACCTCGCCCCTGCTCAATCAGGACATGTTCAGCAGGCCAGAACCTGGTTCCCGCCGCCAGTCGCTCCGGCGTTACCGCCAACCAGATTTTCCATTTTGCGGACAGACCCTGGCCACTTAACCTGCGGATCACAGAGGTCGTTGTATTGCGGTAAAAGCGCCACGCTGCCAGTGGCCCAATCCCGGCTGCCAAGCGGGTTTTGGTGGCCCCGATCTGTGGGACTTTTACCATAATGACAAGATGTTTTTGCAGGGCCATGATTCAGCCGTAGATCCGTTTGATCCAACGAACCGGAACGCCCGAAAAGAAGAGCCCCAGGCAGGTCAGATTTCGTATCGAGCGGCGCAGATAACCGGCTTTTTGGAATTTGTCGGCGCTCGTCGTCGCAGTGGCGCTCAACACCCGCAAGCGTTTACCGCCAATGCGGCGCACCAGATCGACGTCTTCCATCAGCTCGAGAGCTTTGTACCCGCCCAGGCTCAAATAAAAATCTTTTGAAATCAACAATCCCTGATCGCCATAAGGCAAGGCCAGCACTTTTGTTCGCCAGTCGACCAGCCGCTCCAGACGCTGTGCAGCCCGGCCCTGATCATTAACCCTGAAGGTGAAAACAGCCGTCATATTCCTGTTGTCGGGATCATCCTTAAAAGCCTGTGCTTCCGCCATCCAGTCAGCAGACAGGACAGTATCCGCATGCAGAAAAAGCAGCCAGCCGGCGCCTTGAGCAACGGCAGCCTCAGCACCAGCCGAGAGTTGCTGGCCCCGTCCCCTGGCAGTTTTCAAAAACTTTGCACCGAATTGATCAGCAACAATCGCTGTTTCATCTGTTGATCCGCCATCTGTAATAATGACCTCAACGCCCACTAGCGACGTGAGGGTCGCAGATAATTTCGTTGCGCCATTGAGCACAGGAATTACGCAGATCAGTTTATTGGCAGTCGACATACGGAGGCATCATAAACATGCACAAGCTACCGTCGACCCACCATAATGTTCTTGTTATGTTCTTGATACTGGTTTAGGCTGTCTGGATGGTCAAAGTCAACCACAACGTGGTCCCGTTTGCCGGGTTGCAGCCCAATCCCGACGCTGAAGACAGGCGGCTGCGCCGTGGACGCGGTGCGGTCAGCAACCCGACCGGACGCTTTGAAAACCAGCAGCGTGTGGGCCGGGACGCACAATGGGATTACCGGTCAGATAACGACTGGCAGGCGGCTTCTGAGGATGATCTGCAATTGCCGCCCTTGCGCACGACTGTCACGGAAGAAGTTTGCCGCACAGCCATTTCACGCAACACCTCCCCCGACATCCCTTTTGACCAGTCGATCAATCCCTATCGAGGGTGCGAACATGGCTGCATCTATTGTTATGCCCGGCCCAGCCATGCTTATGCCGGATTGTCACCCGGTCTGGATTTTGAAACACAATTGTTCAGCAAGCCTGATGTTGTTGAAACCCTGAAACAGGAACTGGCCAAGCCAAAATATGAATGCCGGATGATAGCCCTTGGGACCAATACGGATTGTTATCAACCCATTGAACGCGAACAGGGCTTGATGCGTGGCATCCTGGAAACCCTGCGCGATGCTCGCCATCCCGTAGGTATCGTCACCAAATCGCACCTCGTGACCCGGGATATCGATATCCTGTCGGAGATGGCAAAAGACAATCTGGCCCATGTCTTCATTTCGGTGACAACCCTGGACCGCAAACTCGCCCGCGCCATGGAGCCACGCGCCGCAACACCACCCCGCAGGCTGGATGCCATCCGCCAGTTGGCTGATGCCGGTGTTCCCGTCGGTGTGATGGTAGCACCCGTTGTCCCAGCCCTCACCGATCACGAGATGGAAAATATTCTTGACGCCGCATATCAGGCCGGGGCCAAACGGGCGGGATATCTTGTGTTGCGTCTGCCCTTTGAAATCAAGGAATTGTTTCGCGAATGGTTACTGGAAAACTGCCCCGACCGGGCCACACGGGTGCTACGACAAATCCACGAAATCCGCGATGGTCGTGACAACGATCCGCGCTTTCACAGCCGCATGACAGGGGTTGGGGATAACGCCGAATTGCTGGCCTCGCGCTTTGACATCGCCTGCCGGAAACTGGGACTAAGCAACAGGGATTATGACGAACTGGACACTTCTTTGTTCACCCCGCCAGTCCTGCCCGGACGTCAGTTTTCCCTTTTCTAAAGTTGCCCGACAACCAACGGATGCCTTTCGTTGCACAATAATCCAGAATATAGATAGCTTTTGGATGTCAGCACTGGAGATTGGAAATGAAAGCCTTGTGCTTTCTGTTTGGTGCCGCCCTGGCACTTGTGTTCGTAACCGCCTTTTCCGCACCGGCAAAGGCAGAGCCCTATGACGACTACCTGAAAGGTTTCATCAGCGTTCTGCTGAAATACGAGCAGCACCAAGCCAATATCTCTGTAGATGTGAAGTCCGGGCACGTTTCGCTGGCGGGTCTGGCTGAAAATACCAGCCAAGCTGACGTTCGCAAGCGACTGTTTGCTATAAATGGTGTACGCGGTGTCACTTTCGGCAAAGCAAACGCCCCGAACATCACGCACAACGCGCAGCCAAAACCCGCGAACCTGAAGGCAGCCACGGCAGGCAAGTACAAATGGCCAAAACGTCTGTTGTTTGCCCCCGCCATCGCTGATCCCCGTTCGCCCAGGTTTTCCGCTGGTTTTCATAACTATTTTGGTAACAACAAACTAAGCAGCGTTGGCACCGTGAGTTTTGGCGAGACCCTGTCGCTGGTCGACATGATGTATGACGGTACGGGTGATCGTTGGGAAATTCGTAATCACGAATTTGACCTCAACTTTCAAGGCGCCGTATTTTCTATTTTCGACCTCGATGGTGTTTCCAAAGACCTTGTCAATTCTGATTTTTGGGCTGCCTTGGCGCTGAGCTGGCGACGGCGAACCGATTGGGGTGATTTTTCCGCTATGTCGCGGGTCTTTCATCAAAGCTCCCACCTGGGTGACGAATATATCCTGTTCAACAAAATCGGTGAACAGGACCGGGTTAACCTGAGTTATGAAGGTCTGGACCTGACCATGGCCTGGCAACCGGGCATGGGATACGGCATGAAATATTATGCTGGCGGCGGTTATCTCTTTGGCCGTGACCCATCCTCTCTTGATCCCTGGTCGGCCAAGGTCGGTATGGAGGTGGAATGGCCGAAAGAGAAATGGGGGATTTACCCTGTTGCCGCTGTTCATATCCAGACTTTTGAGGATACAGGCTTTGAGCCAGATTTGTCCGTCGTCGGCGGCTTGCAATTCAACGACCCTGCCCTGGAAGACCGCCAGATCCGAATACTGCTTTCCTACTTCAACGGTTACTCACCCAACGGCCAGTTCTACGACGAACAACTGGAATATGTGGGACTTGGGTTTCAGTATCAATTCTGACAAAAAAAGCCCCCTCCGATTCGGCGGAGAGGGCTTGATTCTGAATGGTCAGACAGGCGGTATCGCCTTAATACATGTGCTGGCCACCATTGATGGACATGGTTGAGCCAGTAACAAAACCAGCATCATCAGCCGCCAGAAACATCACACCGCGCGCAATATCCGAGGCCTGCCCCAAGCGCTTGACCGGAATACCCGCAATAATTTTTTCCAGTACTTCTGCCGGTACGGCGCGGACCATATCCGTGTCCACGTAACCCGGTGCGATAGCGTTAACGGTGACGTTTTTGGCAGCGCCTTCCTGGGCCAGAGCCTTGGTGAAGCCGTGGATACCAGACTTGGCAGCCGCATAGTTCACCTGGCCGTACTGACCAGCCTGACCATTGATCGAGCCAATGTTGATGATGCGGCCAAAACTGCGGGCGCGCATGCCATCGATCACCAGACGACACATGTTGAAGCATGAAGAAAGGTTGGTCTGAATAACTGCGTTCCAGGCTTCGAAATCCATGCGATGCAAAGTGCCATCGCGCGTGATACCGGCATTGTTGACCAGCACATCGACGGGGCCAAGGTCAGCTTCAACTTGCTCAAGACCTGCCTTGCACTGTTCAAAATCGGCGACGTCCCATTTGTAAACGCTGATACCGGTTTCCTTGGCAAAGGCTTCGGCGGCTTCGACATTGCCGTGATAAGTAGCGGCGACGGTGTAACCGGCATTTTTTAATTGACGGGCGATCTCCGCGCCAATTCCGCGTGACCCGCCTGTAACGACTGCAACTCGTGACATTTTTAAAATTCCCTGTGAAGACCCTCGCAAGGGCCAATAATAGATTTCAGAACAGCTAGTCCCGTTCGACACACATGGCGATACCCATGCCGCCACCGATACAAAGCGTTGCCAGACCTTTTTTGGCATCGCGATCTTTCATGGCATACAACAATGTTGTCAGAACCCGGGCACCCGAAGCACCAATGGGATGACCGATGGCAATAGCACCACCGTTGACGTTGACCTTGTCAGTATCCCAACCAAGGTCTTTATTGACGGCACAAGCTTGTGCGGCGAAGGCTTCGTTGGCTTCGACCAGATCAAGATCATCTGCGGTCCAGCCGGCTTTCTCCAAGGCCTTGCGGCTGGCCGGGATTGGACCGGAACCCATGATCGACGGATCAACACCGGCCTGGGCCCAGGATTTAATTTTCGCCAACGGCTTGAGGCCCCGCTTTTCAGCTTCTTCTGCACTCATCAGAACCAGAGCGGCAGCGCCGTCATTAATGCCAGAAGCATTAGCGGCTGTAACCGTACCTTCCTTGTCAAAGGCCGGGCGCATACCGGAAACACTTTCCATAGTCGCACCGTGACGAATGTATTCATCATCGGAGACAACTGTTTCACCCTTGCGAGTCTTGATGGTCACGGGCGTAATTTCGTCTGCGAACTTGCCAGCCTTTTGGGCGGCTTCCGCCTTGTTCTGGGAAGCTACAGCAAAGGTATCTTGTTGCTCGCGGGTGATCTGCCATTTGCTGGCAACGTTTTCCGCCGTATTGCCCATGTGATAACCATTGAAGGCATCCCACAAACCGTCGGTGATCATGGTGTCGATCATCTGGGCGTTGCCCATCTTGGTGCCGTTGCGCAAATGCATAACGTGTGGTGCCTGGCTCATGCTTTCCTGGCCACCGGCCACAACAACAGCCGAATCGCCTTCAGCAACCGCCTGAAAGCCGAGTGCCACCGAGCGCAGACCGGAGCCACACAGCATGTTGACGCCCCAGGCAGGAACTTCAACGGGCAGACCGGCACCGATGGATGCCTGGCGAGCCGGGTTCTGACCTTCACCGGCAGAAAGAATTTGCCCCATGATGACTTCGGAAACATCAGCAGCGTCGACATTCGCGCGCTCCAACGCCGCCCGAATGGCGACGACGCCTAGCTCGTGGGCAGCAAGGGAGCTCAGGGCCCCGTTAAAAGAGCCGACAGGTGTGCGGGCAGCACTGACGATAACGACTTCGGTCATAGTGGTCTCCAGATATGAAGCGCCCGACAACCGGGAACTCCCTGTGGGTCAAAAACTGAAATTGAATTTGGCCTAAAATGACATGGAAGTTGTAGGAGTCAACAATAATGTTGCAGTGCAGCATTATTTTTTACAGTTTGTCAGAAATCCGTCTTTAACCAGGCCAGCAAGTCTTTCCACAAACCATCTTTTGCACGACTGCTGACCACCATACCAATGTGACCGGACGGCGGTGATATGAGCATGGCACCAGGGATCAAGTCTGCCAATGGTGACGCGGCTTCCAAAGGCACAATGCGGTCATGGGCCGGGGCCGCAATCAGGGTTGGTATTTTCAGGTCTGCAGGGTCGACAACATCACCGGCAATAGTCCATTCGCCCTTGAACGGCGTATTATCGCGATACCAGCGGATCAAGCATTCGTGCGCAACCTTTTGCACCAGCGGGATCCCGTCGTTGAGCCAGTCCTCCAGCGCCACAAAGTCGGCGGCCTTGTCGCTGGCAGGATCAAGATTTGAAAACGTTCGGAATTTCCGCAAACCCAGGGCCGGGTCGAGACTGGCAAAAAAAGTTTGCAGAATATCCACCGGCAATTCACCGAAGCCATCAATCACAGAATCGATAGAGTCAGACACGGCGGCAAACAATTTGTTGTGCATGCCGGATCCGCCGTAAAAATCCCAGGGTGTCGCCATCAATACAAGGGTGCTGACATCCGATTGACGGCGCAACGCCAGCGCCAGCGCCAAATCGCCGCCCAGACAATAGCCCACAACGGGTGCCGGGCCGCCTGCCAACTTGACGACTTCATCAAGCGCATCTTCCAGGCGACCAGCGATATAGTCATCCAGGCTATAACCCTTTTCGTCCTCACCAGGTGTGCCCCAGTCAACCAGTAAAGGCCGCACTCCCCGCGCCGCCAGCCAACGCAACATGCTTCGGCGGGCCGAGATATCCAGGACATACCCCTTGTTGACGAGCGAGGGCACAAACAGCACCGGCTTTCCGCCTGGTGAGGCATCTGGCACTGCACCGTAATCCAGCAGACGGCTGGACCCTTGCTGCCAGATCGCTGGTGGATCATCCACATCGCGAACGTATGGATGCTGACGATAGGCTTCGATCCCGCCCAACATGACTTGCAGTCGTTCCACCGCTTCCTTGCCAGCAGCTGGCAGTAATTCTTCCGCTGCAAGTTCTGAAAGGGCCTGGGCAAATTCATTGGCTTCGGCCCCCCACCCTGTATCAGTTGGTATTTTTCCTGCCAACGAAGACGGCAGGGCCAGCATGGAACCGCCCAGGGCAGACAGGGCCGATGCCAGATGGAAGGCCAGCGGGCGCGGGCCCAACCGTTCTACATGACGCATCTGTCGTGCAGGAACTTCAGCTGGTTCTATGTGCGCGACAGCGCTTTTATCCGGGGCGGGTTTGCTCATCTGGCCATTTGATTTATAGGATGCTCAAACCTCAACGATCCTGTCCGGCAAATCAACAGTCAATTCCCCCGTCAATTCAGCGACAAACCGCAGATCAGCGCTCTCACCACGAATTCAGGCCATTGCGCAATGCAACATGGTACTTGCGCATTGCAGCAAAAATTGCCAAGTATAGTGAAATCAAACGTTGCAGCGCAGCAAAGTGGACAAACCATTGAGTGAAAAAACCAACGATTCCGCGGACGGAAGCAAGCCCATCCTGATCAAGAAATACGCAAATCGCCGTCTCTACAACACGGCGACCAGCAGCTATGTGACGCTTGATCATCTTTGCGTCATGGTCAAGGAAGGCCACGAGTTTGTCGTCGAAGATGCCAAATCCGGCGAAGACATTACCCGTTCCGTTTTGACGCAAATTATTTTCGAAGAAGAGAGCAAAGGCCAAAACCTTTTGCCGATCAACTTCTTGCGCCAACTCATTGGTTTTTATGGTGATAATCTGCAGCCCGTCGTGCCGCAATATCTGGAAATGACCATGGAGTCTTTTTCCAAAAACCAGGAAGCCATGCGCGAAAACCTGACCAATGTCATGGGGGACGCGAACCCCTTTGCAAAACTTGAGGAAGTGACGCGCCAGAACGTCAACATGTTCCAGCAGGCCATGAGCGCCTTCAATCCATTCCAGATGCCTGGCGCACCTGGAATGCCTGGGACATCGAGCAACGAACAGCCTGGGACGGCCGAAGCGGCAGTGGAACCCGGCACGGCAGAAAAGGAAAATGCGGATGACTTGTCCGATCTGAAAAACAAGCTGGCCGATCTTGAAAAACAAATAGGAAAGTTGTCGGAAAAATAAAATATTCCCAATTTTTCGACTCAAAACAACTTCCCGTTAACTATATTTTATTTTGTATATCAATTACTTAGTTTATTTTAGGCTGTTTTTGATTAAAATTTTAGTTAATTTACAGGTAATCATTTCCAGCTATCTTCTGAACCATAAATATGGATCGACGTGACATGAGACGGGGAAAACCCTGCCGGTCACCCTGGAGCGACTTCGGATATATCCGAACCGTGTCGGTTCATACATCTCTTGCAGTGCAAGGGGTTTTTGGCCTCAGTGTTTTAAATAACTTGAAACACCCTAGAAGATGCAATCAGACGGACAGTGACAAACGCAACGATATTAACATCAAGCTACCAAACCCAGTTGCCGGCAATCATCCGGCAACGTCCGCGCGGGAATCCGTCCGCCGAAGACTTCAAACAACAAACAGAAAACAGTGCCCAACAGCGCCAATCGCGACGCCAGAGTGATCCGTCGGAAGACGGTCGTGTAAGCGCCGCAGACGGCAAACCAAGCCGCCGACCTTCTGGTAATGTTACCTATCTCAGTGAGCACCGCGCCCCGCGTGACATTCATGCGCAAGAACGCCGCCAGACCACGGACCGCAGGGGATTTGGTGTTACGGCTTTCGCCCAGCGTGCAGCGGACCGGGCCCCGGCCCTGACAACGGTTGGCAGCGGTTTCATGGCACAACTGATCGCCCAGGAAATTGTGCCCGACCTTGCCCTTCAGCCAAACCTGATGACTGACAACGGTGTGGAGGCTTATGAAAGCTCCATGAACCGGGCCGAACAACACATCGACCCCTTCAACGCCTACACTGAAGAGGCCTGAAACCCTTTTATCAGTGGGTTTAATACCCCAGTGCGATGCCGTCTTTGCGCGGGTCTGAGCCCCCCATAAGGGTGTTGTTTTCCCAGTCAATCCAGATCGCCTGGCCACCGCCGTGGGGGCTGTCGAAGCGGGTTGTCTTGTGGCCCATGGCTTTTAATCCGGCCTCGGTTTCCGCGGGTACACCGCTTTCCAGCTGGTATTCTTCGTCGAAATGAAAGGCCCGCGGCATATCCAGAGCTTCTTGTGGATCCATGCCAAAGTCGACCACGTTAGTGACAACCTGGGACTGGCCCACGGGCTGGTACTGGCCGCCCATCACGCCGTAAGGCATCACGGTACGACCGTCCTTGCTGAGCATGCCTGGCGTAATGGTATGCAAGGGACGCTTGCCGGGAGCGATGCAGTTGGGATGATCGGGCTCCAGCCGGAAACCGCCACCCCGGTTCTGCAGGGCGATACCAGTGGTCGGACTGACAAGGCCGGACCCGAACGGAAAGAAGGTTGAATTGATAAAGGAGATCGCGTTGCGGTCCTTGTCGACAACGCTGAGATAGATGGTATCCGGGTGCGCTGGTGGACGGATGTATTCAAAGTCGGACGCCTGGTCCGGATTGATTTGCGCCCGCAGCTCTTCGGCGAATTCCTTGGATAATAACCTGTCCACCGGCACGTCTACCTGCCGGGGATCACCCACCCAGGTTTCCCGCGCATTATAAGCCAGACGCGTGGCCTCAGCCTGTAGATGCAGGCGTTGGGTGCCGTTGGGATCAAGGGATGCGAGATCAAAACCCTCCAGAATATTCAGCATTATCAAGGTGGTAATGCCTGGATTGTTCGGCGGCACAGTGGAAATATGATAGTCGCGATAGCTGGTCTGAATGGGCTCAAGGATTTCGGTTTCCTGAGCAGAAAAATCGTCCAGGGTATGCAGCCCGCCCAGGGAATTGAGATAATCAACAATATCTTTGGCGACGCGGCCTTCGTAAAATCCGTCACGGCCTTCAGCGGCAATCGTGCGGAATGTTTCAGCCAGTCCTTGATTGCGATGCACTTCACCGCATGCAGGCGCGCGACCATTGGCTAAGTAAACCCGGCTGGCGTTGGCGTCTTTCGAGAGCTTGTCGACCTGCCCGGCCCAGTCTTTTGAGACCCGCGGGGCGACAACAAATCCGTCCTCGGCATAATCAATGGCGGTTTTCAGCACCTGATCAAATTTCATGGTGCCGTGCGCTTTGAGAAGCTTGTCCCAGGCATCCACGGCACCCGGTACAGTTACGGCGTGGGCTGTAAACAAGCCGATGCGATCCATGCCTTGCTCGATAAACCAGTCCACATTTGCCTTGGCCGGTGCACAGCCAGAACCGTTGACTGATATAGCTTTGGACATATCGCTGCCTGGTGCATAAACAGCAAAACAGTCGCCGCCGATGCCGGTTGACTGGGGCTCGACAACACACAAAGTGGCGCTGGCGGCGATAGCGGCATCCACCGCATTGCCGCCCGCCCGCAGGATATCGATGGCGGCCAGTGTGGCTGCCGGATGAGAGGTCGCTGCTACGCCGTTCATACCATGAGCAGTGGAGCGACCGGGAAAATGAAAATCACGCATGCGTCGAATACCCCTGAACCATTTTTGTCATATTTGTCGAGCAACATTATGGCGCAATATGTTTTCGCTGTCTTGGGTGTCCGAGATAAATTATGGGCCAAAATCATCATGTATTTTGTCGCATTTGACGAGCATCATCAGGACAGACGGTGAGCAAAAAAAGACCCCTGCCTTACCATATCCGGACAAGGCCGGGTTGGGACAGGGGTCGTTTTCAGGTCAGCTCAACCTGGTCTGGAATTTTACTCCGCGGCTGTAAGTAAATCTTCCGGACGCGGTGGTTTGGCCGCATCACGCAATTCGGCTTGCTCAAGATTATCCTTGGCGGACAATCCGGCCAGCTGGCCTTTGCCGCCCATATATTGAACAGGCCAGGGCTGATCTGCAAAACCGTAATGGGCTGCATCATGCAACGTCTGATAGGGTTGAGCCAGATGCGGTCGAGCCAGGGCGCAAAAATCGGAACGACCGGCGGCGACGATTGTATTGACCTGGTCGCCCGAGGTAATGGCACCAACGGCGATGGTCGGGATTCCGGCTTCAATACGAATGCGTTCGGCATAGGGGGTCTGGAACATGCGCCCGAATTCAATATCTTCATCAGTCGTCGTCTGACCGGTCGAGACATCAACAACGTCGACCCCGTGATCCTTCAGCATGCGGGCAATCTCGACCGCATCATCTCCGTTCAGGCCGCCTTCGACCCAATCCATAGCCGAGATGCGAACGGACAAAGGTTTGGCTTTTGGCCAGACGGCGCGCACGGCATCCAGAACTTCCAGCGGATATTTCATGCGGGCAACCAGATCGCCGCCATATTCATCTGAGCGCACATTAGTGACGGGCGAAATAAACGTGCCGAGCAGATAGCCGTGGGCCATGTGCACTTCCACCATATCAAAGCCTGCCGTATCTGCATTTTTGGCCGCCTGGACAAAATCATCGCGGACCACATCCATTTCGGCCCGGTTAATTTCTTTTGGCACCTGGCTGTTGGCGAGGTATGGAATTGCTGAAGCAGCAACGATGGGCCAGGCCTGATCTGCCGGCAGCGGCTGATCATACCCGCCTTCCCATGGAATACAGGTGGCGGATTTACGACCAGCGTGGGAAATCTGCATACCAAAGACGGTAGCACTGTTGGCATGGACAAAATCGACAATGCGTTTCCAGGCCGCGACATGTTCATCGTTATAAATACCGGTACAGCCGGGACTGATGCGACCAGGTGCCGAGACACCAGTTGATTCCGTCCACATCATACCCGCGCCGCCAATGGCGCGCGAGCCGAGATGCACCATGTGCCAATCGTTGGGCGTGCCATCTGTTGCCGAATATTGACACATGGGCGAGACCACAACCCGGTTGGGAATAATCTTGTCGGCCAGCTTGAAGGGCGTGAACATGGGCGGCGTGCCGTCTGGCACATTAACACCGGATTGTTTGCGGGCTTCGGCCACCACAAATTCATCAACTTGCTTGATAAACTTCGGGTCGCGCCGTCCGAGATTTTCGTACGTAATGCGTTTGGACCGCGACAGCATGCTGAAGGTAAACTGGATGGCATCCATATCCATGTAGCGTTCAGTATCTTCAAACCATTTCAGGCTGGTGGTGGCAGTCTTTTGCAGGCGGGCCACTTCTTCCTTGCGGTCCCCTTCATAGGCGGCAAGCGCTGCCTTGACGTCGGTGCCGTTTGCCTGGAAGGCTTCATACAGGGCGATGGCATCTTCCATGGCCAATTTTGTGCCGGACCCGATGGAGAAATGCGCCGTATGCAAGGCATCGCCCAGCAGAACAATATTCTCATGCACCCAATGTTCATTGCTGACAGTGGGGAAGGTACGCCACAGGGAGCGGTTCAACAACAATTCGTGGCCGTGCAGATCGTCCTTGTAAAGTTCAGCTACATAATCGCGGGTTTCTTCTTCGGTGGCTTTATCCAGACCGGCCTTAAGCCAGGTCTCTTCCGTACATTCAACGATGAAGGTGCTGGCGTCAGCTTCGAACTGATAGGCATGCACCCGGAACAGGCCATGCTGGCTTTCGCGGAAAATGAAGGTAAAGGCATCCAGCGGCAGGGTTGAGCCCAGCCAGACAAACTTGTTTTTGCGCCAATCCAGGTTCGGCTTGAAATGTTCGGCATTTTGATCGCGGATAAAACTGTTTATACCGTCCGATGCCAGGATCACATCGGCATCGCTGAATTGCGCCAGATCGGTAATATCGGTTTCAAATTCAATTTTGACACCGGCGGCCAGACAATGTTTCTGGAAAATGCTCAGCAGTTTTTTGCGCGACATGCCGCAAAATCCATGGCCTTCGGATGTGACTTTTTTGTCTTTGTAATAAGTGTCGATGTTATCCCAGTAGGCAAAGTTACCGACGATGTCAGCGTAAGAGCCCTGGTCATAATCCAGAAAGCCCGACAGGGTTTCATCAGAAAACACCACACCAAAGCCAAAAGTGTCTTCTGGCTTATTGCGCTCGTAGACAACGATATCCCAGGAGGGGTTGGCCTTCTTGGTCAGCAGGGAAAAATATAATCCGGCGGGACCACCACCGACGACTGCGATTTTCATGTACGGCTCCTGTAATATTCCGATGTCACTTAATATTTTGATGACGCTCGACTGAACGGGTGACACGACCTGAGTTTCCATTAATCTGGCTGAAACAGGTCGCATCATTTGTGAGTGGATGTTTTGTTGAGATATATTTTAAGCTTAAAATACTTTTGATCAAGCTAAATTCGCATTGGAATACCAAAAAAGAACGAAGTAAGCCTTTCATATCAGCCTGAAATTTAACTCCAGGACGTCTAAATGATTGTAATTACAAATAAATATGATGATCTTCCTGCTGTTTCAGGGGCTTATGTGCTGCTGTTCAAGATGGCCGCCAAAAGCCGTTTGCTAATCCCCAGATTCAAGAGTGCGGTGATCAAGCCGGGGCAATATGCTTATGCAGGGTCGGCAAACGGCCCTGGTGGCATCCGGGCACGTTGTCGTCGGCACCTGAACAAAGCCGCGAAACTTCACTGGCATATCGACCACCTGACAAACACGGCACAAAGCATTCAGGTGGCGGCATTTCCCGGCGGAAATGAATGCGACCTTGTGGCGAATATTCTCGCAAGCGGGATCTGTGAAACACCCCTGCCAGGGTTTGGCAGTACCGATTGCCGGACTTGTCTGTCCCATCTGATAAAGTTGCCGCACAACTGGAAGTCCCAAATATTGCCTTTAATTACGATGACATAGCCACGAAGGCAGGTTAAGATTCCCTTCAAACCAGAGGCCAACACGTTTTGGGGGGCTGGCAATAATGAGCAAAAAACATGAGATCGCTCAACTGACTATATTTGCGAGGAACGAAGACGGTGTCACGGCCGTTGAATATGGTCTGATCGCCGGATTGATAAGCGTAACCATAATCGCTGTGTTGTTGACGCTGGGTGGAGACCTGACAAATGTTTTTAACGATATTTCCGGTGGTTTACAAAATGGCAGAAGCTGACGGCCCAAACAGATATTGGCTCACGTCCGACGAGAATGGATCAAAGGCCCTATGAAATTTTTTGTCGTCGATGACGAAGAAAGCATGGTCAAGGCCACCACAATTTTGCTGGAGGGTGCCGGGCATGAAGTCGTCGGGTTTACCTCAAGCAACCAGGCTTTGGAAAGCGTAAAATCCGGGCAACCGGATTGCTTGATCGTCGACATCATGATGCCGGAAATGGACGGTCTTGAACTCTGCCGCAAGGTCAAATCTGATCCTGAAAATTCACATATCCGCGTTATAGTACTCTCTGCCAAAACCTATGAATTTGATCGCAGCCGGGCTTGCGACATGGGGGCTAGCGGGTACCTGACCAAGCCGATCAAACTGGACAGCTTCATTTCTGAACTGGAGCAGTTGCTGGGCGATACCTTTACCGCAACATTCTGGGGCGTACGCGGCACCCTGCCCGTGCCTGGTGAAAGTTCATTGCGCTATGGCGGCAATACCAGTTGCGTTGCAATCCAGTGTGGCAATGCGCCGTTGATGATTTTTGATGCCGGGTCGGGCATCAAGGCTTTGTCAGATCATATGATGGGCATGAACCAGCGTATCACCGCCAAGATTTTCATCTCGCATCCCCATTGGGATCACATCAATGCCCTGCCATTTTTTGTGCCGCTATATATTCCCGGCAATGAATTTGAAATTCTGGGGGCCCGCCACGGTGAAACCACCATGCGCGAATTGATGAGCGCGCAAATGGATGGCATCTATTTTCCGATTACCATTCGGGAGTTCGGGGCCCGCGTTTTCTTCCGCGATCTGGGGGAAGAAACCATCGAATTTGATAATATCACCGTCAAGACCATGCTGTTGAGTCACCCCGGCAACTGCCTTGGATATCGTATCGAATACCAGGGCAAATCGATTTGTTACATCACCGACAACGAAATGTTTAATCCAGGCGAGCCTAGCCATAATCCGGGTTATATTCAACATTTGGCGGATTTCTGCCACGGTGCCGATGCCTTGATCACCGACACCACCTACACGGACGCGGAATATCTTTCCAAGGCCGGTTGGGGCCATTCCAGCGTTGGCCAGGTTGCCGAACTGGCCGCCCGGGCCGAAGTCGAAAATCTGTACCTGTTTCATCATGATCCGGATCAGACTGACGACGATATTGATGCCAAACTGGAAGAAATGAAAAACGCCCTGAAAATGTTGGGCTCAAATGTCACATGCCTGGCACCGCGTGAAGGCGACCAGATCAAGCATTAGAGTCGGATCAAGTTAATTCCGCGATACGAACAAACAGCACGTCACTCCGGGCTTGACCCGGAGAGAAGGCATATACCGTCCCCTTGCTTACACATCCCCCCTACTTGCGTTCCTTCACATAGGTCAACAATTTCAGCACCACCCAGATCGGTATTACGACGACGGCTCCCAACAAGATGTATGAGGCTACGCCGCCAAACTGGGAAACGACCCAGCGGAAAAGATCTACAAAGACCTCGAAAATACTCTTGATCGTGCCGCCAAGATCCGCCAGTAGTTGCTGTGGCGTAATATCAAAAACAGTCAGGCCCCAGCCAACGAGCAATGAAACAACAACCAGTTTGATCGTTGTTGAAACGACCGTTTTCGCGTCAGGTATCGCCATGTTTCAGACCTAATCTTTGCCTAGTGCATCATTGATTTTCTGATCAGTCTTGTATTGGCTGAGGGCATAGACGGACCAGATCGCGGCAACAGGCCAACCAATAAGCGTACATTGCAGGACCAGGCAAATGATTCCGGCGAAGGGCCGACCGATGGTAAAAAACTGCAGCCAGGGCAGGATAAGCGCAAGTAATAACCGCATGAGAATACTCCTGAAACGAATTCCAACATAATTTGCCCTATCCCAGTCGCCAGGGCAATGTCGCCAGGGCAATTGGCGAATGACAGATGCCTCGCTACACTCCCAACCATGACAAATATTCCAAATACATTAACAGACCTGATCAGCCGTAGTGCCGCCGCTGGTCCCAATGCCATTGCCATCATCGACCGTGACCGCACCTGGACCTATGTTCAGTTGCTGGAAACCAGCCAACGCCTGGCCACGGGTCTTGCAGGACTTGGCATAACGACTGGCGACCGGGTCGCCTTCTGGCTGCCCAACATCGCCGCCTATATGGCCCTGCATCTGGCCTGCGGACGCCTGGGTGCAATTACCGTGTCGGTCAACACCAAATTTCGCTCCTCGGAAGTCGGCGACATTGTTGGCCGCTCTGGTGCCAAGGCCCTGATCCTGTGGCCGACGTTCAAGGACATTAACTTTCTCGATATCCTGGCGGACGTGCCCGCAAATGATCTGGCCGCCCTTGAACAGTTTATTATTTATGACGAAGGCGAAGGTATCCCGGCCTTGCCCGCCGCCCTGCAACATATAGATCAAGTGCGTTATGCCGACCTGGTGACCGCCGCCCCTGCTGAATTTGATCATGCCAGAGAAGACATGGGCACGATTATTTTCACCACGTCCGGCACCACGGCAGCCCCAAAGTTTGTTTTGCACAGCCAGGCCAGCATCGTGCGCCACGCCCGCAATGTGGCCGAATTTTTTGGCTGGGATGACCCCGAAACCGTCCTGCTGCAAGCCTTGCCCCTGTGCGGCACTTTCGGTCACGTCCAGGCCATGGCCACCCTGGCGGTGGGACGCCCGATGATTTCCATGCCGGTCTTTTCGGCCAAAGCCGCCGCCCAAATCATTCATCAACACAAGGTGACAAACTTTAATGGCTCGGACGAAATGTTCGCCTTGTTGCTGCAAGAAGGCGAGGGTGAGCGCCCCTATCCGCGGTATCGGTTTGGCGGTTATGCGGCCTTTAATCCAGCCTTTGCCGATATTCCGGAACGGGCAGATGCGCGCGGCATGACCTTGTGTGGTCTCTGGGGCATGAGCGAAATGCAGGCCCTGTACAGTTTGCAGGACCCGGCAGCCGAAACAAAAACCAGACGGCTGGCCGGGGGCCGAACCACATCACCCCAGGCAAAAGTTCGGGCCCGTGATCCAGAGTCCGGCAAGATTTTACCACATGGCGAAGCCGGAGAACTCGAGGCCTCAGGCCCCAGTCAAATGAAAGAATATTTTGGCGACCCGGCAGCCACGGCCAAAGCCCTTACCGATGATGGTTATGTGCGCACTGGTGATCTGGGTTACACCACGTCGGACACCAGCTTTGTTTTTCTCTCTCGCATGGGTGACGTGCTCAGGCTGGGCGGCTTTCTGGTCAATCCCGTCGAAATTGAGGCCCACATCGAAGCCCATGCATCTGTCGGCGAAGCCCAGGTCGTCGGCGTCGACACCAAAGCCGGCACCCGGCCTTATGCATTTGTTATTCCAACTCCAGGCAATGAATTTGATCGTGATAAAGTCATGGCTCACTGCCTCGACGGCATGGCCAAATTCAAGGTGCCGCTTGGCATATCGAAACTGGACGCCTTCCCCACCACCGACAGCGCCAACGGCGTCAAAATCCAGCGCAAAAAACTACGGGAAATGGCAATGGCTGAGTTAGGGGAGTAGTTGGTTACGACTGGCAACGACTGCGAGTAACGACAAACTGATCCAACTACCCACTCCGTCACCCCGCACTTGATGCGGGGTCTACGCTTTTGAATTAGGCGCTTGCCTATGAACCAGGCATAGATGCCGGATCAAGTCCGGCATGACGTGGTGTTTTGGTGTCAGGGCCACCTAAATTAACCAGGCAACGACTTAACCAGGCGCGTTTTGTGCAGGTCGATCTTTAAATAGCGGTCATGTTTGATTTGCTGGTTATGGACGCGATAACCAAGGTGCATGTAGAGATCAAAGGCGCGCTGATTTTCTGTCATCACTTCAATCTCGACGGTATCAAATCCGCTCTTTTGAATTCGCGACTCAATTGCAGCTACCAATATCGTGCCGATACCCCGACCCTCAAAATCAGGTGAGATCCACAGGTCGGTGATGTAATTGGCCTTCGATCCAGTTGCCACAAAACCACCCGGCGCTCCATCAATGTCAGCAACCAGAATGCCTGGCCAAGCCTCTTCAAACAAAGTGATGAACGCTTGGGAATCAACGCGTCGCGCCGCACTTTCCGGAATCAGACGTCCTATTCCCTTTTGGCAGGCCCTGTAGCCCACTGGGCCGAGCAAACTGGCATCGGCCTTATTTGCAGGACGGACTTCAGGTATTCACATCCACAACCGTACGACCGCGCACCTGGCCTTTGAGGATTTCTTTTGACAGGGGGATCAACTCATCAAACGGCACGACGTTGGTCATGCTGTCCAACAAGGCCATATCAAGGTCGCTGGCCAGGCGTCGCCAGGCATCGGCCCGCCGTTTGGTAGGCACGTAAACTGAATTAATGCCGATGAGGCTGACGCCGCGCAGGATCAGGGGCAGGACGGTGGTGGAAAGATCAAAGCCTGCCGCATTGCCACATACGGATACCGCGCCATTGTTGTTAATTTTGGGGATGACATTGGCGAGGATATTACTGCCCACTGTATCGATGGCCCCGGCCCAGAGGGCACGGGCCATAGGCCGGGCCTCACCGGAAAGGTCTTCGCGATCCACAAACGACGTCGCGCCCAGGGATTTCAGATAATCATGGGTTTCCGCCCGGCCGGTTGAGGCCACAACATTATAGCCAAGCTTTGCCAGGATCGACACCGCGACCGAGCCCACACCACCGGCAGCCCCCGTCACCAGAATGTCGCCGCTGTCTGGCGTGATATCCATATTTTCCAGACCCATGACGGCCAACATGGCGGTAAATCCCGCCGTGCCAATGGCCATGGATTGTTGCAGGCTCATGCCCTCGGGCAGCTTCACCAGCCATTCCGATTGCACGCGCGCCATCTGGGTATAGCCACCCCACTCCCATTCACTAAGGCCCCAGCCTGTGATGATGACTTCATCGCCTGGTTGGTAATCTGAATTGTCGTTGCTGATGATAGTGCCGCACAAATCAATGCCTGGCGTCATGGGCAAGCTGTGCATAATCTTGCCGCGATTGCCGTTGATGGCGAGACCGTCTTTATAGTTCAGCGTCGAATAAGCAACCTGGACAACGGTGTCACCCTCAGGCAGATCATCAAGGGTCAGGTCCGTGAAATTGCAGACCGCTTTGCCTTCGT
Organism: Alphaproteobacteria bacterium; assembly: GCA_018650465.1. Classification (GTDB taxonomy): domain Bacteria; phylum Pseudomonadota; class Alphaproteobacteria; order UBA2966; family UBA2966; genus JABILA01. The sequence goes on from JABIFY010000021.1 coordinate 25,781, forward strand.
CATTCTCTGTGGCCAACAAGGCCTTAAAAGTATCAGTCATCGTGTTTCTCCGATTCGATTGATATTACAGATCCTGCCCTTCGACCAGGTCGCCGCGCTCAAACAGGGTCTTGCGGATCAGATGCTTGGGCACCTTGCCATAACCGGACTTGGGCAAGTCATTCCAGAAGACATATTTTTTCGGGTGTTTGTAGCGCGACAGTTCGCCATTGATGAAGCCAGACAAGTCTTCAGCCGTGGCTCCTTGTTCCGTGGCCACGACAACCGCGACGCCAACCTCGCCCCATTTGGTATCCGGCACACCCAGCACGGCCACTTCGGACACACCGGGATGGGTCAATAACACTTCTTCGATTTCGCGCGGATAGACATTGGCACCGCCGGATATAAACATGTCCTTGGCCCGGCCTGTGATATATACAAAGCCCGCTTCATCGACCCGTCCCAGGTCGCCGGTCAGGAACCAGCCATCCTGAAAAACCTCGGCGTTGGCCTTGTCGTTCTCCCAATAACCCGCCATCACCGCCGGGCCCTTGCAGCAAATCTCGCCTTGCTCACCGGCAGGCAGCATATTGCCTTGCCCATCGCGAATACCGATCTCCAGACCAACCCGCGGCAAGCCACAGGTGCCGGGCCGGGCGTTCGGGTCATTCTCGTCGATAATGTAATGTTCCGGACGCAACACAGTAATGCAGCCGGTGACTTCGCCCTGGCCATAATATTCGATCAGCACCGGCCCCAGTTTTTCATAGGCCGTTTTCTGGTCCTCCAGGTACATGGGTGCCCCGGCGTGAATGACGTGGCGCAAGCTGGAATGATCGTACTGATCGACGGATGGGTGCTCGACCAACATTTTCACAATGGTCGGCACCGTGAAGGCATTGCTGACCTTGTATTTTTCCACCAGCTGCCAGACCGTTTCCGGGTCCATGCTTTCGCCGGGCAGCAGGATCGTCTTGGCCCCGCGCGCGACCTGCGGAAAGACATGACAGCCCGCGCCATGACTGAGCGGCGCCACGACAATGGAAGCATCTTCCCTGCTCAGGTCCGGCATCAGGTCAGCCATGAAATTGTTGGTCACAAAGGACATCTGACCATGCGTCAGGATTGCGCCCTTGGGTCGCCCCGTGGTGCCCGAGGTATAAAACAGCCAGCAAGGGTCGTTATATTCTACGGGCAATTCCAGCGGTTTCGCCCCGGCGTTATCGGCCAACAGCTGATCATAATCCAGTGCGCCGTCTGAGCCACCGATTGCGATCAGATGTTCGAGTGCGTCAGAACCTTCCTGGGCCGCCGCCGCATGATCAGCGAACATGCTCTCAAACAAAAAGGCCTTGGCCCCGGAATTTTTCGCTACATAAGCAATCTCCGGCGGGGTCTGGCGAAAATTTGACGGCACCCACACGGCACCCGCCTTGAAGATACCCCACAGGCTTTCGAACATGGCGCGATTGTTGCGCGACTGCACCATCACCCGGTCGCCCTTGTTCACACCCATCTTCATCAGGGTATCGCGAAAGGCGCTGGCGTTGGCATCCAGCTCAGCCCAGGTCGTTTCCTGATCACCATGGACCAGCCCAATCAGATCCGGATATAGCCGGGCTGTATCAGACAACAACCGACCCAAATTCATCGCACTAATCATAGTATCCCCGTGAGATTATTATTTTGACTGCCATGTCGCCCACGCCCCCTCCCGACCACCCAAGCAATTATACTGGTGGGTGGTCGGGAGGGGGCGTGGGCGGCATGGCATATCGAATCTTATTTCAACGGCTCCAGCACAGACACATAGTTGGCCACAGCCGCGCCGCCCATATTAAAGACACCGCCCAGCTTGGCCCCGTCGATCTGACAGCCGCCCGCCGAATTGGTCAGCTGCATGGCCGCCATGACATGCATGGAAACACCAGTGGCACCCACGGGATGGCCCTTGGCTTTCAGGCCGCCAGAGGGGTTCACCGGCAGCTTGCCGTCTTTCTGGGTCCAACCTTCCTTGATGGCCCGCACGCCTTGACCCGGCTCGACCAGGCCCATGGCTTCGTATTCAATCAGCTCGGCAATAGTGAAACAGTCGTGGGTCTCGACAAAGGAAAGGTCATCCAGGGTGAGGTTGGCGGCTTCCAGGGTTTTGGCCCAGGCCAGCTTCGGACCTTCAAAGGCAACGATGTCACGCTTGCTCATAGGCAGGAAATCGTTGATGTGGGTCATGGCCCGGAAGGCAATGGCCTTGTCGGCATTTTGGCTGGCATCCATATCGGACAGCACCACCGCCGCCGCCCCATCCGAGACCATGGAACAATCGGTGCGTTTTAAAGGCCGTGCCACATAGGGGTTTTTTTCACTTTCCGTGCGACAGAAATCAAAGCCAAAATCTTTCTGCATATGAGCCAGCGGATTGACCGAACCGTTCTTGTGGTTCTTGGCCGCAATCATCGCCAGGGCATCGGACTGGTCGCCATATTTCTGGAAATAGTTTTGTGCGATCTGGCCAAACACACCAGGGAAAGTCATGCCGTCGACCGCTTCTTCCGCCACATAAGACGCCTTGATCAAGGTCGCCCCGACGGTGGCCGTATCGCAGGCTGTCATCTTTTCCATGCCGACGCACAACACATGGCGCGCCGCCCCTGCCCGGATGGCATTCACACCCTGATAAATCGCCGCCGAGCCCGTGGCACAGGCATTTTCCACTCGCGTCACCGGCTTGTAGCGCAAATCATCCGAGGCCTGCAGCACCAGGGATGCCGGAAAATCCTGAGGCGACATGCCGCCATTAAAGGTGCCGATGTAAATCGCATCAATGTCCGCAGGCTCCAGCCCCGCATCAGCAATGGCATCCGTTGCCACCCGCACGATCAGCGATTCCGCATCTTCGTCCACAAGTTTACCGAAAGGTGTATGGGCCCAGCCCGTTATACAAGCTGTGTTCATTTGCGAATTTAGGGGGGAAGTCATTTGAGGGTCTCCTGAGTAATGTTTCATATGCGAAGTATTATTTGGCGATAGCTTAGCAGATTTTCAGGCGATGCAAGAGTCGGAATGGGATTGCCTCAATAGGCTGCTGCCTACCCACAAGCTCAGCGTCAAAACCTGACTTTAATCCGCCTGCCCGGCTTTCTTGCCCTGCTCGAACATGATTTTGCGGGCTTCGTCGGTCATGGGTTTGCCGAAGGTGCGTTCTTCTTTGCCAACTTCGACGCCTTTGCGGCAGGCCGGGCGGACTTTCATGGTGTCGTGCCAGCGGCGCACGTTAGGCAGGTGATCCAGGGGTTGTTCGAAGCGTTTATAGGGCAGCAGCCAGGGCCAGATGGCCATGTCGGCGATGGAATAATCCCCAGCCAGAAATTCCCTGCCTTCCAGCCAACCATCCATCACCGTCAGCAAACGATCATATTCGTTGGCATAGCGGTTCAAGGCGTAATCATGTTCGCCCTCGGCATAATTGACAAAATGACTAAGCTGCCCGGCCATGGGCCCAAAGCCGCCAATTTGCCAGAACAGCCATTGCAAGGCTTCCCAACGGGCTTTTGGCTCGGTCGATAAAAACTTGCCGGTTTTTTCTGCCAGATAAATCAGGATCGCCCCGGACTCAAAAATCGATTGCGGCTCTCCGGCCACATCATGATCAACAATAGCGGGCATGCGGTTGTTGGGGGATATGGCGAGGAATTCCGGCTTGAATTGATCCCCTGCCCCCAGGCTGAGCGGAATAACCCTGTAGGGCAATTCGCATTCCTCCAGCATGATGGAAATTTTCCAGCCATTGGGTGTGGGCGCGTACCAAAGATCAATCATGGCTGGCTATTCCGGCCTAAATCGTTTCAACAGGGCGTCGGAATGTTTGATCAACAGCCCGATATCCGCACCCACGGCTACGAACATAAAGCCCGCATCCAGATAACGTTTGGCGTCTTCTTCGACCGGAGCCAGAATGCCGGCAGGTTTGCCTGCGGCCTTGCAGCGTTCGTTAATATCCATGATGGCGGCCTGTACGTCCGGGTGGCCCGGATTGCCCAGGTGACCCAAACCGGCAGATAAATCCGACGGCCCAACAAAGACGCCATCGACACCATCTACGGCCAAAATCGCATCGACATTGTCGTAGCCTTTTTGTGTCTCCACCTGAACCAGCATGCAGATTTCTTCGTCGGCATGGTCAAAATAGTCCTTCACCCGGGCATACTTATTGGCCCGGGTCGATGTGGCCACACCGCGCATGCCCCGAGGGGGATAACGCACGGCGGCGACGGCAGCCTCGGCTTCTTCAGCGGTTTCCACATAAGGCACCAAAAATGATTGCGCCCCGATGTCCAGAAAACGTTTGATCATTACCGCGTCATTCCAGGCCGGGCGCACAACCGCTGAGGCTGTGCCCGTAGCCATTCCCTGCAATTGAGTGAGCATCATGGCAGGCTCGTTTGGCGCATGTTCAGAATCCAGTAGCAGCCAGTCATAGCCGGAATAGCCCACAAGTTCCGCCACGGTATTGCTGCACAGGCTGAGCCACAAACCGATTTGGGGTTGACCGTCTCGCATGCCTTGTTTGAATTTGTTAACCTGACGTTCCATGGGGGTTCCTGCTGAATTTTTGCTGATTTTGGGTCGGTGAATGCTGGACACATGGTGCCGGAACAGGGATGATTTGACCAGAGCCACAAGACGATTCTGTCTTCTCCTCCTAATGGCAACCCCTTGTAAACTGCGGATATCACTATGACTGACGACGTAATCCTTGCCACAGTACCACTGAAGTTTGGCTCTGGCCCGGCCCGCAATCGCCAGGAAGACCACCGCCTGTTGTCCGGTGGTGGCCGCTATACTGAAGATGTGCATTGGGAAGGTGAAGCCCACGGTTATGTCTTTCGCGCCCCGTATGGGCACGCAAAAGTTCTGGAACTGGACGTGTCGGCAGCACGTGAGGCTGAAAGTGTGTTGGCGGTCTATACTTATGATGATCTGAAAGCCGCGGGTTACGGCCCCTTCCCCTTTGGCCTGCCAGTCAAAAATGCCGATGGCAGTGATCCTTTTGTGCCAGACCGCCATGCTTTAGCATCGGATAAAATCCGCCATGTGGGCGAACCTCTGGCCTTTGTCGTGGCTGAAACCCGTGTTGCTGCCCAGGATGCCGCTGAACAGATTTATCTGGATGTAGAAATATTGGAGGCTGTGACCGATCCAACAAAGGCGTTGGATACGGGTGCCCCACAATTATTCGACGGCCATGCCAACCAGTGCATTGAGTGGCAAAACAACGACGGCAGCGAAGTCTCGGCGGCCCTGGAAGCGGCGGCCCATGTGGCAACGGTTGAAGTCGACATCAACCGACTGGTTGTGGCGACCATGGAACCGCGTGGTGCCATCGCAAAATATGATGCCGCCAACGAACATTTCACCCTGCACCTGGGCGGCCAGGGAAACTGGGGTACGCGGCAAACCCTGGCCACAGCCGTGCTGAAGATCGAGCCGGAAAAGCTGCGCGTGGTCTGTGATGATATTGGTGGCTCCTTCGGCATGAAGGCGCAAATGCATGCCGAACCCGTGCTGGTCTTGCATGCCGCCCGCGATCTGGGACGTGCGGTGCACTGGATGGAAGACCGCAGCGGCAGTTTTGTTTCTGACATGCAGGGACGCGGCTATTATGTCAAAGGCGAGTTGGGCCTGGATGAAGCCGGAAATTTTGTTGCCCTGCGTCTGGATGGTTTCAGTGATCTGGGCGGCTGGTGCACAGCACTGGCCCCCATGATGCACGGCATCAACATTATGAAAAATGCGCCCAGTTTATATAAAACACCCTTGATGCATGTGCACACACGTGCGGTCTTTACCAACAAGGTACCAATGGCCCCCTATCGCGGCGCCGGACGTCCGGAGGGCAATTATGTCATGGAACGCCTGGTGGAAGCCGCCGCAGAGATCACCGGCCGCGATGCTCTGGAATTGCGCCGCCTGAACTTCATTCAGCCCGATGCCATCCCTTTCAAGGCGGCCTCAGGCCTTGTCTATGACAGCGGTGATTTCCCGGCGCTGATGGAAAAGGCCTTGAGCAAATCGAACTGGCAGGGCTTTGATGCCCGTCGCGAACAGTCGATAAAAAACGGATATCTGCGTGGGCGCGGCATTGCCAGTTTCCTGGAAGTCACCGGCCCGCCCGGTGCCGAGACAGGTGGCATCCAGTTCAGTGATGACGGCCAGATTACGATCGTCACTGGCACATCAGATCAGGGCCAGGGACACCTGACCGCCTTTGCCGAAATCCTTCACCAGTTATTGGGTGTGCCTCATGAAGCCGTGCTTCTGAACCAGGGTGACAGTGATCAATTGCTGGGCAGTGGCGGCACCGGCGGATCAAAATCCCTAATGGCAACGGGCACAGCGCTGGATGCCGCCGCGACCGTTGTCATTGAGAAGGGCCGCAAGTGGGCCGGGCATATTCTGGAAGCGGCGGTTGAGGATATCGAGTTTTCCAGCGGCAATTTCCAGGTCGTGGGAACGGACAAGTCCGTACCCCTGATTGATCTGGCCCAACAGGTCATGGCCATCGAGAATATCCCCGATGATATGCCCGATAGTCTGGACACCAAACTAACGGCAGACTCGCCGCCTTCTGCTTTTCCCAATGGCTGCCATGTCTGTGAAGTTGAAATTGACCCAGCCACCGGCCAGGTGCGGGTGGATCGATATACAGCCGTCGATGATTTTGGCACCGTTATTAATCAGGCCATTGTTGAGGGCCAGGTGCATGGTGGCATCGTTCAGGGCCTGGGCCAGGTCTTGATGGAAGATGCTTACTATGACGCGGATGGTCAGCTATTGGCTGGCAGTTTCATGGACTATGCCATGCCTCGGGCACAGGACATGCCTTGGTTTGATGTCTCGGAACATCCTGTACCTGCGACCACCAATATTCTTGGCGTCAAAGGCGTGGGCGAGGCTGGCACAAGTGGTTCTATCCCCAGCGCCATGATTGCCATTCTCGATGCCCTGAAGCCCTTGGGCGTCACCGATATCTCCATGCCCGCCACACCGGAACGTGTCTGGCAAGCCATTCAGGATGCGAAATCAGTGTAACGAAACCTATCTATTGATCAAATTCATGAGATACGCAGTGCCCTGGAAGGACTGATGTAAAGGAAATCCAGGCAGCATGTATTTGAATGAAACAGAAACACTGTAGATGACGTCCGATAAAACGCGTTAAACAGACGTCAAAACTCTCTCAGGGACATAGCTGCTTTTGACCCTGAACGGACAAAATTCTCATTCAAATCGTTCTACTTGGCAAAAAATGGCAGTCGCGATAGGCTTACGGTGCAGGCTTCGACCAGATACTTTCTGTGCAACAAATATGGCTGCTATTTTCAGATCGGAGGTACGAAGTGTTCCTTTTTGACCCTTTTCGAATGATCGTTGATATTGGACGAGCCAACCGCAATATCTACTTTTGGGGTGGCGCATTAAATATTCCGCAGGTTGTCGGAGGCGTGTTTTTTTTCGATCATGTAGAAGCGCAGGCAATCTTGGTCGTAGCGATCTTGGGTCTGATCGTAGCAGGTCAAATTCACAAAAAGGCCGCCTTTTCCCGCATGATCGGAATGTGTCATTTGCCGTGGCTTCTGCTATTACCCTGGCTGATATACAGGCAGGCAAACATAGAGTACCCATTTTGGTTAGAAGCCTGGCTCTACTATTCGTCTGCCACCATTGCGGCGAGTTTGATATTTGATGCGATGGACTTCTATCGATATTCCAAAGGACAAAAAACGTTCGCTTGGGCTGAGGACAAAAGTGAATAATGCCGCGAGGGCAGCTTTTGGCTACAAGCGGTAGTCAGTCGGTGCGCCAGACAGGGTCCGTTCTTTGGCTTTATGCAGACATCAAATTCTGTACTAAATATCGTCTTCGCTGATCCCGGCGAGGCGGCGAGCGTGGGTGCGTTTTGCGCCCACATCCATGCCACGGGCGATTTGCACACGCTGGGCCTGGGGTGATCCGGCACCGTGCATGCTTTCGGTCAAATAACCAACGGCATTACGGCCCAGGGTCATGTTTTCGATCAAGCGCAAGATGCGCATGCGATCTTCCACCGGGGTGTTTTCGCGACCAATCAGGAACTTGCGGATCAGCGGACCGACGTCGTCATTTTCCAGATCCTGTTCTGAGGGCAAGGTGACCATCAGGCCCCCGGCCAGGTCCTGGGCAAGTCGGGCAATTTCATAAGGAAAGCGCGTCACATTTTGTTTGCAGACATTGGCGTGCATGTCATCATTTTGCCAGACGCCGGATTTCATGGGGCGGGCTTCATGGGCTGAAGCCAGGGCCGATCCGGCGATGGTCTCGTTCAGGTGCGCCATCTCGATCAGTTTGTCTTTGATATGGGAGGCTTTGGAGACACCGTTCATATCGGCGATTTCCGCCGCCGCCCCGATCAGAACATCGCCCACACCCGTTTTGCAGATATAGCTGCACCGGTGATAGGTCGTGAACCGTTCCACCAGATCGGCGGCAAAATCAAATTCCCCGTTCATGAACACACGGTCATAGGGAATAAAAACATCGTCAAACACGATCATGGCTTCCTGGCCTGCGAAACTTGCGTTTCCGGCATCAATATTGCCGTCCTCCATACTGCGGGTGTCGTTGGACTGGCGGCCATAGATGTAGGTAATACCTTCAGCGTGGGCCGGAACCGCACCAACGATGGCAAAGTCCTTGTCTTCTTCTGTCAGGCGAATGGTCGGCATGACAATCAGCCAGTGAGAATTAATGCAACCGGTTTGATGACATTTCACGCCACGCACCACGACACCGTCTTCCCGTCGCTCGGAAATATGCAAGTAAACATCCTGGTCAATTTGCTGGTGCGGGGCTTTGCTGCGGTCACCCTTGGCATCTGTCATGGCCCCACCGATGACCTGGTTCTTTTTCTGTACCTTGGCAAGAAAGGACAGGAAGCGCGCATGATAATCCGTGCCATGGACTTCATCGATATCGTAGGTCACGCTGTGCAGGGAATTTATAGCGTCCAGTCCGACACAACGCTGAAAGCAAGTGCCTGTGCGACTGCCGAGATCACGCTGCATGCGGGCTTTGGCCACCAGATCACCGGCACTTTCATGAATGTGTAAAAACCGGTTCACGCGATCACCGGTATAGGGTGACAAAGCGGTCACCGCCTCGGGGTTTTCTTCCGCCAGACGATAGGTTTCCGCCATGGAATTAATCGACGTACGAACCATCGGGTGATCGATAGGTTCGTCCAGACATTTGCCAAAGAGGTACACCTTCATGGGCCGCCCCCGCAGGCTGTCGATATAATCATCCCCGCCTGTGATGGTGTCGTAATCGCCCCAGTCGGCTGACCTGAGATCTTCGGAATCAGCGGCGGTCATCTGCTCAGCACTACTCATGTCTCTCGTCCTTCATTCTGCCGCTAGATCAATCACTTGTTCAATCGAGGGGCGCAGTCATTTTTTCCAGCCAGATCCTGTCGGCTGCGTCCAGTTCGGGGCCGACGGTATTGAAGACCCGATCATGATAGGCATCCACCCAGGCCCGCTCCGGCCTGGTCAGCATTTCCACATCAATCAGGTGGCGGTCCAGGGGCACGACGGTCAGGGTTTCAAATTCCAGAAACTTGCGCTCGTCCGTGCTTCGCTCACTGGCATGCACTGTCAACAAATTTTCAATCCGGATACCGTATTTGCCCGTGATATACAGACCAGGTTCGTTCGAGACAATCATGCCAGGCTTGAAGGTGCCCGGAAAGTTTGGCGCAATCCTGTGCGGGCCTTCATGCACGCCAAGGTATGACCCCACACCGTGGCCGGTACCGTGATCATAATCCAGGCCTTCGCGCCAAAGAAATTGGCGGGCCATGGCATCCAGTTGACCGCCCGTCGCCTTGTCGGGAAAGACCGCGCAGGCAATGGCGATATGTCCCTGCAGCACCAGGGTGAAGTGTCGTTTCATCTCAGGCGTCGGGGTACCGATGGCAACCGTGCGGGTGATGTCGGTGGTGCCATCCAGATACTGCCCGCCACTGTCGACCAGATACATCGAACCCTGGGCCAGGAAACGTTCACTCTCGTAGCTGGCCCGGTAGTGCACAATGGCACCATTGTCGTCAGCCCCGGATATGGTATCAAAACTGATGCCCCGGTTCAGGCCGATTTCGCAACGATATCCGTTCAGAACATCAATGGCTTCCATTTCGCCGACGTCGCGTGTGGCCGTTGTCTCATCTAACCAGCGCAGAAACCGGCACATGGCGATGGCGTCACGTTCGTGGGCCCGGCGTGTGCCATCCAGCTCAACCTTGTTCTTGCAGGCCCTGGGCATCACGGTCGGGTCCGCGCCGGCAACGATATTCGCGCCACCTGCTTCCAGGGTACGGCGGATGTGATCCGTTGAGGTCGAGCGGTCAAGCAGGACTTTGCGGTTGGTAACACCCAGCGCCTTTAAACCTTCATCAAGCTTGTCAACATTGTGCACCGTAACCCGGTTGCCCAGGTGACGTTCCAGATCAGGCGTAAACTTTTGCCGATCAACATAAAAATCGGCCTGGCCGTCTTTGTGCAGGACAGCAAAACTTTGGATCAGGGGTGTGTTGGAAACGTCACCGCCGCGCACATTCAGGGCCCAGGCCACAGCTTCCATCTGGTTCAAGACGGCAGCATCCGCACCCGCCTCGGCGATTAAATCACCAAGCGATGCCAGTTTGTCGTCGACACTTTGGCCGCTATATTCCAGGGGATGCGGCACGACAGGCGCGAAAGGCGGCAAGGGCTGATCGGTCCAGACCCCATCCAGTGGATTATCACTTAACGCCACCAGTTCAATACCACTGCCGTCCAGGATTTTGCACATGCTGTCGATCTGGGCCACATTATGCAGATCAGGATCATAGCCGATACGGTCGCCCTTTTCCCCTGCATCCAGCAGCCAGTTCACAAGGGGGGGTTCCATAAAATGGCGCACCTCCACTTCGCTGTCTTCAAATTGAAGTCCCGCCTGCAAGGTATAGCGCCCATCCACGAACAGTATTGTTCTGCCCTTGAACATCAAGGCAGTCCCGGCAGAACCGGCAAATCCGGTCAGCCAATGCAGGCGTTGCGCGCGACTGGCAATATATTCCCCTTGATGGGCGTCTGCTTGTGGCACCAGAAAACCCTGCACATTTTTTTCGGTCAAAGCATTTGCCAGAGCCGTCAGACGTGCCGGCGCGTAGTCCGCAACATCCACTTGGGCAGCCTGCCGGGCAGCAACAAGCCTTTGACGCAAATCGTCACTGGCACCCGGTGCGGTAAGCGCGACCCAGGCATCCGGGTCAGGTCCTTCAGGTGTCGCGCCAAGCCGTTGAAAAACAATTTTTAAAGCGGTTGCCCCGCCTTCAATGCCTGCTTCTTCAGCGATCTTTGATAGCTGTTGTTCCGTTGTCGTCATAAATGCGGGTTCCTGCCTTTTTCAGATCAGGATTACAGAACAATTCAACGCTGCGGTCCAGCATGATAAATATTTATTTGATATTGAGGATTCGCCCAACATAGGTCATGTCATCTTCAAGGATGTGACTAATCAACCACTGGCTGAGATAGGCATGGGTTTCGGCAGTCAAGTCTTCAATATTGTGGACGGACCCGGCAAACTTTTCTTGCATTGCGCTCAACCAGTCGACAAATTTCTGGTGACCTAGTTTATGGGCCGGAAGGCCACTGAAATGGGCAGCAGACAATAATCGCTCCTCATCAAAGAAATGTTCTTCGACATAGGTTTTCAAAAATTCAATTGCTTCGTCAAAATCCTCACAGCTTGGCAAGGCATTAATCATATTGATCAAATCCTTGTGTTGCTTGTCCAGCGAGGCAACACCAACGCTATAGCTGTCTTTCCATTCCAACATCTTTACTTAAGTCCTACCATGGAGCCCCCGGCGCCAAATTCCGGCGGACATTACCCATGCCAATGAATTAACACAATTTATTATAGCATAATCTGAGGTCCTGTGACGACATGTCACAGAACAACCTTGATCACAGACGGCCAGGAATGACCAGGCCGGGAAGATCAAAGTCAGCGACGACGCCGACCGCTGCGTCCCATACGGTCATCAAGATTGGTTTTGCCTTGACCAATCGTTGCCCGCATGGCTTTTTCAGCACCCCGTTTATCGCCTGCGCGAATGCGATCCAGAACTTCTTTGTGGGCTGGCAATCCCATGCCCAAAGGCACATCAACTTCACTTTGCAACTGGAATGTCAGCGCCAGAATGGTGACGACAATTGAACTCATTCGGTCGATGAACTGGTTGTGGCAGGACGCTAACACGGCCAGGTGAAAATCCCTGTCAGCTTCGTAAAAGCCCTGAACGTTTTTCTGGTTTTCTTCCATCCGGACGTAAGCATCATCTATTTTATCGATGTCTTCGCTGCTGGCGCGATCCGCCGCAAAGCGCGCTGCCACAGGCTCTATAACCTCTCGCATCTCCATCAAATCGTCGATCAGTGGCTCACCGATGCTTTCCGGTGATAACCATGACAGGACATCCGGGTCCAGCAGATCCCATTCTTCACGCGGACGAACAAATGTGCCCGCCCGCTGGCGAGCCTCAATCAATCCCTTGGAGGCCAGTACCTTCAGCGCCTCACGTGTTGCCGTGCGGCTGGCTTCAAACCTGGCTGTCAGTTCGGCATCTGCTGGCAAGCGATCAGCAGGCTTCAGACGACCGGAACCGATCTCTTCGCCAAGTTCATGAACGATACGGCCATGGATGCCGGTACGGGGATAACTTCTGATTGATGAATTTGCCATAACCCGATTGCATAACTGGAAATTGAAAAAATTACGACTTAAAAGTCCTATTTTTTATATCAAATGTCCAGCGGCCTATTCAGGAGATCGCTTGGTCCGGATATATTTTCACGCTGCTTTTTGCACTGCAGCGGTGGCCAGTTCGGTAATATGCTGCCAGTTTTTTGCCAAAATATCCTGCTTTGGTGCAACCCAGGAACCACCGATTGTCATAACATTATCCAGGCCCAGATAGTCCAGCATGTTGTCAGGCCCAATGCCCCCGGTCGGGCAAAAGCGCACTTGTGGGAAGGGACCGGCCAGGGCTTTCAACATGGCCGTACCACCAACGGCTTCTGCCGGGAACAGTTTCAGGATGGACAGGTCGTGTTCCAGCGCCCGCATGACATCACTGGGACTAGCGACACCAGGCAAGTATGGCAGCTCAAACCCTGCGGCTTTGGTCGCCAGTTCCGACGTACAGCCAGGACTGACAGCAAAAGTCGCCCCGGCATTGATGGATTGTTCCATTTCAAGGGTCGACGTCACCGTACCGACACCGACCATGGCTTGTGGCACCTGGCTTGCGATGGCTTCAATCGCCGCCAGGGCGACCGGCGTGCGCAAGGTAATCTCCAGCACAGGCAATCCCCCTTCCACCAAAGCCGTGGCCAGGGGAACCGCATCAGCCAGTTCGTCGATCACCAAAACCGGAATGACAGGGGCCAGGTTCAGCAGTTCTTCAATGGTGTGTATCATGATAATTCCAATATTCTCAGATTACGCCGGAGTTTTGCCAGCAGTAGCAAACCTGACAGGCATGGCACTCTTTATCGGCATGGCACTCTGGGGAATTATGGCTCCTCGTACGCCAATGACCGCCGCCGCCAACCGATGGCCCTGTGACGCAGCGGCTACCGGGTCTCTACCGTCCAGGCGGGCTTTGATATAACCGGCATTAAACGAATCGCCCGCAGCCGTTGTATCAACAGGCTTGATTTCTTGAGCTACCGGCACCAGGCCGCGTGTTTCACTTGTCGCACCTGTCCCACGCGTAGCAAACAATGCGCCTTTGGGCCCCTGTTTGACAACAACTTCATCGACCCCTGCGGTCAAATAAAGATCGGCCACCAAATGTGCATCAAGGGCAGGGTCCTGGCGTAAATCCTGTTCGTCATCCAGGGTTGGCAGGGCAAGAGAAAGCGTCGGCAGGAAGCTTTCAAAAATCTCGCGCGCGCATTGTCGATCCGGCCAACCGCGGGGCCGAAAATTTCCATCGAATATGACATGTCCGCCAGCCGCCCGAACAGCCAGCGCTGCCCTGCGCAAATTTGAGCGTCCCTGATCAGACAAGATCGACAGGGTGATACCAGAAAAATACAGGCCATCAAAACCAGCCAGGGTATCCGCCAGTTTGGCTCCTTCGTCACCATCGAATACTTCTCGCGCCGGAGCCTGATCACGCCAATAGTGAAAACTTCGCTCGCCGGCATCGTCTGTATTGATCATGTAAAGGCCGGGTACGCGGTCGGCACGACGAGAAACCAGTTCAATTCCGACAGCTTCCGATTTCCAGGCATCCAGCATTTCAGTGCTGTAGGGGTCTTGACCCAGGGCCGTGACATATTCAACAGGCAAACCCAGACGGGAAAGATAAACCGCCGTATTCAAGGTGTCGCCGCCAAAGGACTTCAGTGCAGATCCGTCGGGCAGAACGGAAATCTCGATCATGCACTCTCCGATCGATGCAAACTTCATGACTTGTCCGCCTTGTCTGGATCCCTGCTACACAAAAAAGTGCGGCGGCATGTTGAACGTGGTGGACCCCCCCAACCACATTCAACACCGCCGCCGCCCGGTCGCAGCCGCCGCAGCGACCGTATGGTTAGTCTTGCCTTATCCTTGAGAAATTATCCAAAGGAATGAAAATCTTGCAAGACTATAACGTGACTTTCGTTGGAACCCAAGAACCTCCTTTGGCACTGGATTCAACAGCTGCTTCGATAAACTTCACGCCGCGCACGCCATCCATTACAGTTGGAAAGTCCATGGCTTGCGGGTCTGGATCGCGCCCTTCGAGGCGGGCAGTGATGGCTTCGGCCACATCGGAATAGACGTTTGCAAAACCTTCGAGGTACCCTTCCGGATGCCCCCCCGGCGTACGGGTCACCCGCCCGGCAATTTCACTGGAACCATGACCACCACGGGTAATGGTTCGCGGCGCCTCGCCAAAGGGTGACCAGTGCAAATGGTTCGGATGTTCCTGCTTCCATTCCAGGCCACCCTTTTCACCGTAGATGCGCAAGGCCAGACCATTTTCATTGCCGGGTGCAACCTGGCTGCACCACAACATGCCTTTGGCACCACCTTCAAAACGCAGCATCATGTGCGCATTATCGTCCAGTGCCCGTCCTGGCACAAAGGCATCGAGATCGGCACAGAGTTCACTAAGTTCGAGGCCGGAAACAAAACTTGCCAGGTTGTAGGCATGGGTGCCGATGTCGCCGACACTGCCTGCCGGACCGGATTGTTTTGGGTCCGTGCGCCAGTTGGCTTGTTTGTTGTCGCCGCCTTCTTCCTTGATAGTCAGCCAGTCCTGTACATATTCTGCCTGAACAACCCGGATTTTACCCAGATCACCGTTCGCTACCATCTCACGGGCCTGGCGCACCATGGGATAGCCTGTGTAGTTGTGGGTCAAACCAAAAATGACACCGGTTTTTTCCGCAATGCGGGCAAGTTCCAGGGCATCATCCAGCGTCGTTGTCAGCGGCTTGTCACAGATAACGTGAATACCGGCTTCCATGAAAGCCTTGGCCGGGCCGAAATGCACATGGTTAGGTGTAACAATGGAAACGGCGTCAATACCATCTTCACGGGCGGCTTCCGCCGTCGCCATTTCTTCATAGGTCGCGTAGGAGCGATCCGCCGCGATGTGCAGTTCTGCGGCCGAGGCGGCAGCCCGTTCGGGGTTCGAGGACAAGGCCCCGGCCACCAGTTCATAACGATCGTCAATGCGCGCCGCAATGCGATGAACGCCACCAATGAAGGCACCCTGGCCCCCACCAACCATGCCCAGTCGCAAGCGGCGAGATGTCGTTGTTTCGTTTGCCATCGTTCCGCTCCGCCTTAATCCGTGATACCGAGCATGCGCTTGTTGGCCGCTTCATCCGCGCCACCATCCGCAAAGTCATCAAAGGCTCGCTCAGTCACACGAATGATGTTGTTCTTGACGAACTCAGCGCCTTCACGGGCACCATCTTCCGGATGCTTGAGGCAGCATTCCCATTCCACAACTGCCCAGCCATCAAAGTCATTGGCGGCCATCTTCGAGAAAATACCGACAAAATCGACCTGGCCATCACCCAGCGAGCGAAAACGGGCGGCCCGATCTGTCCACGACTGATAACCGCTGTAAACGCCCTGACGACCGGTCGGGTTGAACTCGGCGTCTTTGACGTGGAACATCTTGATGCGGTCTTCATAGATGTCGATGAAGTCGAGGTAATCCAGCTGCTGCAAAAGAAAGTGGCTGGGATCATAGAGAATGTTGGCACGTGGGTGATTGTTAACCCGTTCGAGGAACATCTCGAACGTCACACCATCATGCAGGTCCTCGCCCGGATGAATTTCATAACAGACGTTAACACCGGCCTCGTCGAAAGCGTTTAGAATTGGTGTCCAGCGCTTGGCCAGTTCATCAAAGGCTGTTTCCACCAAACCTTCAGGCCGCTGAGGCCAGGGATAGATGAACGGCCAGGCAAGCGCACCGGAAAAAGTAGCGTGATCTGTCAAACCCAAATTTTGGGAGGCTTTGGCCGCCAACATCATCTGGTTGACCGCCCATTCCTGGCGGGCCTTTGGATTGCCCTGAACTTCAGGCGCAGCAAAGCCGTCAAAGGCTTCGTCATAAGCCGGGTGAACGGCGACCAGTTGACCCTGCAAGTGGGTCGATAACTCGGTCAATTCCAGGCCGTGGCTGGCCAGTGTGCCTTTGACTTCATCGCAGTAGGTCTTGCTTGTCGCAGCCTTGGCGAGATCAAACAGGCGTCCATCCCAGGACGGCATCTGAATGCCTTTATAACCGATGGACGATGCCCATTCGGCAATTGCATCAAGACTGTTAAATGGCGCGTCATCACCGGCGAATTGCGCCAGAAAAAGTGCTGGTCCCTTAATCGTTTTCATCTTGCCCGTCCCTCCCGGCGGTTTTCGTCAGAATTCAGCTCTGGAATTCAACTCTCCTGGCTTGCGGTCTGTTTGGCGGAACAGCGCAGGAGACTTTTCGACGAATGCTGTTTTCAATTAATATGTTTAAAAAATACTATTTATTTCCTTGCCTGTCACTAAAAAAATCATATTATATAAAAAAATATTTCACATTCCCAAAGAATGGAAAATTTGCCCTGCAATCTTCCAGATCCTTTGGAAACGTGAAAATGCCAAAATATCAACAAGTTAGACCTTAGAGGCGAATGACATGACAGATGAAACAAAAAAGTGGCGCAGTGCAGCCTGGTTTGGTCCCGCAGACCGAGATGGTTTTATTCACCGCAGCTGGATGCGTAATCAGGGTCATCCGTCGCACCTGTTTGATGGTCGCCCGGTGATCGGCATCTGCAATACCTGGTCCGATCTAACGCCTTGTAACGGACACTTCCGTGACCTGGCGGATCATGTCAAACGTGGCATTTATGAAGCTGGTGGTTTCCCGGTTGAGTTTCCTGTTCTGTCTCTGGGCGAAACCCTGATGCGTCCCACCACCATGATGTACCGAAATCTTGCATCTATGGATGTAGAAGAATCCATACGGGCCAACCCGATGGATGGCGTCATTCTGCTGGTGGGCTGCGACAAGACAACCCCTGCCCTGTTGATGGGCGCGGCCAGTTGTGATCTGCCAACCCTGGCCGTATCCGGTGGCCCTATGTTGAACGGTAAATATCGTGGCGAAGATATCGGCTCTGGCACTTCGGTCTGGGAATTTTCCGAAGCTGTACGCGCCGGTGAAATGAGCCTGCAATCTTTCATGGAAGCTGAAGCCGGCATGTCCCGTTCCATTGGTCACTGCATGACTATGGGCACAGCCTCAACCATGGCCTCCATGGTAGAAGCGCTGGGCATGGGCCTGCCACAAAATGCCGCCACCCCGGCAGCTGATTCGCGACGCAATGTGCTGGCCCATATGGCCGGTCGGCGGATCGTCGATATGGTCAAGGAAGACCTGCGCATGTCGCAAATCCTGACCAAGGACGCTTTTGAAAATGCCATTATGGTCAACGGTGCCATTGGTGGTTCGACAAATGCCGTGGTGCATTTGTTGGCCCTGGCCGGTCGCATGGGCATTGACCTGACACTTGACGACTGGGATCGCCTGGGTCGTGACATTCCGACCTTGTTGAACCTGCGACCATCCGGCAAATATCTGATGGAAGACTTCTTCTATGCCGGTGGCTTGCCTGCCCTGATCAAATCCCTGGGCGACCGTCTGCATACCGATGCCATGACCGTGAACGGCAGGTCCATCGGTGAAAATGTTGCCGATGCCGAATGCTTTAACGATGACGTTATTCTGCCACTGGACAAACCTTTGGCCGAAAATGGCGGCATCGCTGTAGTGCGCGGCAACCTGGCCCCATTGGGTGCCGTGATTAAACCATCCGCCGCTACGGAGGCGCTGATGACGCACCGGGGTCGCGCTGTGGTGTTCGAAGACATTGATGATTACAAGGCCCGTATCGACACACCTGATCTGGATATCAATCCGGATGATGTCATGGTGCTGAAAAATTGTGGCCCGCGCGGCTATCCTGGCTTTCCGGAAGTCGGCAACATGGCCCTGCCGCCTAAAATCCTTGAGCAAGGCATTACCGATATGGTGCGCATTTCTGATGCCCGCATGAGCGGTACAGCCTATGGCACTGTTGTATTACACACAGCCCCTGAAGCCGCCGCCGGTGGCACTCTGGCCCTGGTGCAAAATGGTGACATGATCGAACTGGACGTACCCAATCGCCGTCTGCATCTGGATGTCCCGGACGACGAACTTGAGGCCCGTAAAGCCAAATGGTCCCCACCCGAGCCGGAATATGACCGGGGTTATTACAGCCTTTATCGGGACCGGGTGAACCAGGCCGACCAGGGCGCTGACTTTGACTTCCTGATCGGTAGTAGTGGTGCCAAAGTTCCAAAGGATTCTCACTGAGGCTGAGTGCCAAGCGATGCATGTTTGAAACTCTCCAGAGACTCCGGGTCAAGCCCGGAGTGACGCTGCAGGAAGATTTGAGCGCCCACACCAATAAACACTCCGTCACTCCGGGCTCCGACCCGGGGTCTCTGGAGCATTCGATTTGGTCGTCTGAGCAGCGATATTGAAACTGGAAGGGTACAACCATGACTACCGTTAAACAGGTTTGGGCTGAAGGGGCGTTGCTGGGCGAAGGCACGGTCTGGATAGCTGAAGAACAAGCCCTGTACTGGGTCGATATCAAGGGCAAGTTCGTGCACCGGTATCACCCGGAAAGTGGTGGTCAAAATTCCTGGCCCATGCCGGAAGAAATCGGCTGTCTGATCCCGCGCGAAAAAGGCGGCTTTGTCGCTGGTTTTCAAAATGGACTGGCATTCGTAAATCTTGAAACCGATGCAATTGAAAAACTGGGCTTTCCCGAAAGCGACGTGCCGGGTAATCGCATAAATGATGGTAAAGCCGATGCCCAGGGCCGGATCTGGCTCGGCACCATGGACAATAATGAGCGGGAACGAACCGGCGCTTTGTATCGTGTAGATGCGGACCAGAGCTGCCACAAGATGGATGATGGTTATGCCATCACCAATGGCCCGGCCTTCAGCCCCGATGGTAAAACCCTTTACCACACGGACACGCTTAAAAAGACGATCTATGCCTTTGATCTGGCCGCAGATGGCAGTATCAGCAACCGTCGTGATCATATCGTGATTGCTGATGATGCAGGATACCCGGACGGCATGAATACCGACGCCGAGGGTTATCTCTGGGTCGGCCACTATAATGGCTGGCGTGTGACCCGATTTGCACCCGATGGATCAGTTGATCGTGTTATTGAAATGCCGGTGGGTGCCAACACCAACATTGCCTTCGGCGGGCCTGATCTGGAAACCCTTTATGTCAGCACAGCCGCCAAACAACTGGACGCTGCTGCACTTGCAGAACAACCCCTTGCGGGCGCCCTGTTTGAAGTTCATGTCGGTGTAAAAGGATTGCCGCCTGGCCGTTACGTTGGTTAAGCCGCTACGCCGAATTAAAAACCTCAGGCAATTTCGAATTTGACGCTGGCCGTAACGGTTTCACCTGGTGGCAGACTAATCATACCAGCGCTTTGCTCCGCCGCGTTCACGGCATCAGTACTGTGTGACACCGGTTCGACACAGAAAAACTCTTCATTTTCGGGCGTAAATATCACCAGGTGATCCAGCGGTCCGGTCGCTGTCATAACCAGCCCTCGATTACGTTCAGGCCACCTCAATACAGCGCATTTATGCCAACCCGTGAAGCCATTATCCAATATTGTTGTCGTGACGTTCAGCCCACTGTTGGGATCGGCCGAAGACAATGGCTCAACCAGTTTGACCGGCATAACTTCATCATCCACCTGCCACATGGCCGCAACGGTTGCAGTGATCGTGACACCAGCTGAGTGTGGAAAATAGGGATGCAGGCCCAGGCCTGCTGGCATGTCGCTATCACTTTCATTCGTCAAAGACAGTTCGATTGTCAGCGATGTATCATCAAGCCTGAATACCTGCTGAGCCCGATAAGTCCAGGGCCAGGCATCCGCATCGTGGACATAACCCAGAACAAGACTGTCGGCTGTTTGCTGTTCAATCGACCAGGAATTCTCCCAGCCGTGCCCGTGAATAGCATGCGGGTGGTCACCAAAATTCAGGGGCAGTTGAACCGACTTGTCCTGAAATTGAAAACGCCCATTGCGAATGCGATTGGAAAAAGGCACCAGGGGAAAACAGCCCATGCCCAGTGGACCACCGGCGGCCAGGTCGGACAAGTCGGACAGGTCGGCAGCACTTGCAGGACGCAGCCAGTTGGTCTTGATACCTTCTTGTTCTGAACTAAAACGGGAAACGGAGCCACCTGATCCAGGTGCAATGCCTGCAACCAGGTCGCCACATTGCAAAAGAATTTCGCGGCTCATGCAGTTAGCCTGACGAAGGCCGTTGGCGCGGCCAGTCTTCGCGTCGTCCTATTTCATCCTTGGCCCGTCCGATGACAGCCCGCATAGCCCGTTCCGCCCCGCGACGATCACGGGCGCGAATGCGATCAATGATCAAATAGTGGGCATCCAGGCCCTCGTGGGGACCCTCAAGAGTATCTTTTTGCAGCGCAAAACTAAGGCTTAAGACGGTGCCAATGATGCCGTCAAGACGCTGCATGATCTGGTTATGACACGCGGCCAGGACACTCAGGTGAAAAGCCACATCCCCGGCATAATATTGTTCCAGATCATCAACCCCGGATTCCATTTGCAGCCAGGCCTTTTCCATGCGCTCGATATCTTCTTCCGAGGCCCGGCTGGCAGCCAGTCGTGCAGCGATGGGTTCGATCAGCTCGCGCAGTTCAACCAGATCCCCGGCCAGTTTTTCACCGATGGTCTCCGGTGAGTGCCAGGAGAGCACATCTGCATCCAGTAAATCCCAGTCATTTCTGGCCCGGACACTGGTCCCGGCGCGCTGGCGGGCATCGATCAGCCCCTTGGTCGCCAACACTTTCATGGCTTCGCGAATTGCCGTCCGGCTAGCCTGAAAACGCTCGATCAGTTCACTGTCACCTGGCAAACGCTCACCTGGGGCAAAAGCACCAGAGACAATTTCAAAACCGATGGCGTGGACAATACGTCCATGGATGCCGTTTGACGGGTAACTCTGCACACGTGCCGGCAAAATCGCTGTCTCATGCGATTTAAGCTTGCCTGTCGTTCGGTTTGCAGTTTCCATTTACACAGCTTTCCTGATATCCGGCTATTGGCTAGCGAGATAGACGCCATAGAGTTGGGCCGATCCAAGTGCCAGCAAGACGGCAACAACGAAAACGATGAGCACGATCATGCCTGCCTTGAACACACCGCGCAGGGGTTTACCCGGTTCGCAAAAAGGCACCAGGTTAAAAGCAAGGCCACCCACCACAACCAGGACGCAGCCGATGGTGAAACCCATTTTGAAAAAGGGCTGAAAGATCAGTGCCATGGCGAGCAAACACAGGCCAATGATGCTGTATTCGATGCGGCGAGCCAGCTTGCGGCTCATGCCAGGCTTGACATCAATCTCTTGCGTTTGATCTGTCATGAGAACACCCGATTCCCTTCCGTGTTGAACACATGGGCTTGATCCGGACGACAGCGCATATGAACACGTTCCCCCTGGGTCAAGTGAACCGTCCGATCCACAACGACGCGCACATCCGTATCTGATTCCATCATATGAATCAGGGTCTCCGCGCCCATGGGCTCGATTAAATCTACCTCGGCACTAAATGTGTCATCGGCGGCTTCACTGATAATATCGTAAGCCCTTGGGCGAATACCCAGAGTCACCGATGCGCCACTAGCCAGATTTTGTACCGCCGGATTGACGGCGATAGCGACTGTCTGGTTGGCAACCTGAAAGGTCCCCATGCCTGCTTCATATCCGGTTAACACGGCTTCCTGCAAATTCATTGCCGGTGTGCCGATGAAACCTGCGACAAACAGATTTTTTGGTTTGGTGAAAATATCGTGTGGTGAGGCCACCTGTTCGATCTTGCCATCGCGCATAACGGCAATTCGGTCGGCCATGGTCAGGGCTTCAAGCTGATCGTGGGTCACGATTACTGTAGCCTTGGACAGACCATCAAGAATTTCCTTGATCTGACCACGCATGGTTTGGCGCAACTCAACATCAAGACGGCTTAAAGGCTCGTCAAACAAAAAGCAGTTCGGGTCGCGGATGATCGCCCGGGCCACCGCCACACGCTGCTTCTCACCTTCCGCCAGATAGCCCGGCAGGCGATGCAAAACGTCAGTCAGTGCCAGTTTGCGGGCAACTTCAGAAACAAGGTGATCAATTTCCGACTGCGGCAGTTTGTCGTGATGCAGGGGAAAACCAAGATTCTCGGCAACTGTCAAACTTGGGTACAGGGCATAGAACTGAAACACCATGGCGATATCGCGTTCTGAAGGTGAAATCTCGTTCACACGTTTACCGGCGATACGAACCTCACCATCCGTCGTGGTTTCCAGTCCGGCGATCATACGCAGGGTTGTGGTTTTACCGCAGCCGGACGGACCCAACAAACACAGGACTTCGCCCGCCGCCACATCCAGATCGACGCCACTGACGGCGAGCATATCGCCAAAACGTTTGGTCAGGTTGGTTACTTGAATGGTTGACATGTCCGCCTCCTATTTCTTGATGGTGCCGAAGGTGACACCGCGCAGCAGATGATTTTGCAACAGATAAGTCACGGCGAAGACAGGGACCAGGAACAGGGTAATAATGGCTGCAAGCAGCCCCCATTCCACGCCGATTTCACCGCCAATAGTGCGTGCCATAGCGACCGGCACGGTTCGGGTATCCGTGCTGGTTAACAACAGCGCAAAGAGAAATTCGTTCCAGGTCAGGATGACGGCAAACACGGCTGTTGCCGCCAGACCGGCTTTCAACTGCGGGATACACATCTTGAAGAACACGCCAAATTCAGACGATCCGTCCATGCGGGCTGAGTCCTCAACATCCGGCGAAAGTTCATCAAAGAAGCTTTTCATCATCCAGATGGAAAACGGCAGGTTAAAGGCGGCATAAAGCAGAATCACACCGATGTAGGAGCCACTGAGACCGACCATACGGAACATCAGAAAGATGGGAATAATCACAATAATCGGGGGCAACATACGTGTGGTCAGCACGACAAACAAATACGTGTCATTGCCCTTCAGGGGATAACGCGAGAAACCGTAGGACGCCAGGGTGCCAATGATCAAAGCCAGAAACACACCTGCGGAGGCGACAAAGATCGAGTTGAAGAAAAACCCGCCCATGCCGGTACTAATGGCTTCACCACCGCCGGTTTGGGCCACCCGATAAAACACGGCAACAAAGTTTTCCAATGTGGGCGTGAAGAAAAAGACCGGCGGTGTTGCAAGAGCATCTGCCCGCGTCTTGAACGCCGTCATGATGATCCACAGGACCGGGAAGAAATAGATCAGGCTGATAATCCCGGCGAACAGGGTCCAGCCCCAACCGGCCTCACGCAGGCGACGTTCCTTCTTCGAAAACAGGCTTAATAAGACAGACATGATCAGCCCTCCTCACCGCGTTTTTTGACAAAATAGAGATAGAGATTAGTCAGCACGATCACGATAAACAGCAAGATGTAGCTCAGCGCCGACGACTGACTGGTTTTGAAGAACTGGAAGGCAACCCGATAGACATAGACGGCAATCGTTTCCGTCGACGTGCCGGGACCACCGTTTGTAATCAGATAGACCACATCAAATATCTTGAAGGTCTCAATGGTGCGGAACAGCAAGGCCAGCAGCAACAACCCGCGCACATAGGGGAACGTCACCGTTATAAAACGCTTCCACTTTGACGCCCGGTCGACTTCGGCGGCTTCATAGAGATAATCCGGCACACTGACCAGACCGGCCAACACCAACAGCATGACAAAGGGTGACCACATCCAGGCATCGGCGATGACGATACCCCAGACAGCACCCCATTGGGTGGCCAGCAATGTCAGCGGCTCACCCGAGAAGTATGAATAAGCCTGGCTCAGCAGGCCAAAAGTCGGCTCGTAAAAGAGCTTGAAGAAGACGCCAACAGCGACAAACGACAACATCATCGGTGTCAGCACAAGCATCAAAATTTCACGGCGAAGCGGAAACTTCTTTTCGAACATCATGGCCAGGGCAAAGCCGATGATCAGTTGCAAAAGTACGCTCATGGCAACGATCAAGGCCGTTGTCTGCATGCGCTCCCAAACCACAGGATCGGTCAGGACTTTTTCATAATAATAGAGACCGGCAAACCGGGGTGGTTGAATGGACGAGGCTTTGTAATGAAAGAAGCTCAGTCCGAAAGACCACATTAGCGGAAAGATGTTCATCACGAACAACATGATTAACGCGGGGGCAATAAGCATTGGCCCACGTCGGGATGGACTGAACATCCATTGCCAAAAATCACGCATTGTCTTTCCTCCGGCGGGAGACGGGTTGGGATGATTGTTTTGAGTTTGAGATCGGGAGAGGTCGTTGAGCTGACCTGCATCAGATGCAATTGGCTGGTTCATTGAGGGAGCGTTAGAAATTCCGTGTCATTTCTTTAAACTGAAGAAAAGGAATGACACATGCGAAATGATTTTGATTTTGATACAGCTCTTTCTGCCCTGCAAGATGGCCAGAAGCTGACAGGCAAGGACGGCATTTTGACG
>JABIFY010000022.1 GCA_018650465.1 Alphaproteobacteria bacterium
CAAAGGGGGATGTGCTCTCCTAACGGTGTGGATAAGGCCTTGCCAAGTAATTGCTGCATATTTTGAGACTTTCTTTGGTCGGAGAATCTCAAAGTATGAATCACTTCAGGGCTTTATCCTATTAAGTCGGGTACTGTGGGGGGGGTGATTAAAATAAGTATGAGTATTGTCAATTTGTTCTTGAGTTAGGCCACCGGCACTGGATAAATTGGTGCTGTATATTGAGGTTTCATGGAAAATTGCATTCGCTATTCGTGCTCGTGTCAAATCAGCACCGGACAACTTGGCATGCGTTAAATCAGCATCATACAAAGATGCTTGGGTAAGATTGGCACCTACAAAATCACCTTCCGTCAAGTTAGCCCCATCCAGTTTTGCGTTTGTTAAATCGGATCTAATGAAACTCGCCTTAACTAATATGAAATTTCTTAAGTCTATTTCAGACAAATCTGCGCCATCAAATCGGAGCACATAATTTCGATTAGCCATTTGCATTGCAACATCAAATGAGCTCAATAAATTCATAATAGTTTGAATGTCATTTCTGCGCCCAGGCATCATTTCAAAGTCGTCGATATCCCTTTGGACAGGTGGTTGACGCACAAATGCACAAAGAATGTCCCAAACTGGCTGTTGATCGCGTTCTGGTGAATCGTTGGCAATTCTCCATAAGGCGTAAACTCCTCCAATCCGAACTGTTTGCTCTGAACTTCCCAATTGTTCAACAGCCATATTAAAGCGGTCAGTTAAGTGGCCTTGTTCAGCGATTTCAGCTTGACGGATAGCTGTTGCCGCCTGGTCTTGTGCGGTGATCGTCTGCAAATGCGCGGTCCAGGCGCGCCATATTCCGAAGGCCAGGCCGACAATGCCGACAGCCAATAACCCTAAATTTCTTACAACTTCACTGAGGGTTGCGCGGTCGTCCTGTTCCGGGATGCCCCAGGTTTTGAAACTGAATACCTCGCCCAAACTCACGATGCTGTTTAGAAGAACCAATCCACCCAGCACAACGCCCAGGCTCACGACTATTCGCCAGCGCCGTTCAATCAATCCGAACAAGTCGTCGAGCATTTCCCATATGGCGATGGGCATGGCTTTCATGGGGTGGGGTTCCGGTTGCTGGTTGCGGTTGGGGTAGCATGGCAGTTCGCGGAAAAGATGTGAAGGGATAGTTTGTTCTCTTGGGTGAGCCGGAATGGGTTGTTGAGGTTTGGTCGCCGTCAAAACGCTCCGTCATACTGGCGAAGGCCAGTATCCATGATGAGTTTTAATACGGAAAAACTGTGCTGGTAAAAGACTCACTATGGATACTGGCCTTCGCCAGTATGACGGCTATATTTGGGCCGCTTTACCCTCACTCAAATTATGATAATTTGAAAGCCCGCCATCAAAGGACAATGCCCCCTATGCTCACCGCCGAGAAAAACGACCTGATCACCCGGACCGACAAGGGCACGCCTTGTGGGGAGATGTTGCGCTCGTACTGGCAACCGGCAGCGCTGGTGGAGGAATTTGATGCCGAACGGCCGATCGTGCCGGTGCGCTTGTTTGGCGAGGACCTGGTGGCGTTTCGCGATGAAGGCGGTCGTTACGGTTTGTTCGACCGGCGCTGCACACACCGCGGGGCAGATATGTGTTTTGGGCGCCTGGAGGATGGCGGTTTACGCTGTCCGTTCCATGGCTGGCTGTTTGATGTGGACGGGGCTTGTCTCGAGCAACCGGCGGAACCGGAAGAAAGTAATTTCCGCAACAAAGTGCGCCAGACGGCCTATCCCTGTCTTGAGCGCAATGGCGTGGTCTTTACATATATGGGCCAAATGAATGAGAAGGGAGAGGCTCCACCACTGCCCGATTACGACTGCTTCACAGCTCCGGCGGCCTATACATTTGCCTTCAAGGGGCATGTGGATTGCAACTGGTTGCAGGCGCTGGAGGTCGGCATTGATCCGGCGCATGCCTCGTACCTGCACCGGTTTTTTGAGGACGAAGACCCGGACGAGGCTTATGGCAAGCAGTTTCGCGACCGGGCCGATGGTACGGACCTGACGGTCACCGAAGTATTGCGCGAATATGACCGGCCTGAAATTGAAGTTGAAGAAACGGCGTCCGGTTTGCGCTTGACCACCTTGCGCGATCTCGATGATCAGCAGCGCCACGTGCGGATCACGAACCTTGTCTTCCCCAACGCCTTTTGCATTCCCATCAGCAATGACATGGTGATCACCCAATGGCATGTGCCGGTGGATGATGGCGAGAACTATTGGTACGCCATGTTCACCGACTTCAGCAACACGGTTGATCAGGTGACCATGCGGACACAACGCCTGGAAAGCTGCACCTTGCCGGACTATAAATCGACCCGCAATCGGGACAACAATTATGGCTTTGATGCGGAAGAACAGCGTACCAAGACCTATACGGGCATGGGCATGGACATCAATGTGCACGACCAGTGGGCGGTGGAATCGCTGGGTAAAATCCAGGATCGCACGACCGAGCATCTCGGCACCTCGGACAAGGCTATTATCGCCAATCGCAAAATGTTATTCCGGGCCATCGAAGCCGTGCAACAAGGCGAAGACCTGCCTGCCGGTGCCGGAGAAAACCTGCGCGGCCCTGTGGCCATCGACGCGGTGGGGCCGCCTGCGGAACAGGCGACAATCTGGAAAGAACGCGATCTCAAACGGCGGCATAAATCAGCCTGGGCGCAAGACCCTTGGTTAAACTCAAAAGGGTTAAAGGTATCTGGGAATGAGTAACACAGTCGACCATCGCAGCTTCGTTGAGCGTCACAATTTGCACGATGACATGCGCGCCGAAGCCGAGGCCCGTGCCATTCGCATGTGTGAGGACTATGACCTCAGTGTGGTACGCCTGTCTTTTGCCGACCAGCACGGGGTGCTGCGCGGCAAGACGATCATGGCCCAGGATATTCACGGGGCGCTGGATAACGGCATCACCATGACGACGACTTTGCTGGCCAAGGATACGGCCCACCGCACGACCTATCCTGTCTTTACAACAGGTGGTGGTTTTGGCATGGAGCAGATGTCAGGTGGCGGTGACTTTGTTATGATCCCCGACCCGACGACGTTCAAGGCTTTGCCCTGGGCCTCTAATACAGGCTGGATGCTGTGCGATATTTATTTTCCCAACGGTGATCCCGTGCCGTTTTCGACCCGCCAGATTTTGCGCGATTCTCTCGGCAAGCTGGCGGACCAGGGTTATGATTATGTCACCGGCCTGGAGGTCGAATTCCATTTGTTTAAACTGGAGGATCCCAAACTATTGCCCCATCAGGCAGGTGCTCCGGGTGAAGCGCCTGAAGTCAGTTTGCTGAACCAGGGTTATCAGTACCTTACCGAAAGCCGGGCTGATGATCTGGAGCCCTATGTGGAAGTTCTGCGCGATACCCTGATGGCCATGGACTTGCCGCTGCGTACAACAGAGGTTGAGTTCGGCCCCAGCCAGCTTGAATTCACCTTTCATCCGCAAGGCGGGCTTGCCTCTGCCGACACCATGATGCTGTTCCGCAGTGCGGTGAAACAAACGGCGCGCCGGGCGGGCCTGCATGCCAGCTTCATGTGTCGTCCGAACCTGCCCAACATATTTTCCAGTGGCTGGCACCTGCATCAATCGCTTGTGGAACGGGGCACAAGCAATAATGCCTTCATGCCTGCCGAGGGTGAGATTATTTCGCCCATCGGCAAGCAGTTTGTGGCTGGCCTGCTGGACCACGCCCAGGCGGCCTCGGTCTTTTCAACACCGACTATCAATGGCTACAAGCGTTATCAGCCTTATTCCCTCGCCCCGGACCGGGCCTTGTGGGGTTACGATAATCGCGGGGCCATGATCCGGGTGGTCGGCGGGCCAGGCGATGCGGCCTCGCGCATTGAAAACAGGGTCGGTGAACCTGCTGCAAACCCTTATCTGTATCTCGCGTCGCAAATCGTATGTGGTCTGGACGGCATGGCACGTCAGCTGGACCCGTCATCGCCGGTTGATGCGCCGTACGATACCGAAGCGCCTTTATTACCCACCAGCTTGCTGGCTGCGATCTATGCCCTGAAGGAAGACACTTTGTTCCGGCGTGAATTCGGTGACCAGTTTGTCGATTACATCCTGCATATAAAAGAGGCCGAAGTCAGTCGTTTCCACGCCACAGTGACCGACTGGGAACACAAAGAATATTTCGGGGTGTTTTAAATATCCCAACCGTCACCCCGCACTTGATGCGGGGTCATCGCTTATGAATACAGGTATCCCTCTTGGTGTAAGCATGGATGCCGGATCAAGTCCGGCATGACAAAAGCTGCCACTAACGCTTCACGCCACCCACAATAATCCCGGCATATTTGTGGGCGATGTCGGTGATCTCGGTGGCATCACTGCCGCGATACCATTGCAGAACCGAATTGCACAGACCCAACATTGCAAGGGTGACGAGGCGGCAATCCAGATCGGGCTGGAAGGTTTTGTCCAGGACGCCTTCTTCGAACATGCCTTGCAGGACTTTTTCATAACTCGCCGCCAGCCTGGTTACAGGTTTTGCTGTATCGCTCGACAGATACCGGCGTTCATTCAGGAAAACCTTCACATAGTCCGGCATTTGGTGAAAGGGCGCCATATGGGCAGCGATGGCCGCTGTAATCTTTTCATCGGCTGTCATGTCGGCGTTGGCTATGTCACGGGCCCGATCATGGAATTCTTCTACCCCCATGCGGCAAACTTCGGTCAGGGCCGCGTTCTTGGAGCTGAAATAGTGATAAAGGCCAGCTTGTTTGATGCCGAGGCGATCGGCGATATCGCGGGTGCTGGCGCCATGAAAGCCCTTTTCCGCAAAGACAGACGCGGCGGCATCCCGTATTTCTTTTAGTCGTTTTGGTTGAGATTTTTCGGCACGGGGCATGGCGATCAGAGTTTTCCGGTTTTCTTGATTTGATCAAACCATAGCCTGGTGTCTGCCACGTGTCTGCCGCGATCCAAACCAGGACTTTAAATAATCGACGATCCGACGCCTGCAAGTCTCGCATGGACAAGGCGGATATCCATGGGTTAACATTCAGAAATAGTTCGCATACGAAGGATATTTACATGAGCTTGCTGCTGGATGACGCCGAAGTTATCGACCGGATCTTTGATCATATCGACGGTAAAAGTACAGATTTGGGCGAAGACGTTTGGCGTGAGCCTGTCGAAAGCTATTCTTCGCAAGAACGATTTGATGCGGAAATCAATCTGCTGAGGCGCCTGCCGGTGCCTTTTTGCCCCTCAGCCGCCTTGCCCGAGGCCGGATCTTATATCGCCCGGACTTCAGCGGGCACACCTTTATTGGTCGTGCGCGGTGATGATGGTGTGGTCCGGGCCTTTCGCAATGCTTGCCGCCATCGCGGCATGGCCGTGGCGGATGGCAGTGGTTGCCAGCGCAGTTTTGTCTGCCCCTATCACAACTGGGCCTATGATCTGGACGGCAGCCTGAAACATATCACGGACGCTGAAGGCTTTCCTGGACTGGATAAAGACCAACACGGCCTGGTGCCGGTCACAGCAGAAGAAAAGGGCGGTCTGGTCTTCATTACCCAGGAAGAGCCTGTCTCTGGCGGTGCGCTGGACTATATGCCGGACCTGATTGCGCCGGATAACATTGTTTTCAATTCCATTGAAATTGTGGATGAGGCCAACTGGAAGCTGATCGGGGAGACCTCCATGGAGGGCTACCACATCAAGGCCCTGCACAATAAAACTTTCTTTCCCTACGGTTTCGACAATCTGAACGTGGTGCAGACCTACGGCCCCAACTCCCGCATTGTCTTTCCCTTCCGCCGGGTCGAAAAGATGCGCGATGTGCCACGTGAGGAACGCTATCTGGATGGCCTGGTGACCGATGTCTATCAGTTTTTCCCCAATACCCACGTCACCAAACTCTCCAGCCATTCCATGCTGATCATCCTCGAGCCGGTATCACCGACCCGGACGCGTTGGGTGATCTATCAAATGCGGCCCAAAAAAGAGGGTGAAAGTGATGCCGATGTCGCCGAAGCCAAACGCGACGCCGGTTTTGTCCAGGATTCAGGCCTGAAAGAAGACCGCGACGCTGCCTGTTCCATTCAGGCCGGTTTGGCCGGTAACGCCAACAGTCACTTCACTTTTGGCCATTTTGAACAGGGGATCGTGCATTTCCACAAGACGTTGCATGAATTGCTGTCGAAGGTGGGGTAGGGCGCCAACTTTTCGTTAACCCAGGAAAAACGGTGCCTGGCATATCTTGTGCCTGGCTCGCTTTTCCGGCCGATTTATGTGACTTCTGCCGTTTCGTGAATACATCCGCCAAACGCGGAGCCAGGCAGCTTCGCGTAGGCGCTTGTGCCAGGCACCGGATTTGGCTTTGCAGTGCCAAAAACCCCATTTACCGACAATTTTAGAAAAATTTATCCAGAAACATCAGGGAAACCTCTTTGTAAGCCGGTGCGCCTATAACTGTTTTCAAGGAAACAAGGCAAACCCGCAAAACCGCAAACAGGAGAGTTCAGATGTTCACAACAACAATCATTTTGATGGTCGGTATCGCAGCTCAGACATTGTTCAACCATCTCTTCGGTCAGAAGACCCCGAGCGGTGTAAACAGTTTCAAGATTGTCAGCAACTCAAACAAGAATTGCAGCAAATCATCCCGCCGCATTACCCAACGCATTGCCCGTCGCGCACAAAAGTCTTGCAGCCTTGTTCAGGCCTGAAGCAGCGTTCTGGATAACAGTTTCAAGACAATTTTCGAGAGCTATTCCGGTTTAAACCGAATAGCTTCAGCTTTCATTATCGTTCCCTAATGTGAGTTAACGGGAGCGCAGCGTTTCCAACTTCGTCGGAAACGCGCCAGGCTTCTTGTACTTCATGATTTGACGCCAGTTTCGGAAGAAGCCAAAAGGGCCGGAGAGTACACCGGCTGAAGCGACTCCGGCGATCAGGGCGCCGCCCACGCCAAAGACAAAAGCATCCGCACCGGTAAGTGTCAGATTTTTCACGGGTGTTTTGACTGCAAGGTTCGGGTTACGATAACGCTCAGGCGTTGACCCCATACCATAGATAGCCCCGTTGGGACTGCCGGTAAAATGTTCGGTGGTCAGGGGAGATGACAGTTCGCGGTATGCGATCAGGTCGCAAAAGCCTGGATAGGTTTTTTCCACACACGCCAGCAAATTATCTGCAATATTGTTCTTGAAGTCCTCATATTCCTGGCCGCGCTTTTTCCAGGGCTCGTCCGCCCATTTTCTGAAATGCTCATAGTTTACAAAGCCGATGACCTCAGCGGTATGGGTTACGGCATCGGGGTTCTTTAGCGACGGAAAAGACAAGTAACACCCCTTGGCCGGACCCGAGACCGCACCCTCGCTGTCAAAATAACGCTCGTGATCGTAGCTATCGAAAATCCAGTGATTTTCTCCATTAAAACCAAAGACTTCTGGCCCTTTATTAAGCCCCAGGTAAAGAACGACAGTTGTCGTTGTAGGCACCATGGGTTCCAGCTCGCGGGCAATATCAGCGCCCAGGTGGGGCGGTAAAAACTTGTCATAGGTGAGGTAGGCCCCGGCATTGGAGACGATTTCCGGCGCATAAAAGCGGGTCAGTTCCCCGCCTTTGCCTTTCTTTTGCAGGACTTCAACGCCGATGGCCCTGTTGCCTTCCGTCAGGATTTGTTTGACCTCGTGGTTGATCAACACCTTGCCACCTGCGGCTTCGATGGCGGGCACGACATAATCGGCGAGCTTGCTGGCCCCACCAACCGGATACCAGCCACCGTGGATGTAGTGATTGACGATCAGGGCATGGCTGGCAAAGGCGCTTTTGGATGGCGGCAGGCCGTGATCGCCCCATTGTGAGGCCACAACGGCCTTGATTTTCACATCACTGAAATGGCGATTGAGCACATCTGCCGTATACGCCAAGGCCAGATTATCCAGCTTTGCCTGCTGGCGCTTGAAGAACCAGCGCAGGATGCCCGAATTACCCTCTGCCAAAAGCCGGAAATAGTTCCACTTTTTCATCAGGTAAAGATCAGCAAAATACCCTTCAATACCAACGACTTCTGCCGGGAACTGCGCAATCAGGTCCGCCTTGAAGCTTTGGCGGTCGCTTTTCTGGGCAAAGGTCAGGTCGGGGTAGACAAACTTGTCGAACTCGTCGGGCATTTGGGCCCATTCAAGCTGGTTGTCAGTGATGAAATCAAAGATCGTGCGCATGGTCGAGCCTTTACCGACTTCGCCGATATAGTGGATGCCCACGTCCCATTCCTGATTGCCAGGGCGCTTGAAGACATGGGTCAGGCCGCCGATAACATAATGACGCTCCAGGACCAGCACCCGCTTGCCCTGCAATTTGGCGAGGATACTGGCCGTTGTCAGGCCACCCAGGCCCGATCCGATGACGATAACATCATACTGGTTCTGGTCCGTCATTTAGACCCATCCTTCATTTGATAGTAGGCATGAATTCCGCGTTGACCTGATTGCGCAAATTCCCGTGCAGCAAATAATCCGCCGCCGTGCGGGCCGCGTCGCGGCGAATGTCATCGAAGGTCGCCGTTGAATACCAGGACGAATGGGGCGTCAGGCACAGTCGTCCCTTGACCCAGTCTTCGTCCCTGGCCCAGGCCGTCAGCAGGGGATGCGGGGGTGGTGGCTCAAGGGCAAAGGCGTCCAGGGCAGCGCCAGCGATATTGCCAGAACGAATACCGCCTTCGATGGCGTCCAGGTCCACCAGTTTGCCGCGGGCGCAGTTGGCCACGATCATGCCGGGCTTCATCATGGCCACGGATTCTGCATTGATCATATTGGTGGTTTCATCATTCAAAGGGGTATGGATACTGACTGCATCCGCCCAACCTAATAAATCAGATAAACTATCGAAGCGATTGAAATCAAGTGACATTTCGTGTCCGACA
This sequence comes from Alphaproteobacteria bacterium, assembly GCA_018650465.1. Taxonomy (GTDB): domain Bacteria; phylum Pseudomonadota; class Alphaproteobacteria; order UBA2966; family UBA2966; genus JABILA01. The sequence goes on from JABIFY010000022.1 coordinate 8,936, forward strand.
GGCAGGTAAGGATCGAAGTAGCCGACCTCCATGCCAAGGGCCCTGGCGCGGGTCAGAACGCCCGTGCCGATGCGCCCGCAACCGATGACGCCAAAGCGTTGGCCACGCACCCGGCGCAGGGCGGGCGGTCCGTCCCAGACCCAGCCTTCAACAATGTTTTTCTTCAGGGCTTCGTGATAGCTCAGGAAGCCGCGCATCAAGGTCAGGACCATGCCGATGGTCGAATTGACCACATCCGTCATGTCATAGGTCGGCACGTTACTGACAGGAATATTCGACGCGCCACAGGCTTCCAGGTTGATACGGTCGTACCCAATGCCGAGGCGAACGATATGTTTGCAGTTTGTCAGCTTGGCGGCGACCTCGGGCGTGATGTCGATAATGTGCCACAGCAGGATGCCATCGCAGGCAGTCCAGACATCATCCGGGATATCAGCCGGGGTCAGGGCCCGGTGCACCAGAAATTCCGCGTCCGGTAACTGGCTCAGTTCGACTTCAGGGTTACCCTCAAACTGGGCATCGGGGATCAAAATTTTCATGGGGGCTTCTCAAATGGTCAGGGGCAGGTACGGTAGGTGTGAACCAGAAATATCATCTATCACGACGAGGAGCGCAAGAATGAGTGAGAAGTTTGCTTTTATCGGTCTGGGCGCCATGGGCAGCCCTTTGGCCTTGCATCTGGCCAAATCTGGCGTTGATTTGACCGTCTATGATGTTAATCCAGCGGCCATGACCCGTATTACCGACGCCGGTGCCAAGGCGGCTGACAGCCTGGCTGAAGCTGTCTCGGGTCGCGATGTGGTCATCACCTGTCTGCCCGCCTCGAAAGAAGTCCGGGCTGTCATCCTGGGGGCAGGGGGCGTGCTGGAACATGTCTCGGAAGGTACTTTGATCGTTGATACCAGTACGGTCGACCCGGAAACCACTGACGAGGTCGCCGCCGCCGCCATGGAAGCAGGTTGTGCCTTCGCCGATTCGCCCATTGGCCGCACCGTTGATTTGGCTGAACAGGGCAACGCCCTGTTTATGGTGGGTGCCACCTCCAACGACTTTGGTCGCCTGAAACCGGCTCTCGAGGCCATGGGCTCGACGGTGCATCACTGTGGTGGACCTGGCACAGGCATTCGGACCAAACTGGTGAATAACTTCCTCGCCATCGCCGGGGCCCAGCTTTCCGCCGAAGCCCTCGCCCTGGGGGCCGGTCTTGGTCTGGATGTGGATGCGGCCCTGAAGGTCGTCAATGATACCACGGCCACCAACGGCCATCTCGCCCGCCTGTGGCCGGTCAAGGTCCTGGCTGGAGATATCGAGCCCGGCTTCACCATCGAGCTGGCCTATAAGGACATGTGCCTCGTCACGGATGCGGCCCGCCAGGCCGGTGTGCCGGTCGTGCTCGGCGGGGCCGCCCGCGAAAGCCTCAACCTCGCCCGTCGCCTGAAAGATTACGGCGGCAAGGACTTTTCAGCCTTGCTGGATGTGGCAACGGATCATGCGGGTTTGGATGAAGTGCGGTCGAAAAAATGATTGTTTGCATGTAGTTAGAACCAGTTCTTTACCTTCCGTCCTTCCTTGTCTTCCATGTCGCCGCCGATCAGCATGGTGATCACATCGTAAAGATACCACAGGCCGGCACCGCCGACGGTGATGGTCATCAGGACTCCGGTTTTTTTGTGGCCGAGATAGTATCTGTGACCGCCGAAAATGCCCAGGATGATCAACAGCAGGCTGGCGGCAAACCTTTTGCGGGGCGAGATTTCATCGCTGCTGGTTTCTGCCGGTGTCTGGTCTGGTTTATTCTTTGGGCGGCTGACAAAGATATTGGGGTCATTCGCCGCATGAAATTCAGCGGGCTGGTAGCCGGGTTTGCCAGGCGGGGCGATCAGCCAGGCGACGATGGGCTCGGCAATGTTCTTGACCTGCTTTTCACCCAGTGACCGGTAGCCCAGATCAAGCTTGTTGCGGATCTGGCGGAAAACATCACCTGAGATGCAAATGCCGCCGGGTTCGGCCAGGGCCTCCAGACGGGCTGCGATATTAACGCCGTCGCCATGGATATCGTCTGAATCGACAACAATATCCCCTAGATTGATGCCCATGCGAAACTCGGCAACCAGGTCTTGCTTTGCATTGAGCTTGTGTTCTGCAAAGGCTTCCTGCATTTCCAGAGCGCATCTGACGGCACCGGCGATGGTTGAAAACTCCGCCAGAAAGCCGTCGCCCGTGTGCTTGACGATACGCCCCGTATGGCGGGCCACGGTGGGATCAATGACATCACGTCGGGCAGTGTGCCAGGCTTTGATGGTCGCATCTTCGTCTGCGTGCATCTGCCCGGTGTAGTTGACCATGTCTGCTGCCAGAATAGCGACCAGTCGCCTGGTTACTGCTGCGTCCGTCATATTTCCCTCTGAATATTGCCGGTCGATATTCCCATTTTTTCCAATAGCATACAATTACTCAACTAGGGCGATTTCGACTTAAACGGAATCGCTTCTGCGTTAATTTTTGGCGCAAGCCTTAAGTTTAAAGCATTGCTGCGTTTCCGTTAAACCCGGAAACGCTCTAATAACCGAAAAGTTGACTTATATTTCAGGGCAAGGTCTTGGCGGTCTGGTTTGGCTTTGCCATAGTGTATTGTCGTGTACGAGTATCCCCAATTGACCCTCAGATGGGGTCTATATCTAAATATTACGAGGTTGCAATGGATTTTGCCTATTCGCAAAAGAGTCAGGACCTGTGTTTGCAGGTACAGAATTTCTTTGATGACCATATTTTGCCGCGCAACGTTGCGTGGCACAAAGAGGTGGCCGAGGGCAAATACCCGGTCTCCTTCATGGATGACCTGAAGGCACTGGCGAAATCAGAGGGTCTGTGGAACCTGTTTTTGCCAGGTCTAAAGGAAGACGAACCTGGCACCCGATTGACGAACCTGGAATATGCCCCGCTGGCGGAAATCATGGGCAAGCTGATGTGGGCCTCTGAGGTCTTCAACTGTAACGCACCTGATACCGGCAATATGGAGCTTTTGCACATGTTCGCCACCCCGGCCCAGCGTGAGCAGTGGCTGAACCCCTTGCTGGCAGGTGATATCCGCTCGGCCTTTGTAATGACGGAACCGGACGTGGCCTCATCCGATGCCACCAACGTACAAACCCTGATCCGGCGCGAGGGGGACGAATACGTCATTAACGGGCGCAAATGGTTCATTACCAATGCGGCCCATCCCAATTGCAAGCTGCTAATCCTGATGGGCAAGACCGACCCGGACGCCGCCGCTCATCAGCAACAAAGCATGGTGCTGATCCCCACCGAGACAGAGGGTGTGGATATTGTGCGCAACATTACTGTGTTGAACCATTTTGCCCCGGAAGGTCATTGTGAAATCGTCTTCCGCGATGTGCGCGTGCCTGTTTCCAGTATCCTTGGCGAAGAGGGGCAGGGCTTTATGTTGGCCCAGGCGCGTCTGGGGCCGGGTCGTATCCACCACTGCATGCGCTCCATTGGCCAGTCCGAACTGGCGCTTGATCTGATGTGCGAGCGCGCCCAGGAGCGGAAAACCTTTGGCAAACACCTGCATGAATACGCCAATGTAGCCGACGATATTGCTGAATCCCGCATTGAAATTGATCAAGCCAGATTGCTGGTGCTGAAGACAGCCTGGATGATTGACGAAGTGGGGGCCAAGGCAGCACGCAAGGAAATTTCCATGATCAAGGCCCTTGTGCCGCGCATGCAGTGCAAGATTACGGATCGGGCTATGCAAATCTTTGGTGCCATGGGTCTGAGCCCGGACACACCCTTGCCCGATCTTTATTCATGGGCCAGGGCCATTCGTTATGCTGACGGGCCCGATGAAGTTCATTTGCGCGGTGTGGCGCGTCTGGAAATCAGGGCCTCGGCAGAGAATCTGGGCCAGGCAGCACGCTACCTGACCCTGCCGGATCGCTTGTAGGTGTTGCTAATGAAAGCTATTAAGAAATGTATATAAAGTTATATATAACAGGATCTTAAAATGATATCTGAAGGTAAAATAGCAGATGCATTCAAGGCCCGGGTACGATAATGTCTGATCTTTTGACCAAAGGCTACGTGTCTGCCCCTGTTGATCAAGCCGCCGTGGCCGCAGACTGGGCCGTGCGGGGTTATTCATGCGGTCTGTTTGTCGATCCACCAGGCCAGGAATGGAATGACTTTGTGCACGGGGTCAATGAATTGGTCATGGTGGCGCAAGGACGGCTGGAGATGTCCGTTGGTGATCAGTCTTTTATTGCTGAGGAGGGGGATGAAATATTTATCCCCAAAGGGGCTGTGCATTCCCTGAAAAATATCTCCTCGGGCATAACAAAATGGCTGTATGGTTATGATTGATTAATTGCTTTCCGGTAGTGTCCGGATGGTTCGCTAGAACTTGACACTAGCTCTCTTAAGACTAAGATTTATAACAATAATAATACCGATATATTCCAGGGGGAATCATGGAAATCGTTGGCCGCCATTTGTTTGCCGCAGTTCTGACTGCAATTGCCTTTGTCATGCTGACTCCAGCCGTTCAGGCGGCACCTGTCGCCCTGGGTGACAAGACCTGTCTTGAATGTCACAAGGCGGAGCATGCTGTTTGGTCTGAGACCAAACACTTCAAATCCTTCCGGACAGTTCACAAGAACAAAAAAGCCAAAGCCATTGTTAAATCGATTGGCGGCAAAAGCATGAAAAAAGAAGCAGCTTGTGCTTTGTGCCACTACACCAGCATTTCGAAAAAAGCTGGCAAAAAGGCAAAGCCAAAGGCTGGCCCCAGTTGCGAAAGCTGTCATGGCGCCTCTTCTGACTGGATAAAAATTCATAACGATTATGGCGGACCAAACGCCAAGATGGCTGACGAAACCCCGGCCCATAAAGTCGAACGCATCGCCAAGGCCACAGCCGCCGGCATGATCTGGTCCAGCAACCACTATGGCATCGTTGAAAATTGCATGTCTTGCCATGGTCTGAATAATGACGCCCTGGATGGCAAAACCTTGGCTGCCATGCTTGATGCGGATCACCCATTGAACCCGGATTTTGAGCTGGTGCGCTATTCGCAAGGCTCCATCCGGCATCGCTATTATGCGCCGGACGCTACCAAAAATGCTGAAATGACACCGGCTCAGCTTTCGGAACTGTTTGTTGAAGGCCAAGCCGCCAAGCTCGTGTCCGCCACAGATGCGCTGACAAAATCTGACAACGCAAAATACCAGGCCGCACAAAAGTTGCGCCTGGAAAAGGCGAAAGCCGCATTGTCGGCTGTGAAGTCTGTGCCGGAAGTTGCGGCCTTGCTGAGCGCCCCTACCAGAGAAAACGCGCTTAAGCTTATTGAGGCCATCAAGGGTAAGGATTTGTCTGCTGAAGTTGGTTCCATGATCCCGGCGAAAGCCGACTTCAAATAAGAAAATAATAGAAAGTCGGCTTCAAATAAGCGAAAGCCGACTATAAATAACAATAAATATGGAAGATCCCAGGCTAAACAATAGTCTGGACTTCCCGATCCAGGGAGAGCAGGTCGAGTGGCATCAGTTGCGCATCTGAGCAAACCCCAGCGTTGGGATTCGCCGTATGATCCGGAAATGCAGGACAGTGACGTCCAGAATTTGCTCACGCGTCCGGAAATTGTGGCGATTGATGCGAATTCCTTTCCCGACAGCCTGCCGCTTGAAGGCATACTCAAAAACGACACTCGACTGGTGCGCTTTAATCCTGGCGATATTGTGGTCCGCGAAGGTGATTACGGAAATTCAGCCTTTGTCATCCTGAAGGGGGACCTCAGGGTCTTTACCGGCGATTATCCGACGGCATTACTGGGTCGTGAGACGGCCAGTAAAAAAGGGCTGTTCGAAACCCTTGCCCAGGTCTGGACCAACAAACGCACACCGGAAGTCCGGGATACGTCGCGATACGGGGATCAATCCGTTCGCGCCTCAAAACGCGGTGGGCGGGAAAAAAGGCTGGATTCAGGCTCAAGTGTCTTTGTTCAGGATATCCCCGTTGTGCTGGACAAGTATCGCACAGCCCAAATGTCGGAAGGGGCCTTGTTTGGCGAACTGGCGGCCTTGGGGCGCATTCCCCGGACAGCAACAATTTTTGCAGAAAATAGCGCGACTTTGCTGGAAATCCGCTGGCAGGGTTTGCGGGAAATTCGCCGCTTTGACGACGGTTTCCGCAGAATGATTGATAACCGCTACCGGCAAAATGCCTTGCTGGTTCATTTGCGGGAAACCGAACTGTTTGCCAACCTGGATGAAGAAGTGCTGGACAAGGTCGCCCAGGCCACATTGTTCGAGACCTATGGCGCTTTTGACTGGCATGTGAGTTATCAGAAGATGCGCTCCAGCGGCAAAGCCGCATCAACAAATGAGCCAGCCATTGCGCGGCAGGGTGAATATGTCGATGGCCTGTTGATGATCCGGGCGGGTTTTGCGCGGGTTGCCCGTGAATATGGCACCGGCCAGCGCACCCTGACCTATTTGGGGGCGGGCGACAATTTTGGCCTGGAAGAACTTTATCAAGGCTGGAAAGCGGGCGAGACAGTTAATATGTCTTCGTCACTGACGGCGCTGGGCTATGTCGATGCCCTGCGGGTACCGGCCCAGGTTCTTGAGGAATATGTCTTTCCTCACCTGGCAGAGGGTGCGATCAAGCTGACGGAAAAAACCGAACGTACACTGGCAGACGATGCCTTGCTGGAGTTCGCCGTCGAAGAACGTTTTATCAATGCAACGCAGGCCATGCTGATCGACCTCGACCGTTGCGTGCGCTGTGATGATTGCGTACGGGCTTGCGCCTCGACCCACGGCGGCAACCCGCGCTTCTTGCGGCATGGCAAAACATTTGACCACTGGATGGTGACCAATGCCTGTATGCATTGCACGGATCCGGTCTGCATGATCGGCTGTCCCACCGGCGCCATTCACCGCAGTCAGGTCGGTGGCAGTGTTGTTATCAATGATGACACCTGTATCGGCTGTTCGACCTGTGCAACGTCTTGTCCCTACAACAATATCCGCATGGTCGAAATTCGCAGCGCGGACAGCCACGTTGTCGTCGATCCGGACACACAGCAGCCCATCCTCAAGGCTACAAAATGCGATCTTTGTTATACCAACCCTGGTGGCCCGGCCTGTGTGCGGGCTTGCCCCCATGATGCTCTTAATCGGGTTGATTTCCATTTGGATTCCCTCGCCGAGGGAGATATCTGATGGTTGCCAGTCGTATTCGCATTTTGATGGTCCTGCTGGTCGCGGGTGTGGTTTTCGACCTGTTATTGCTGGAAAGTGATCGGATCAAGGTTTCCCTCGGCAGTGCCGCTGAACTGACGGGATACTGGTTGTTCGGCGTTATGGTTTTTCTGACGCTGTTTAATTTGCGCAAAAAACTGTCAATGATCCCCTTGGGGTCCGCATCGATCTGGTTAACTTTACACGCCGTTGGTGGCGTTCTGACATTGGCCCTGTATTGGCTGCATACGGAATCTATCTGGCCTCAGGGTGTCTACGAACAGGTCATTGCCGTCCTTTTTTATCTGACGGTCGCCAGTGGCATATTCGGCTATGTCACACAAAAAATATATCCACCGCGCCTGACTCAATCCGGCGTTGAAGTTATTTATGAGCGCATCCCCGCCCATATTTTTGAAATCAGGGAAGAGGTCGAAGCCCTGGTATTGAAGTGCACCGAGGAAACCCGGGTTGATACCCTTGGACGGCATTATCTGGACACAATGACCTGGTTTTTCCATCGGCCGCGGTTTTTTATCAGCCATACAGTCGGTAGCCAGATTGGTCGCCAATGGGTGCGTCAGCAAGATGCCAATGTGCGTCGATACCTGAATGATGAAGAAGCACTTTATCTCGACAAGATGACGGAACTGGCCCTCCTGAAAAATGGTATTGATCTGCACTACGCCTTGCAAAGTGTCATGAAGCGCTGGTTGCTACTGCATTTGCCTTTGACCGCAGCCTTGATGACATTGGCGATTTGGCACCTTCTTGTTGTGAATGTGTATGCATTATGAGCAATTCATTCGACTATAATTTTGATCGAAGTTCCTACGAACGGCCCAACAACTTGTTTGTCTGTGGCCGGGCAACCGAATGGGGCAAGCCCTGTGGCCGGGGACCGAATGGCGACGGCACCTGTGGCGGTACAGCCGAATGCAAACCATTTGATCGCAATGGCCGCTGGGAATGTCGCAGGCCGCCGCAAGATGGCGGCCCCTGTGCTGACGGGCCGGGCCCGGATGGAACTTGCGGCTGTTCTTTGCCTCCTTGTGTGCCGCGACGCTCGTTGAGGCAACAGAGGTGGCGTTTGTCTGTCATTCTTGTGGGTGTGGCCATTGCCCTGATCGCTGTTTTTACCCAGTTGGCGACCAATAATGATATTTTTGCCGGTTCCGCCAGATTGGCAGCCCTTGATGCCGGCGACCTGACCGGATCACATTCAGGGTTCACAGGTGCCAAAGGCTGCAAAACCTGTCACGAGGCCCACGACGCCAAGCCCTTACAGTGGCTGGCTGCCGCATTCAGCAAAAATGACCTGACGACGCGCTGCGTTGATTGTCACAAATTCGGTGGTCCTGCCAACAGGCCCCATAATGCCATCTTCACATCCACGGTGGGCGGCAAGAGCAACGCCAATCGCAAGACCGAATGCACCATGTGCCACACGGAACACAAAGGCGAAGGCGCTGACATCTCCGGTCTGGATAATAAACAATGTGCCTCCTGTCACAAAAAGGCTTTTTCGACCTTTGATCGTGGACACCCCAAATTCTCCAAACAATTCCCCCATTTCCGCCGGGCCTCTATCCGTTTTAATCATGCTTCACACCTGAACAAAAACTTTCTCAAGCCAGAAGTGAAAGACAAGGCCCCGGCCAGTTGCACCACTTGCCATCAGGCGACATCAGCTGAGCGTTCGGTTGAACCGCTTGGGTTCGATAAAAGCTGCGCTGGTTGTCACGCAGACCAAATATCCAAACGTAATCTTGTGGTCTTGCGCCTGCCCGAATTTGAAGAGACTGAAATCGACAAGGATGCCGTCATCGAAGCCTGCGGCCCCAATGCCGAGGATGAAGAGGAAGACGAGGAATATGAAAGTGTCTCGGCGGAGGAATTGAACTCTGTGGGGGCCTTCCTGATGAATGTGACTTCTGATGACGTGGAAGCCTATTCCGAAGCCTTTCAGACCTTGCTGATGGCCATGGCCGAAGAGGGTACCGTGCCTTTGGCTGGTTTGCTGGAAGAAGCTGGTATCAAGGGCAATCCGGCGACAATGTTTGCTGGTCTGAATCCCGAGGCAGTAAAACGCATGGCCTGTGCCTGGGCTAAAAACCAGGAATATGAATTGCCGGCCGATCCTCAGTTCGGCGGTTGGTACGGCGATATTGTGGATTTGATATACCGTCCGGCGGGGCACGGCGACCCGGTCGTCAAAGCCTGGCTGGAAATGGCGATCTCAGCCAAAAGTGACGACGAAGAAGTTTCTGAGCGCATTTCTGACATGCGCACTGAATTGTTGTCCCCCCGTGAAGGGGCGGGGGCATGCGTGAAATGTCATGCGGTCAGCCGGGAAACTGAAGAGGGGCCTCTGAAAATTGAGTGGACCTATCACAAAGACAGAGAGCAAAGCTATCAGACCTATTCTCACAGTCAGCACCTCAGTCTGGTAAATCCACAAGGTGTGAAGCTGGCGGATCCGACACGGGGCTGTGCCACCTGTCACAAGCTGGACCAGAAAGCTGATTTCGCCTCCGGATTTAAAGATTTCAACCCGAAGACGTTTTCGAGTAACTTTACTTCGTTAGATAAGCAAGCGTGCGTACAATGTCATACAGAAGGCCGTGTCCGTCAGGATTGCCAGCTTTGTCATGATTATCACAAGGAGCCCGGGTTTACAGACCGGGTCACACAGAATGAAAACTGAGACTGCAACCCTCACTCCCTGGCGTGATTATTCATTACGTACATCTACCTGGCGATCCGTGCTGTTCGCCTCTGCCCTGATGCTGGCCGTGCTGATGTCAGTGTGGCCAACGCTTGCAGCAGATAAAAAAGTCGCTGACCCCCACGCAGATGTCTTTTCCGAAAGCTCTTATCCTTCGGCAACGGAATGTGCCAAATGTCACCGGGATACTTATGAAGAGTGGCGGTCATCCAGCCATGCTTATGCCGCCATCTCGCCGGTTTTTCACAAGTTCGAACAGGCCATCAATAACCTGGCCCCAACGATTGGCGATTTCTGCGTGCGTTGTCATGCAACGGCTGGCACCCAGATGGGCGAAAAGCGTGAAGCAGCCTTATGGGAGCGCTCACAGGTCTCGCGCGAAGGCATTACCTGCATTACCTGCCACCGGGTCGATGAAGCCTATCTGAAAGTGAATGGCGAACGCCGGATCGTTCCGGGCGATATCTTCCAGCCGGTTTACGGACCGACCGGTGGTGAGGGCGTAGCCAAGGTGATCAAGGACAAGGATTTTTATAAGGTCGCCACAAAAGAGGGCGAGCGCGGCAATCAAATCCATCTCTCTGCCATCAAGTTTGAGCAGTTAGACAAATCGGAATTTTGCGGCGCCTGTCACCAGGTCGCTGTGAACCTTGGGGTCAAGCTGGAAGTGGTTTGGGACCAGTACCGGGCGTCGCCAGCATATGCTGCGGGTACCACATGCCAGGATTGTCACATGAGCAAGGAGCCGGGCAAGGCAGCTGGTTTCAGGAAGGGTTCTACGGCTGTTGTCGGCGGCAAGGAAATTAACCCGGAACGCAAGCGTCATAATCACGCCCTGGTTGGACCTGGTTATCCTATCGCCCACCCCGGCATTTTCCCGCACAATGGGGCTGCCGAAAACTGGACTATTGAAGAATGGCTTCAGTTTGATTATCGCGCTGGCTGGGGCACCGAAGAATTTGAGGAAAAAGTCGACGAAGGCGAGATAGAAGATAAATTCCCCGAAGCCTGGGAAGATGTCGCCGATCGGGAAGAAGCCCGCGAGATCATTGAAGACAACCTTGACAAAATTGACGAGAAAAAAGACCTGCGCCAACAGGTCATGGAAAATGGCTCCCGCATCGACGGTCCGTTTTTTGAAGGCAGCAAGGGCATCGGTCAAAGCCTCGCTTTCTCTTACAAGGTCAGCAATATCAATCCCGGCCATAACCTGCCGTCAGGGTCCCTGGGGGCCCAGCCGGAACTTTGGTTGAACGTGGCCCTGATCGATCCGGATGGCAAGAATGTCTGGGAGTCTGGTTATGTGGATTCAGCCGGTGACATGGCTGACCTGCACAGCCAGGATGTGCTGGATGGCAAGCTGGCACACGATGATCAGTTGTTTAATTTGCAAACCAAATTTCTGACAACCAACGTCAAAGGCACAGACCGCGAGATGTATTTACCGGTGAACTTTGATGTGGACCAGCTGCCGTTCTTGCGACCTGCAGCCCAGCCAACAACTGTGATAAACCATCCACCGTTCGTACGTATGGAAGGCCGCAGTATTCCGCCTCTGGGGTCACGCATGGCAGAATATAAAGTGCCGGGCAATCTGATCAGCAAGCCAGGAAAATATCGCCTCGCCGTCCGCATGCGCAGCCGGGCCGAGCCGATCTATTTCATGAAGTTCATTGGGGCCACCCAGGATATGATACGATCCATGAATGAATGGATGTTGGATATTCACCCCTATACGGTCGAGTTCGAGGTTAAATAGATGCTGATGTTCAAAATAAAGGCTTCCCGTTCTGGCATCGCTTCACTGGTTCTGGGGCTTGCCGCTGGTGCATCACTGGCCTTTGCCGCGCAAGCCGCCGATGTCAAAATGGACGAGGGTAGCAAGATCGTTGAACATTCATCGACGGTCTTCAAACCCGATCCAGACTACAAGGAAACGCCTTATTCGGCTGAAGCCCAACGGAATATCTATGGCGGCAAGTCAGCTGTGGAAACGCCGCGCCCACTTCTGGAACTGGGTCGCAAGCAATATTCTGAAGGGCCGTTTGAAAAAGGCTCTGACTTTTTCGGTAAAAAGAATCTGATGTTTCCCGGCCTGTCGATCTATGGCGACTGGCGTACAGCTGTGGCCTATAACGACAATGGTGCTGGCGAAGTTGGTCGTGTTGCGACCCGCCTCAATCTTGATATCGATTTGAAGCTGACCTCGACGGAGCGCATCCATGCCTTCTTGCGGCCACTGGATCAGGGCGGCAATTTCACCCGCATTGATTTCTCAGGTGATGATGAAGCGGGTAGCGAGCTTGTTACCGATGCCAATCTGCAAACCTTGTTCTTTGAAGGGGACCTTGGATCCATTGCCACTGGCCTGAGCGATAGTTATTCAGGTTTTGACTTACCGTTTTCCTTTGGCTTGATGCCCCTGGTCTTCCAGAACGGTATCTGGATGGATGATGCTTTTTCAGGTGTGGCTTTTTCCATTCCGGCCCGTAATTCAGCGGCCCTCGATATATCCAATATGGATTTCACGTTCTTTGCCGGTCTGGATAAAGTAACATCGCCCGCGATCACGGATGGTATCGGGGATCAGGCTGATCACAACGTCAATATCTATGGTGCGGCTGCCTTTGTTGAAGCCAACAGGGGCTACTGGGAAGCCGGTTACGCCCGCCTTGATGGCCGTGATGGCCTGGACGAATTTGATTTTCATAATGTGACTGTGGCCCATACCCGTCGCTTCAGGGCCTTGCTGTCAAACAGTGCCCGTGTGATCTGGAGCTTTGGCCAGAATCGCGACAATAATGTTCAGCAAACGGCGGATGGCACGATCATTCTCATAGAGAACTCTCTGATCACGTCGAAGCCGTCCACCTATATTCCTTACTTCAACTTCTTCGCCGGGTTTGACCGGCCGCAATCGGCGGCCCGGGACAATGGTGGGATATTGAAAAATGTCGGTATCAACTTCGAAACCGATGCTCTGACCGGCTATCCTAAACTGGACGACACTGGCCATGATACTTTTGGCGGTGCTGTCGGTATCAACTATCTGTTTGGCCTTGATCGCCAGATTGTCGCAGAAGTCGCGGGCCTGAAAATTCGCGGCAGTCAAAATGATGCTGGACGCGCCGCTGCAGGTGATCAGTTTGCAGTCGGTGTGCGTTACCAACAACCGATCAGCAAAACCTGGATTTTGCGCGGTGATGCCATGGCTGGTTTCCGTGATGCCGCCGATGATTTGCTGGGCGTTCGGTTTGAAGTCCGGCGGAAATTTTAGGCCAGAGAGATGTCAGAGAAAAATGTCAGAGAAATGATGGGGCTGAATAAACCAGAGGAGCAACGTTCATGGATGTCTTGATCGATCTTTTTGCCGTCCTGTTTCTGGGCGTTGTCACGATCTATACCGGTAGCTGGGCGCTGATGTATAACCGCCGCACTTTGCTGGCCCGGCGCAGCCATGAGCATCAGCAGGAATTGTTGCGGGCGCAAATTGATTTGATCGCTGACCGCAGGCGCATGGAGCGAGAGAAAACCGATCTTTCGTGGAACGGCTTTCGTAAATTTGAAGTCCACCGCAAGCAAATCGAGGCGGATGGCGTATGCTCGTTCTATCTCGCTCCCCATGATCGCAAAGACTTGCCACCTTTTGAGCCTGGCCAGTTCCTGACATTTGACTTGCCGGTGCCGGGGCAGCCAAAAAATATTATTCGCTGTTATTCCCTGTCAGACAGTCCCAATCATCCAGACTATTACCGGGTGTCGATCAAGCGTGTGCCGCCGCCGCGGGATCAACCAGACCTGCCACCTGGCCTTTCGTCAAACTATTTCCATGACAACCTGGAAGAGGGCGATATCCTGGACGTCAAAGCACCGTCCGGGCACTTCTATCTTGATATGTCATCCCACATGCCCGTCGTTCTGATCGGTGGCGGCGTTGGTCTGACACCGGTGTTGAGTATGTTGAACGCCATAGTCGAAGCCGGGTCACAAAGGGAAACGCATTTTTTCTACGGCGTCGTGAATGGCAAGGATCACGCCTTCAAAGAGCATCTGCACCAAATCGCCCTGGAAAACCAGAATGTGCATTTGCATGTTTGTTATTCCAAGCCAGCGGATGACGATGTCCTGGGTGAGGATTTCCAACACGACGGCCGGGTCGGTGTGCCCTTGTTCAAGGAACTGCTGGACTCCAACAATTACGAATATTACCTATGTGGTCCGCCGCCCATGATGAATTCTGTTGTCGGTGATCTGGGTGAATGGGGTGTCCCGGAAAAGAATATTCATTTTGAAGCCTTCGGTCCGGCATCAGTTAAAAAACCCAAGGACGATGCTCCCGCCGATCCGGCAGCCACCTCGGTTTCATATGAGGTCAGTTTTGCCCGTTCAAACAAAAAAGTGACGTGGACGCCAGAAGCAGGATCGTTACTGGAGCTGGCAGAAGACAACGGCATCAACGCCATTAACTCAGGTTGTCGGGCCGGTAACTGCGGCTCCTGCATTACGGCCATCAAAAAAGGTGAGGTCGATTACGTTAACGAGCCGGGTTCACCGCCAGAAGATGGCTCGTGTCATGCCTGTATCACGGTGCCAAAGTCCAATATGGAAATTGACGCCTGATCTGAAGTCAGCTGACATTGGCCTTGATGTGAAGGTGTTTGACACCGCGTGTCAGCAAGGTATCCAGCCACTCCGGTGCCGGGTCGGCAATGGAGATATCCCGCATGCGGTTCAATAATTTCGGAAAACCGATTTGGCCTTCAACGCGGGCGAGGTTGGCACCCAGACACATGTGAACACCGTGGCCAAAAGATATCTGGCGGCGGGCATTTTCGCGGGTGAGGTCAAGGTTTTGCGGTTCCGGGAACATGGCGGGGTCGTGATTGGCCGCGCCATTAAAGGCAAATACCCGTTGGCCCTTTTTCATTGCAACCACACCATTTGATGAAGCCCAGTCAACGTCCTCGGCCAGGACCCGTACGGTTGAAATTGCAGGACCATCCCAGCGCAGCATTTCTTCTCCGGCATTGCTGACGAAAGAGGCGTCATCACCATGTTGGCGCAACTTTTCCATTTGTGCCGGATGCAAAATCAGGCTGCGTAATCCGTTGGAGAAAAAATGTGCTGTGGTTTCATGTCCTGCAAAAAGCAACAGAACGCAGGACGCGATTAGCTCCGGCAGGCTGAGAAGTTCTTCGCCATCATGGGCATTGATCAGGCCATCAATAATTTGCTCGCCAGGTGCGGCCCGGCGCTCATCGATCAACCTTGAAAAATAGTCGTTCATTTCCGCCAGGCTGGCAGCAGCCCTGTTGTATTTATCCGGATCAATACGCGAGGCCAAAACAAAACTGGCCAGTTCATCGGACCAGTGTTTCAACCGATCAAGGTCATCATCCGGAATGCCCAGCATAACAGCAATGACACGTGCCGGTACCAGCCACGAAAAATCTGCCATGAAGTCGAACGTATCGCGGCCTCTTAGACCATCCAGCTGGTCGTCGATGATTTCCCCGATGCGGGGCGTAAGGGCTGCCACAGCGCGTCGGGTGAAGGCCTTGTTGGCCAGTTTTCTCAGATGGGTATGCTTGGCGCCGTCGTTGAAAACCATCCATAAACCCAGACAGTCACCCAGCATCTTGATCTGGTCTGAGGCATCAGCACCCTGATGGGTCACAAAGGGCTGAATACGGTCTGCCGAAAAGCGCGGATCGCGTAAACACAGGGTGACGTCTTCATAACTGGCAAAACACCAGCCACCAATGGAGGTATTCCAGTGGATCTGGTTTTCCGCCACCAAGGCTCTGAAATGTGGGTAAGGGTCCGCAATGTTGGCAGGGTCGAGAAAGTCGATTTGCTCGACGGCAACTTCGTTCAAAGACATATTTCCAAGGGGTATCCAGTTTTTTGGCGGTCAGGTAAAGGCCTTGAACGTAATAATGGTGAAGGTATCACGGACGCCTGGAATACGCTGAATTTCCTCGGTGACAAAGTGGCCAATATCAACGCCATCATCCAGAAAACATTTCATCAGCAATTCATACTCGCCGGAAGTTGAATGAACTTCTGACACGGCTTCGATCGACTGGGCAGCCTGATCCGCGACCTTGTACGTTTCGCCAAGCTCACATTTTACCATGACAAAAATCGTCTGCACCGTTTGTCTCCAGTTTATCGCTGTTTATTTATTGGAAGGTTCCAGATCAGGATGATTTGTCTGGTTTACTTGGCAATGAAAAAGGGCGTGCCAGGAAGGCGGGCATGTGATCGCCCATACCCACGACAACCTTGTCATCATCTCGGTCACGGCGCTGGCCGCGTT
The DNA here is from genome assembly GCA_018650465.1 of Alphaproteobacteria bacterium. Classification (GTDB taxonomy): domain Bacteria; phylum Pseudomonadota; class Alphaproteobacteria; order UBA2966; family UBA2966; genus JABILA01. Next base: position 25,230 of record JABIFY010000022.1, read on the forward strand.
TGTTGTCAGCCGAACGGGTTGATCTGCCGCGGTCAGGCTTGTTTTGAGACGTCTTGTTCTGGGCCGTCTTGTTCTGGGCCGTCTTGTTCTGGGCACCCTTGTTGCGAGCGGGTCGGCTGCGCGCAGATTTTTGCGGGGCAGGTTTTGCGCTCGTCACATCCTCTGGCGCGGCAGGCTGTGCCGCTACAACGCCTTGCGCAACCTGTTCTGTAGCAACTTGTTCTGTGACAACTTGTTCTGTGACAACTTGTTCCGTCGCTGGTGTGGCCTCTGCTTCAACGCCTGACTGAACCGGATCGGCACTGACGACTTCGCCAGCTTGGCTATCTGATTTTTTAGTGCTTGCTCTGCGTCTGGTTTTTGCAGCCGGTTTGTCGGAAGTATCGCCAGAAGGCTTGGCCGCAGCCTTGCCACGTCCGCGTCCACGAGTTGGAGCCGGAGCAGCTTCTTCCGGTTTTTGCTCTTCATCACCCGTTGGGACAAAACGGGGAATGGGTTTGCCAATCAGGTTTTCGATGCCTTTGACATATTTGGTGTCCTGCGACGTGGCCAGACTGATGGCTGTGCCTTGTTGTCCGGCGCGACCTGTGCGGCCGATACGGTGGATATAATCTTCAGGGTGTGTCGGCATGTCAAAATTGAAAACATAAGGCAGGCCGGAAACATCCAGGCCACGGGCGGCCACATCACTGGCAACCAGAAAGGCCAATTCACCGGCTTTAAATTTTTCCAGGGTTTCCATGCGGGCAGGTTGGCTCATGTCACCATGCAACGCTCCGGCGTCATAGCCGTGTTTTTTCAGGGAATTGGCGACCACGTCTACATCACGTTTGCGGTTACAGAAGATGATGCCCGATTTGGCGTCTTCCGAGCGGATGATCTTGCGCAGAGCTTCGCGTTTGGCCGGGCCAGAAGCCACCGTAGCCAAGGCCTGGCGTACTGTTTCAGCAGGCGAGGCAGGCGGGGCAACGGTCACTTCACGCGGGTTGCTGAGGAACTTGTCAGCAAGACGGCGAATTTCTTTTGGCATGGTTGCCGAGAAAAACAGGGTCTGGCGCAACGGCGGCAGCAATTTAACAATTCGTTCGATATCAGGGATGAAACCCATATCCAGCATCCGATCCGCTTCGTCGATAACCAATACATTTGTTCCGGTCAGCATCAGCTGGCCACGCTCAACATGATCAAGCAGACGGCCAGGCGTTGCGATCAGAACATCGACACCACGGTCAATTTTTTTGGCTTGTTCAGCGAAAGACACACCGCCGATTAACAAGGCCATGGAAAGCTTCTGGTACTTGCCGTATTTTTCGAAGTTCTCGGCTACCTGAAAAGCCAGTTCGCGTGTGGGTTCAAGAATCAGGGCGCGCGGCATGCGGGCGCGGGCGCGGCCCGTGGCCAGGATGTCCAACATGGGCAGCACAAAACTCGCGGTTTTGCCTGTTCCCGTTTGTGCACAACCCAAAACATCCCGCCCTTGCAGAACGTAAGGAATCGCTTTTTCCTGAATCGGGGTAGGGGTTTCGTAACCCGTTTCTTCAACTGCCCGCAAAACTTCCGGGCCCAAACCAATATCGCTAAATTTCATCTATTTTCCGGCCAGTGCAAATCGTTTGATAAGCTAGGGTGATACCGTTTAAAACGGAATTACTACTGTTCCAATTGTAAACGCAGACCTTAAATTTAAGGCAGCGCTGCATTTCCGTGAAACCCGGAAACGCTCTAAATCAGGCATCTGTACAGCCACAAACCGGCTGTTGGGAACAACTAAAGCTTTCCCTTGCCGCGTCGGAATACCTGAGACACAGGCAAATGTCAACTTTTCCGTGGCTTTCGGCCCTTTTTCCGTAGCTTGCGACACTTTACCGGAATATCCGGACGATTTCGTCAAAGCCGTAATCACTCTGGTGCCGGACTACGGTTACGCTATTGTTGGACCTGATCCAGTTTCCCCGGAGCGTATTTACATGTCAAACAGCAATAACCTGATCCTGCTTCCGGGACTTCTGTGTACGCGTGCCCTTTGGGCACCGCAGATCGACGCCCTGTCAGGGACACATGATATCACTGTGCCAGACCTTGGACAGCATGACACAATCGCTGGCATGGCGGCCCATGTGTTATCGCAAGCACCGGACAGATTTTCCCTCGCAGGTCTGTCCATGGGCGGTTATGTGGCCTTTGAGATATTCCGCCAGGCCAGTGAGAGGGTAGAACGCATTGCCTTCCTCGATACATCGTCCCGGCCCGATGATGAAACCAAACGGATCCGGCGCCAGGATTTGATCGACTTGGCCAAACGCGGCAATTTCAAAGGTGTATCACCACAATTGATGCCCTTGTTCATCCATCCGGACCGGGCTGAAGATACGGTTTTGACCGGCATTATCACCGCCATGGCAATGGATATTGGCTCGGAAGGTTTTGTTCGCCAGCAAATAGCCATATCCAGCCGCGTCGATAGCGCCCCGACCCTGGCCAAAATCAAGTGTCCGGCCCTGGTGATTGTGGGTGAACACGATATCCTGACGCCACCGGAACTGGCTGAAGAAATCGCAGCTGGGATCAAGGGGGCGAAACTGGAATATATTGCTGGTGCGGCCCACCTGCCGACCCTGGAGGAGCCAGAGGCCACCAACGAGGTCATGAAGGCCTGGCTGCGCTCTTAAGCGCTTAAGGGGGTAACGATCTTATCCACAGGGTGAGGCCTGACAATCTGTGGTGTCGTGATCGGAGTTTTTGATCGGCATGATCTCAGTCATCAGATAATTGAGCAACTGGATAAATAACGGGTCTTGCAGGCTGGCTGTAACGTCACCCTCGGCCGTTGCACGTGTAACATTCCTGGACCCATGGCACAGGGCGGCAATTATTTTCATATGGCTGCCGGGCTTGTTCGTTTTTGGTGCCGGATCAGCGCACAGGGTGTCACCATCGGTCAATATATTGGACGGATTAAACACCATCACCAGTCGATGTCCCTGGCCTCGCTCATCCGGAGGCAACTGACGCAGGTTTTGGGCGGAAATCCAGTTCGGAATTTGCAGGGCATCCATCAGCTTTTGCCCGGCCAGTTGCGATTTCCCCAATGGGTTGCCTGAAATCTCAAGCGGCAAGATACCATCAGTCGAAGCGTAATTGACGTATTCCGGAGAATACAACAGCTCCTGTTTTACGGTATGCACCATCAGACAACCAGCCAATCCAAGGCTGAGGCCAGTAATTACCGCTATTGATTTGATGGTCGAAAGCATTCGGTTCTCCATACACAATTGTGTCCGTCCACATCTTTATGTGTGCACGACCTGAGGTCAAATCAATCTGCCGTTAAAAAATGCTGACCCCTTCAGACGTAGGGGGCTTCAATTTGTTCCTGATCAAAGGCTGCCACAATTGTCGGATGTTTTGACAGACGCTCAAGGTATGGGCCCAGATTTTTGAGTGCGCGGGGTGGGTGGGCGAAATTGCGGCCCCAGCGACACACCATGAGCAAATAGGGGTCCAGAACCGTAAACTGATCGCCCATCATATAAGGGCCATCGCCCAGTGCATCATTCATGATCGTATACATCTCACCGAGACGGGCTTCGGCCGCGGCCTTGACGGCGGCGGTTCCTTCTTCATTGATGGCATGGCGGTCGCCATAATAATAAAGCAGGATTTCAGGCTGGATGGTGGTGGCCATATAGAACAGCCATTTGTGGAATTCAGACCGTTCTGGCGTGCCGACCGTCGGGGCCAGGCCGGATTCGGGATATTTATCGGCTATGTGCAGACAAACGGCCGCCGTTTCAAACAACACCTGATCACCATCGATCAGGGCCGGAATTCGGCCCGACGGGTTCAGGGCAAGATAGTCAGCAGTTTTATTGGCACCTGCGCCGCGATCCACCAGCACCAGTTCATAATCTGCGCCGGTTTCTTCCAGCAAGACATGAGGCGCAAAGCTGGCATTGCCGGGAAAATAATAAAGTTTCATCATGGGGAAGTACCTTAAACGAGGGATTTAACAAGATAGACGACAGCCTTGGCACCAGGCTCGAACACCTGTTCACCGACTTCCTCAAAACCCAGACGTTTGTGAAAACGCAGAGAACCAGGATTGGGCGGCAACGTATTGACCTCGCAGGCCAATACGGGGCGACTATCCGCAACATGGACCTCCAGCGCCTCATATAACCTGGCCCCAACGCCACTACCCTGAAACGCCGCATCAACAGCGATCCGGTCCACATAGGCGAAGGAGGGGTAGCGTTCGCTAAGCCAGGTGTAATTCGGACTGCCGTAATCAGCGCCTTCCACCAGGCCCAACAGAAACCCACCAATTCGACCATTGTCCTCAGCCACGAAAGTCGCATTTGAACCGGCGACGAGGCCGTCTAGTTCAGCAACCGTCACGGTGCCGACGGCAGGTACATTCTCTTCATTGATCCGGTGTAAATCAGCAAGATCAGAAGGTTGGCAAAGTCTTATCTTCATGGAAAGGTTCGCTCCGGATCAGACATCAAGATCGGCAATATCGGTGGCGTGCTCCTGGATGAAGGCAAGACGCAGTTCCGGTTTACGGCCCATCAAGTGCTCAACCAGTGTTTCCGTATCTTTTTCAGCGATTTCCGGTATGACGACACGCAACAGGGTGCGATTTTTCGGGTTCATGGTGGTTTCGCGCAGTTGTGCCGGTGGCATCTCACCCAGGCCCTTAAAGCGGCTGATTTCGACTTTGCCCCGGCCCTGGAAATCAGATTCCATCAGAGCTTCGCGGTCGGCATCATCACGTGCGTAGATTGTCTTGCCGCCCTGGGAAATACGATACAGGGGCGGTACGGCCAAATACAGATGACCGTCATCAATCAGGCCCGGCATCTGGCGATAGAAAAAAGTCATTAACAGTGAGGCGATATGGGCTCCGTCGACGTCCGCATCGGTCATGATGATGACCCGGTCATAGCGTAAATCGCTGGATGAATATTTGTCCTGCAAGCCACAGCCCAGGGCCTGGATCAGATCGGAAATTTCCTGATTGGCGCGCATTTTGTCGATACCGGCGCTGGCCACGTTGAGGATTTTACCGCGCAGGGGCAAAATGGCCTGGGTTTTCCGGTTTCGCGCTTGCTTTGCGGAACCACCAGCGGAATCACCCTCGACGATAAAAATTTCCGTGCCTTGCGTGCCACCACGGGCGCAGTCAGACAACTTGCCTGGCAGGCGCAAACGTTGGGTGGCAGATTTACGGGAAACCTCTTTTTCCTGACGTCGACGCAGGCGTTCCTCAGCCCGTGATATGACAAAGGCCAACAGTTTGTCAGCCGCCGCCGGATCACCCGACAACCAGTGATCAAAATGGTCGCGAACGACGCTTTCAACCAGTTTTGTGGCCGAGATCGTCGACAGTTTTTCCTTGGTCTGGCCCTGAAACTGCGGGTCACTGATGAAAATTGACAGCACAGCACCGGCGGGCGCCAGGATATCCTCGGCGTTTATCTGACCGGCTCCCTTGACCTTGACCATTTCGCCATAGGCTTTCAGACCCTTGGTCAGGGCACTGCGCAAGCCGGCTTCATGCGAGCCACCTTCCGGTGTCGGCACGGTATTACAATAAGAGTTCAAAAAAGCCCCGCCACCGCCCGTCCAGGCAATGGCCCACTCAACCCGTCCGCCCTTGCCGTTCAGGGAAACATGCCCAACAAAGGGTTTGGCCGTGACGGTTGGTTCTTCGCCGATTTGCAGGGCAAGGAAATCTTCGATTCCATTGGGAAAGTGAAGCTTTTCTTCGGCAGGTGTCTGGTCCTTGCCCGTGATCAAATCAGGTGCACAGGTCCAGCGAATTTCTACGCCGCCATAAAGATAGGCCTTCGAGCGAGCCATACGATAAAGAGCGGCAGGACGAAAGTGCAGGTCGGGGCCGAATATCTCCGGGTCTGGATGAAAGCTGACACGGGTGCCGCGCCGGTTGTTGATCGATCCGGTATTCTCCAGCTTGCCCTGGGGTTCACCTCTGGAATAATGCTGACGCCAAAGAACCTTGTCGCGGGCCACCTCGATTTCCAGTCGATCCGAGAGGGCGTTCACAACCGAAATACCCACACCGTGCAGACCGCCCGCCGTGGAATAGACCTTGTCAGAAAACTTGCCGCCCGAATGCAGGGTTGTCAGGATGACTTCCAGGGCGGATTTGTTTTTGAACTTTGGGTGGGGGTCAACAGGGACCCCACGACCATTATCTTCGACGGCAAGCGAGCCATCTGCCAACAGCTCAATTGAAATGCGGCTGGCGTGTCCAGCCACGGCTTCATCCATGGAGTTGTCCAGAACTTCGGCCGCCAGGTGGTGCAGTGCCCCATCGTCCGTGCCGCCAATATACATGCCAGGGCGACGACGAACCGGTTCCAGCCCTTCAAGAACTTCGATGTCCTTGGCCGAATAATCACCTCCACTGGTTTGACCACTGGTGGAAGATGACTTGTCTTTGCCTTTTGCAGCCGGCTTTTTGCTTGCTTTTTTGGCTGCAGGGCTTGTCTGCTGGAAAAGATCGTCCATGCGCTCTAACTGTCTTTAGGGGGATCGCCGCGAACAGGCGATCCTGAATATGATTGGGTCCAGCCCGTAAAACGAGTCGGTAAAACGGGTCGGTAAAACGGGTCGGTGAAACGGGTGGTAAAATGGCCGAAACGGCGACCATTGAAGATTTACGGCTATTCTTTTTACATGTTTACACGCATTATAAGGTGTAATCGAGTGCTACAACACCAAAATCTGGTAGAGAGTGGATAAAATGGGTTTTCTGGCAACAAAAGACGGGGAACGGGGTGAACCTGCTGTACGGACTGTCCCCATGCCCTCGGATGCGAATTCAAACGGTGATATTTTTGGTGGCTGGGTCTTGTCACAAATGGATATTGCCGGCGGCATTATTGCCACAAGGCAGGCCAAGGGGCGGGTTGTGACTGTGACGATTGACGCCATGACATTTGATCGACCCATTCAGGTCGGTGATCTGGTCAGTATTTATGGCCATGTATCTGCCACCGGCACATCCTCGATCACCGTGGAAATGGAAACTATTGTCCAGCGCCAGTACAGTGAGGAAGAAATCAAGGTAACGGGCGGGCAGTTCAAGTTCGTTGCCATCGACAGTGAAGGGCGGCCCAGGCCCTTGCCTGGATCGTCAAACTCATCTTAACATTGTTCAAGTTGCCTTGGTTGACAAGTTCATGTTGAAACGGGCAGGATTTCAGTCCTTCTAAAAGTAGTATGCAGAGAGCGGGGGCGATCTCTGCAAAAGGTGAATTTGTGAATAACAAGCAACAGCCCTCAGGTCTTTTAGTGGAAACAATCGCGTCGTCCCTGTCGGACGGTGTCATTGTATTTGCAGACGAAAAACATATTCGCTTTGCCAATCAAAGTGCTCGACATCTGATGTCTCACTTTGTGGTCGTTAAAGAAAATATGAAAACCAATTCCATATTTTCCCCGATCATTTCACAAGCTGTATCAAATCTATTGTCATCCCCGCCGGGCGAGACCCTGGAATTCAACGACGGGATTTGGCCCGATGGCATTGAATTTAGCTTGCCAGTGTCGATGACATTAATTGCTGACAATTCCGATCAGCAAAACGTTGTTATTGCTATAATGCGCAAATCTGTACCGTCTGATTTTGCCAGTGAATTTGTTGAGCGTAAAAGTCAGTTATTGGAACTTGTCGGTCTTATGGGAACCATTGCTCATAAGGTCAAAAATCAAAACGATGTTCTGCATGTGGGCTTAAGTGAAATCGGAAAGTGCCTTGGCTGGGAACTGGGGCATGTCTATCGGCACGAGGGACAGTCAGACAAATTGACGCCATCAGGAATTTGGTACGAAAAAACACCGGGTCGGCACAGCGATTTCACGACGGCTACAAATTCAATGGATTTTTTGCGCGGCGTGGGACTGCCCGGCAGGGTTTTGCAAACAGGTAAACCCGCCTGGATCAAAGATATCAGGTTAGACGATAGTTTTCTGCGCAATCAAAATATTGCGGACCGGAATCTGGCCGCAGCGATTGCCATCCCTGTTCTGGCTTTTGATCAGGTCGTTGCCGTGATGGAATTCTTCTCTGAACATGTCGAAGAAGAAGATCTGCGATTGCAGGAACTGTTAACACAGGTTTGTGCCCAGATTGGTCACGCGCACGAGCGCAACAGCGCCGTTAAATCGGCCTACCGGGAACAACGTCGTTTTGACGTATTCCTGGAAGCAACATCAGACTGGTTCTGGACGATGGGACCTGATCTGCGTTTCACCGACTGGAAGTTCAGCGACCGTCCGTCAGGTGAAATGCCCCCTGCGGGGAATACACGTTGGGAAATGGCCGCACCTGAAGAGCAGGAGAATGAAGAAAAATGGCGACTTCATCGCGCGGACCTTGAGGCGCGCAAACCTTTCCGGAATTTTGAATATGTTTTCGTAAACATGGAGGGAGAAAAGCTTTGGCTGAGCAGCACAGGTATTCCTCTGTTTGGTGACGACGGCACATTTGAAGGTTATTGGGGCGCGACCTCGAATATTACCCAGCACAAGCTGCTGGAATCGCAATTTTTGCAAGCACGAAAAATGGATGCTGTTGGCAAACTGACGGGTGGCGTTGCCCATGATTTCAATAATCTTTTGTCAGTCGTTATCTGGAACCTGGACATGGCTCTTGAGGAGCTGGAGTTGGATGAGATGTCAAGGGAGGTAATCGAGCGGGCCCAGAATTCCGCCGAACGTGGTGTGGCGTTGACCAACAGATTGCTGGCCTTTTCCAGAAAGCAAATCCTCCATCCGGCGATTGTGGATGCCTCCGATACAATCAGTGAATTCACTGGCTTGCTGGACCGGACTCTGGGTGAGAATGTCACCATTAATACCTATCTTGTCCAAGATGTCTGGCCTGTTGAGGTTGATAAGTCGGAACTGGAAAATTCAATTCTCAATCTTGCGATCAATGCCCGGGATGCTTTTGATGGGTCCGGGGAAATTACTATTTCGACCAGAAATATAGTTTTGGAACAGGATAGCATCGCTAATATTTCGGTCACGGAACCCGGTGATTTTGTCCAGTTGTCGGTGCGCGACAATGGCCGGGGCATGACTGAAGAAGTTGCCCTGCAAGCCTGTGAACCTTTTTTCACCACCAAGGTTTCCGGCCTGGGCACTGGCTTGGGTTTAAGCACAATTTATGGCTTTGCCAAACAGTCCAAAGGATACATTGATATTACCTCCGTCGTTGATGAAGGCACGACGGTGGACCTTTATTTACCGCGCTACGTAGGCGACAAGGTCGAAACTGAAGTTGAGCACGAAAGTGACGAGATTCCACGAGGAAACGGCGAAAAGATTCTTGTGGTCGAAGACAACGATGAGGTTCGCTTCAGTGTCACAGCAATTCTGGGCGGCCTTGGTTATATCATTGACAGTGTCGCATCAGGGAGAGCGGGGTTGGATCAGCTTGAATCAGGCGAGAAATATGATGCTTTGCTAACAGATGTTATTCTGGGTGGCGATATGTCGGGCCGGGATCTTTCAAGAATTGTCGAAAAGCGTTTTCCCGATGTTGCCGTCCTGCATATGTCAGGTTATGCCGAAAGCCATGTCGTCCATAACGGTGTTGTCGAAGACGGTGTCGTTTTGCTGCATAAACCCTTTACCAAGGTGCAATTGGCACAGCATATGAAAGCCCTGTTCGTCGATCCCGAAACCTGAGAATTTCTTATCCGGCAAGTTGGTCGGACTAAAGATTTACGTCCGTTGAATTTTACCTGTGGGGCCATGGCGTTGGCGGCTGACTATCTGCTAACCTTATAATCAGAATTTGTGCCTTTGTTGTTTACCGGAAAAAAATGAATAGTTCATCGACGCACCTGGGCGGGCATGTTGCGGGCCTGGGGACCGGCGGCAAATGGGCCATGCTCGTCTTGCTGATGGTTGCGCGCACGAACATGGGGCTTCAGTTCCAGACAGTTGCCGATGCCTCGGAACAGCTGGTCAGCAGTATGGGTATTTCCTGGCATGAAATTGGCCGCCTGATTGGCCTGTATATGTTGCCGGGTATTTGCATTGCTTTGCTGGGGGCTTTGCTGGGACGGAAGTTTGGCGACAAAAACCTTGTTGTATTTTCACTTTTCCTGATGGCGCTGGGCGGCGCCTTGATGGCCGTCGCGAACAGTTATGGTTTGCTCTCCTCCGGGCGTATTCTCAGCGGTGTCGGTGGTGTCGTCGTCAACGTTCTGATGACCAAGATGATCGCGGATTGGTTCCCCGGTAAACAGGTTGCATTTGCCATGGCGATTCTGATCGTCAGCTGGCCTTTGGGGCTTGCGCTGGGCCTTGTAATCAACGGGCAATTGCTGACCATTACAACCTGGCCTGCCGTGATGTGGCTGGCTGCCGGCGTGTCTCTTGTCTCCATGGCGCTGGTCTGGCTTTTCTATCGTAACCCACCGGCTCTTGAGGCTGTCGATAACCGGGCTGGTGGTTTCAAAATGAACCTGAGCCGACAGGAAGTCATCTTATGTTGCCTCGCGGGATGTGTCTGGTCCGTCTATAACGTCGGTTTTATCATGTTGCCAAGTTTCGGTGGAAACTTCTTCATCTCGCTTGGATTCGGCAAGGTCGAAGCGGCCTGGCTTGTCAGCATCGCTGGCTGGCTATTGATTCTCCTGGTGCCGGTTGGCGGTTATATTGGCGCGCGCTGGGGACATCAAAACCTGATCCTGTTTGCTTGCTTTGCCGTCGGCATTGTTGGCATGGCCTGGATCCCACTGGCGTCGTCGCCGGTGCTGGTCTTTATTGTGACAGGCAGCATAGCAGTCTTGCCCGCCGGATTGATCATGTCTTTGCCCGCACAGTTCCTGAGACCCCAATCCAGGGGCGCTGGTATGGGGCTATTTTTTACCATGTATTATGTGGGCTTTGCGACTTTGCCAGAAATTGGTGGCTGGGCCCGTGATGTAACCGGCGATGCCGGTGCGCCCATTCAATTTGGTGCCACGATGTTTTTTGCTGCTGGTATTTTCCTGGTCTTGTTTTTGATTTTCAAACGCAAGTTTGAAACCGCTGAGGCAGCAATATGACCCGTATGCCTGTCCAGGCCTTTGTTGTCATTATACTGATCCAGATTTTGTGGGGCGGAAATCCTGTTGCGGTCAAGTTTGGCCTCGAAGCTTTCCCACCCTTGTGGAGTGGTTTCTTGCGGTTTGCCGCGGCGATTTGTTGTCTGCTGGCCTGGGCCTGGATTCGGAAAATTTCCATGTGGCCGCAAAGGGGCGAATGGAAACCACTGGCCATCCTGGGAACGGTTTTCTTCATTCAGATATGGGCCATGAATTATGGTTTTGACCTCTCGACGGGGGCGATATCTTCTATTCTGATTTCAACCCATCCATTGTTTGCGGCCTTGTTTGCACATCTGTTGGTCAAAGGGGACCGGCTGACCGGGATCAAAATCGTCGGCATGGCGGTCGCCTTTGCGGGGACAGCCCTGATCATCCTGCGCGGCGGTGGTCTCAGTGCCGACGACTTTTCCTTGTTCGGGGCCAGCGTCATTATGTTCAGTGCCATCATTCTCGGCTGGCGTCTGATCTTTGCCTCGCAAATGGCACGCCGACTTGAAACGACAAAAGTGGTTTGTTGGCAAATGTTGATGCCCCTGTGGGCTTTTGCCCTGGGCGGTTTTCTGTTTGAGGACATCACCTGGCAGAACGACGTCTTGGGCAGTGTGGGTTGGTTGGCGATAGCCGGTATATTGTATCAGGGTGTCGTCATTGCCGGACTGGGTTTCATGGTGAACACCTGGATGCTGAGCACCTACAGCCCATCGGTTGTTGTCAGCTTTGGGTTTATTGCGCCTTTGTCGGGTGTGGCCTTCTCCATCTGGTTATTGGGTGAGCCCTTCACATGGGTAATCGCCATTGGTGTTGTCTGCGTCGGTGCCGGATTGTTATTAATAGCGCGCAAGCCGAAAGAAGCCTCCTGATGATGTCAGTAAACAAGTCCAGCGCTCCACAGGACGAACGTTACGGCTGGGTCATGGTTGGCGTGACCTTTGTGCTCTCGGGTCTGGCCTTTGGCAGTCTGGGCTCGGTCGGTATTTTCCTCAAACCCCTGATCGCAGATTTCGGCTGGACCCGTGGTGAAGCCTCCGCCGGGTACACCACCATGGCTGTGGCCTCAGGTATTTGTGGTATTTTCTGGGGCATCGCGGCGGATCGTTTTCCCTTGCGTTATCTGGTGTTGACCGGTGTCCTGGCCATGTCCGGGTCTTTGTTGTTGCTGGGCAATCTGACCACGCTCTGGCAATATTATTTGTTCTATTTCCTCTTCGGTGCGGTTGGTCACGGTGCCCTTGTGGGGCCTTTATACGCCACGACCGGCCATTGGTTTCGCCGCAATCCAGGCATCGCCCTTGGTATCATGACGGCCGGGTCCGGTGTGGGGCAGGGGATCGTTCCCTTTGTTGCGCGCATGTTGATCACTGAAGGTGGCTGGCAAAGTGCCTATACCATCCTTGGCATCAGTTATCTGATCATTGGTTTGCCCATAGTCTTTCTGGTACGCGAATCCTCGGCCCGCCTTCAAGCCATGTCGAATTCTGGCAAGGTGGCGGACGAAGATGCCTTTGTCTTGCCACCAAAAGAAGTTGTCGCCTGGCTCAGCTTCGCCGTGATTTTTTGCTGCATCTGTATGGCCGTGCCCATCGTGCAACTGGTGCCCCTGGTCAGCGACCGGGGCGTTGATCCAAAACTGGCCGCTGGTGTCATCATGGTGCTGATGTTGTCCGGGGCCGTAGGCCGTGTTTTCGCCGGTCGCCTGGCCGACAAGATCGGGGCTTTGCAGTCCTATATCATCATGGGCTTTGGCCAGGCTGTGCTGGTCGTCTGGTTTCCTTTCGTGACCTCGGTTGCCGGCACCTATATTTTGGCCGCGGCCTTTGGCCTGATCTATTCCGGCGTCATGGCCAACATCATCATCTGCCTGCGGATCATGGTCCCGGCCCGCTTCGCTGGCAGGGCCATGGGGGTCGGCGGTGCCTTTGCCTTGGGTGGCATGGGCTTTGGCGGTTTCTTCGGCGGCTATTTGTTTGACGTCACGGGCAGTTACGTTTGGTCCTTCACCATGGCGGGTGCCATTGGCCTGATTAATGTCGTCGTCACTCTGGCCTTCCTCGCCCGCGTCAGGCGGCAGGAGCGCGTGGTTGCCGCAGCTGCATAATTTTGGGGAAAGAAAAACATGAACACCGACTGGTTGGGCAATCCGGTAAGCACTGACAATCCGGCAACCCTGCAAGGCATCAACGATTTTGGCCATGGCTTCCTGGCTTATGAAGAAAAGGCCCTGAACATTCTCGGTGCTGCCGATGCGGACCCCGACTGTGTGCTGGCCAATGCCTACGCGGCCATGTTGTTTATGTTTTCCGAAAACCGCCAGGGACCTGATCTGGCAAAACCTTACATGGAAAAAGCCGAAGCAGGCCTGAAAGGCGTGACCGATCAAGAAAAACAAGTCACCGCCGCCATCCGTGCCTGGGTCGATAACGACATCCTGCGCGCCATCGCCTTAACCGAAGATATCGCCAACACCTGGCCGCATGAGCTGGCCATCATCAAGGCCGGGCAATATCACCAGTTCAATCTGGGTAATTCCCCCGGCATGTTACGATTGATCAATCCCGTGATGGACGCCAACGCCGATAATCCCTACGTCCATGGCATGCAGGCCTTCGCCCTGGAACAATGCCACCAGCTGGACGCCGCCGAAGCCGCCGCCTGGAAAGCCGTTGAGCTGCAACGCAAGGAACCCTGGGCCCATCATGCCCTGGCCCACGTCATGCTGACGCAGGGTCGCATCGATGAAGGCATACGTTTTTTTGACGACGTGCGTGACACCTGGACCGACCTCAACAGTTTTATGTACACCCACAACTGGTGGCACGACGCCGTCTTCCAGATATCCCGTGGCCACTATGATGCCGCCCTGAAAATGTATGACACTGAAATATGGGGCAAGCTGAAAGACTACAGCCAGGACCAGATCGGTGCCGTCAGTTTACTGGCCCGGCTCGAGCTGGTCGGCGTCGACGTCGGCGACCGCTGGCAAGATGTCGCTGAATGCATGAAGCCCCGCGTCGACGACCACGTGCAGCCTTTCCTGACCATGCAATACGCCTACGGCCTCGCCCGTGCAGGCCGCGATGAAGCCGACCAGTTGTTGAAAAGCCTCGGCGACTTCGCCCCAAACGCCCCAGCCTTCCAGCGCCAGGCCTGGCTCGACGTCGCCTTGCCCGCCTGCAAAGGCCTGGTCGCCCACGCTAAGGGCGACTGGCAAAGCGCCGTCGAATACTTACGCCCCCTCACAGGCCGCTGGCTCGAAATCGGCGGCAGCCACGCCCAGCGCGACCTGTTCGATTTGGTCTACCTCGACGCCCTGATCAAGTCGGGTGGGTATGTAGCGGCGTACGATATTCTGGAACTACGCAAAGGTTGGGACGTGGACAGTGTGCCGAATAATGAAGCCTTGGCGGCGATGTCCAAAGAACTAAACATCAGTGCTTAATCCCGATTCATGATGGATACTGGTGCAGGCCAGTATCCATGATGCATCAGTTTAAACAAAAAAAGGCCGGGAATTTCTTCCCGGCCTTCTTCGTTTCGGCTTGGTAAAACCTTTGCAGGTTAAACCGAGTAGTACATGGCAAATTCGATCGGATGTGGTGCTTGTTCAAAAGCAATCACTTCGCCCCATTTGAGCTCCAGGTAACCATCGATCTGGTCGTCGGTGAAGACGTCGCCTTTTTTCAGGAAGTCACGATCAGCGTCGAGGCTGTCGAGGGCTTCGCGCAGAGACCCGGAAACGGTCGGGATATCGGCCAGTTCTTCTGGTGGCAGGTCATAGAGGTTTTTGTCCATGGCTTCGCCGGGATGGATTTTGTTTTCGATACCGTCGATACCGGCCATCAGCATGGCAGCAAAAGCCAGGTATGGGTTCGCACCGGGATCAGGGAAACGGACTTCAACGCGCTTGCCTTTGGGTGATGTGGCAAACGGAATGCGGCAAGACGCTGAACGGTTGCGGGCTGAGTAAGCCAGCAGCACAGGGGCTTCAAAACCGGGCACCAATCGTTTGTAAGAATTGGTCAGTGGGTTGGTGAAGGCGTTCAGGGCTTTGGCGTGTTTGATGATACCGCCGATATAATAAAGAGCGGTCTCACTGAGATCGGCATATCCTGAACCGGCAAAGGTTGGGATGCCGTCTTTCCAGATGGACTGGTGAACGTGCATGCCTGAGCCGTTATCGTCGGCAACAGGTTTCGGCATGAAGGTCGCCGTTTTGCCATAGGAATGTGCAACGTTATGCACGACATATTTCTGAATCTGCATCTCGTCAGCCATACGCAGCAGGGTGCCGAATTCGGTGCCGAGCTCGTTCTGTGACGGGGCCACTTCGTGGTGATGCTTTTCTGTTTTCAAGCCCATTTCGCGCATGATGGTGAGCATTTCGGCGCGAATGTCGGACATGCTGTCAACAGGCGGAACCGGGAAGTAACCACCTTTAAGAGCAGGGCGGTGACCCAGGTTGCCGCCATCATAATGACGACCTGTGTTGTATGGGCCTTCTTCCTGATCGATGGAGAAGAACATGTTGTGTGACGAGGTATCGAACCGCACGTCATCAAAGACAAAAAATTCGGCTTCCGGACCGACATAGGCGGTGTCGCCAATGCCAGTGAAGTTCAGGTAGTTTTCGGCGCGTTTGGCAGTCGAGCGTGGATCACGGCTGTAGCCTTCACCGGTTGACGGCTCGACCACGTCACAGAAAATAATCATGGAGGATTGGGCCGCAAACGGATCCATAACGGCAGAAGTAACGTCAGGCATCAGGGTCATGTCTGATTCGTTGATAGCCTTCCAGCCTTCGATGGAGGAGCCGTCAAACATCACGCCATCGGCGAACATGTCTTCGTCCATAACACGAACGTCCATGGCCAGGTGCTGCCACTTGCCGCGTGGGTCGGTGAAACGCAGGTCAATATACTGAACGTCGTTGTCCTTGATTTCTTGCAGAATTGTTTTTACGTCGGACATCTTTTCTTTTCCTGTATTAAGTGCCGGTCTTGATGTATCTCGTTTGGCCAGCGGGTCTGAAAGGGATTAATGTTGTGTGCGCAAGTGGGACTAGATCGCTTCGCCGCCACGCTCGCCGGTACGAATGCGGATGGCGTCTTCTACCGAAGTTATGAAGATTTTACCATCGCCAATGCGACCGGTTTGTGCTGCTTGCTGGATGGCCTCAACGGCGCGCTCTACCAGATTGTCTTCCAGCACGATTTCGATTTTGACCTTGGGCAAAAAGTCAACGACATATTCTGCACCCCGGTAAAGTTCTGTATGGCCCTTCTGGCGCCCAAAACCCTTGGCTTCTGTCACCGTAATTCCCTGTAAGCCGATTTCATGAAGGGCTTCCTTCACTTCGTCCAGCTTGAAGGGCTTGATGATCGCCTCAATTTTTTTCATCAGTGTAATTTCCTGTAAACGAGAAGCCGGATCGAGGGATTCGGCCAAAGATATAAATCAGGTCACGAGTGACTTAACTATTACTCCGTCTATAGCAGTCTTCATGCCAACTTTTGAGGGTGAGGGAAGTGGCGGGAAATAGGGGAAATATCCACTGCTTTGTCATGAAACGAGCACAATATTGCCTATTATTTGTGCAAAATGCCTGAAATATAGGCAGTCTCATATATCGTCATACCTGGATCAAGTCCGGGCATGACGAAGTTGGAGTTCTATCCTATCGTTCTCTTACCCCAAAACCTCCTTGATGCGCCGCACAGCTTCGCGGATATTGTCGGTGGAATTGGCGTAGGAAAACCTGAGGTAACCCTCACCAAATTCGCCAAAGCTGGTGCCGGAAACAGTTGCAACACCGACTTTTTCAAGGAACAGATCCTGCAATTCGCGGGATGATTTGCCAGTGCCTGTAATATTGGGGAAAGTATAGAACGCCCCGCCCGGCATGGGGCACTCAAAGCCGGGAATGGAATTCAGTTCCTCCACGATCACGCCGCGGCGCTCATCGAATGCCGCGACCATGGTGTCGACTTCGCCCTGTGGCCCGGTCAGGGCTTCCATGGCGGCATATTGTGTGGCCGCGTTGACGCAGGAATGATCGTTGATACACAGGCGGGTGGCCAGATCAATCAGGCTTTCCGGCCAGACGCTATAGCCAATGCGCCAGCCGGTCATGGCATACGTCTTGGACCAGCCATCCAGCAAAATCAGGCGATCCCGCAAATGTTCGTAGATCATCATGGAATGATGCGGCTGATTGTCATAGACCATGCGGCTGTAAATTTCGTCCGACATGATGGCCACGTCGGGGTGTGATTGCAAGCCAAAGGCGAGCTTTTCCAGCTCCTGTTGTGGCACAACGCCGCCGGTTGGATTGGCTGGGGAATTCAGGATAATCAGCCGGGTCCGGGGTGTGATGGCAGACAAAACCTCATTGGCATCAAAGGCATAACCATTTTTTTCGTGCAACTTGATCGGCACGGGCGTGGCCCCGGCGAAACGAATGGCGCTCTCGTAAATGGGAAAGCCCGGATTGGGATACATGATTTCTGCACCCGGCTCACCAAACATCAGACAGGCAAAGAACATGGTGGGCTTGCCACCCGGTACCACCAGCACATGATCGGGATTAACCTCAACCCCGCGCCGTTTATGAATATCGGCGGCCACGGCTTCGCGTAAGGGCAGGATACCGTTGGCCGGGGTGTAGCCATGATGACCATCCGCCAACGCCTTGCGCCCGGCTTCGACAATATTTTGCGGTGTGGCAAAATCTGGCTGACCGATACCCAGATTGATGATGCTTTGGCCTTTCTGGGCCAGTGCGGCAGCGCGTGCGAGAACCTCGAAGGCGCTTTCCGTGCCCAGTCGGGCCATTCTTTCTGCAATAAACATGGGAAACTATATGCCACGTGGCGCAATTCATCGCAATTGCGCAAGCGTGCTATCACTGCGGTAACATCATGTGATAAATGGTCAAAAACATTTCCAGGGGAGTTACAGGTCGATGGCATTTTCACTCAAGGGCAAAAGAATACTCATTACCGGCGGCACGGCAGGCATCGGTTACGCCGTCGCCAAACGTTTTGTTGATAACGGTGCTGATGTCGTGATCAGTGGTCGCCGTGATGCCGGAAAAGACATTGCCAGCGATATTGGTGCACGCTTTATCCGCGCCGACATGATGATGGATGACGATATCGTCGCCCTGGTGGAGCAAGCGGTAAAGCTGCTGGGCGGCCTGGACGTTGTGGTCAACAATGCCGGCATTGCAGAATCAAACGGGGGCGTTGAAAAATCCGGACCTGAGGAATATGACAACCAAATGGATGTGAACCTGAAAGGGGTCTATCGCATCTTGCAATTGGTACCACGCCACATGTGTGCTGGGGGCAGCATAATCAACACAGCTTCTATCTCGGGGACGTGGGGGGAGCCAAACCTTGCGATTTACGGGGCAACCAAGGCCGCTGTAATCAGCCTGACCAAAAGTGCTGCCCTTGATCTGGCGCGACAGAACATCCGTGTTAATGCGGTTAACCCGGGCTATATTTATTCCGAGATCTGGTCCCACGGCGCACCTGATGAACTCAGTAAAACCCTGGTCCCCATGGGGCGGATCGGAGAGGCCGACGAGGCTGCGGCTGCCTATCATTTCCTCGCAGCAGACGATTCCAGTTACATGACCGGATCGTGCATGACGGTCGATGGAGGCTTAACAGTGGGGCCATCTATCAAAACCATGAAGTTTTTACGTGACAATACCGGCGAATAAAACCAATTCATTTGAGTAAACAAGGAGGTTTACGTGGCATTTTCATTGCAGGGAAAAAAATCACTTGTAACTGGTGGTACGGCCGGAATTGGTCTCGCTGTTGCGAAACGGTTTGTTGATAACGGGGCCGATGTCGTCATCAGCGGGCGGCGAGAAGCGGGCGCAGAAATTGCCGCTAAAATCGGGGCCAGATTTATCCGCGCCGACATGATGGTCGAGACGGACGTCGTAAACCTGGTTGATCAAACCGTTGAGACGCTGGGCGGCCTCGATGTCGTCGTCAACAATGCAGGTATTGCCGAAGCGGCTGGTCCGATTACTGAGACCGGCCTGGAAAATTATGACAGCCAGTTTGGCATTAACGTACGCGCCGCTTTTCAAATCCTCAGCCTGGTGCCACAGCATATGCAGGCGGGTGGCTCAATCATCAACACAGCCTCTATTTCCGGCACCAAGGGCGAACCAGGGGCGTCAGCCTATGGCGCAACCAAGGCCGCCTTGATTAGCCTGACAAAAACCTCTGCCCTTGAACTGGCGGCCCGCAATATTCGAGTCAATGCGGTCAATCCCGGCCCCATATTTTCTGAAATCTGGAGCGAAGGCGCACCTGTGGACGCGGCAAAATATTCCGTCCCCCTGGGCCGCGTTGGCGAGGCCGATGAGGCTGCCGCGCCCTTTCATTTCCTGGCTTCAGACGACGCCAGCTACATCACCGGTGCCCAGTGGCGGGCTTTGCGCCGGCAAATCCATCAGGCTCAATGAACTCGTCAATGACAAAATCAGCTAGCGCCGTGCCGGTATTTTACAACTTGTCTTGTCATTGGCCCGTCGTTTTGGGAAGCTCCTGTAAGTCGGCTTCCAGGAGATAAGCAAGTGAAATCTGCAAACAGTGTTTTATCGAGTTATGGCACCACCGTCTTTGAAGTGATGAGCCGGCTGGCGATTGAACATGGTTCGATCAATCTGGGTCAGGGCTTCCCCGACGGCAACGGGCCGGACGATGTACGGGCCGTGGCGCATGAGGCCCTGGACAGCAGCCCCAATCAGTATCCGCCAATGATGGGTGTGCCAGAATTGCGCCAGGCTGTGGCCGCCCACGGCAAGCGCTTTTATGACATCGAGGCTGACTGGCAAACCGAAACCATTGTCACTTGCGGCGCGACCGAAGCCCTGGCGGCCAGTTTGTTTGGCCTGATTGAGCCGGGCGACGAAGTGGTGCTGATTGAACCTCTTTATGATTGTTATATGCCGATCATTCAACGGGCAGGGGGTATTGCCAAGCTTGTCCGGGTGGAGCCACCGCACTGGGAGCTACCGCGTAAGGAACTGGCAGCAGCTTTTTCCAAAAAAACCAAACTGTTGTTGTTAAACAATCCGCAGAACCCGACAGGCAAAGTCTTTGATGAAGACGAGTTGGCCTTTATTGCCGATCTGGTTTGCGGGTTTGATGCCTACGCCATTTGCGACGAAGTCTATGAACATCTGGTTTTTGATGGCCTCAAACACAGCCCTCTGATGAACCAACCGGGCATGCGCGAGCGTTGCATCAAAATCGGCTCTGCGGGCAAGACCTTTTCGCTGACCGGTTGGAAAGTGGGCTATGCCATAGCGTCACCTGAATTGATGGCCCCCATTGCCAAGGCGCACCAGTTCCTGACCTTCACCACGGCCCCCAACCTGCAAAAAGCCACGGCGTTTGGTTTGGGTAAAGATGATGCCTATTTTGCCAGCCTGGCGGGCGATTTACAGGCCAAGCGGGACCTGATCAAAAATGGTCTCGAAGGCATCGGTTTTACGGCCATGGATTGCAGCGGCACCTATTTCCTGAATGCCGATTTCAGCGCCTTGGGATTTAAGGGAAATGACGAGGAATTCTGCCGCATGATCACGCTGGAAGCGGGGGTGACAGCCGTTCCCGTCAGCGCCTTCTATTCCGGTCCCGGCATCGACACTGTGGCGCGGTTTTGCTTTTGCAAAGAGGATGAAATCCTTGAAGAAGCCATTGCCCGGCTGGAAAAACACTTCGGTGGCTAATGTCAGCACTTGACGATATCATTGGCGCGGTCTAAACAAACCCACTCTGAACGTCAGGCGTCAGCGAATAGATGATTTCTGACGCTCTATGGTGGTCGTAGCTCAGTTGGTAGAGCCCTGGCTTGTGGTGCCGGTTGTCGCGGGTTCGAGTCCCGTCGATCACCCCAGATACCAAGAAAAGGATCAGTGCCTTGTGCCCTGGTCCTTTTTTTGTGCGCAAACCCCACCGAACCTCGCGTTTTAGTGAGTGGCAACAACGGTCTGTGTGTGCTTTTCTGGGTTTATAATTACACATGAGAGAACCATGACGAATTCAGGCATGTTAAAAACGGGTATTATTGGCACCATCATTACCGGGTTGTGTTGTTTCACGCCGGTCCTGGTCATTCTGTTTTCGGCCCTTGGCATCAGCGCCGCCGTTAGTTATCTCGACCTGATCCTGCTGCCAGCCCTGGCAGTCTTTCTGGGCATTACCTTTTACGCCTGGAAACGGCGAACCAACCCGTTAATGCCAACCGTTGAACAGGACCCGTCATGAGCCAGGTGTCTGAAGCAAAAATTACCGTCGAACTGCGGTCTACAATCACCTGCCCAACATGTGGCCACGTGGAAACCGAAACCATGCCCACTGACGCCTGCCAGTTCTTTTATGACTGCAAAGGCTGTGGTGAAATTCTAAAGCCGCTGGCAGGGGACTGCTGTGTTTATTGCTCCTATGCCGACGTGCCGTGCCCACCGGTCCAGGAAAACGGCAAGGGCTGTTGTTAGTTTCCTTTAGTCGGGCTTGTCTTTCTTTTCCTGCTCTTGCTGGGCGACGACTTCACCAGCAACACCGGCGATGATGGCTTTTTGTTCGTCTGTTACGTCCTGGGCTTTTTCCAGGCCAGGGATGGCGACACGGACTTCGCGTCGGGCAAAGTCAATTCCAGCGGCTTCAAATTCGGCTTTGACGCGGTTATAAATTTCCTTGCGGGCCATGAATTGTTTGCCCGGTTTGGCCATGAACTTACCGCGCATGATCATACCAACATCATCAAAATCAAAGACACCTTGTGATTTGAAGGGCTGCAGGAAGTCGTCTTTCCAGGCTTCATCATTGATCATTTCGTTGCCGATTTTCTTGAAGATCTTTTTGACCTTGTTTGGATCGGTGTTGAAGGGCACCGTGAATTTCAGCTTCATGATGACCCAGTCCCGGCTGTAGTTCGTGATCTTAGGGATCTCGCCATAGGGGATTGTATGCACGGGTCCGCGATGATGGCGCAGCTGCATGGAACGGATTGATATTTTTTCAACAGTGCCAAGGGTGCCTTCTATGGCCACGTATTCACCGGTCCGAAAGGCATCGTCGATCAGGAAGAAAATGCCTGATACAATGTCCGCCACCAGTTTTTGCGCACCGAAACCGATGGCCAAACCAAGAATACCGGCACCAGCCAACAGGGGGGTGATATCGATGCCAATGTTGCCCAGAGCTATCAGCCCGAAAACGGCGATAATGCCAAACTTGGCGATACCAAGAACCAACGGCAACACCGTCGACAGCCGAGAGCCACCAGCACCACCGCCTTCACCACCGCCTGGTTCATCTTCCGTTAGGTCAAACCCCAGGGCCGTTTGTTCCGCGGCCAGTTTTCTATTGACCCACAAGGTGACCAACTCCCAGGCCAGATAGCCGACAGCTATGATCATCAGAATTTCGATAAAGCGTCCGGCAAATTGGGCCCCAAGACCGGCGGCTGCAATCGTTTGCGGGTCCATTCCCCAAAAGCCGGCAACGACCATGACCAAAGTGGCAAAAACCAGAACGCGGCCAACCCGTGTGTAGCTTTTTTTGGTCAGCAAATGTGCACGTTCAGCAACAGCACCTTCCCCCGTCATGGGTGGTGTGAGATGGCGAACGAGACCACGAAGCAAGGTGTCGAAGACAGGCAGAACGGTCAGGACCAAAATGGTTTTGAACTGTGGCGATGACGCCAGAATATCGTACCGCTCAAACCCGATCAAAACTTCAGTTAATGTCCACGTCGCGATGACCACGCAGATCGTATAAACCGGATAAAATTGAGCCACTTTTTCTTCGACCGGTGAAATGTCACTATCAGCGCCACGCATGATAACAATCAACGGATCCCACAAGCGCCAGATGACATAAATCATGTAGACGTGGACAAGAAGATTGAGCCAGAAACCCAGCCGGGATTGTTCCATAGGGACGCCGTTAATTTCGCCAAAGGCGGAAATGGCGACCGACATGCCCATCACGACAATGATCGTAACCTGAAACCTGAACATTCTGGCAGCATCGGCATTGTCAATGTTGAGCAAACGAAATTCCGGACGCCCCGGTGCCAGAATAAGTCTGAAAACAGCAGCGCCCAGACGCGGAATAACGACCAGATTTATCATCAGGGTTTCGGCGAAAATCAGATAGTCATCTGGAATGAGGGAGGTTGCCATATTTCGTGTCACCACAAAAAATGCCACCAGACCCAGCAATTCAATCGTCAAACGCACGAACAGGAACCGCGAGGTCTCAAGTAAAGTGTCTGACCGTTCCTTGAGCAACAACGCGTTAAATCGTCGGCGCATGAACATGTTGATAAATTTCTCGACGGTGAAGCCGACCGCCATGCTCAGCAATAAAGCGCCGAACAGGGACCCAATTCCATCCCATCCCAACTTGTCATGAAACGTTTTGAAACTCTTCTTTTGATTTTCCCACAGCAAGGGCGCAACCTTGACTGAACTGACAACAGAATTTGAGACAGAAGAGGCCGCAATTTTAACAAATTCGAAAAAAGAAATGCCCTGCAACGTCGCGGGCTGTTCGCTGGCGATTGCTTCCAACTGGTCCAATAGCAAGGCGCGGACTTCAGTTTCTGACAATCGGGAGACAAGTGCGTTTACCGCTTCAGTTGTCAGAGGTTGGGGTAGCGTGATCTTGCCCTCATCACCGGAAGAGGTTGAGGGGAGCATCTGGGCAGAGGCAACGGGTGTAAATGCCAAAAGCACAGCAAAAACAATTGCCATGGAAAAAAGTCGCTTACGGTTCATAACAGTCCCCTGGGGCCTCAGATTGAGATCGTGGATCAGTTCGTAAAGCTTTAACCGTCTGACTGCGCTACATTCATCGCCATCAAACAGAAAATTTCGAACAGCAACTGCCCACCAACCTGGGCAGTTGTCGTATTGGCGTCATATTGTGGGGCGACTTCGACGACATCGCCACCGATGACAGGTAGGCCTTTCAGGCCGCATAACAAGGCCAGGGCTTCACGTGAGGTCAGGCCACCAACTTCGGGGGTGCCGGTGCCTGGGGCGAAGGCAGGATCCAGAGCGTCGACATCGAAGGTGATATAGACCGGCATATCGCCAACGACTGCACGGGCTTTGGCGATGACGGCATCAACGCCCATACGTTCAAATTCTTCGGCATGGATCACGGTCATGCCAGACTCATAGGAGAACTCCCAAAGGAATTCTGCACTGCCGCGTATACCGATCTGGATAGTGTGCTCCGGATCGATCAGTCCATCCAGGGTGGCCATACGAAAGGGGGCACCGTGATGAAACTTACTGCCGTCGTATTCGCCTGAGGTATCGCAATGGGCGTCGATGTGGATCAGGGCCACTGGTTCCTTTTCCGCAACAGCCTTGAGAATGGGATAGGTGATGGAATGATCGCCACCGACGGACAGTACCCTGGCCCCTGTCGCCAGCACTTCACGATAAAAGTTGGTTATGTCTTCAATGCTGTCATCCAGGCTGAAGCGACTGCGGAAGGGCACGTCTCCGATATCGGCTGCCTTGCATAATGTTTGTGGCGAAACTTCAAGCACATGGTTGTAAGGGCCGATACGTTCAATTTGACGCACAGCACGTGGTCCAAAGCGGGCACCAGGTCTGTTGGTGACGCCCAGATCCATGGGCACACCGATCAAGGCGATATCCAGGCCTGCAGCGGTTTCCTGAACGGGTAGATCCAGAAGAGAAGATATCCCGGCATAGGGTTTGGCCCTGGAATTATCCTCGGAAAACAGGGCGTCGGCGATTTCTTTGAATTTGCCTGAAAATCCCTCCGCCCCTTTGGCATTGGCATATTTTTCGCGCAATGCTTTGAGTTTCTCTTCGTTCATTTGAAGTCTCTTGTATGCGTATCGGGTTTTTGCAGGTCAGCTTTCGGACTTGTGGCGTAACGAATCGTTATCGTCGCCGTCTTCGTTTTGAGATTTTGCTTCTTCGTCCTTGTAGATATTGTTGCGGCGAAAACTTTCGGAATTTTCGGCGTCAAACTCATCGCCATTTGATAATCGTCGATCGTGGACGACGGCATTCTCTTCTATCAATGACTGATAAATAAGGTCGAGGCGTTTTGCGACCTCACCCCGGCCCTGTTCCCAGGCCGTTTCAAGTGCATCCAGCAATTTGTCAGCCAAACGGCGCTTCATTCCCTGTTTCCCCCCGGGTTCAAGCGTATCAAACCACCAGAACTAAATACGCCTTTGTCCATCAATTCCAGTCTGAAACATAATGTCTACGCTTGTCCATTGAATTTGCCGAAACAGATTTACACGGCCCGGGCGTAAACATCTTTCCTGGCGGCAGGAATTGGCGTTACAATTCAACCATGAACCAGACGGTCATGGGGAGCGAGATGACGACGTCCGATGTTATAGAGCCGGTCTCGGGGACCACAAAGGTAACCGGTCCAGGCGGCAAAGTTATTACGTCGACCGAAGTGATCGAAATCACCCGGACGCTGGCCGTGGAAATGCATCCGCACAAGGCAGACAATCTGGAGATCTCGCTCGATAGCTCCCTGGAGCTGGATGTGGGGCTCGACAGTCTGGGGCGGGTTGAGCTGTTGATGCGCCTGGAGAAGGCCTTCGATGTACATTTGCCGGAACAGATGCTGGCGAATGCAGAATCACCACGCGACCTGATGCGGGAAGTCTCCAATGCCAGCGGCCGTGCACCTGTCGCCGAACTGCCAGCAGAAGTTCGTGTTGCCGGGCTGGACAGAACGTCTGCCTTGCCCCATGGGGCAACGACTTTGGTTGAGGTGTTGGACTGGCATGTGCTGACCCATCCGGATCGCCCGCACATGATTTTTCTCGACGAAGACAATGTCGAAAATGAACTGACCTATGGCCAGTTGCGTCAGCGTGCCCGCGAGGTGGCCCACGGCTTGCGGACACGGGGCGTGGCGCCGGGGGACACGGTTGCCATCATGCTGCCAACAGGACTCGATTTTTTCTATGCCTTTTTTGGTATTCTGATTGCGGGTGCGACACCGGTACCGATTTATCCACCAGCCCGTCTCAGCCAACTGGAAGATCATTTGCGACGTCAGGCTGGTATCCTCGCCAATGCCAGGGTCAAGGTCCTGGCCACTGTGCCACAAGCCAAACAACTGGCGCGTTTTCTGATGGCCAAGGTAGACGAGCTGGCGCATGTGGAAACCGTGACGGACTTGCGCGAGGAATACCCTGAAGAAACGGCCTGGCCCGTGCCACGGGCAAACGATCTGGCCTTTCTGCAATACACGTCCGGCAGTACCGGCAATCCCAAGGGGGTGATGCTCAGTCACGCAAATCTGGTGGCAAATGTACGGGCAATGGGCCTTGCACTGAAAGCAGATTCCACAGACGTTTTTGTCAGCTGGTTGCCATTGTATCACGACATGGGATTGATCGGGGCCTGGATGGGCAGTCTCTATCATGCGGTGAAGTTGGTGGTGATGTCGCCACTGACATTTCTGGCCAGGCCTGATCGATGGTTGTGGGCGATCCATCGTTATGGCGGGACATTATCCGCGGCACCAAATTTCGCTTACGAGCTTTGTCAAAAACGTATTAAGGCCGAAGATATCGAGGGCCTGGATTTGTCAACCTGGCGGGTCGCGGCCAATGGCGCGGAGCCGGTTATTCCGGATACCATGCGCGCCTTCACCGAGCGCTTTGAAAGTTATGGTTTTAAACAGGATTCCATGAAGCCGGTTTATGGTCTGGCTGAATCTTCCGTTGGACTGGCCTTTCCACCGTTCGGGCGGGAGCCAATTATTGACCGGGTCAAAAGACGCGCCTTTACGTCAGGTGGTGAAGCCCGTCCGGCAGAAGATCACGATCAAACAGCCCTTGAATTTGTCGCTTGTGGCTGGCCTTTGCCGGGCCATGAATTTCGTGTGGTCGATGATGCCAATCGGGAATTACCAGACCGACGGGAAGGGCGTCTGCAATTCCGGGGACCATCGTCGACGATGGGTTATTTTCGCAATATTGAAGCCACGGCAAAACTGTTTGTCGACGACTGGTTGGATTCTGGCGACTTCGCCTATTTGCATGGCGGTGATGTTTTTCTGACCGGCCGGGCCAAGGACATCATCATCAAAGCCGGGCGAAATATTTATCCGCAAGAAATTGAACGAGCTGTGGGTGATATCGATGGTGTGCGCACGGGCTGCGTGGCAGTCTTTGGCAGCCTGAACGAAGAAAACGGCACAGAACGCCTGGTTGTCATGGCCGAAACCAGGACCCGGGACGAAAACGAGCGTCTGGAAATTCGTCGTCGTATCGAAGAAGCCACCAGCAATATTCTGGGCGCGCCGCCGGATGATGTGCATCTGGTCGACGCCCAGGCAGTATTGAAAACCAGCAGTGGTAAAATTCGCCGTGATGCCAATCGCATTGCCTGGGAGACCGGTGCCGCGTCACCAGCCCGCCGGGCTGTCTGGATGCAAATCGCCCGGCTTGGCTTGTCGACGGTAATCCCCGAAACCAGACGTCTGGTAAGGAAATTTGGTGAGTATCTTTTTGCCGGTTGGTGGTGGCTGCATGTGGGCATTGCCGCTGTGATTGCCTGGCCACTTGTTACTTTGGTGCCAGGTCGTTGGTTTGGACATGGTCTGGTGCGGTTGGCCGGCAAATACATTTTCACCATGACTTTTACGAGGCCAAAAATAAGAGGCCTGGAAAACCTTGCGCCGGGGGCCAAGGTAATTGTGGCCAATCATTCATCCTTTATTGATCCCCTGTTGATGTGGGCCTGTCTGCCCGGTGATTTAGCCTTTGCTGCCAAAGCAGAGTTACGTCAGTCCTGGCTGACACATTCCTTCGTTAAACATGTGGGTGCCTTGTTCGTCGAACGCTTCGAAACCCAGCGCAGCGTTGAGGATTCCGCGCGTCTGTTTGACGCCCTCAAGGCCGGGCGCACAGTGGCTGTTTTTCCTGAAGGGACATTTGGTCGCATGCCAGGGCTTTTACCATTTCGCATGGGTGCCTTTATGGTTGGCGCCGAAGCCCGCGTGCCGGTCGTGCCCGTCGCCATTCGTGGTGCCAGGGGAACATTGCGGGATGGTTCTTGGTTTCCAAGGCGCATGGATCTGTCGATAACTGTTCTGCCGCCAATTTCAGCCCAGGGTAACGACTGGTCGGCAGCCATCCAGCTGCGAGATCAGGTTCGGGTTGGTATGCTGGAGGCAACAGCGGAACCGGACCTGGCCCACGAAACAACCAGGTACGAAGCCTTGAAACATAACAGGGAGTAACCTGATGAGCATTTTTGAATCTCCTGCTTTTGATGACCATGAAGACGTGCGGTTTTTCTGTGATCCCGTATCCGGCTTGCGTGCCATCATCGCTATTCATTCAACTGCCCTGGGGCCAGCGGCAGGGGGCTGTCGTATGTTTCCCTATGCCACTGAAGATGACGCTATTTTTGATGCCCTGCGCTTGTCCAAAGGTATGAGTTATAAAAGTGCCCTGGCAAATGTTCCCATGGGCGGTGGCAAGTCTGTAATTATCGGAGATCCGTCAACGGACAAAACCCAAGCTTTGTTCGAAGCCTTTGGCCGGGCGGTAAACAGCTTTCAGGGCGGTTACCATACCGGCGAAGATTCCGGGACAGCTGTACAGGATATGGATTGGGCGGCGGGCGTCAGTAAATTTATTCACGGCACATCAACAGAGGATGCTGGTGATCCATCACCTGCAACTTCCGTGGGCGTCGTTGCGGGTATTGAAGCTGCCGTCCGGCACAAACTGGGACGCGATGACCTGCAAGGAATGATCGTTGCTATTCAAGGGGTTGGCGCTGTGGGATATGGCGCTGCAGAAATCCTGCACCAAAAAGGGGCCCGGTTGATTGTGGCGGACGTCAATGATCAAGCTGTTCGGGAATGTGTTGAAAGGTTCGGAGCTGAAGCGGTAAGTACGGATCAAATAATTTTGGCTGATGCGGAAGTTTTTGCACCTTGCGCCTTTGGTGCTGGCATCAATGACGAGACTCTGCCGCGTTTTAATTGTGATATTATTGCCGGGTCAGCCAATAACCAGCTGCTGGAAGATCGCCACGGTGCTGCACTGGTGGAACGCGGCATTCTCTATGCGCCGGATTACGTAATTAATGCTGGCGGTATCATCTGGATTTCGGATGCCATGGAAGCCGCGTATGATCCGGACCGGGCGACAACGCGGCTACATGCGATCGGGGACACGCTGACAGCCATCTTCCAGCGTGCAGATCAAGAAGGCCGTGGCACGAATGAAATAGCCGACGTCATGGCCGCCGAAAAAATCGCTTCAGTAGCCGGGTAGAATAATTTTACGTTATTGACCCGGAGACGGGTTGGGTAAAGGCCAGGGCCACCAACCCTTGCGCGGCCAGGCCAAACGTGACGGGAAGGGGATCGGGTTGCCGTTTTTGTCATGTTCAATGGCATTCGCCGTATTAAAAGGCTGAATAAATCTTTTACCCATATAATCATCGCGCACTTTGGGGATGATCCAGGTCGGCATGGCCTGGTCAAAAAAGGTGTCCGAATCGTAGGACAAAATATCTGAACTGCCACACCCGGCGAGGAAAATTGACAGCAAAAGGGCTGTTGCCATGGGGCGGCAATATTGTGGCAGGGCTTTCATGGCCTATAGGTACCGCGCCGGGGCCTGTTCGTCGAGACAGAATTTGCTTTCATCGCACGAAATAATGAATCCGGTGTTCGCATTTGCTTGCATCACTGCTGCAGGATGAAGACAATAGCAAAAACCCGTTCAGGATTGACGGGCAAAATCTGGATATTTTAAGGGGTGAGCTGTGACCGACGAAATCGCTTATATGACGGCAACTCAAGTTATCAAAGCCTATGCGGACAAAGACCTGTCACCTGTCGAAGTCACCGGTGCGGCGCTCGACCGGATTGAAAAACACAATAGCAAGGTGAATGCCTTTTGTTTTTTGGCAGCCGAAGAGGCCATTGCAGCCGCCCATCGATCAGAAGAACGCTGGGCCGCCGGAGAACCATTGGGTTTGATGGACGGTGTGCCGACATCAATCAAGGATTTAAATTACGTCAAAGGCTGGCCCACGGGCCGCGGTTCTCTGACAACTGAAGGTGATCCGGTTGCCGACGAAGACGCGCCTTTGGTGGCGCGCTTCCGGGAATCCGGTGCGGTACTGTTGGGCAAAACAACAACGCCGGAATTTGGCTGGAAGGGCGTGACCGACAGTCCCTTGACTGGCATTACCCGCAATCCCTGGAATCTCGAAAAAACGCCAGGTGGATCAAGCGGTGGGGCTTCAGCAGCACTGGCTTCCGGCATGGGTCAATTGGCCCAAGGGTCAGACGGCGGTGGTTCCATCCGTATTCCCTGCGGCTTTACCGGTTTGCCGGGGTTGAAGCCGTCTTATGGCCGGGCGCCAGTTTATCCCGCCAGCCCTTTTGGTACGCTTAGCCATGTGGGTCCTATGGCGCGGTCTGTGGAAGACCTCGCCCTGATGCTGAATGTCATGTCCATGCCGGACAGCCGCGACTGGTTGGCCCTGCCGTGGCTTGATCAGGACTGGAATGCGGGCATCAACGATGGCATCAAAGGATTGCGCATCGCCTGGAGCCCGGATTTGGGCTATGCCGATGTTGATCCGGAAATTGCACAAATCGTGGCCAAGGCTGTGCCGGTCTTTTCTGATCTGGGGGCAAATGTGGAAGCATGTGATCCCGGCTTTGATGATCCTACGCCCATATTCCGCGTACTCTGGTGGGCGGGCAGCATGGCCGCCACATCGGCCATGACGGATGACCAAAAAGCTAAATTGGAACCGGCGCTGCAAGGCATTATCAAAGAAGGGGAAGGCATCGCCCTGAAAGATTTCCTGCATGCTACCCAGGCTCGGGCGGCTCTTGGTCAGGTGATGAATTTGTTCCACGATCAGTTTGATTTGCTGGTCACACCTACACTGGCCGTACCTGCCTTTGATGCCGGGCAGCTTGATCCAGAAGGTGACGACGATCCGCTGCGCTGGTTGCGCTGGACGCCGTTCAGCTATCCTTTCAACATGACGGGGCAACCCGCCGCAACCGTGCCATGTGGCTTTACAGCAGATGGTCTGCCGGTTGGTTTGCATATCGTCGGTCCCATGCATCGGGATGATCTGGTTTTGCGGGCGGCGCGGGCTTTTGAGGCTGCCAGTCCACAAAACATGCGACCAACCTTTGCCGACTGAATGGTCATTCCTGTGACCTCCATTCCTGTGAACTCGATGATCCCCACAGAACTGTTGTCAGTTGCACAAATGTACGAAGCTGACAAAACCACAATTGCATTCGGTGTCACGGGTGAAGCTTTGATGGAAGCGGCGGGCGCAAGTGTGGTGTCGGCAATCCTGGCACGCTGGCCTGTCGAGCAACAGGCGGAACAAAGGGCTGTAATCCTGTGTGGTCCCGGCAATAACGGGGGCGACGGTTTTGTTGTCGCCAGGATGTTGGTCGACGCCGGTTGGCAAGTGCAATTGGGTTTATTGGGTGCGCCTGGCAACCTGAAAGGGGACGCGGCCTTGATGGCGGCGAAATGGACCGGTTCTGTTGAAGCCCTGTCGCCACAGCTGATCACGCCAGACACAGACCTCATCGTCGATGCGATTTTTGGCGCTGGACTGAGCCAAGAAATTGAGGGTGTCGTTCGTGAAACCCTGAAGGCCGTGGCCGCGTGTCCTGCCCCTTGTGTTGCCATTGATGTACCCAGTGGCGTCAATGGGGATAGTGGCAGAACGCAGGGTTATGTGGCATCGGCGACCCTGACGGTGACTTTTTTCAGGGCCAAACCCGGACATTTCCTGTTGCCCGGAAGGGCCTTGCGGGGTGAACTGGTCGTGGCGGATATTGGTATTCCTGACCGTGTTTTGTTAACGATTACCCCCGGGGTGATGCTCAATGGACCAGACCTTTGGCTGGAGTCATTTCCTTTGCCCGGAACATCGACACACAAATATATGCGTGGTCATGTGATTGTTGACAGCGGCGGGGTCTCCGCCACCGGGGCAGCACGTCTGGCCGCCATGGCGGCACTCAGGGTTGGGGCCGGGCTGGTGACAGTCAGTTGCCCGAAATCAGCCTTGCTGGTCCATGCCGCCCATCTGACATCCATCATGCTTCAGTCTTGCGAGACGCTGGAGGATTTCCACAAATTCCTGCCGGAGCGCAAGCACAATGTGGCCATCCTGGGGCCTGGCAACGGACGGAGCCAACGCACGCAGGGGCGTACCCTGGCGGCGTTACAAAGTGGTTTGGGTTGCGTGCTTGATGCAGATGCGCTGAGCTCTTTTGAGGACGATCCGGACCGGCTGTTCGAGACCATCGACGGACCTTGTATCCTGACGCCTCATGATGGGGAGTTTGCCCGCTTGTTCGGCGAGGAAATTGCTGAGACGCCTGAGGGCAAAGCAGCGCGGACCCTGCTGGCTGCTGAACGCGCCGGTGCCGTTGTTATTCTCAAGGGCCTCGATACTGTTATTGCCGCACCAGACGGGCGCGTTGCCATCAATACAAATGCACCAGCCTGGCTGGCGACAGCCGGGTCGGGTGATGTCCTGGCTGGATTGGCGGGCGGTCTGATGGCGCAAGGTATGACGGCATTCGACGCAGCCTGTGCTGCCGTGTGGCTGCATGGTGCCTGTGCGGCGACCTTTGGTCCGGGATTAATTGCCGAAGACCTGCCGGGTCTGATCCCGGCAGAACTTCGCTCTATGTTGCAGCCGGATTAACGACCCAGGTCAGCATGGCGTTGTCTTGTAGATCGAGAATTTGCTTGCCGATATTGATGACTACCAACCCAAATAGAATGATTGTTGCGACTTGCATAAAATTGTAATTAAATTTTATTCAAATAAACATAAATAATAAACTAAGTTAAAAACGATAAATATAAGTAAATACAATTTTATACTTGTAAATACTTATTGATCTCCCAAATATAATATCTAGACAAATTCCTGATTTGTGGAATTGACCTGATAATTATTAGAAGGGATGACAAAATGTATGCGAAATCAGCGATAATTGGTAATTCCGAGAATACAGCCATAGAAGTCGGTGGCCTGTTCAGTCGTATGCATGAGCTCAACATTTCGGAAACAGCCGAGGTGGTTGCTTTGAACGATGATCATGCGGGTGTGCAGCATGTGCGCTTTAACCTGATCACCTCACTTGGTCACAAAGTCATGGACTGCGGCATCAAAACGCTGGCCGTCAAAGCCTTTTTGCAAAACTATGCGCCCTATACCAAACCTGAGACAGCAGGACGCCCGGACCGCGAAAAAAAGGCGCAGCGATCAAATGTCACTCATCTGAAATCACATATCTAGAGTTAACCTCCCGCACCGCGAACAAAGGGGAGGTTGCCGGGCTGTACCCTCGGGGGATGTGGTACAGCCCGGCCCAAATACTCCAGACCCTGAGCGACAATTTGCCTCAGGTGGCGGGCCTGGTTAATTCTGGAAATTGCACAATATCACTTGTAACACTGTATTGATGTAACACTGTATTGATGTAAATCTGAATTTTCAGGAGTAGGCTCCATGAACCTCGCCCGTAATCTGTTTTCGCTGGCAACGTTGCTGGCATTTATGCTCGTAGCAGCGCCGCCAACGTTCGCCGCAGATAACATGGCCCGGATGGCTGAACTGGAACGTGTGATCAAGGCGCAGCAGGCCCAACTGGCTGCCCAGGCCAAAATCCTCGAAAAAATGCAAAAAGAAATTGGCTCGCTTGCTAAATCCGATGGCGGCAAGGGCTTTGTTACCACTGGCCTGGCGAAATCCGGCAACGATAAAGTTGGCTTGAAAATTTACGGACAGGTCAACCGGGGCGTACTGCTGGTGGACGATGGCCACAACGCCAAGGCCTTCAGTGTCGACAACGATTCATCTTCCACCCGGATCGGCCTGGTTGGAAATGTTGAAGCCACGGATGATCTGACGATCGGGACCAAGATCGAGGTGCAGTTCGAATCCAATTCAACCGGCAACGTCAATCAGGCGAACAACAGCTCCACAATTGCTTCCAACAGTTTCACGGAACGCCATCTCGATCTTTTCTTCGCTCACAAACAAATTGGCACCCTGTGGCTCGGGCAGGGCTCAACTGCGTCGGATGCCATGGCCAGTACTGATTTATCCGGCACCACACTGGTGGGTTATTCTTCGGTTTCGGACATTGCCGGCGGCATCTCTTTTGCCACCAGCGGCACGGGTGCCATTACAGGCAATCCTGCCGTGGGTGATGTTTTCAGCGACATGACTGGTCTCGGCCGGGATGACCGGGTGCGCTATGACACGCCGGACATGGCTGGCTTCCAATTGGGAACATCGCTGGTTGACGGCGGAGAATGGGACCTGGCAGGTAGCTACAACAGGGAATTTGAGTCCCTGCAACTGTCCGTAGGCGGTGGCTATTCCAACCCGTCGGGAACATCAACAACAACTTCGTCAATCACCCATGGCTCTCTTTCCATGATGATGAAAAATGGCTTCAACGCGACAGTGGCCGCAGGTAAATCAAAAATGAAATCTGCAGCCCGTAATGATCCCGGCTTTCAGTATCTGAAACTGGGTTACATGGCGTCATGGACAAAACTCGGGAAAACAGCTTTTGCCGTGGACTATGGCCAATATGACGACGTGGCCCAGAATAGTGATGAAGCCGATGCCTGGGCCCTGATGTTGGTGCAAAATTTCACCGACTGGGGCACGGAGGTCTACGGTGTATATCGCAACTATGGTTTGAAGCGGTCGGGTTCAAATCTTGATGATATTGATGCCGTGCTGATGGGTGCCAGGGTCAAGTTCTGACCGGGGCTTTATCGTGAAACAAACGTTCAGTCAAAAAGCCGTTGTCGGGGTGATTCTGGCAACGGCTTTACTTGTGCTTGGCGCATGTGGTGGAAAACCTTTTACGCCCGAGAAAATCGGCGAGGTCAAATCAGGGCCAGGTTTGTTCACCGGCAAGAAAGGCGGCATCGTCATCTCACCTTCGGCCGATTGATGGCAGAATCAAAAACCCCCTTCCAGCCGGTTACGCAAATTTGCATTTGAGGCGGGAAGGGGGCGTTGAACTTCAGGCCAGACGATCAGATGACATCATCGCCGCCGTTTGCCAGCTCATCGATTTGAGCAAGGGCATCAGCCACAGCAACCGCATCACCCGGGTCCATTTGTCCTGCTTCGTCGATGGCAGCGTCCAGGTTTGATCCGTC
The DNA here is from genome assembly GCA_018650465.1 of Alphaproteobacteria bacterium. Taxonomy (GTDB): domain Bacteria; phylum Pseudomonadota; class Alphaproteobacteria; order UBA2966; family UBA2966; genus JABILA01. Next base: position 60,653 of record JABIFY010000022.1, read on the forward strand.
AGCATTGCCAATGGATTGGTAAAGGGCTTGAGCAAAGCCTTCATCAACCTGGGCCAAAGCCAGCGCACCAGCACCACTGGTAACCAGGATATCGTCACCCGCTCCACCGATCATAGTCCCGTCATTGCCAGCCAACGCGATATGATCGACACCTGAACCGCCTTCGATAATGCTGCTGCTGCCCCTTATTTCGATTTAGTCCTGACCTGTGCCGCCATCAACTAGTTTTTAATTGCCGCAGACATAAACCGTGTCGTCTATGGGTTGTTCTGGTGCCCAAGAGGCTTCCCCAATGTTTCCGGGGTTATTATTCTGAATATTCTGAAAAATCAGCCCCTAAAGCCTTCGAGCGGTCAATTCAGCAACAAGAGTTTGCTCCAGGTGCTTGCCGCCGGGCTGCGACATTGATATAGAGTGCGCTTCTGTTCACCGGTCTTCTTTTGAGGCGACCGGCATTTGACGTATTGCGGCTGTGGTGGAATTGGTAGACACGCCAGATTTAGGTTCTGGTGCCGAGAGGCGTGGGGGTTCAAGTCCCTTCAGCCGCACCACGTCAAGTAACGGAAACAAAAGGATTTTTCACCGGTTTGTGGGTGTGCACGCCTCGGATCTGGTTCACTTTAGATAGACGGACGAACGTTCCATGCAGGTTACAGAAACAGGCTCTGAGGGTCTGAAGCGCGAATTCACCATTGTTGTCGAAGCCAGCGAAATCGAAAGCAAAGTCGATGCACGCATCGCCGAGCTCGCCAAAACGGCAAATATGCAGGGTTTCCGCCCTGGTAAAGTGCCGCAATCGTTGTTGCGCCAGCGTTATGGCGACAGCGTAATGGGCGAAGTGCTGGAAGAAGCCGTCAATAACGGCACCACGCAGGCCTTGAGCGACAATGATTTGCGCCCGGCCATGCAGCCCAAAGTCGACGTCAAGGAATTCGACAAGGGCAAGGACCTGGAATACACCGTCGAAGTCGAGATTCTGCCAACCATCGAGCCCACTGATTTCTCGAAAATCAAGCTGGAGCGCATGAAGGCCGAGCCTGCCAAGACAGAAGTTCAAGACGCTATCCAGCGTTTGGCTGATGCCCAGAAAACTTTCGAAGCTGATGCCAAGCGTAAATCTGAAAACGGCGATGCCGTTGTCATCGATTTTGTTGGCTCGGTTGATGGCGTTGAATTCGAAGGCGGCAAGGGCGACGACTATAACCTTGAGCTGGGTTCAAACTCTTTCATTCCTGGTTTTGAAGAGCAGCTGGTTGGTAAAAAGACCGGCGACCACGTCAAGGTCGAAGTCGAATTCCCGGCTGAATACGGCTCCGCTGAGCTGGCTGGTAAAGCCGCTGTATTTGAAGTCGACGTCAAGGAAGTCAAAGTTGCAAGTGCAGCCGAGATCAACGACGCCCTTGCAGAACGTGTCGGCCTTGAGAACCTAGAAGCCCTGACCACCGCGATCACCGAGCAAATGAGCGGCGATTATGATGGCATGGCTCGTCAGCGCCTGAAGCGCGAATTGCTGGATATCCTGGCAGACAGCCACGATTTCGACGTGCCACAAGGCATGGTCGATCAGGAATTTGACGGTATCTGGCAGCAAGTTGAACAGCAGCGCGCCCAGGAAGGTGATGATGCTGAAGGCGAAGATGCCGGTAAGACTGATGACGAACTTAAAGAAGAGTATCGCGAAATCGCCGTTCGGCGTGTTCGCCTTGGTCTTTTACTGTCCGACATCGGCACGACCAACAACATCGAAGTGCAACAGGACGAAGTGAACCGGGCCATGGCTGAGCAAGCCCGCCAGTTCCCGGGTCAGGAGCAGATGCTGGTTGAGTATTACCAGAAGAACCCTGATGCCCTGAACAGTCTTCGCGCGCCGATCTACGAAGACAAGGTTGTCGACTTTATTCTGGAGCTGGCTTCTGTCAGCGAAAAGAAGGTTTCAGTTGATGATCTGATGGCTGAGCCAGAAGCAGAAGAGAAGCCAAAGAAAAAGGCTGCTGCCAAGAAGAAGGCGGCACCAAAGAAAAAAGTCGCTGCCAAGGCAGATGATGCAGACGAAAAGCCTGCGGCTAAAAAGAAAACTGCACCGAAGAAAAAAGCGGCTGCCAAGAAAGAAGCCGAATAATCAAGTTGATCTTGCAAGGCCGGGACACCAGCTAACACTGGTGCCCGGTTTTCCAGGTTTTTCAAGTTTTTCAGGTTTTCCAAGTCATTCATAACAATCCAGCGTCAAGAGCGAGGAACATGAGCGAAACATACATGCAAGGCTTGATCCCCATGGTGGTCGAACAGACCAACCGTGGCGAACGTTCATACGACATCTATTCCCGTCTTCTGAAAGAACGCATTATCTTTCTGTCTGGCGGCGTCGACGATCATGTTGCCTCAGTGATCTGCGCCCAGCTGTTGTTCCTTGAAGCTGAAAACCCCGACAAAGACATCGCCTTTTATATTAATTCACCGGGCGGGATCGTATCATCCGGCATGGCGATTTACGACACCATGCAATATGTAAAACCTGACATCACAACGCTGTGCATGGGGCAGGCTGCTTCCATGGGATCGCTGCTGCTGTGTGCCGGTGCCAAAGGCAAACGTTTTGCCTTGCCGAACTCCCGCGTGATGGTTCACCAGCCTTCGGGCGGCGCTCAAGGGCAGGCCACGGATATCGAAATTCAGGCGCGGGAAATCCTCGCCCTGCGCGCCCGTCTCAACCAGATTTATGTCGATCATACCGGACAAGACCTGGAAACCATTGAAAACGCTGTTGAACGCGATAACTTTATGACAGCTGAAGAAGCCAAAACCTTTGGCCTGATTGATGATGTTGTTTCCAGTCGTCCGGTTATCGAAGATGACACCAAGGCATTGGATGCAGACAAGTCCGAGCCGGAAGACAAGGGCTGACAACAGGCATTTGATCGATAGAATTCGGAGCCTTTTGGACCCGGGCCATCATTATTAACGAAATATTGAGTGGTTTCGGGTCATAAAAGAAACCATATTGATCACGAGCATGTCTTGATTTTCGGGGCAAAATCCCCGATTGTTTCTACATTGAGTGCGTAACCCAGCTCCATACCCCTATATTTTGGGTTGTCGTCAGGGAGCTGGAGCGTCTAGGGTGTTTCAGTTTCTTGCTGAAACACAGTTATTCAGTATAGCATTGGTAAGCAATGCAGATATGAAGCGTGGCGGTTCGGATAAATCTGAACAGCTTTAACATAGGTGGCAGGATTTCAGGCATCGCGCCTGAAATCAGTGTTTTGAGTGAGGAACGGGGCCAAAATGAGCAAGTCCGGCGGCGGTGACGCCAAGAATACCCTTTATTGTTCCTTTTGCGGCAAGAGCCAGCACGAGGTCCGTAAACTGATTGCGGGTCCAACCGTATTCATCTGTGATGAATGCGTCGAATTGTGCATGGACATTATCCGCGAGGAGCACAAGAGTGCGTTGGTCAAGACGACAGACGGCGTACCTTCACCTGCAGATATTTGCGAAGTTCTCAATGATTATGTGATCGGCCAGTCCCACGCGAAGCGCGTGCTGTCTGTGGCTGTGCATAACCATTACAAACGCTTGAATCACGGTGGCAAGTCCGACGATGTTGAATTGGCAAAGTCCAACATCTTGCTGATGGGCCCGACCGGTTGCGGTAAAACGCTGCTGGCCCAGACCCTCGCCCGTATTCTTGATGTGCCTTTCACCATGGCGGATGCCACCACATTGACCGAAGCTGGTTATGTGGGTGAAGACGTTGAAAACATCATCCTCAAGCTGTTGCAGTCTGCTGACTACAATGTCGAGCGCGCCCAGCGTGGCATCGTTTATATTGACGAAGTCGACAAAATAAGTCGGAAGTCTGACAACCCGTCCATTACCCGCGATGTATCGGGCGAAGGCGTGCAACAGGCCTTGCTGAAAATCATGGAAGGCACGGTTGCATCCGTGCCACCACAAGGTGGACGCAAACATCCCCAGCAGGAATTTCTGCAAGTGGATACCACAAACATCCTGTTCATTTGTGGCGGTGCCTTTGCCGGTCTGGAAAAGATCATTGGCAGTCGCGGGCAAGGCTCTTCAATCGGCTTTGGTGCCGATGTGCGCTCGCCGGATGAACGCAAAACCGGTGAAGTCCTGCAGGAAGTTGAACCGGAAGATTTGTTGAAATTTGGCTTGATTCCGGAATTTGTCGGACGTCTGCCTGTGCTGGCCACCTTGCGTGACCTGGATGAAGACGCCCTTTGTGAAATCCTCAGTAAGCCAAAGAATGCCCTGATCAAACAGTACCAACGTCTGTTCGAGATGGAGGATGTGCATTTGACCTTCTCGGACGACGCCCTGCGCGCCATTGCCCGTCGGGCAATTGATCGCAAGACCGGTGCCCGTGGATTGCGATCGATTATGGAAACTATTCTTTTGGAAACGATGTTTGACCTGCCTTCGCTTGAAGGTGTGGAAGAAGTTGTGATCAATTCCGAAGTGGTCGAAGGTCGCGCTCAGCCCCTGTACATTTATGCTGAGCGTGCAGAAGAAATCGAATCAAGCGCCTGATTTCTCCTTGATTCTGGCACTCTCGCACGCCAAGTGATAATGTACGGTTTCGGTTCAGGCCGGAGATTGGTTTCGGGTGGTGTCACATCAATCATTCACATCCCTGAATGCATTCTCCTGTCGACTGTCGGATCAACACGATTAACATAACTCGGTGAAGGAGTTTCCCTCACTGTAGATGCTGGAAGGTCCGAAATGGATACGCCTCAGACAATTACTCTCCCGGTTTTGCCCCTGCGCGATATTGTGGTTTTCCCCCACATGATCGTGCCACTTTTTGTTGGCCGCGATAAATCGGTTCGCGCCCTGGAAAATGTCATGCAGGAGGATAAACAAATTCTCCTGGTGGCCCAGAAAAATGCCAGCGACGATGATCCAGTTATCGAAGATATCAACACCGTTGGTACCATCGGTTCCGTTTTGCAGTTGCTGAAACTGCCGGATGGCACGGTGAAGGTTCTGGTTGAAGGTGGTAGCCGCGCGCGCATCGAAGGCTATAAGGAAAATGCCGATTTTTTTGAGGCGCATGTGCAGCCCCTGCCTGAGCTGGATGCCGAATCTGAACAGATCGAGGCCATGTCCCGCACGGCCATCACCCAGTTTGAGCAATATGTAAAACTCAACAAAAAGATTCCGCCGGAAGTTCTGGTTTCTCTGAACCAGATTGATGAGCCTGGCAAACTTGCTGATACTGTTGCTTCGCACCTGCAACTGAAAGTTTCAGAAAAGCAGGAACTGCTGGAAATCGAATCCGTCATGGATAGACTCGAGAAAGTCTATTCGCTGATGGAAGGCGAAATCGGCGTCATGCAGGTCGAGAAGAAAATCCGCGGCCGGGTCAAACGCCAGATGGAGAAGACCCAGCGCGAGTATTATCTCAACGAGCAACTGAAGGCCATTCAGAAAGAATTGGGTGAAGGCGAGGACGGCAAGGACGAAGTTGGTGAAATCGAAGAGCGTATCGCCAAAACCAAGCTGACCAAGGAAGCCCGTGAAAAGGCCGACGCCGAAGTCAAGAAACTACGCAACATGAGCCCCATGTCGGCGGAAGCCACTGTGGTTCGAAACTATCTCGACTGGATGCTGGGCATTCCGTGGAAAAAGCGCAGCAAGATCAAAAAAGACCTGAATGCCGCCGAGGCAATTTTGGATGAAGATCATTATGGTCTGGAGAAGGTCAAGGAGCGCATTGTTGAATATCTTGCGGTCCAGCTGAGAACCAAGAAGTTGAAGGGGCCGATCATTTGCCTCGTTGGTCCACCAGGTGTGGGCAAGACGTCCCTGGGTAAATCCATTGCCCGATCGACCGGGCGTAATTTTGTACGCATGTCCCTGGGCGGCGTTCGTGACGAAGCCGAAATCCGTGGTCACCGCCGGACCTATATCGGGTCTATGCCTGGCAAGATCATTCAGTCCATGAAAAAAGCCAAGACCAGCAATCCGCTGATCATGCTGGACGAGATCGACAAACTGGGTGCTGACTTCCGGGGCGATCCATCGTCTGCATTGCTTGAGGTTCTCGATCCGGAACAGAACTCAGCTTTCAACGATCATTATCTGGAAGTTGATTATGATCTGTCGGATGTGATGTTTATCACCACAGCCAACACCCTGCGTATTCCTGCACCTTTGCTGGATCGTATGGAAGTTATTCGGTTGTCTGGTTATACCGAAGACGAAAAAGCCGAGATCGCCAAGCAATATTTGATTCCGAAACAACGGGAAAACCACGGCCTGTCGGAAGAAGAGTGGAGCATTTCCGAAAGCGGTCTGCGTGATTTGATCAGGTACTACACCCGTGAAGCCGGTGTGCGTAATCTGGAACGCGAGATCGCCAGTTTGACGCGGAAGGCGACCAAGGAAATCTTGCAGAAAAAATCCGAAACTGTGCAGGTGTCCAAGCGCAATATCGATAAATTTCTTGGCCCTCGTCGCTTCCGTTATGGTGAAGCTGAAGCTGAAGATATGGTCGGTGTCACAACGGGCATGGCATGGACAGAAGTTGGCGGTGAATTGCTGACACTGGAAGCGGTCATGCTGCCCGGCAAAGGTAAAATGAATATCACCGGCAAGCTGGGTGATGTTATGCAGGAATCAATTCAGGCCGCGACATCCTATGTGCGTTCGCGTGCGATTGATTTTGGCGTCAAGCCGACCATGTTTGAAAAGAAAGATATCCATATTCACGTGCCCGAAGGCGCCACACCAAAGGATGGCCCGTCAGCCGGTGTTGGCATGGCGACGTCGATCGTTTCAGTTCTGACTCAGAACCCGGTACGCAAGGATGTCGCCATGACCGGCGAGATCACCTTGCGTGGTCGCGTTCTGCCGATCGGTGGCCTGAAGGAAAAACTTCTGGCGGCTCACCGTGGTGGTATCAAGACGGTTCTGATCCCGAAGGAGAATGAAAAGGATTTGGAGGAGATTCCGGAGAACGTCAAACGCGGACTGGAGATCCTGCCGGTCTCGACAGTTGACGAAGTTTTGGCAACAGCTCTGGTTAATCCGCTGGTCCCGATTGAATGGGATGAAGAGGAAGAAGAGAAAAAACTTGAACGTAAACGTGAGAGTTCAGATCGGGATGGCGTCGTAACACATTGAGGTCATTACGGAATAGGGGAAAGGGGGTGCATCTGCACCCCTTTTTTTATCAAAAATGCAATAGAAATATTGGATAAATTTTTTCAAAAAAGTGCCCAAAAAGCGCAGAAAACTGGGGATAACTCGCTTTTTCCCTTTGACGAAAAGGGTTATCATGCGTAAACTTTTCGAACTTCAGAGATGAGCAAACGCTTTTCAAGAAGTGACTATTTTGAGACCAATAAATGAGACCTATAAAAACCATCCTGGAACAACCAACTAACGAGGGGGCCCAATCGTGAACAAAAACGATCTAGTGGCAAGCGTGGCCGAAGCGGCCGATATTTCCAAAGCAGATGCCGCCAAAGCGGTCGACGCAACATTTGAATCAGTCGCAGCCGAATTGTCCGGCGGCGGCGAAGTCCGTCTCGTCGGCTTTGGCACTTTCAGTGTCGCCGATCGTCGTGCTTCAACGGGTCGCAACCCGCGCACTGGCGAATCCATCCAGATTCCGGCTTCCAAACAGCCGAAATTCAAGGCTGGTAAAGCCCTTAAAGATGCTGTGAATAAATAAGCTTCTTTACGGAAAAATTAACGCCGGTCATTCATTTGGCCGGCGTTTTTTTTTGCCTGGATTCAGCTATCCCGGAGCGGGCCAATTTCTTACCCCCCTCCATTGGATCGGTCGACAATATGGAACAGTCGACAATAATCAGATTATTGCTCTCAGTTGTCGCCAAACCTCCAAGGGCCCAATCTTCCATTGTTTTGCCAGACCCATAAAGGGTCAGGACACTCATCGATACTGGCCGTAAGTCCATTTGATTTGTCCACATTGATCCGTCAAATGCCAAGGCATACAGCAGCAGTAGTTCGATGACAAATCCTTTCGATGTTCCAGCGCAATCGGGATACAATATTTCCGCTAATACCACCTTCACACAATGCTCTCTGGATGATGGTTCAGGCCTGTTTTCCGGGTGGGCTTGAGCACTTGTCGGGAGTTTCGGACCCGTTGTCAGGGATGGGAAGGGGGCATATTTTGGCCCATTCAATTTTTCCTCAAATAATCCTCTTTTAGCATTGTGTTTTGTCGCTGAGTGAACTAAAAACAGCGCTTCTTCAGGGCGATTAGCTCAGCTGGTAGAGCGCCACGTTTACACCGTGGATGTCGGCGGTTCGAACCCGTCATCGCCCACCAGAAGAATTCTACATAGGTCGGATAAATTGGTCCGGCATATGCCGTAAAAAAGCAAACCCGCTTGACACCTGACCAGGGACGTCGTACATCGGGGCCGCTTCAATACGGGGGTGTAGCTCAGTTGGTTAGAGCGCCGGCCTGTCACGCCGGAGGCCGCGAGTTCGAGTCTCGTCACTCCCGCCATTTTTTCCGTATAATCATAATTATATCAATAAGTTAGCGGTGAAGGCTTCGGCCTTTGTCGTGGCTTTTTGGTGTTTGCCCAAGGCAATCTGAAAAAAACGCCATTGCAAGGTGCAGGTGCGTCATTTTGTACCAATCCAGGCCTTTGATTCAGAGATAGAGCACACTATACTGCGGCCACGTTGTCGCAGTGCAGCACGGATCATTTTCCAAGGCCGGTCAATCTCTTAAGAGAAATCTGGGCCTTGAAAGTTGTCGGTTCGCCTACACTGAGGCTAACATTTTTTTGGCCAACCCGGACTGTTTAATTTCAGTTGAGACGAGGTTGGTACCAGGGATCGTAGGACAGGTACGGCGCGATGGAAGAACTGCTTCTCGAATATTTGCCGATCCTTATATTTTTCGGTGTTGCGGTGGGGTTGTCCATCGTCATGGTCGTGGCCTCTGTATTGGCCGCGCGGCAGAAACCTGACGCCGAGAAATTATCGACATATGAATGTGGCTTCGAAGCCTTTGCTGATTCCAGGCATCGCTTTGACGTGCGCTTTTATCTGGTCGCCATTCTGTTCATCATCTTCGATCTGGAGGTGGCGTTTTTGTTTCCCTGGGCGATCACATTAAAAGAAAATGGCATGCTTGGCTTCTGGTCTATGATGGTCTTTTTGGGCGTCCTGACTATTGGCTTTATATATGAGTGGAAAAAGGGAGCTCTGGAATGGGAGTAGAAACCTCTCAGCTGATCGGCAATAATCATGAAGTGATTACCGATCTGGACGATCCCTTCAAGCGCATGGCGTCTGACCTGGACGACAAGGGCTTTATTATTACCGAGCTTGATAATGTCGTGAACTGGGCCCGCACGGGTTCCATGTGGTGGATGACATTTGGTCTCGCCTGTTGTGCAGTCGAGATGATGCACACCTCGATGCCGCGTTACGACCTCGAACGCTTCGGTATTGTTCCCCGTGCCTCTCCACGTCAGTCAGATGTGATGATCGTGGCCGGAACACTCACCAATAAAATGGCCCCGGCCATGCGCAAGGTTTACGACCAGATGGCCGAGCCGCGCTGGGTGATCTCCATGGGCAGTTGTGCCAATGGTGGTGGCTATTATCACTATTCCTATTCCGTGGTGCGTGGCTGTGACCGGATTGTGCCGGTTGATATTTACGTACCCGGTTGTCCGCCCACAGCTGAAGCTTTGTTGTATGGCATTCTGCAATTGCAGAAGAAAATTCGCCGTACCGGCTCCATCCTGCGTTAGCAGATCGTATCGACGTTTAAGGTTCCCCAAGGTATTCAAAATGGACGAAGCCCTCATTGAACTAGGCGAATTTATCGCCGCCGCCCAGCCGGATGCTGTGATCTCAACGACGATTGAGCATGGCCAGTTGACAGTCAATGCCAACGCCGTTGATGCTGTCAAGCTGATCACATTTCTGCGCGATGACAGCAATTGCCAGATGAAAGTTCTGACGGATCTGTTTGGCATCGACTGGCCGGAACGCGAACAGCGTTTTGATGTGGTTTATAATTTGTTGTCCATGACCCATAACCAACGGGTCCGGGTCAAGATTCAGACGGATGAACGCACACCTGTCCTGACCATGACAACTGTTTACAGTGCTGCTGGCTGGTTCGAGCGTGAAGCCTGGGACATGTACGGCATTATGTTTGATGGCAACCCGGATTTGCGACGCTTGTTGACCGACTATGGTTTTGAAGGTCATCCCATGCGCAAGGATTTCCCGCTTACGGGTTATGTGGAACTGCGTTATGACGACGAACAAAAACGGGTCGTGTACGAGCCCGTGCAATTGACACAGGAATTCCGCAGCTTTGATTTTGAGAGCCCCTGGGAGGGCGCGAAATATGTGCTGCCGGGTGACGAAAAAGCGGAAGAGGGTGCCTCCTGATGGGTGAAGTTCAAATCAGTAACTACACCATGAACCTGGGGCCGCAGCATCCTGCGGCGCACGGTGTGTTGCGCCTTGTTATGGAAATGGACGGCGAAGTTGTTGAACGCGCTGATCCCCATGTCGGTCTTTTGCATCGCGGCACGGAAAAGCTGATCGAGCACAAAACCTATCTGCAATCGATCCCGTACTTTGACCGTCTCGATTACGTGTCAATGATGTGCCAGGAACACTCCTTTGTTCTGGCAGCTGAAAAGTTGCTTGGTCTCGAGGTCCCTCAACGTGGTCAATATATCCGGGTGATGTTCTCTGAACTGACTCGAATCATGAACCACTTGATGAATATTTTGACCCAGGCCATGGACGTTGGTGCCATGACTCCAATGCTGTGGGGCTTCGAGCAGCGCGAAATCCTGATGGAATTCTACGAGCGTGTATCGGGTGCCCGTATGCATGCTGCTTATTTCCGCGTCGGTGGTGTGCATCGTGATTTGCCTGCCGGATTGCTGGAAGACATTTCAGACTGGTGTGAAACCTTCCCGAAGATCATCGAAGATATCGAAACGATGTTAACGGAAAATCGCATCTTCAAACAACGTAACGTCGACATCGGTGTGATCAGTGTTGAGGACGCCATGGACTGGGGTTTCTCCGGTGTCATGATCCGTGGCTCAGGCGCTGCCTGGGATTTACGTAAATCCCAGCCTTATGAAGTCTACGACAAAATGGATTTTGATATTCCGGTCGGCAAACATGGCGATTGTTATGATCGCTACGTCTGTCGTATCGAAGAAATGTATCAAAGCTTGCGCATGATCAAGCAATGTATTGCGGAAATGCCCGAAGGTCCGGTGTCTGCCACTGAACACAAGGTTGTGCCGCCAAGTCGTGCGGCGATGAAGTCTTCCATGGAAGCCCTGATCCACCATTTCAAACTTTATACTGAAGGCTTTTCGGTTCCGGCCGGTGAAGTCTATGCCGCTGTTGAGGCGCCGAAAGGTGAGTTTGGTGTGCATCTGATTGCGGATGGTTCTTCCAAACCCTATCGCTGCAAGATTAAATCCCCGGCCTATTCTCATCTTCAGGCCTTTGACTTTTTAACCAAGGGCCACATGTTGGCGGACAGTGTCGCCATCATCGGAACCCTTGATATTGTATTCGGCGAGATTGACCGATGAGTGATCAAAAAGAGGCTTTTGTCTTTAACGACGAAATGGAAGCCAAGGCCCAAAACTATCTGGCCCGGTATCCAAAAGATCGTTCCGCCAGTGCCGTGATGCCTTTCCTTGATCTGGCCCAGCGCCAGAATGGTGGCTGGCTCAGTCAGGCTGGTATGGACTACGTAGCTGATCGTTTGGGGTTGGCCCCCATTCGTGTCTACGAGGTTGCGACCTTCTATTCCATGTACAAACTCAAGCCCATTGGCAAAGTGCATGTGCAGGTTTGCACGACAACTCCGTGCTGGTTGCGTGGCTCGGACGATGTCGTCGGCGCCTGCAAGGACGTGCTGGGTATTGGTATGGGCGAGACCACCGAAGACGGCAAGTTTTCCCTGGCGGAAGTTGAATGCCTTGGAGCATGTGTAAATGCTCCGCTGATCCAGGTTGGTGACGATTATTATGAAGACCTTGATGCCACCAGCGCCAAGGCCTTGCTGGAAGCCTTCAAGCGCGGTGACGAGGTAAAACCCGGACCGCAAGTAGATCGCCAGACTTCGGCCCCTGTAGGCGGCGCTAAAACCCTCACTCATGTGGAGCAAGGCTGATGCTGCAAGATAAAGACCGCATCTTTACCAACCTCTACGGCGCACATTCGCCTTTCCTTGAGGGTGCAAAATCACGCGGCGACTGGGATGGCACCAAGGCCATCATGGACAAGGGCCGCGACTGGATCATCGACGAAATGAAAGCGTCGAACCTGCGCGGACGCGGCGGTGCTGGTTTCCCGGCCGGGATCAAGTGGTCCTTTATGCCCAAGGAACCTGGTGAAAAGCCTGGTTATCTTGTCGTCAACGCCGACGAAGGTGAGCCCGGAACCTGTAAGGATCGTGACATCATTCGCCACGACCCCCACAAACTGGTGGAAGGTTGTTTGCTGGCCGGTTTTGCCATGGGCGCTGTTGCGGCTTACATTTATATACGCGGTGAATTCTATCGCGAATACGAAACCCTGCAGGCAGCCATCGACGAAGCTTACGAAGCCGGTCTGATCGGCGAAAATGCCTGCGGTTCTGGCTATAAATATGACATCTTTGTCCACCGCGGCATGGGCGCTTATATCTGTGGCGAAGAAACGGCCCTGATCGAAAGCCTTGAAGGCAAAAAAGGCCAACCACGTCTGAAGCCACCATTTCCGGCGGCATGTGGTTTGTACGGTTGCCCGACCACGGTAAATAACGTCGAGACGATTGCTGTTGCCCCAACCATCCTGCGCAAGGGTGGTTCATGGTTTGCCGGCATGGGTCGTGAAAACAATACAGGCACCAAAGTTTTTTGCATCTCCGGTCACGTAAACAACCCCTGCAACGTCGAAGAGGAAATGGGCATTCCGCTCAAGGAACTCATCGAGAAGCATGCCGGTGGCGTTCGTGGTGGCTGGGACAATCTGCTGGGTATTATTCCCGGTGGTTCATCAGTGCCGATTTTGACCAAGGCGACCTGCGACACCGTGTTGATGGATTTTGACAGCCTGAAGGCTGAGGGATCTGGTCTGGGCACAGCGGCAGTGATCGTGATGGACAAATCCACTGACATCGTCAAAGCCATCGCGCGGTTGTCGAAGTTTTATATGCATGAAAGCTGTGGGCAATGCACGCCGTGTCGTGAAGGCACGGGCTGGATGTCTCGCGTCATGGACCGCCTGGTCGATGGCGAAGCCAATATCGAGGAAATTGATCTTCTTCTGGAAGTCACCAAGCAGATCGAGGGCCATACAATTTGTGCCTTGGGCGATGCTGCGGCCTGGCCGATCCAGGGTTTGATGAAAAATTTCCGTCCCGAAGTCGAACGCCGCATTGTGGCGCGTAAACTTGAGCAGGGTGAGGGCGCAAGCGCTTCACCTGAAGCTGCGTAAGGTAAGGAAGCACCAATGCCGACTCTGTCAATCGACGGCATCGAAGTCACCGTAGAAGCCGGTCAAACCGTGCTTCAGGCCTGTGAAGCTGCGGGCGTTGAAGTGCCGCGTTTTTGCTATCATGACCGCCTGGAAATTGCTGGCAACTGCCGCATGTGCCTGGTGGAAATGGAAGGTGGCCCACCCAAGCCCATCGCCAGTTGCGCTATGCCGGCCGGGGATAACATGGTCATCAAGACCAACACACCTGCGGTCAAAAAGGCCCGCGAAGGCGTGATGGAATTCCTGCTGATTAATCACCCGTTGGATTGCCCGATTTGCGATCAGGGTGGTGAGTGCGATCTGCAAGATCAGTCCATGGCCTATGGCAAGGATCACAGTCGCTACACGGAAGTCAAACGCGCCGTAAAAGACAAAAACCTGGGCCCGCTGGTCAAGACCACCATGACGCGCTGCATTCACTGCACGCGATGTGTACGCTTTATTACGGACGTGGCTGGTGTTGAAGAACTGGGTGCTGTCTTCCGGGGCGAGCACACGGAAATCGGCACTTATGTCGAGGCCGCACTGACATCTGAATTGCAGGGGAACCTGATTGATCTCTGCCCCGTTGGTGCGCTGACCTCCAAGCCCTATGCCTTCACGGCCCGGCCCTGGGAATTACGCCACACGGAAACAATTGATGTGCATGACGCCGTTGGTTCCAACGTCCGGGTTGATACCCGTGGCCGTCAGGTCATGCGGGTGCTGCCTTTGTTGAACGAAGATATCAACGAGGAATGGATTTCCGACAAGACCCGCTTTGCCTGCGATGGTCTTGCGAAACGTCGTCTTGATGCGGTGTATGTCAAACAAGAAGGCAAGTTACAGCAAAGCGATTGGGATACAGGCTTTGATGCCATCCGGGACCGCCTCGACGGTGTTGATGGCAGTAAAATAGCCGCCATCGCCGGTGATTTGGCATGCGCGGAATCCATGACGGCATTGAAAGATCTGATGACGGCACTGGGCTCGGCGAATATTGATTGCCGCCAGGATGGTGCCAAGATCGGCACCGGTGCCCGTGGCGGTTACCTCTTTAACACAACAATTGCCGGTATTGAAAATGCCGATTTCTGTTTGTTGGTTGGCACCGACCCGCGTCATGAGGCCAGTATTCTGAATGCCCGTTTGCGTAAACGTTATTTGCAAGGCGGCTTCACGATCTATTCTGTTGGTGCTGAACTGGATGCCACATTCCCGGTTACTGAACTGGGTGCTGGATCGGATGTCCTGGCAGATATCATTGCCGGTCGTCACGATGTTTGTTCGCAAATGGTCAAATCGACACGCGGCATGATCATCGTTGGTCAAAGCGCCCTGGCCCGTGCTGATGGCGCGCAAGTGTTGGCCGGGCTGAAAGCCATTGCCGAAAAAACCGACATGGTGACCAGCGACTGGAACGGCTTTAACGTTCTGCATAATGCCGCTGCCCGCGTGGCTGGCCTCGATCTCGGCCTGGTTCCGGGTGAGGGCGGCATGGACGTGGCTGGCATGCAAGCCGCCGGTGCAAAAGGTGACCTGGATGTGGTCTTCCTGCTGGGGGCAGATGAAATTGATACCAATGCCTTTGGCGATGCCTTTGTTGTTTATATCGGTAGCCATGGTGATAACGGTGCCCATCATGCAGACGTTATCCTGCCGGCAGCGGCCTATACGGAAAAGCCAGGCACTTATGTAAATACAGAGGGTCGGGTGCAACGGGCCGAGCGGGCGACGTTCCCGCCGGGCGATGGTCGGGAAGACTGGACCATCCTGCGTGCCTTGTCCGAACGCCTTGGGCAAACACTGTCTTATGACAGCTTGCCTGAACTGCGTGCCCGCATGGTTGAAATCGCACCACAACTGGCTGCCATTGATGAAATTGCAGCCTCTGACTGGGGCGACTTCGGCACAGCCGGTGACTTGTCGTCTGACGACCTGGCCCTGGCGGATACAGATTATTATCTCAGCAATCCCGTGTGCCGGGCTTCTGATACCATGGCCGAATGTTCGGACCTGAAATTGAACACAGCAGAGGGGGCAACCGGTACCCATGGTTGAGCTCTGGAACATATACATTTGGCCCCTGATCTGGATTCTGGCCAAAATTCTCCTGATTGTGATTCCGCTGTTTTTGGCCGTGGCCTATCTGGTCTGGTCTGAACGCAAGGTCATTGGTCTGATGCAACAACGCATGGGCCCCAATGTGGTTGGCCCTTGGGGCATCTGGCAATCTTTTGCCGATGTGCTGAAGCTGCTGCTGAAGGAAACCATTCTGCCGACGGGTGCGAACAAAATCGTCTTCCTGATCGCACCCATGCTGACCTTTGTGCTGGCCTTTGTGGCATGGGCCGTGATCCCGGTTGGTGAAGGCTGGGTGTTGGCCAACATCAATGTCGGCATCATGTACCTGTTTGCGATTTCGTCGCTGGGTGTCTATGGCATTGTCATGGCGGGCTGGGCTTCGAACTCACGTTATTCATTTTTGGGTGCCATGCGCTCGGCCGCCCAAATGGTATCCTACGAAATTTCCATGGGCCTGGTCATAGTGACCGTGCTGATGTGCGTTGGT
This sequence comes from Alphaproteobacteria bacterium, assembly GCA_018650465.1. Lineage (GTDB taxonomy): Bacteria > Pseudomonadota > Alphaproteobacteria > UBA2966 > UBA2966 > JABILA01. The sequence continues at coordinate 76,746 of JABIFY010000022.1, forward strand.
TCCCTGAACCTGACCGACATTGTTGAGGCACAAAGAACGGTTTGGTACGTTGTACCGCTGCTGCCCATGGCGGTCGTGTTCTTTATCTCGACCCTGGCGGAAACCAACCGGCATCCTTTTGATTTGCCGGAAGCAGAAGCTGAACTGGTCGCCGGGTATCAGACCGAATATTCTGCCATGTCCTTTGCTCTGTTCTTCGTTGGTGAATACGCCAACATGATCATGATGAGCAGCATGACGGTGATCCTGTTCCTGGGTGGCTGGTTGCCGCCCATGGATATTGCACCGTTCAACTGGTTGCCCGGACCCTTGTGGTTTGGCATCAAGGTTGCCGCCATCTTGTTCATCTTTATCTGGGCTCGCGCTGCCTTCCCGCGTTATCGCTATGATCAGCTGATGCGTCTGGGCTGGAAAGTGTTCCTGCCGATGTCCCTGTTATGGGTTGTTGGTACGGCAGGTGTGCTCGTTGCTTTTGATCTGGCGCCATAGGGAGGGCACAAGCGATGTCATTTATTCAACGCAATGTCCGAACCTGGATGCTGACCGAGCTTTTGACCGGCATGGCCAAGACCTTCAGCTATATGTTCAAGCGACGTTCGACCATAAACTATCCATATGAAAAAGGACCGCTCAGCCCGCGCTTTCGTGGTGAGCATGCCTTGCGTCGTTACGCGTCGGGCGAAGAACGCTGCATTGCCTGTAAACTGTGCGAAGCCGTTTGTCCGGCCCAGGCCATTACCATCGAGGCCGAACCCCGCGCAGACGGCAGCCGCCGCACCACACGCTATGATCTTGATATGACCAAGTGCATCTTTTGCGGCTTCTGTCAGGAAGCCTGCCCGGTAGATGCTATTGTTGAAGGCCCGAACTTTGAATATGCGACCGAAACCCGCGAGGAGCTGTTCTATAACAAGGACAAGTTGCTGGCGAATGGTGATCGCTGGGAAAATGAAATTGCGGCCAATATTGCCGTCGACGCGCCTTATCGTTGAGGTGGGGAAAGTGAACATGAAGGTTATTCAGATGTTTGTTTATAGGAGAACGCAGCCATGATTGTGCACGCGTTGGCCTTTTATCTGTTTGCAGCCGTGGTCGTGGCGAGTGCGGTGATGGTTGTCATGGCCCGCAACCCGGTGCATTCAGTCCTGTTTTTGATCCTGGCCTTTTTTAGTGCCGCCGGATTATTTGTCCTGTTGGGGGCGGAATTCCTCGCGATGCTGCTGGTCGTTGTTTATGTCGGCGCTGTGGCGGTTTTGTTCCTGTTCGTGGTCATGATGCTGGACGTCAACTTTGCCGCCCTGCGTGAAGGGGTGCTGGATTACTTGCCCTATGGCCTGGTCGTCGGCCTCGTGATGCTGGTGGAACTGGGCATGTTGTACGGTGCCTGGGTTACCGGTCCTGAAGTCGCCATGATGGCAACTTCTCCGATGCCGGATATCGCTCAGGTCAGCAACACAGAAGCCCTCGGGCAGTTGCTTTATACCAAATATATTTACCTGTTTCAGGCCGCTGGCATGATCCTGCTGGTCGCCATGATCGGCGCCATTGTGCTCAGCAATCGTCAGCGTGACGGTGTGCGCAGGCAGGTCATTGCCAACCAGGTTGCCCGTACCCGCAAGGATGCTGTGGAAATGAAAAAAGTCACACCGGGAGGGGGTATCTGATGGATATCGGTCTCGGACATTATCTGACCGTCGCTGCCATATTGTTTACCCTTGGCATCTTCGGCATTTTCCTCAACCGTAAAAACGTCATCGTTATTCTGATGTCGATTGAACTGATGCTGTTGGCCGTGAATATAAACTTTGTGGCTTTCTCCAGTTTCTCCGGCGATATGGTGGGGCAGGTCTTCTCCATGTTTGTGCTAACCGTCGCTGCCGCTGAGGCGGCCATCGGTCTGGCCATCCTGGTCGTCTATTTCCGCAACCGTGGTTCCATCGCGGTTGAAGACGTTAACATGATGAAGGGGTGATTAAATTGTATACAGCCCTCGTCTTTTTGCCCTTGCTGGGTGCCGTCATTGCCGGCCTCTTTGGCCGTGTTCTTGGTGACCGTGGATCGCAAGCCGTTACCCTGATCGGGATTACAACGTCTGCCTTGCTGTCTCTTTATGTCTTCTTTGATGTTACCGGGAATAATAATCCTGTTGTCATTGAACTTTTTACCTGGATGGAGTCTGACAGTTTCGAAGTCTCCTGGGCCCTGCGCATCGATCAGTTGACCGCCGTCATGTTGATGGTTGTCACTGTGGTATCTGCCGTGGTGCACTGGTATTCGGTTGGCTATATGTCGCACGACAAGGCCATCCCACGCTTTATGGCGTACCTGTCACTGTTCACCTTTGCCATGCTGATGCTGGTCACGGCCGATAACTTCATGCAGATGTTCTTTGGCTGGGAAGGGGTGGGCTTGTGTTCTTACCTCTTGATTGGCTTTTGGTATGACCGTCCGTCGGCAAATGCCGCTGCTATCAAAGCCTTCCTGGTTAACCGCGTGGGTGATTTTGGTTTTGCGCTTGGTATTATGGCGATCTTCTTCACTTTCAATTCCGTGGAATTCGACGTTGTATTTGCCGCCGCCCCTGACGTAGCAGGCAAGACCTTTGTCTTCCTCGGCCAGGAATGGGATATCCTGACCACCATCACCATGTTGTTGTTTGTTGGTGCCATGGGTAAGTCAGCACAATTGGGTCTGCACACCTGGTTGCCGGACGCCATGGAAGGCCCGACCCCTGTGTCGGCCCTGATCCACGCGGCGACGATGGTCACCGCTGGTGTCTTCATGCTGGCCCGTTGTTCGCCGATCTTCGAATTCGCACCTTTCACCCTGGAAGTTGTCACCATCATTGGTGCTACAACAGCCTTCGTGGCCGCGACCATTGGTTTGGTGCAAAATGATATCAAGCGCGTCATTGCCTATTCAACCATGAGCCAGCTTGGCTACATGTTCTTTGCTATTGGTGTGTCGGCTTATCCTGCGGCGATCTTCCATCTGATGACGCATGCTTTCTTCAAGGCCCTTTTGTTCCTTGGCGCCGGTTCGGTCATTCACGCCATGTCTGACGAACAGGACATGCGCAAGATGGGCGGTATCTACAAGCTGATCCCGGGCACCTATCTGATGATGTGGATTGGATCGCTGGCGTTAGCCGGTGTGCCATTGTTCGCCGGTTATTATTCCAAGGACATGATCATCGAAGTTGCCTTCGCGTCTAATTCGGGTGTTGGCATGTATGCCTTTACCATGGGTATTCTGGCCGCCTTGATGACAGCCTTTTATTCCTGGCGTTTGATCTTCATGACATTCCATGGTCCTGCCCGTGCGGACGAAAAAGTCATGGCGCATGTACACGAATCACCCAAGGTGATGATGCTGCCACTGCTGGTTCTGGCTTTTGGTGCCATCTTCGCCGGCTGGTTCTGGTTCGACGACATGGTCGGTGATGGACGTGCAGCCTTCTGGGGCCAATCCATCTTCATCCAGCCTGCAAACCAAATTTTTGAAAACGCCCATCATGTTTCGGCTTGGGTGAAATATTCACCAACCGCTCTGGGGGCCTTCGGTATCTTGCTGGCCTGGTGGTTCTACATCAAGAACCCCGGTATTCCGAAAACCATCGCCACTGCCCACCGCGAGGTCCATTCGTTCCTGCTGAACAAATGGTACTTCGACGAACTTTATGACCTGATCTTCGTGCGACCGGCCAAGCGGATCGGCTATTTCTTATGGAAAATTGGCGATGGCAAGATCATCGATGGCTTTGGCCCGGATGGCATTTCGCGTCTGGTCCTTAACATCACTCGCCGCGCTCAGGCGCTGCAGACCGGTTATGTCTATCACTATGCCTTTGCCATGATGCTGGGCGTTGCAGGATTTGTTTCGTGGTTTGTCTTTGGATTGGGGGGCTGATCGATGACTGATTGGCCAATATTATCGATTGTCACCTTCCTGCCTGCAGTGGGTGCCGCCTTTATTTTTCTGATCCGGGGTGATGACGCAATTGTCGCCCGCAATGCCCGCAATGTGGCTTTGTGGACAACGCTGATTACCTTCGCGGTCTCTATTCTGCTGTGGACGGGTTTTGATACCTCGACGGCGGACTTCCAGTTTGTGGAAAAGAAAACCTGGATCGCTGACGGCATTGATTACCATATGGGGATCGACGGCATTTCCATGCTGTTCATTATGCTGACCACGTTCCTGATGCCGATCTGTATTCTGGCCAGCTGGCAGTCCGTGAATACCCGCGTCAAGGAATACATGATTGCTTTCTTGTTGCTGGAAACAATGATGGTTGGCGTCTTTTCAGCCCTTGATCTGGTGGTCTTCTACCTGTTCTTCGAAGGTGGCCTGATCCCCATGTTCCTGATCATCGGCGTCTGGGGTGGCGAACGTCGGGTTTATGCCTCGTTCAAATTCTTCCTTTATACTCTGCTGGGTTCGGTCCTGATGTTGCTGGCGATCCTAGCCATGTATATGCAGGCAGGCACAACAGACATCCCAACCCTGATGACCACCAAGTTTGATGCAGATTTGCAGAACTGGTTGTGGTTGGCCTTCTTCGCTTCCTTCGCGGTGAAGGTACCCATGTGGCCGGTGCATACCTGGCTGCCGGATGCCCACGTGGAAGCGCCGACCGCAGGGTCTGTGATCCTGGCTGGTGTGCTGTTGAAAATGGGCGGATATGGTTTGCTGCGCTTCTCCATTCCCATGTTCCCGGAAGCCACTGAAAACTTCACATATCTTGTCTATGCCATTAGCGTCGTCGCCGTGATCTATACCTCGCTGGTGGCGCTGATGCAGGAAGACATGAAAAAGCTGATTGCTTATTCATCGGTTGCTCATATGGGGTTCGTGACCATCGGTATGTTCACCTTCACGCCTCAGGGTATTGAAGGGGCGATATTCATCATGCTCAGTCATGGTCTGGTTTCGGCCGCCCTGTTCCTGATCGTTGGTGTGGTTTACGACCAATTGCACACGCGTGAAATAGCACGCTATGGCGGGCTTGTGCATAACATGCCGAATTATGCAGCTGTGTTCTTGCTGTTTACCCTGGCCAACGTGGGCTTGCCTGGCACCAGTGGGTTTGTCGGCGAATTCCTCGTCCTTGTGGGGATTTTTCAGGTCAATAACTGGGTGGCTTTCCTGGCCACAACGGGACTTGTGCTCAGTGCGGCCTACGCCCTCTGGCTCTATCGACGGGTAATCTTTGGGACCTTAACCAAGGCGGACCTCAAGGATATGGTCGACTTGAATAAACGAGAAGTTGCGATATTTGCGCCGCTGGTCATCCTGGTTCTTTTGTTTGGCGTTTATCCAGCACCAGTGCTGGATGTCATGCACGAATCGGTTGCCAACCTCATTCACAATCACGAAGTTGCCATGCAGGCCGCCCGTGATGTGGCCACAGTGGCTAAATAAGGTGCCAAGGGATTAGATGAAATGACAATGGCCTTTGCACAATTCACCCCGGCACTGCCGGAAATTATTCTCGCCGTCGCTGCGATGGTGCTGCTGATGTTCGGCGTTTTTCGTGGTGACGGCTCGACGCGTTCCGTCACCTGGATGGCCGTCCTGTCCCTGGTGATCGCCTGGTTTGCCCTGATGAGTGGCGACATGCCTGATGGTAGTGGGGGCAAAATTGTTGCCTTCAACGGTCTTTTTGTGAACGACGGCTTTGGTCTGTTCATGAAGACCCTGGTTCTGTTGGCATCGTCCCTGGCCCTGATCATGTCACTGGGCTACATGCGCACCGAAAATATGGAGCGCTTTGAATTTCCGGTCCTGATTGTACTGGCGACGCTGGGTATGTTGGTGATGATTTCAGCCAACGACCTGATGTCTCTGTATCTTGGTATCGAGCTTCAATCCCTCTCACTCTATATTGTGGCGGCCTTCAAGCGGGATTCAGAAAAGGCGACGGAAGCCGGTCTGAAATATTTCGTGCTCGGCGCCTTGTCTTCCGGCATGTTGCTCTATGGCGCATCGATGATCTACGGCTACGCCGGGTCTACCAATTTTGATGACCTGGCCAAAAGCTTCCATGGTGCAGAACACATCTCCGTTGGTCTGATTGTGGGCATGGTCTTCCTGTTTGCCGGTTTGGCCTTCAAGATTTCTGCTGTGCCTTTCCACATGTGGACACCAGATGTATACGAAGGTGCACCGACGCCCGTCACAGCGTTCTTTGCTGTTGCGCCAAAGGTTGCGGCCCTGGCATTATTGGCCCGTGTAATCATGTCGCCGTTTGGTGAACTGATCGATCAATGGCAGCAAATCATTGTCGTTCTCTCCATGGCGTCCATGGTGTTGGGTGCAGTCGCAGCTGTTGGTCAGCGCAATATCAAGCGTCTGATGGCTTATTCATCTATCGGCCATGTTGGTTTCGCCCTGGTCGGTCTGGCATCCGGTACAAACGAAGGCGTACGTGGTGTGCTGATTTATCTGATCATCTACCTGGTCATGAATGTGGGAACCTTCGCCGTGATCTTGTCCATGCGCGTCAAGGATACCATGGTCGAGAGCATCGATGATCTGGCAGGCCTTGGACGTAACCAGCCCTTGCTGGCCATGGCCATGGCAATCTTCATGTTCTCCTTGGCCGGTATTCCGCCTATGGCCGGGTTCTTTGGCAAATTCTACGTCTTCATGGCAGCCATTAATTCGGGTCTGTATGCTTTGGCGATTGTTGGCGTGGTCGCCAGTGTTGTGGGTGCTTTTTACTATCTGCGCATTATCAAGATCATGTATTTTGATGAGCCAGTGGAAGCTTTTGAAAAGCCATTGCGTACTGAGATGGGGGCCATCATGACGGTCGCCGGATTGTTTACATTGTTCTTCTTTGTCTTGCCGGCCCCGTTCCTGGCAGCAGCACAATCAGCGGCGCAGGCCCTGTTGCCATGATCCAGAACCCGGTTGAGCGGGGGCCTGCAGAGCAAGCCCCACGCTTGGCGGACTTTTTTGATCTGGTGACGCTGGATGTTACCGACAGCACCAATAGATACGCGCGTGAACTCGCCATGGATGGTGCCGTTGAAGGCACACTTGTTTGGGCGAGATCCCAGGGTGCGGGCCGCGGACGCCGTGGCCGCGACTGGGCCTCACCACCCGGCAACATGTATGCATCTTTAATTTTGCGACCTGATTGTGCACCGGCAACCGCAGCACAAATTTCTTTTGTGACAGCCCTGGCCATTCGTGATGCTGTATCGGAGTTTCTGTCCGGCGACCATATTGCGCAACTAAAATGGCCCAATGATGTTCTCGTCGGAAGTAATAAAATTGCCGGTATCCTGCTGGAATCACAATTGCTAAAAGGCAGTGAACTTGACTGGCTGGTGGTTGGCACCGGTGTAAATATTCAATCTTACCCTGATAATGTTGAGCGCCCGGCGACATCTTTGCGTGCCCTGGATAGTGCTGTTGATGTCGCTCGATTTGTCGAATCATATGCCGCTCATATGTTGATCTGGTATGGAACCTGGCAGCATATGGGATTTGCACCTGTGCGCCGTGCCTGGCTCGAACATGCCTGGGGGCAGGGTGGTCCGGTTGAGGTGCGCCTGGGAACTGAGGTATTTCAGGGCGTGTTTGAAGATCTGGATGAAACTGGTGCGCTCGTCGTCGGTACCGCGAAAGAAACACGACTGGTTTCAGCCGGTGACGTCTTTCCCTTGACCGGGGAGGACGGCTGATATGCTGTTGGCCATAGATGTCGGGAATACCAACGTTGTCTTTGCGTTATACAAGGACGGTGAGCTGCAATGCCAGTGGCGCGCTGCCACCCAGGCACCCAGGACGGCGGATGAATACGCCGTTTGGCTGACACAATTAATGGCCCTGAAGAACATCTCTGCCACCGACATTACCGATGCCATTATCGCCACCGTGGTCCCGCGTGCCCTGTTTGATTTGCGGACCCTGTGCCGGACCTATTTCGATATTGATCCGGTCGTTGTGGGCGAGAGCGCGGAGCTGGGCATTGGCGTCTTGATCGACAAGCCGGAAGATGTCGGCGCTGATCGTCTCGTCAATGCTGTTGCTGCTCATATGACCTATGACGGGCCTTTGATTATTCTGGATTTTGGCACGGCGACAACTTTTGATGTGGTGGATGGAGACGGCAATTATCGTGGTGGTGTGATTTCGCCGGGCATTAATTTGTCTCTGGAAGCACTGCATATGGCGGCTGCAAAATTACCCCACATCGCCGTGGCACGACCCGAACACGCCATTGGCCGGGGTACGACAGAAGCCATGCAGTCTGGCGTTTATTGGGGCTATATTGGTCTTATTGAAGGGCTGGTCAAACGCATCTCTGATGAGCTAAAAAGCGAAACGGGTGATCCGCGGGAAGCAACAGTGGTTAGCACCGGTGGACTTGCCCCCTTGTTTGCGACCGGAACCGACATAATTCAACACATTGATCCTGACCTCACGATGCGGGGTTTGGTGGAAATTCATCGGCGTAGCCGACAAATCTCATAATGGCGTAGCCGACAAATCTCATAATGGCGCAGCCGAAAAATCTGACCAGAAGGCCTTAAATTGACTGACGAACTTCTCTTTGTCGCGCTGGGTGGCGCAGGCGAAATCGGCATGAATATGTCGCTTTATTGTTGTAACGGCAAATGGCTGGCTGTCGACTGCGGCCTGACCTTTGCAGATGATACCTTGCCGGGTATCGACCTGTTGTTCCCTGATCCAACTTTCATCGAAGAACGACGCAAAGACCTGGTCGGCCTTGTGTTGACCCATGCCCACGAAGACCACCTGGGTGCTGTGGCCCATCTTTGGACACGCCTGAACTGTCCGGTCTATGCCACGCCTTTCACCATGTATCTGCTGAAGCGTAAGCTGAGTGAAGCCGGTCTGCTGGATCGTGTTCCCTTGCATGAAATTGAAGTCGGTGGGTCTGTCGATATCGATGAGTTTGGTGTCAATTACATTCAGGTCACCCATTCCATTCCCGAAGCCCATAGCCTGGCGATTGAAACGCCGCACGGTACTGTTGTGCATTCTGGCGACTGGAAACTTGATCCCAACCCATTGGTTGGACCAACCACAGATACGGCAAAATTAAAGGCCTGGGGTGACAAGGGCGTGCGTGCGCTGATTTGTGATTCCACAAATGCCCTTTCGCCAGGCCGGTCACAATCTGAATCAGAAGTCCTGAAAAGCCTGACCGAACTCATTGGCGAGCTGAAGGGCAGGGTGGTAGTCACGACCTTTGCCTCAAACATTGCCCGTATCGGCAGTGTGGCCGAAGCCGCCGCCGCAAATGGCCGCTCGCTTGTGGTTTCGGGACGGTCTCTGCATCGTAACATAGAAGCTGCCAAGGCCTGTGGTTACCTTCAGGACATGCCGGCCCATCTGGATGAAAACGAAGCCGGATATTTGCCAGGCGAAAATACGGTAATCTTGTGTACAGGTTGCCAGGGTGAGCCGCGCGGTGCCATGTCCCGGATTGCCATGCACGAACATCGCCACATCCATTTGAAGGCAAGCGATACGGTGATCTTTTCTTCCAAAATTATCCCAGGCAATGAAAAAATGATCGGCCTTGTGCAAAACCGCCTGGTCTATGACGGCATAAACGTCATTACCGAAAAGGACCGTTTCGTTCATGTGTCGGGCCATCCGGCACGGGATGAACTGAAGGAATATTATAGCCTGGTCCAGCCGCAGGTCGCTGTGCCCGTTCACGGCGAGGCGCGCCACTTAAGTCGTCATTCAGACCTGGCCAAAGAACTGGGAATCGTGGAAGCCCCGGTGATCGAAAATGGCGATGTCTTGCGCCTGGCCCCTGGTCCTGTTGAAGTTGTCGACCATATTGCCACGGGCCGTCTGGCCCTGGATGGCGGTCAGGTCAGTGCGACTGACAGTAAGACCTTGCAGTCCCGCAAACGTATGATGTTCAATGGCATCGCCTTTGTTGTTGTTGTTCTTGATGCCGAACTAAACTCCATCATGGAGCCGCGCGTGACCATTCGCGGTGTGCTTGATCATGCCGACAGTCTGGCCGAAGCGGATTTGCACGATAAATCGGTTGAAGCCGCCGAACTGGGCCTGGACAACGTGAAGCCGGATCGATTCGATGACGACGGTGCTATTTTTGATGCAGTCTCACAATCTGTACGCCGTGTGTTAAAAAAGGCATCAAACGGACGACGACCCGCAGTCGAGGTCGAAGTCGTTCGACTGAATAAAATCGCTTAAACCGGAGAAAACAAGATGATTGGTCGTTTGAACCACGTTGCCATAGCCGTCCCTGATCTGGCAGCTGCCGCCGCACAATATCGCGATGTACTGGGCGCCAAGGTGTCGCCCCCGCAGGACGAGCCAGACCACGGCGTCACCGTCGTGTTTGTGGAACTGCCGAATACCAAGATTGAGCTTCTGTATCCCTTGGGTGAAGGATCATCCATGCAAACCTTCCTCGACCGCAATCCGGCAGGGGGCATGCACCATATCTGTTATGAAGTTGAAGATATTTTTGCCGCGCGGGACAAAATGAAAGCCGAAGGTGCTCGGGTCCTGGGCAGCGGCGAGCCGCGCAATGGGGCCCACGGCAAACCGGTTTTGTTTCTGCATCCCAAGGATTTTTGCGGTACCCTCGTGGAACTGGAACAAGCGTAAGGGGCGTCTGTCATGGCATGGATCAGTATCTCTGCAATTTACTTTATCGTCTGGTGGCTGATGCTGTTTATGGTTCTGCCGTTCGGGGTTCGCAAGGTTGAAAATCCTGAACCTGGCCATGAACACGGTGCACCGGCAAATCCGATGCTTATCCGCAAAGCCATTGCCACGACACTCCTTGCAGCAATAGTCACGGCAATCGTTGTGGCTTTGGTCAATGCCGGGGTATTTGATTTTCGCGGTCAGGTCTGACCCGAACAAGGTTACATAACCGTCGACGTGAATTTTTCCATCAAGTAGGGCCCGGACTTCACAGGTTCATATAACGGCGTCTCGCTTTGCGCGAGACACGATGGCAGACAAGTGATGTCGGCGTGCCAGTTGGGTTGGTGAAAAAAGGCAATGGATAAGCGCCTGGATTGCGCGCCTGCTTCCAGTGGTGGCGTCACCACCCGGTGTAGGGTTGAAACCCAGCGATCATTTGTCCAGCGTGCCATTAAATCCCCAATGTTGATAATGAAAGTGCCGGGGATGACGGGCGCGTTAATCCAGTCACCTGTTCGGGTTTGAACCTGCAAGCCGCCTGGTGTGTCATGCGGCAAAAGAATTGTCAGACTGCCATAGTCGCTATGGGCACCGGCGCGCAACTGGCCTGCTGCTGGCGGGTTTTCCAGGGCCGGATAGTGATTGGCCC
>JABIFY010000023.1 GCA_018650465.1 Alphaproteobacteria bacterium
AGCAATAACCTGAGGGGCGCTCTTTTCACTGATACCGGGCACAGACGCCAATCCCTTGGGTGTGGCGGCCGCAATTTTTGCAATGGTGCGGTAGTTCGTCTTTACACACGCCGCTGCCAATGAGGGACCAACGCCCTCGATTTCGATCAAACTAGGCATATCCAAAATTTTCCTTCTATCTATCGCACCATCGGAATGGCGCGATAATGTCGATCCTGCATTGGGATTATTCGTAATATAAACTACGACTACGATTGACAGTCGCTCGTTCTGAAGGCCAAAGGAATGTGTAATAGTGTCGCAGGGTGAGGCCTGTTCAACGTACCAGGATATTCTCTGCCGCGTGATCAGCGCATCCATCCGGGGTCGACAGATTACTGGACCGGTTTGGGACCCGGACATCCTTTTTGGGATCCGGACACCCATACAGTGGAACGCACAATGGATGTCCATATTGAACGTTTGCGAGATGCCCTGAATGCCGCCGGTGTGGGCGTTCAGGTCTTTATCAAGGACACCAGCAGGCCGCAACTATATCCGCCGCCCAACTGCCGCATCTATCTGATCAGCCGCAGGCGAATAATGACAATTTCAACGCCGCCTGATTCAGTTTGTGCGGGTACGATGCGGAAGGTTACAGGCGAGCGTTTGAGGTAAATCGATTCAGAGAATTTGCCGGTCACAACTTCGTCGTCGTAACCGCGTTTTGACTGGTCGAGGATCGATCCGTTTATTTCGAGCTCTCCGCGCCACAAGGATCCCCAGATGTTGAGATTAATGCTGCCGTGAAAAAAGCTTTTGCTAAACGTGCCATCGGAGATCGATAATACGCCGCTATAGTCGTCTGAGCGGACGTCATCTATTTCGATATCGATTTGCCAGCGTGAATTATTTGCCAGCCTGGCCACGTCGAAGGCAGGGGCGGCAGGTTTTTTCTTGACCAGGGGCTGAACCGGTTGAGGGGGCGGAGATGGCTTTGCCTTTTTGACGGGCACCGGTTTGGCTTTGACGGGTTCCACGCGTTTGCTTGCCAGGACAATTGTCGGCTGGGTCTTGTTCGAAAAGTCGCTCGTCAGAACAACATCGTCGTTGCCCGTTGCCCATGCATTCTGATGGCGGCCAAAGGTTCTGCGGGCGGCCCGGGTCAAACGATCATCAAGATATTCACGCACCTCGCCCAGGGCGACCTGACCATCGCTGTTGCCATAGTCTTCACCATCGGCCTTGCCGTACAGGGCATCCAGCAAATGCCGTGTGAACAAACCACGCTTTGCCCTGTCATCCCATGACGCGACCTGATCCCCTTGCGAGGCGGTGATGATCGTCATGTTGCCAGCCTGAGTGGGCAAGTGGGGCGTGATGACCAGGCCTGACGCCCGGCTGATCAGCATGCCTTTTTGACTGTCACCGGAAAAACAGGCGTCCAGATAGACCGAGACGGATTTCGTCTCTAACAAGCCCAGGTTTTTAAACAGGGTATCTACGGAATAGCCATTGATCTCGGGTGTTTCTGGATCGGCATCTACGGGCAAAAGATAGCCACGCTTGTCCTTAAGGCCAGGCACGCCATGGCCGGAATAGAACACGGTGACGTCGCTGCGACCCTTGGGGTCAATATACCGCCACAGCTTGCCTTCTGCCGTCTGGTGGTTGCCAAAGGCGGCTTCCATTTGGGTTTTGGTGGCGTCCCTGAGGTCGATGATGTTTTCTGGATCATATCGCAGCACATCAATGACATATTTTTTGAAGGCATCGGCATCGTTGCCAGCGTAGTCAACTTTCGGGGTACGGCCCTGATAGTTGCTGTTGCCGATTATGACAGCAACGGCGCGTTTGTTGTATTTGGCTGCGTTGGCCATCCAGGGCAGCAACAACAGCGAAATAAACGCACAAAGCACCAATAGCCCCCGACCAGTGTTTCTTTGCAGGTATTCTGGCATCACATCCTCCGTACGGCTGTGGCTATCTGAGCAGGGTCAAAATGATACTGCAAATTGCGAGCGAAGGGTAGTAAAAGTTCAGGGCTCAACCGTTGTCCGGAACCGCAAATGCGCAATCACACCGAGCATGATCAGCAATTGCCCAATATAATAGCTGGGCCAGATGTACCAGCCGATGCCGTCCAGCGGCATGACAAATTTGTCGATGGCGAGGGCCGTGTCGGAGGACATGAACAGCAAAGCCCCCAGCAGCACCCAACGGTTGCTGAAACCGACCAGCACGCAAGTAATACCCATCAGGCAGATAACAGCGGCATAGACCAACACAGGTACAGTATGAGCACCGAGGTGAGGCATCATCCAGCTGCCCAGGCCGATGCCATAGATAATGAACAAGGCGATCAGGGCGCGCTGGCGACCATTGATGGCAGCACCACGCTGGCGCAGGCGCAAAAACAAGATGACATAAATCAAGTGCGCCACCAGAAACGAGCCAAGGCCATGCACAAACATGCCGACCGGGTCAAGCCGCAAGAAGACATCGCCCACACTGGAGAGCAACAGGCCGAGGGCGAGTAACAAGCCCGGCAAGCGAACGTTGGTGCCGCCCGTCACACGCCACGCGACCACGGCCAGCAGGAAGACGCCGCCGCCCTTGATCACCACAAGACCGGCAAAGGGGTCCAGCGGCAAGCAGAGCAAATAGCTCAGGGCAAAGCCAGCACTAAGGCCCAGCAACAGCCGGTTCGTGGTCCCATAAGTAACAGGATCATGACCAGGGTTATCTACGTTAGTCGGTGCGGGGGCTGGCGTACTCACTGGCGGGTAATCCTTATTCTTCGAAATCGACAACAGTCAACTTTTCCACAAAGTCACCAAACACGCCGACGGCAGCCTGGTGTGCATCGTGTGGGCCATAGGCATCCAGGGCCGCGCGGTCGGTTACGGTCAATAATTTGTCCTGTAATAATAGCGCTGTTTAGCCTCGATAGCTTGCACCAGGCGGGCCTGTCCGGGCAAGCCGGTTTGCCGATTATCGCCGCCAGGTTTCAGGCTTCGGTTTTGTCTTGGTGCCAAGCTCGGCTGTCGTAATGTCAAAGTCATCTTCCATCGCCGCGACCACAATTTTGGCACAGGCCAGGGCATCTGAGGCCGCGTTGTGATGGTTCAGGGGGATCACCAGATACCGGCAGACGTCCGGCAATTTTGTCGGTCTGACATTCCAGACCTGGCGCGCCAGTTTGACAGTGCAGAGCCACGGTGCCACCGGCGGCGTCAAACCGGCAGCATCATTGCAGGCATTCATCACGCCCCGGTCAAAGGCTGCATTGTGCGCTACCAGGTAATCGGCGTCGCTGATGAAGTTGTTCAAGGTCGGCCACAAGTCAGCGAAAGTCTTTTCCCCGGCAACATCATCCCAGGTGATGCCATGAATATGGGTATAAAAAAAGTTCCGGCGCGGTGGGCGGATCAGATGTGTCTCTTGCGCCACGACCTGGCCATCGACAATGCGGACCATGCCAATAGCGCAGGCACTGTCGGCCCCGTTGTCTGCTGTTTCAAAATCGATGGCGACGAGATTCATACAAACTACTTTTGTTGCCTTTTATGTACCGTCTGCCGTCAGGTCAGCTATGGCTTCGTCCGGCAATCTATCGCTGACTTTCAGGGACCAGTCCGTACTTTTTGAAAAGATCATCGATAACACCTTTGGCACGCAAATCATCTAACGCTTTTTGCAGGCGGGATATAACCCAATCTGGCACGGCGCGATTGAAGGCAATTCCAACTTCATCTGCCCGGACAACATATACACGTTCGTACAAGTCTGGATTGATGCCGGTCATTTTTGCATTCGCAAGAAAGTTGTCCCAGTTATCGATAACAAGGTCGATCCGATCGATTGCCATCATTCTCAAGTTAAATTCTGAAGCCCGGTTCAGCGTCAATTTTTCCCTCGGCACACCCAGTTCGTTCAAATATTCCACGCTAACGTCGTCTATCACCGCACCTATACGAAAACTTTTGACTTCGCCGGAATGGTTGATTTTGATAGATCGAAATTTTTTGGCAATCAGATAGGTCGTGTTTGTAAAAATTGGTCCGACCCACTTGAACTGCGATGCACGTTCATGCGTTTTGGTCGTGAGGAACAAGGCGGCATTGGGTCGCTTTTGAAGCGTTTTATACCCCCTTGCCCATGGATACATGATGATATCTTTGCGATCTTGTTTTGACCCTACTGCCTTCAGAAGCTCGACCACAATGTCGGTTGAGATCCCCACCAATACGCCGTCGCGGGTAAATTGGTAGGGTGACCAATCTTCCGTCATTATTTCGAATTGAGGCAACAATCTGGTTTGTGCGTGACCAGGTAACACCGATAGCAATAGCAATGTCGCTGCAGCAAATATTGTTTTGATAATCCTCATTTGCTGTCTTCTTGTTTGCCCTCGGCAATATAATCAGGAAATTGTCTGTTGGTATTTTAAGCACAATAATACTCGACTTGTCCTCACATGGAAGTGGATTTCCAGTCAAATGAATATAAATATCGAGATGCCAACGAAGAACGCCAGCCTATAAGGAGAATAGTTTTTTTTGGCCGACGAAAACGACTTCACAATATCCGAAGGTACCGGCCTTATTCTTCGATACTCACAACATTGTTCCGGCCATTTTCCTTGGCCGCATACAGGTTTTTGTCGGCGCGGGTCAAAGCTTCTTCGATTGTATTTTCGTCAGTATCCCAGATCGACACGCCGATGCTGACCGTTAATTCAAAGGTCTGGCCATCCCAGGCGAATGTTTGTTCGGAGATGACCTCACGGATTCGTTCGGCGATGGCAGCGGCAGGCTCAAGTCCTGTTTCCGGCAGTAGTATAGCAAATTCTTCACCGCCCACCCGCCCCAGCACGTCGGCGATACGCAGCTCACCCGTGGTTGCCTCGACAACCTGGCGAAGTGCAGCATCTCCACAGGCATGACCATGGTTGTCATTGACGGCCTTGAAATGATCTACATCCAACATGGCGACGGATAATTCCCGCGCATGTCTTCTGGCCTGTTCGATCTCACGGGCTGCCATATTCGCGAAATGCAGACGGTTGGCCGTGCCGGTCAACGGGTCACGGGAAGCAAGAGTTCGCAGTTCCTGTTCCATCGCGCGGCTGGCCGAAATATCTTCCATGGCATCGCCCAGGCGCGCGTTCATCAGGCGCATCCTGAGAGACATGATTTTCATCACATGAATACCGAACTGGGGATGGTGCCGGATCAATATTTCAAAATCGGGTTTGGAGACGGGTAACAACGTGAGATCGGTACTGGCCTGAACCGTGGCACTTCTCAGAGAGCCATCGACCATTGCCATCTCACCGACCACACCACCCGGGCCAACTTGATCCAGGATTACGCCATCATTGATGATATCTGCTTCACCGCTCTGGATGACGAACATGTATTTCCCTTGCTCTCCCGCCTGGATAACGGTTTCACCGGCAGACTTTGTCAGAAGGGATGTTGACCGGTCTTCACCAAGACGGTGCAAATCGTCGGTCAAATATTCGAATACCATTGTATGTTTTCAACCAATATGTTTGCTCTCAACCAATATGTTCACTCTCAACCAGTACGCTCACTGAAACCACGATAGCCTTTCTGGACTGATCTTCAAGGTCCGGGTGGAAGGCGCATGATTCCCTGCTCTAGGAAGCTCTGTCGAGCCAATTGGCTGTGTCAGCACCCAGGATTGGGGTTGGTCGTAACCAGTGGGGCTGTGTTTCCGACATTTTCAGGACCGGGCCGATATGCCGCAAGGGTCCGAAGGCAGGTTTTGATTCAACCCGCAAAGCATCAAGTTCCTGCTCAGCCAATCCCATGCCAGTATCTGGAAAATCTGTCTTGCCCTGGCGATGTATGAACATCCCTGACTGGCAAAGCGAAACCTGGACATGATAACTCCCGCCTTCGCGCGCCCGCCGGGCCAGGGCGAGCATGACGCCATAGGCACCAAGATATCCCGTTGTATAGTCACAGGCCGCAGCCGGTAGCAAACAGGGTTGGTCGGCATGCCCGTCATGGCAAATGCCAGTGACTGTTTGGGCAATTTGCTCCCAGCCCGCACGATGACTAAAGGGGCCGTCGGCACCGAAACAACTTATTGAAAGATAGACAATGCCAGGACGGATTGCCGCCAGTTCTTCGGGGCCCAGGCCAAACCCATGCAGCATACCGGGTCGGTAGCCTTGCGAGAAAACATCTGCATCTTTTGCAAGATTGTTTAGTTGTTCCAGGCCTTCGGCCGTCTTGAGATTGATGAAACTGCTGCGTTTGCCATGGCTGGTATCCATTACATGCTCTGCGATTTGCGGCAGGTGTTCTGCTGCAATCATCAGCACGTCTGAACCGTGCTCCGCCAAGGACCTGGCTGCAACAGGTCCGGCCAGAATACGGGTAAGATCCAGGGTTCTAATGCCGCTTAACGGGCGATTTCCGGTCGGGAAGGGCTCAGGATCACTATCAGAGATTTTGCTGATTTCAACGATTGGCTTCGATGCCAGGACTTGTCCATGCGAATGGCTTAGCCATTCCTTGTTGGATCGCACCATGGCACCGCAAGCTCTGGCTTCATCTATCGCGTTTTCCAGGTCCAGCGCGTCCCATTGCGCCACAGCCTTGCGAATGGAATCAGCATTGGGATCGCAGCCAAGTACCTTTAACACCCGTTCCTTCAAATTTGGCAGGGCAAAATGTGCCAGAAACCACCGGCCATCCCTGGTCGGCCAGGGTTGTGTCATCGCCAGCATCTCTTCGTGACTTTTGTTGACGAGTGTCGTGAATTGGCCCGATGCATCCGGGGCCTGCATGAACAAGGAACTGTTCAGCGTGGCCGCGGCGTGCCTTGTGTCGACTGAAATTGTCTGGCGTTTTCCTGTCTTGATTTCCCAAATATCGGCGGCTGCGACACCAATGCCAGCGAGAACAGAAGCACAGGTTTCGCTGATCTTGAAGGGTGTCGAATATACCGGGTCATGGCCCGTGATTTTGACATCATTTTCTGATGGCAGTTCCCCGCCACGAATGTCCATAACTTCCTTGAACGACGTATTCAAACCGGTATCCCCTTTTCTTGATTTGGACATTTTATGCGGTGCGTCAACTGCCTGTTCGACGGGAATTCAATACTCGACAGTTCGTCCTGGCGGGAATTTTATCGTAACTTTTGTTCCATTCCCGAGACTGCTGTCCAGTTCCAGAGTTCCGCCATGTAACTCTGCCAGTTTTTTTGAAAGGGACAGGCCCAATCCTGTTCCCTCGTGGGTATTATGTATATCTGAACGCGACTGGCCGAATGGTTCCAATACTTTTGAAATGTCATTGGTCGATATCCCAATTCCGGTGTCAGAGATAACCAATGATACTGCGCTATTTTGGTCTATCGTACTTGCGAGGCTGACGCTTCCATCAGGCACATTGAATTTGACGGCATTAGACAACAGATTTAAAATGATCTGCTTGACCAGTCTTTCGTCGGCACGAATGTGTAGAGATTTATCAGAAGGCGAAAATCGAAAGGCCAGGTGTTTCTTATCTACTTTACCCTGAATTACTCGAACACAATCTTTCAGTATGTCATCCAGGTCAAAAACACTTTCTTCTATAATAAACTCCCCAGCTTCAATTTTTGAAATATCGAGTACGTCATCGATGAGGTTCAGGAGATGATTTCCCGAATATTGGATATCCTTAATATATTCCAGATACTTTTCGTGACCGACTTCCCCGAAGATCTCTTGCGCCACCATTTGGGAATAACCAATAATTGAATTCAATGGTGTGCGAAGCTCATGGCTCATATGCGCAAGGAAATCCGATTTAACCTGATTTGCCTGTTCTGCGTCACTTAAAGCCAGGTGAACTTCTTCCTCAGCCTTCTTGCGGTCGGTGATGTCGATATGCCAGACAATGCCGGCTTCCTTGCCCTGGAAGATTACCTGTTGTGAGTTCATCAGGACCCACCAACGCGTACCGTCGAATCGTCGACGCTCAGCCTCGAAGTTTGTCAGGTTTTGATCATTCGCCAGCGCATCCCATCCCCGCTTTAAATCATTCGGGTTTATCCAGGTGTCAGAGATATCGCCAATCAGCAATTCTTCACGAGATGGCGCACCAAAAATGTCGACCAGCGTTGAATTTACAAACAATCTCTGGCCGGTCGCAAGGTCCAATATTGCAATGCCGATCGGACTTGATTCCAAAATATGGACCAGGTCAGTGTCGGTGTTTTCTGTTGAGTTTTGGTGGATTTTCATATTCTTCGATCAATTTGTTTTCACCATAACTGTACCCTCCACATAACCAGACGTGAACAGAACACCGGGTTGATTTCAACAGTTAATGTTCAGCTGGAAAGAAGCTGCGCGTTCGATTTGCCAAAGCGACAAGTGACAACATAACGGGGACCTCGACAAGCACGCCGACCACAGTTGTCAGAGCGGCCCCTGAATTCAAGCCAAACAAACTGATGGCAACCGCGACAGCCAATTCAAAGAAATTCGACGTTCCTATCAGGGCACATGGTGCCGCAACTTTGTGAGGTATCCGCCACAACCAGGCGGCGCCGTAGGCGATGATAAAAATACCATAGGATTGCACCAGGAGTGGCGCTGCGATCAAGCCAATGAGTATTGGCCGATCCAGGATGACGTGACCTTGAAAGCCAAAGAGCAGGACCACTGTTGCGAGAAGGGCAATTACTGAAAATGGTTTGGCTGAATGGGTAAAGCGCGTTATCGCAACATCGCTGGCTTCACCGGGTCTGGAATTTCTCGTCAGGGATAATCGGGTAAGGGCACCGGCAATAAGTGGAACGACAACATAAAGCCCGACGGACAAAATCAACGTTGGCCATGGAACATCAATATCTGTGACGCCGAGCAAGAAGGCCACAATCGGTGCAAATGCGAAGATCATTATGATGTCGTTCACCGATACCTGAACGAGGGTGTAGGTTGCGTCGCCACGCGTGAGTTGCGACCAGACAAAAACCATTGCGGTACAGGGTGCCGCACCAAGAAGAATGAGGCCGGCGATGTACTGTTGCGCGTCATCCGGGGCGATGATGTCGACAAAGAAAATTTCGAAAAACAGCACGCCAAGTGCAACCATCGTGAAAGGTTTGATCAGCCAATTGACGATAAGCGTAACGACCAATCCCTTTGGGCGATCACCAATATGGCGGATGCTGGCGAAATCGACATTCACCATCATAGGATAGACCATCCCCCAAATGAGAACGGCAACAACAAGGTTTACTGAGGCGTATTCCAGGTTCGCGAGGAATTGAAACAGATCAGGTGTCAAATTGCCGAGGCCGATCCCCGCAGCAATGCATAGAGCAACCCATACCGATAACCATTTTTCGAAGAATCCAATTCCACCTGAATGCGTGGTATCGGGCGCAGTCACATCTCGAGTCATATTTGCTCCATTTTGATTATTTACCTGACCGCATCCGTCTATCTTGTTTGTAGTGACCGGTTTATCTTCAGTTCCTTGACGGTCATCACGATGAACCAAAAACCCTCTGTTATGCAATCCCGTCTACATGTTTCATCGGCGATGACGCCATTCGATCTCAATGATCAGAGAATTATCATGGCATCTTGAAATTTGATGAATAGACTTAATGACATCTTGATTTGCGATGCCTATCCTGTCGACATACGTTTTCCCTTTTCCAGCACTTCCTTCTACTCTTTAGACCGATAACAATCCCGTGTCTGGGCATAGCCGTATTACCAGACGGCGCTGTCCTGCCTGAAGTCGCCAATAATCGATTGAGCATTATTCCACTTGTCGATGCCTGGGCAATAAGAAAACTGCTCGTCGGGGTGCGCGACGCACAGGCACTAACCCTGGCGGCCCGCAATATGTTGGCAAACCTGACCGGGGTACAGACCAGGGCCATGAACAGAGGCAAAAAACGATGACAAGCGGAACTGAAATCTTTGACTATGTTATCATCGGCGGTGGCTCAGCTGGTGCTCTGCTGACAAAACGATTGAGCGAAGATGGCGCCAGCGTCTGCCTTCTGGAAGCCGGGCCGCGTGATCTCAATCCCCTGATCCATATTCCCGCCGGATACATCAAGAATGTCTATTCCAGGACCCTGACCTGGAATTTTGAAGCCGAACCAGGGGTTGGCACAAACGGTCGTCGCGTATCCTTGCCTCAGGGACGTGTCCTGGGCGGGTCAAGCTCCATCAATGGACTGAACTATAACCGGGGCCAAAGTACAGATTTTGACCACTGGGCAGAGCTCGGGAACGCTGGCTGGTCTTTCGAAGAAGTGTTGCCATACTTTCGTCGGACAGAGCGCAAAATCGGGCCTGGTGACCCGCAGTTCCGGGGGCAAGACGGAGAGCTTCCCATCACAGACCTGGATTGGCACCACCCCATATCAGAGGCATTTGTTGCTGGCGCCGGGGAACTGGGGATTCCACAAAACCCCGACTATAATACCGGGCATCAGGATGGGGCAGGGTACTTTCAACGCACCATCTACAAGGGCCTGCGTGTATCTTCTGCGCGTGCATTTTTGGGCACAGCCAGACAACGATCAAATGTTCAGATCTACACCAATGCACAAGCAACCAGCATCGAGTTTGAGGGCAAGCGTGCATCAGGTGTGCGCTACATCAAAGGCGGGCCATCTGGCAAAACCCGAACCGTGCGGGCGCGACGCGAGGTCATTATCTCAGCTGGCACAATCAACACACCCAGGCTGTTGCAAATTTCGGGTGTAGGTCCGGCGGGCCTGTTAAACGATATCAATGTCCCTGTTGTCCAGGACTTGCCCGGCGTCGGCCAACATTTGCGAGACCACTACGGTGTGCGCATGGTGTCCCGCGTTAAAAACATCCGCACGATCAACAATATGGTGCAGGGACCGCCACTTCTTCTGGAAATCGCACGCTGGCTGCTGCGTCGGCCCAGCCTGCTGGCGGTCAGTCCGTCTCTCGCACATGTTTTCTGGAAATCCCGTGCAGAGTTGAACCGACCCGATCTGATGTTCGTTTTTACACCGGCAAGTTTTCGCCAGGGGGTTGCCGGTTTGCTTGACAAGGACCCAGGCATGACCTGCGGCGTCTGGCAGGAACGACCGGAGAGTATGGGCTATGTTAACGCCCGAACGGCCAATCCATTTGATGCGCCGATTATTCAGCCTAATTACCTGGCGGCGGAGGAGGACCAGCAGGTCTTGCTGGCTGGAATGCGGCTCGCCCGCAATCTCATGCGGACGTCTGCTTTGGCACCCTGGTTCGACAAGGAGACAGCACCGGGTGATGACGTCGAGAGCGACGACGAATTTCTTGATTTTGCACGACGTGAAGGCACAACGGTCTACCATCTGATCGGCACCGCGCGGATGGGACCTGCCTCTGACCCTGGTTCTGTTGTGGACGCTCAACTTCGGGTCAAGGGCATAGAGAATTTGCGTGTTGTTGATGCGTCAATTATGCCGACCATGCCATCTGCCAATACAAATGCCGCAACGCTCATGATTGCTGAAAAAGCTTCAGATATGATATTGGGACGGCCAGCTGCCACAGATTCGCCTGACTGAACATTCCGGGCCTGGTCCAGGTTTTGTGATTTCGTGACTTCCGCTCCTGGCAAGAAACTTCCGTCAATCATTTCGCCGAAATTGATCCGCAACAAGGTGGCTAGCGGACTAATTTAGGGACCAGCGAAAACGTCAGGAAATGACCCAAAGCGGATTTGGATATTGGTGACGGCCACGCTTTTATCTCTGTATTCTAATACGTCAAAAAATGATTGCAGCTATCGGAATTTGCCGGGTATTGCCCTGCGACACTATTACACATTCCTCCGACCCCCGGTAGGAGCGACAGTTAACCATAGTCTTGGTTTGTATTGCGGATAATTCCACTTCAGGATCGACTTAATCGCGCAAATGCGATGGAGCGATGGGGAAAGGGAAAATTTTGGATATGCCTAGCTTGATCGAAATCGAGGGCGTTGGTCCCTCACTGGCAGCGGCGTGTGTAAAGACGAACTACCGCACCATTGCAAAAATTGCGGCCGCCACACCCAAGGGATTGGCGTCTGTGCCCGGTATCAGTGAAAAGAGCGCCCCTCAGGTTATTGCTTCAGCAAAATTGCT
>JABIFY010000024.1 GCA_018650465.1 Alphaproteobacteria bacterium
CAAGGAAAAGGGTAACTACCTGCGTGAAGGCCGTTGGCAAATCATGATCCACCGCGAATCCTACAAACCTATTGTAGCTGAAGCCGCAAAAAAATCTGCCGACAAGGTATATAACCGGGTCTGCGTTACTCATCTGCTAATGGACGAGGCGAAGGAAAATCGTGTTGCCGGGGCGGTTGGTTTCAACGTCCGGACAGGCGATTACCACGTCTTCAAATCCAAGACTGTGATCTGCGGTGCTGGTGGCGCGTCCAATATATTCAAACCACGTTCTGTTGGTGAAGGTGCCGGACGAGTGTGGTATGCGCCATGGTCATCTGGCTCGGCATATGCGTTGATGATTAACGCTGGTGCGAAGATGACCCAAATGGAAAACCGGATTGTTCTGGCGCGCTTCAAAGATGGTTATGGCCCGGTGGGTGCGTACTTCCTGCATCTCAAAACTTATACCCAAAATGCCTATGGGGAAGAATACGAATCCAAGTGGTTCCCCGATCTTCAAAAAATGGTCGGCAAGGAATATCTGGATCCGGAAGTCTCACACCTGACCCATCGCCCGATCCCGACCTGTCTGCGCAACCATACCATGATCAGCGAGGTCAATGCTGGACGAGGCCCGATCCATATGGTGACGATGCACTCATTCCAGGATCCACACCTGGAGGAAATTGGTTGGCACAACTTCCTGGGTATGACTGTTGGACAGGCCGTCCTTTGGGCAGCGACCGATGTTGATCCGAAGAACGAGAACCCGGAACTGACCACTTCTGAGCCCTACGTGATGGGCTCCCACGCAACCGGCTGTGGCGCGTGGTGTTCCGGACCGGAAGATCTGTCTCCGCCTGAGTATTTTTGGGGTTATAACCGCATGACCTCCATCGAGGGTCTCTTTGGTGCCGGTGATGCGGTCGGTGGAACACCGCACGCATTTTCATCCGGTTCCTTCACCGAAGGCCGCCTGGCTGCGAAAGCCGCTTGCCGGTACATCGATGATGGCAAAGCAGACGGCATTCGCGTTTCAGAGGGCACGATTGAGAAGCTGAAAGAAGAAGTCTTCAGGCCGATGGAGCACTACAAACTTTATCGCAATGAAATTGTCGCGGGTACGGTCAATCCGCATTACCACAATCCGCGTCAATCGCTCGATCGTTTGCAAAAGCTGATGGACGAGTACGGCGGCGGCGTGAGTGTCAATTACATGACGAATGACAAATTGCTGAGCATCGGTCTCAAGAAACTCAAGATTATGGAAGAAGACCTTGAGAAAATAGCTGCCAAAGACCTTCACGAATTGTTGCGTGCCTGGGAAGTTATACACCGCCATCGTGCCTCAGAATGCGTTCTGCAACATACATTGTTCCGCAAGGAAACGCGTTGGCCGGGCTATTATTACCGTGGCGATGCAATGAAGCTGGACGATGAAAACTGGCATGTTCTTACTGTTTCTCGCCGAGACCCGGAGACAGGCGGCTATGCCATGGAAAAAGCGCCGTTGTACCATTTGGTTGGGGAAGAAGAGGAAGCTGCTGCTGCTGCTGCCGAGTAGTCGTCAGCAGCCTCGGCAAGCATTCACTTCGAACATTGGTAACAGGCGAAACATAGAGATCTCAGCATTTGTCTGAGCACTCTTTGTTTTGGCGGTTGCGACAATCTGCGCTCGTTATGATGAAAGACTCTTATGAACATTATCGACCTCCCGGATGAGGATATTCTTACAGTTGCCGAACCAATGTGGTCGACCCTGGTCAGAGCCTCAAACGACGGAGACTATGGAAAATTCATTCGTGATTTTGACTACAGCCTGACGCAAGGTCTGAATGAAGTCGATATCGGACACCAGTTTGCGAACAGTGAACTGACCCGGAGTCTATCGGAAGTTTACGATTATCTTGGCATCATTCGCCGGGGCCAACACGTCACGGTTCTCTATCGCGTGCGTAGCACGAAGAAAGAGGGCGAGTGGCTCGGGCGCCTTGTCCTTGGACTGGACCAGGCAGAAGAAATCAAGATTTTCGGGGCGTCAGTATTTTGATCAATCCAGAGCAACAGTCAAAATGAATGACACCATTCAGAAAAACAAGTACGTCGAACTGAAATACAAGGTGATCGACGAAAAGACAGGAACTGACCTCGTTGGCGTCGATTTTCCCATCGGATACGTACATGGTGCGAACGATATTCTGGCGCCGGCAATAATGGAAGAATTGGAGGGCAAGATCGTCGGTGACGTCATTAGTGTCCCCTTTGATGGTGATCAAATTTACGGCCCCAGGGACGAGTCACTTGTTTTTACAGACGACATCGGCAACGTTCCTGAAGAGTACCAGAGTTTGGGTGCCACAATTCTTTCTGAGAACGAGAAGGGCGAACAACGCAGTTTCATTGTTACCCGTATGGACGATAAAACATTGACAGTTGATGGCAACAATCCACTTAGCGGCAGAAAGGTTGTTTTTAATCTGGATATTTTGACGGTCCGTGACGCCACGGCAGAGGAAATTGATGCCGGCGGGCCGATCAATGCGGAGCCTGAAATTGGCAACTATTCCAAAGTTCCAATTTGATTTCTTCAAGTAAAAAACAGCTTTCCTGTGACAGGGCTGTCTTGTAAAATTGTTCACCAAAAGATCGACGTAAACCGCAATAGTTTGAAACCAAAAAACAAGCGAGATTATTTATGGGAAATGTAAACGCCAAAGACCCGGTTCCTGATGGCAAGACCAAGTACTACACCACCATACAACAGCCTGAAAACGAAAAAGGCTTTGTTGGTTACCAAACAGAATGGGTGGAGTGGCAAAAAGAAGTTCCTTATGAGACGCCGAAAAAACCTTAAAAATTAAAGGCTTACGCACGGCCTTGCCGGGAATTTTTTCGGAGGCTGCTGTGCGTCTGATCTGGACTTAACTTTTTCAGTTGCGACCAGCCAGCGACTTCAGGAACTCTGCTCGCTTCCCGGAATCCATGACGATGTTTTCTTCTGTTGGCGCACCGCCGAGGTACCATTCCTGGTCGCCGTCGTCATATTCGACGGCAGGACCATCTTCTCGGTGCAACAATCCCTGAACCCACCATTGCTGCATTATCTGGTCATCGATGACGGCAGGTCCGTCTTCGCGATGACGCACACCGTTTAACCACCATTGCTGCACGCCGTCCGAGCGCATGATTGCCGGGCCGTCCTCACGGTGAGGAACGCCGTTTAGATGCCACTCCAGGGTTCCTCCCGATTCCATGATCGCGGGGCCATCTTCACGATGCAGTTTGCCGTGGCACCACCATTCTTTTGAGCCGTCGCTGTGGGTCACGGCGGGCCCGTCTTCGCGGTGCTGCTTGCCATGGAGAAACCAAACTTCGGTTCCATCAAGTCTGGTGACAGCGGGACCGTCTTCAAGATGCAGATCGCCGTTAAGGCGCCATTCTATCATGCCATCTTCAGATTCGGTTTTTTGCGGAGTTTGCTGAAGTTCGCCGTTCAGCCACCATTCTTTGGCTCCGTCATGATGCTCCACTGCGGGGCCGTCTTCACGATGCTGTTTGCCGTGGAAAAACCAGACCTTCGTCCCATCGGGTTTTTCAACGGCAGGACCATCTTCACGGTGCAGAATACCGTCAAGGCGCCACTCGGTCGTTCCATTTCCGGTTATGGTTTTCGAGGGTGATTTGGACATTGGATTAAAGATCCGATTGTTTGATTCAGCACGAAGGTGCACATTTGTTATTCGCTTAGCTTTACTTCATATTTGCCAATGATACTACCATTACACTTGATAGATTGACGGGCAGTTCAAAGCAGAATTGGAGAACATTTGTGCCGGATATAGAAGTCAGAGATGCAGACGGAAAATTGCTGCAAACCTACACGATCATTGCTGCCGATTACGGGGCCTTGATAACGGACGATGATCTGTTCGAAATGGCGAAGAATAACCTGATTGAAGATGAACTGGTCGGCGACAACCAGCTCGATGAATTGACCTTTAATCTGGCTGAATAACCGTCAGACGGCGCTCACGTCACAAAGCGTGTTTCACTAAAAAAACCATGGCCTGGATACAGGCTGTGAATTTGATAAGCGGGCGTGTCATCCATCGTATCCGGAAAGTCGAGACGGAGATCAACGGCGATACTAGGTACCGTCAATGCTCTGGTGTCGGCCAGATCGGACACGAAACTGCGGTGTGCATGGCCACAGAATATCTGTGTGATTTGTGAGTGGTGTCGCAGTATATCAGCGAATTTATCAACGACATCACGGCTGCCAAACTGAAATGGTTCATTGGAGGTCAATACTTCAAATGGTGGGTGGTGCATGAACAGCGCTGTGGGGGTATTTGGTTTCTCGTTCAGCATTTCATCCAGCACGCCAAGTCGATCATCACATAGTTCGCCCGCTCTGCTCCCTTCACAGACGGAATCGATGGCAACCAGGTAAATAGGGCCGACGTCTACAGCGTATTGTAAAAATATCGAATCGGGCTGAAAGTATCCATCTTGCGAGAATACTTTTTTTAGTTCTGCGCGTGAATCCCGGTTTCCCGGCGTGACATAGAACGGCATGTTCAATTCAGTCAGTATCTCCCGCGCCAATATGTATTCAGCATGGCTGCCATGTTGAGACATATCACCGGTATGGATCACCGCATCGGGTCCAGGGTTCAGACTGTTGATGTC
Source organism: Alphaproteobacteria bacterium (assembly GCA_018650465.1). Lineage (GTDB taxonomy): Bacteria > Pseudomonadota > Alphaproteobacteria > UBA2966 > UBA2966 > JABILA01. The sequence goes on from JABIFY010000024.1 coordinate 4,675, forward strand.
CTGTACACACCGACGAAGCCACTCGATGCGTTTAGGTGCACGAACATCGCCCGGTTCGACGTCCATGAGATGTGTATCACTGATCTGTGCGATAATAGTCATTCAGGTTTTGGGGCGTTTTGAGGGAATAATATAGCGTTGATCCAGAGGATAGGTGTCTGTCAGTTCCTCGATAGCGCCGTCAATATTCTCGCGGTCGCGCACATAGACCCAGGCAGTTGTCACGGTATCGCCATCCAGGGCTTCGAATGAGCGCTCAACCCGGCGGTATCCGATTGCTATATGGGTCATTTCAAAGTGATCCAGAAATTCGACAGCCTCGTCGGTGGCCGTAAATATCTCGCCCGTAACCTGGTGACCAACGCCTGGTTCATCAATCAGATTGGGAGAGAGCCAGGGGCCGCCAATGACCAGTGGGTAGAGTTCGACAGTCCTGTATGCGCCGACAAAAGCCGTGCCACCCATGCCGGTATCAAAATTCGGATAGCCCCGCTTAAGGGTGCCATAGACAAAAATATTGTGCATCAGTTTGCCTTCATCAATCTACTTATCAATCTATCAGAGCTTGATAGGTCAGGACCCGTAATTCACGGCGCAGGGGATAGGCGGAGGAGGGCATCAACTGGGTCAGAAAAATGACCGTCATGTCTTCGACGGGATCGATCCAGAAGGCCGTGCTGGCAGCACCGCCCCAGGCATATTCACCTGGTGAGCCAATGACATTGGCCTTGGCCGGGTCGATCATGACGGAAAAGCCCAAACCAAAGCCGATGCCGTCATAGGATGTTTCAGCGAAGGTTTCCTGGCCCAGTTCGGCAAGATCGCCGGGCAGGTGGTTGACGGTCATATATTCAACCGTTTTTCGGCCCAGTAAGCGCACCCCGTCCAGTTCACCGTAATTCGACAGCATGCGCGTGAAACGAATGTAATCTGCGACCGTTGATGTCAGGCCACCGCCGCCCGAGAAAGTAACCACAGGCAAGGTGAACCGACTGCCTTCGACGGCTTCGATCAATTTGGTTTTTTGATCTTTCGTACAGGTGTAATTGGCGGCAAAGCGGTCAATATTTTCCGGTGCCACCTGAAAGGCTGTGTCCTTCATGCCCAGGGGACCAAGAATCTTTTGAGCGAAAAATTCATCCAGCGGCTGGCCGGAAAGAACCTCGACCAAATGTCCCAGAACATCTGTTGAGATGCTGTAGTTCCATTCACTGCCAGGTTGACACAGCAGGGGTGCGTCACCCAGTTTTTCGATCATCTCGGACAGCGGTAAACCCGCGGTTTGAAAATCGATCTTTCGGGCGCGATAAATTGCGTCAACCGGATGCGATTCCATCCAGCCGTATGTCAGGCCCGAAGTATGCGTCATCAGTTCGCGAATGGTGAAATCACGTTCCGCCGGAATAGTTTCAAAACTGTTTTCATCGCCGGAGACAAAAACCTCAAGATTGCCAAGGGCAGGCAGAAATTTTGAGACCGGATCGTCAAGCTGGAACAGCCCTTGTTCATACAGCATCATGGCCGCTACGGTCGTGATCGGCTTGGTCATGGAATAGAAGCGGAAAATTGTCTCGGCATTCACCGGCTTCCCTTCTTCTATGTCCGCCATACCGCAATGCTTCAGATACACCAGCCGGTCACCGCGCATAACGGCAGTCAGGGCATTGGGCAGCATACCGCTGTCCACTTTTTCATTCATCCAGCGTGTGACATTTTCCAGGCGTTCAGACGAAAGTCCGACTTCTTCCGGTGTGCATTCGGGTTGCATGATCATCAATTCCACAAAGTTTACGGTTCAGGGTGCGGCGAAGCTTAAACCGCCCGTCTGGCCAATCGCAACGGCATAACAAAAATAATCGCATGGCGAAAATAACACATGGCTGCCATGCGTTTGCTGATGCTGGTGATCTTGATTAATTGTGTTAGCATGCGAACTAATACACCAGAACCGGGAACCTGAATGTCTCAATCCAGTGAACAAACAATCAAAAAACCTGAGATGATTGTTCGGCCCATGTCGAATATCCGGGGCATCGCCTGGATGGCTCTGGCAGGGATTTTGTTTGCTGCGATGACCGGCATTGTCCGCCATTTGGGTACGGACATGAACCCGATCCAGACCTCTTTTATTCGCTATGCTTTTGGCATTGTTCTGATGGTGCCGGTATTTTTGCGCCTGTCGCGGGCCGAGATGCGCAGCAACAACAAAAAACTGCACGCCTTTCGTGGGGTGATCCACGCGGGCGGCGTAATGCTCTGGTTTTTTGCCATGTCGCGCTTGCCCATTGCTGAAGTCACGGCCCTGGGGTTTTTGTCCCCAATCTTCACAACAATTGGCGCCGCCATCTATTTCAAGGAAACCCTGCACGCCCGTCGGATCGGCGCTGTGCTGATGGGCTTTGGCGGTACCCTGATCATTCTGCGTCCCGGGATTGAAGTCATTGATATTGGCGCTGTTGCCCAATTACTGGCAGCCCCCATGTTTGCCATATCGTTTATGATGGCCAAGAAAATGACCCAGACGGAGCATCGCTCCAGCATTGTCGCCTATATGGCTCTCTTTGTGACCCTTGCCCTGTTGCCACCGGCGATGTTGGTTTGGCGCACACCAACCATGGAAGAAATTTTCTGGCTGTTCCTGATGGCTGCAGTGGCAACACTGGCGCATCTGGTGATGACCAAGGCCATGGAAGAGGCGGAACTGACCACGCTGCAACCGGTACATTTTTTGCAACTTGTCTGGGCCACGCTGATCGGCTATTTCCTGTTTGCGGAAGAGCCGGACATGTGGACCTGGATCGGCGGCGGTGTGGTGGTGGCGTCCGCCACCTATATCGCCCACCGGGAAGCCATCGCCACCGGTAAAGCCAAAGAAAAAGCCATCCCGGAATAGAACAAAACCGAACCTGACGGAGCAAGACAAAATGACAGCTGACAAACCAGTGTGGAAAGACCTGGAAGGGTATGAGGAATTTGACGCGGCAGAGATGACCCGCCGGTCGGCTGACTATCTGGCACAAATGAAAATGCGGCGCACTGTGCGGGAGTATGATGATCGCCCGGTGCCGGAAGACGTTCTTCGCAACTGCCTGGAAACGGCAATTACAGCGCCTTCAGGGGCAAACCTTCAGCCCTGGCATTTCACGGTCATTACGGACCCGGCTGTCAAACACCGGATCCGCGTAGAAGCAGAAGTCGAGGAACAGGAATTTTATAGCGGCAAGGCCCCGCAGGAATGGCTGGATGCCCTTTCACCCCTGGGCACGGACGAACACAAAGCCTTTCTGGAGAAGGCCACGCTGATTGCTATTTTCGCTCAACGGCATGGCGAGTTACCGGACGGCCGCCGGGTCAAACATTATTATGTGCCTGAATCCGTGGGCATCGCTACGGGCTTTCTGATCTCCGCCTTGCACAATGCCGGTCTGGTGACTCTCACCCACACCCCCAGTCCGATGAATTTCCTCAACGAGATTTGCGAACGGCCTGACTCTGAAAAGCCCTATCTATTGTTAGTCTGCGGTTATCCGGAAACAGACTGCAAGGTGCCTGAATTTGGCGGCACCCGCATCGGTATCGATGAAAAGGTGACCTGGTTCAAATAGGGGGAGCAAACCCTTGAATTCTGCCTGATTCACGCGCACATTGAGGGCTTGTATTAATAGCTGTGTGCATTACCGGGAGACTTCTATTGCCTGCAATCAAAGTGAATGGCGAAGTGCGTGTTATCGACATTGAAGACGACACGCCCTTGCTTTGGGTTCTGCGTGATACGCTGGGCCTGGTTGGCACTAAATTCGGCTGTGGCATATCGGCCTGCGGAGCCTGTACGGTCCATGTAAATGGCGAGCCTGTTCGTTCGTGCAGCACAACAATCGCTGACGTGGCGGGCAAGGAAATTTCGACCATCGAAAGCCTTGAGCAGGCCGAACTGCATCCTGTGCAACAGGCCTGGATTGATCACCAGGTGCCTCAATGTGGTTATTGCCAGTCCGGCATGATCATGGCGACAACGGCTTTGTTGGCTGAAAAACCCGACCCCACCGATGATGACATTGACGCGGCAATTACCAACATCTGCCGTTGTGGCACCTATGCCCGCATTCGCAAAGCGATCCACGCCGCCGCCAAAACCATGCGGGAGGGTTGAGCCATGGCTATGTCGCGACGCAAGTTTTTGCTGACAACCGCTGTTGCCGGGGGGGCCCTGGCCGTGGGTTATGTTGCCTTGAAGCCGGAAGAAGATACCCGCCTTGTCTTCCAGAAAACCGCCCGGGGTGGCGAGGTAGCCCTGAACGCCTGGATCAAAATCGATGCCACCGGTACGGTTACTGTGGCAGCACCGCGGGCTGAAATGGGGCAGGGCATCTATACGGCCCTGGCCATGCTGGTGGCGGAAGAACTGGATGTGGACTGGAAATCCGTGCGGGTTGAAGACGCACCTGTGCATCCGGTTTATGCCAACCGCGAGATGCTGCGGGCGGCCTTGCCCTTTGAAGATGGCTATCACCAGGGCGAAAACACATCCGGTGCGCAATTCATGGGCTGGCTGGCGGAAATGTTATCGGCGCAAGGGACCGGCGGCAGCACGAGTATTCGGGATGCCTGGGAGCCCATGCGTAATGCCGGGGCCTGCGCCCGCCACATGTTAGTCACAGCGGCGGCACAAAAATGGAATGTGCCTGCGGCTGACTGTCAGGCGGCAGACGGTGTGATTACCCACAAGGGCAGTGGCAAAACATTGACCTATGGTGATTTGGCGACTTCAGCATCATCCTTGATGCCGCCGGAAAACCCGCCGCTAAAGAATGCGGCAGACTATAAGCTGATCGGCAAGGCCGTACCGCGCCTCGATATTGCCGACAAGACCACGGGTCGTGCGATTTTTGGCGTTGATGTCAAAACCGATGGCATGTTGCATGCAGCTGTCAACGTGGCCCCGGTTATGGGTGGCAGCCTGAAAAGTTATGACAAGGACGCACTGGGCGGGATGCCCGGCGTGGTCGCTGTGGTCGCATTGCCCACCGGCATCGCAGTTGTGGCCGACAGCTGGTGGCATGCCAAAAAAGCAGCAGATTCTGCCGTGATTGAATTTAATGATGGTGGCAATGGCTCGCTCAGTTCTGAAGGTATTTACAAACTACTGGAAGAAAATATTCAGTCCGGCGATCCTTTCACCTATCGCAACGATGGCGATGCGGAAGAAGTATTTGAACATAACGGCGATGATATTATCGCCAACTATCAGGTTCCCTATCTCGCCCACGCCTGTATGGAACCCATGAATTGCACCGCACGGGTTGTTGGCGATAACGTCGAAATCTGGATGCCCAACCAGGCCCCGTTCCTGATGCGTTACCTGGCATCGCGTATTGTTGATACGGATGTCGAGAACGTCCAGGTCTATACCACCTATCTGGGCGGCGGTTTTGGCCGTCGGGCAGAAGGGGACCTGGCTGAACAGGCCGTGCGCATTGCCATGGCCGTGCCGGGCAAGACTGTGAAACTATTGTGGTCACGTGAAGACGATATGCGCCACGACATGTATCGCCCGGCGGCGCGCTCAATGTTCCGGGCGCGCCTGGATGACAAGGGCCGCCCTTTCGCCTGGTTCAATCGTATTGCAGGCCAGGTGCCAACCAAATCCTTCACCCAGCGCATTTTCGATTTTGCGACCCTGGACATGCCGGACAACACCTCGTCCGAGGGCAGCGCCGACATGCCCTATGCCATTCCCAATCTGCAAGTTCAGCATGTGCCCGTGACCTTGCCGGTGCCGGTGGGTTTCTGGCGCAGTGTTGGCCATTCCTACAATGCCTTTTTCACGGAAAGTTTTATGGATGAACTGGCCGTTAAGGCCGGTCAGGACCCTTATAAATATCGACGCGATTTGTTGGCTGCACACCCTGATTACCTGGCCGTCCTGGACCGGGTGGCATCCGAAGCCGACTGGGACTTGCCCATGCATTCCGGTCGTGGACGCGGCATTGCCCTGCATGAAAGCTTTGGCTCACTGGTGGCCCAGGTGGCGGAAGTCTCGGTCCTGCCTGACGACACCATCCAGCTTGACCGTGTGATCTGCGTGGTGGATTGCGGTCGGGTGATTAACCCCGACACCGTCGTGGCCCAGATCGAAGGCGCGATTGTCTTTGGTCTCAGCGCGGCACTTTATGGCGACATCACCCTGACGGACGGCGCGGTCGATCAGGGCAACTTCCCCGACTATGAAATGGTGCGCCTGAATAACATGCCAAAAATCGAAGTCCACCTCGCCCCCTCTGGCCGCCCCATTGGCGGCATCGGCGAAGTCGGCACACCACCTTTGGCTCCGGCCCTGGCCAATGCGATTTTCAACGCCACCGGCAAACGTGTGCGGGAACTACCCCTGTCGAAAGCAGGCCTGGTGGGCTGACTTAGCGGTAAACGCCCCGGAGACTCTGCCTCGGGGGCCGGAGTGACCGAGCGCACCCCACCCCAGTATTCGTCATGCCGCCCTTGATGCGGCATCCACGCCTGTGCTCAATGACGCTGATTATGTTTGTAAATGCAAAGGCGTAGACCCCGCATCAAGTGCGGGGTGACGGAGTGTGTGTGGATGACCATACCTTTAATTTCGCACGTCACTCCGGCCCCCGAGCCGGAGTCTCAGCAGCCTATCCCCATGCACTGACCTAGCGGCTTAGATATTTCTTCGATCATTCTTTTGGCGCGCCCCTTAAAATAGCATAGCTTATATTTTATTCTACTTATTAGAGAATAGAAAGCTTTGATATTTTTGAAATTCCATCCCAAATTGAAAACCGCGCCGATATGGCGAACAAACCCCATTAAACCTGCCCGGCAGACGCTGGTGCAGTGAAAACGCATAAAGGGGACACGATTCCTTGTCGACGGGACAAGGGTCATTTCCCCATTATGCTTGTGCCGGGTTGTCGCCGCGGAGCTATGTCAGGTTCAACTCCATAACAAATCCCCGATCAGTACCCGCCCTTGCGTTTGGTTTCGGGCAGGCCGGCAATCATGGCGGCTTGTTTGGAGGGCTGTTTGGGGAACAGGGTGTAAATATCTTTCGACTTGATTTTTTCGCCCCATTCGTCGGACATGGCCTTGACGATGGCGCGCTCGTTGGGCTGGTTGCCACCGTTTTCGGTGAATTCCTGACGCAAAAACCGGATGACGCTCATGTGCCGGTCGGTCAGTTCCGGGATGCCATCATTGATGGCCAGGGCCAGGGCGGCCTCTTCGGTCCAGGTGCCGGGGTCCACCAGGTGCCCGTTGTCGGCCAGGTCGAGATCGGATAGTTCCATGATTATTTCCCCAAAAGGTCGTATGTAAATTCAAATGATTCTAATTTTTTATATTAGGTAGTTTGAATGTTCATAAGTCAAGGAAAGCCTTGGGGTGGAGCGACGCTTTGTCGCTCCAATTCCCCTGCTGATAAATTGAATAATGTGCCGATATGGCGTACAAACCCCACAGAAATTCATGAGACCCCCCATATGATCCCCCGGCAACCCCCCGGTTGCCCCACATCTCTCCCACGGAGCCTAATTCCATGTCCGATCAGCCCGATATCATTTACACCAAAGTTGACGAGGCCCCGCAGCTGGCCAGTGGGTCGTTTTTGCCTGTTATTCAGGCTTATGCCGGCAAGGCGGGCGTGAAAGTGGGGACGCGGGATATTTCGTTGGCTGCCCGTATTCTGGCTCATTTCCCGGACAACCTGACGGCGGATCAACGCCGCAGCGATGACCTGGCGGAGCTGGGGGAGCTGGTGAAGACACCCGGTGCCAATGTAATCAAGCTGCCGAATATCTCTGCCTCTGTGCCGCAATTGCACGCCGCCATCAAGGAGCTGCAAAGCCACGGCTATGCCATTCCTGATTACCCGGAAAATCCAGGCAATGACGCCGACGCCGCAATCAAAACCACTTATGGCAAGGTCATGGGCAGTGCCGTGAACCCTGTATTGCGCGAAGGCAATTCAGACCGTCGTGCGCCCCAGGCTGTGAAAGCCTTTGCCCGCAAGAACCCGCATCGCATGGGGGCCTGGGCCAAGGACAGCAAAACATCCGTGTCTTGCATGAGCAGTGGTGATTTCCGCTCGAACGAAAAATCCGTCACTGTCTCTGGCGCGTCGGTGGGTAATGCCCGCATTGAATTTGTCGGCGCTGACGGCGCCGTCACAGTGTTGAAAGACAATCTGCCCCTGATCGACGGCGAAGTGGTCGACGCCACCATGATGAGCGTCAAGGCGTTGCGTGCCTTTTATGCAGAACAGATCAAGGCGGCAGCAGACCAGGGTGTGTTGTTCTCCCTTCACCTGAAGGCCACCATGATGAAGGTCTCGGACCCGGTTCTTTTTGGCCACTGCGTCACCGTGTTTTTTGCTGATGTCTATGAAAAGCATGCCGATGCTCTGGCCGGTCTGGATGTGGACGCCAACAATGGTCTGGGTGATCTGATCGGCAAGATCGACGCTTTGCCCGCCGATCAAAAGGCCGCCATCGAAGCCGACCTGCAGGCCTGCATGGCGGCACAACCGCCCTTGTACATGGTGAATTCTGACAAGGGCATCAGCAACCTGCATGTGCCCAGCGACGTGATCATCGATGCCTCTATGCCAGCGGTTATTCGCGGCGGTGGCAAAGGCTGGGCCCCGGATGGCAGCGAAGGCGATTGCCTCTGCGTGATCCCGGATAGTTCTTACGCCGGTGTCTATGATGAAACCGTCAAGTTCTGCGCCGCCAACGGAGCCTTCGATCCGGTCACCATGGGCAGCGTACCAAACGTTGGCCTGATGGCACAAAAGGCCGAGGAATACGGCTCCCACCCACAAACATTTGTGGCCCAGGGCAACGGCGTGATCCGCGTCGTCGATGCGGCCGGTGAGACCCTGCACAACCACGATGTGGAAGTCGGTGATCTCTGGCGCATGTGTCAGGCCAAAGATGCACCGATCCAGAACTGGGTCAAGCTGGCTGTCGACCGTGCCCGTGCCACCGGCACACCTGCCGTGTTTTGGCTGGATGCCGATCGGGCCCACGATGCCCAGATGATTGCCAAGGTCGAAAAATACCTGCCTGGCCATGACACCAGTGGTCTGGACATTCGTATCATGTCACCTGTTGAAGCCACGAAACTTTCGCTGACCCGCATCAAAAACGGTGAAGACACGATCTCGGTGACCGGCAACGTGCTGCGTGATTATTTAACCGATCTGTTCCCGATCATGGAAGTTGGCACCAGCGCCAAGATGCTGTCCATTGTGCCGCTGATGAACGGCGGTGGCTTGTTTGAAACCGGTGCCGGTGGCTCAGCTCCCAAACATGTGCAGCAACTGGTCGAAGAAGGCCATTTGCGTTGGGACAGCCTGGGCGAATTTGCCGCCCTGGGTGCCTCGCTTGAACACCTCGCCAATGTTACCGGCAATGAAAAAGCTGCAACCCTCGGCAAGGCCCTGGATTTGGCCACGGAAAAGCTGCTGGATGAAAACCAGTCGCCCAGCCGTAAAGTTGGCGAAATCGACAACCGCGGCAGCCACTTCTACATCGCAAAATACTGGGCCGAAGCCTTGTCTCAGCAAAACACCGACGCCGACCTGCGCGACGCCTTCGCCCCCATCGCCGAACAGCTGGGGGCGAATGAAGATGCAATCGTCGCCGAACTGATCGCGGCCCAGGGCGATGCCGTTGATTTGGGTGGTTATTACGACACCGACGACAGCAAAGTCGCCGCCGCCATGCGCCCGAGTGCGACACTGAACGGCATTATTGGCTGAACGCTGGTTCAGCTTTGAACGAATTGCGGCCCGCCGGGAAACTGGTGGGCCGTTTTTTTTGGATATTTCGGGCCTCCAACCCAACCTCTTGTTGCGACAAAATGCCCTGTTGTATTTAACCTCCAACAGACCAGATTCAGGGTGCAGACACAGAGTTCTGGTACCGCTCACGGATTTGAATTTGAGGAGAAAATCATGGCACTGCGGGACATTCTATTACATATGAGTGACGATGACCTGGCCCAATCGAGGCTTGATGTGGCGCTGAAACTTGCGCAAATGCATGAGGCCCATCTGACGGCGTTGTATGTTGTCCGGACGGTCGAAATTCCCACCTATGTTCGCGCCTATATCGACGAAGAAATCTTGCAAGCCGGGCAAAACAGGCAGCTTGAACTGGCAAAGGATGCTGAAAAGGCGTTTTTGGACCAGACCAGCCGCAACGGTATTTCTGCCGAGTGGCGTGTCGCCATCGGCGAGGACCGCGAGTTGATGAACCTGCATGGCCGCTACGCCGATCTTGCCGTTGTCAGTCAAAGGCATTTTGCCACAGATGTTTCCAGCAACAGCGACAATCTGGCCGAGGAACTGGTGCAGTCTTCTGCATGTCCTGTGTTGACGGTTCCCTATGTCGGGAAATGGCCACAGCCAGGACGCCGGGTGCTGATCGGCTGGAACGGACGACGCGAAGCAGTGCGTGCCGTTCATGACGCCATGCCATTCCTCGAAAAAGCCGAAGAGGCCATCGTCTATACTGTTAATCCCGATGACGGCGATCATATTTCGGGCGCTGATCTGTGCACTCATCTGGCCCGACACGGCGTCAACGCTCTGGCAAAATCTACTGTGTCAAAGGATGTCGACGCCGGAGACCTGTTCCTTTCGGCAGCCTTCGACATGGATATCGATCTCGTCGTTATGGGTGCCTACGGACATTCACGGCTGCGCGAACAGGTCATGGGCGGCGCCACTCGCAGCGTACTTGATCACATGACGGTGCCGGTTTTGATGTCTCACTAGAGCGTTTTCATTGACCCTGTTTTTTTTGAAATTGCCCTGATTATGAATTAGGGAAGAGCGGGCAGGGTCAGATGGTTTTCTGGCGGGCCGTTTTTATGGAGTGAATTCGCCACCATAGATACCGTCACCCCGGGCTTGATCCGGGGTCTACGCCTATGTCTTATGATCTACGCATCTCTATTGGTTTGCCGCATGGACCCCGCATCAAGTGCGGGGTGACAAGGTGCAGTGCGGAGAACGGCAATCTATCCCTGCGTCGCGTAATAGGCCTTTAAAACTTTCAAGACTTCCGGGCGACTAAACGTCAGCGGGACTTCTTCGTCGTTGGCGAACATTTCGCGCAGGCGGGTGCCGGAAATCGCCAGGCGGTATTTTTCATCGTGCGGGCAGGTGCGGTTGGTCGCCAAGCCGTCGCACTTTTCGCAATGGAACGTAATGTCGATCTTCAGGGCCTGGGTCTCCAGGGCATCCGCCGGGATTTCATCAAAGATATGATGAGCATCAAATGGGCCGTAATAGGAGCCCACACCAGCATGATCGCGACCCACGACCAGATGAGAACAGCCAAAGTTCTGGCGGAACAGGGCGTGCAGCAGGGCCTCGCGTGGACCGGCATAACGCATCTCGATGGGATATCCTGCCTGGACCACGGTGCCAGGAACAAAATAGTTTTCGACCAGGGCATCGATGGCATCAACCCGCACATCAGCCGGGATATCGCCGGGCTTCAGGGCGCCCAACACCTGGTGGATCAACAGACCGTCGCAAATTTCTACAGCGATTTTGGCGAGGAATTCATGGCTGCGATGCATGGGGTTGCGGGTCTGGAAGGCGGCAACTTTTGACCAGCCTTTTTCAATGAACAGGGCACGGGTTTCCGCCGGGCGCATATAAAGGCCTGAATATGTCGTGGGGAAATGGCCTTCTGACAGGGCGGTGACGCGCCCGGCCAGATTGATCTCGCCCTGTTCCATGACCTTCTGGGCCCCTGGGTGAGCTGGATCATCAGTACGAAACACGGAAGTGCATTCCAGCTTGCGGTCGATGCTGTATTTCTCGGCGACCGTCAGCACGCCCATGATCTCGCCGGTTTCGCCGTCGGTTAAGGCCACATCCTGGCCTTGCGTGATGCTGTCGGTGACGTCACGCGAGGCAGACAAGGTGATGGGGATGGGCCAGAAGGTGCCGTCGGCCAGTTTCATATCCGTGCAGCAGCCGCGCCAGTCAGCCTCAGTCATGAAACCATCCAGCGGCGTGTAGGCCCCCATGGCAAACATCACCAGATCGGAAACTTCCCGGCTGGTCATGGGCACGGCGGTCAGGGATTTGGCGCGCTGCAAATCAGCGGCTCGTTCTGTTTCAGGAGCCAACAAGGGCTTAAGGGCACCGCCCCCGTGTGGGTTTACCAACTGTGACATCAACGCATCCTCCCCAGGACAAAAAGTATCATGATCCAACTACTCAGGTGATTGTATTAAGTTTTTCTAATATGGCAAGGCGGTGCCGGCTTTTGTGAATGATTTTGAGGTGGAAAATATAGTTACAGGTTGAGCCAAAGAACAGGATACTGAACTTGCTCCCCGTTGCCTTCGCTTGACTTCGTGGCCTGTTAGCTCAATTTGTTTAACAACAATATTTATTGGGACTGCGCGAGGGTAATTGAGATGGACGTTGGTACAGCAATCCGAACCAGGCCTTCGGGTGTCGTAACCGTCAATGCTGACGATACGATACAGGTTTTGGCCAGTGTGTTGCTTGAACATCATATCGGCGCCGTACCGGTTGTGGACGGCAGGGGCGGGATCGTCGGCATGATTTCAGAACGCGATCTGGTGCGCGGCCTGGCGACAAAGGGTGGTGACATCATCAACATGACCGTCCGAAATTTGATGACCGCAGATGTCGTCGCCTGCAATTCCTCCGACCCTCTGTCTGTCATCAAGGAGATGATGACCGAAGGTCGTTTTCGACACATGCCGGTTATTGAAGAAGGCGAATTGGTCGGTGTGGTAACGATCCGCGACGTCGTTGAGCACTTGGTTGAAGAGCCAGCGGGCTGAAGATTTGAAAATCATCGAAGCCAACCGGACGTCTGAAAGCGCTGCGCTGACAACCATCGTTATTTGTGTAAACGAACGCTTTGGCGTGTCCTCGGTGAGTTGTGGTGGATCAGATAGCGCCGCTATTGCCGACGCCATGGACAAAGAGCTGAAGACCAGAAACCTGGTCGTCGAAATCGACCGCATTCATTGCCTCGGTCTTTGTGCCAGCGGCCCCAATGTCCGGTTTTTCCCAGGCGGAGACTGGTTCACGGAGGTGTCGGTCGATGATGTTCCCGAAATGCTGAACCGGCTTGAGGCGAGCCTTTAATTTATCTCTCCCGTCACCCCGCACTTGATGCGGGGTCTACGCGTTAGGATCAGGCACACTCGATCTGGCGTAGGCGTAGATTCCGGGTCAAGCCCGGAATGACTCAGGTCGCGCCTCCTGCTCCACCTGACAAAAACGGTTGCTCAGCCAGATGCAAAAAAGTGCCAGGGCGATGCCGGCTGGCAGGTCTATCAGATAATGCCATTTGCTGGCCACGGCTTCGATCAATATCCAGCCATACATAACCAGATAGGCCGGCAATAACGGCGTGCGGTACTTCGCGGCATAATGCACAAATATATATGAAGCACCGGCGTGCAGCGACGGCATGGCCGCCAGACCAGCGGACAGATAGCGGTCGCCATAAGCGGCAATCCAGTCCGGACCCTGTTGCAGGATCAAGCCGCGAATTTCCCACATGGCTTGTTCATTTATCAAGGCCACCAGATTTTGACCGTTGCCATAGAGAAACGGCCCGGCTGCCGGGGCGATTAAATAGCTCAACGGCCCCAATGCTTCGATAAACAGGATGGCCAGAAACACATTCCTCAAGGCCTCACGATTACGAAACAGGTGCCAGGCAAAGGAGATGAAAAACATGAAGGCGAAGGTCAACAAGTACCAGGAATCCACATGATCCCCGGTACGCATTGCAACCCAATCTCTGGCTTCAAAGGCCAGGTCCAGGATCGGTGCCAGGGCCTCATCAATGCATTGATAAAATTGATCATAGCGCCGCGGGTTGATCAGGGGGCCCCACAGCTTGATATTGAAGTGCAGCCACATTACAGCTGAAAAGGTGACGAAATACAGCAGGGCCTGAATGGCGTGGTGTTTGTTTCTGGCGGCGATGTCCGCATCACCCTCGCCACGCATTTGACGGCGTTTATAGACCAGAAAACTGATCCCTAGCCATATTGCGCCCATGCCCAGCGGGAAGGAATATCGCAGGCCGATAAAGCCGGTGTTTTCGGGATCCGGTACAATAAACGGCGCACCTGTTTGAAAGGAAAATACAATCGCAAAGGCCAGCAGGATCAGGGCCGTGGCAACTTCCGGATAGCGAAAGGCAAAAAACCCCTTGCGGCCTGGATAAAACAGGAAATCTGACATCTGGTTCCGAATACTGGGCTGGCTGCTGGCATTAATACGCTTGGGCCAGTATCCATAGGGAAGTTCATTCTGGCAAGGCGTTGCGGGCTTTCCCACATATTTCGACGCCACTCAATCATTGACATTTGCTGCCCCGAGGGGAAAGCTTAAGGCAACCGAAACCCCCACATCGGACAAGCTGATGCAACAGACAAAATTTCTTTCCGTCGATGAACTGGTCACCATGGTACCGGATGATTGCAATCTCGCGATCATCAAGGATGATTCCAGCGCCCCCTCCGAAGCCGTTCGGGCGTTAATCCGGCGCGGCGTCAAAGGGCTGCATTTGCTGACCGTGCCGACCGGGGGTTATCCGTCTGATTTGTTGATCGGGGCGGACTGCGTTGCCTCTGTTGAAACATCGGGTGTCAGTCTGGCCGAATTTGGCCCGGCTCCGCGATTTGGCAAGGCGGTGAAATCCGGTAAAATTGTTATTCGTGATGCCACCTGTCCCGCAGTCTATGCGGCTTTGCAAGCTGGAGAAAAAGGCCTGCCCTTCATTCCCCTGCGCGGTGTCCTGGGGTCGGACGTGGCGAAAAACCGCGACGACTGGAAAGTGATCGACAATCCTTTTGCCAAAGATGGCGACAGCGACCCGGTCTTGCTGTTGGCCGCCATTCGCCCTGACGTGGCCTTGATCCACGCGGAGAAGGCAGATCGTTTTGGCAATGTCTGGGTAGGCCGGGAAAAGGAAATGGCCACGGTTGCCCATGCTGCTCATTGCACACTGGTCACAGTCGAAGAAATCGTTGACGAGGACCTGATGGCCTCAACCACAACAGCAGCAGGGACCCTGTCTAATATGTATGTGGATGCCATTGCACAAGCCAAAAACGGGGCCTGGCCGGTGGGCTTGGGCGATCTCTATGGCCGGGATGGCGCGCATCTACAACTTTATGCAGCCGCAGCCCGCGATGATGATGCTTTCGAAGATTATTTGCAGCAATTCGTCATGACCGCACCCGTGGCTGATAAAATCAAGGCGACTGCGTGACTTGTAAAACTGAAGAGTTATTGATCTCGCTGATCGCCCCTCACCTGGCAGAGTGCCGTCATATATGTGTTGGGGTGTCGTCACCGATTCCGGGTGCTGCGGCCCAGCTGGCGCGCTGTAAAAGCAACGACAGGATTGTCGTAAATTTGCTGGGGGATTTCCGCCACAACAGTTTTACATCCGGCGGTCAGGAAATTTTCGATATGGCGGGGCAGGGACGTATTGATGCGTTCTTCCTGGGCGGTGGCCAAATCGATGGCCAGGCCAATATCAACCTGGTGGGAACGGGAACCTATCCGCAAACCGATGTGCGCTGGTCCGGCAGTTTTGGCTCGGCCTATCTTTATTACCTGGTGCCGAATGTCATCCTGTTTCGCGAGGAGCACAGCCCACGTGTGTTTGTGCCCAAGGTCGATTTTGTCAGTGCCCCTGGCTTAAGCCCGCCTGAACATCATCGTGTCGGCGGCCCCAAATGCCTGATCACCGGCAAGGCGGAATTTTCCTTTGATCCCATTGCCGGGCGTTTTACCCTGGTCAGTGTTCATCCGGGTTATACAGTAGATGACATTGTGCAAAGCACAGGCTTTGATTTTGATATGCCGGATGATGTGCCACAGTCAAAAGAACCAGACGCGGAAACCCTGGCACTGATCCGGGGGCCCGTCGCCGAACAAATCAGGGGTCTTTATCCGGTCTTTGCCGACAAGGTATTTGCCTGACGGCTGTTCAATATAGTGCCCTATTCAATATCCGTAATCAGGTGAAACAGACAGTCGCCGCGCTGCACGCGTCCGGGCATGCGTTGACACACGGCCAGGCCATCGCGTTTGAAATGGGCGATTGTGGGGGCGACCCAGGGTGTTTCCGGGTGATGGATGGCCCCGGCGGGCTGGTCTTTTTTGACCTCTGTGCAGATTTCCACATAGGGCTCGAACAGGCCTTCGTCACGGGCATATACAAAATGTTCGTCCGTGGTCATTTCCATCAACCGGATACCGCGTGGGGCATCTGGTTTGTAGCCGGGCAAAAGGCCAACAAAGTTCAGATAGCGGCGCACACCCCGGTCAACTTCAGCCAGAATTTTTGGTGATACTGTACCGGCACCGCCAGCTTCGGTGCCCATGGCGCGCACGCCTTTACGCTGGGCAGCAGCGGAGGAGGTTCTAGGGTCGGCACCGGCTCCTGCGGCCATCAAGATGCCGTAAGGCGCGTCAAAGACTTCCTGGAGTTTTGCCATGAAGATGTCTTCTTCCGGCGTTTCTGCCTTGGGTCGCAGGGCCGTGGTTGGATAGACCAGCGATGATCCACCGGCATGCATATCCAGCAGATAATCACACATGGGCAGCAGAGTGTTTTCGATATAATCCGCCATGATCTGGGTCGGGGTGCCGTCTTTGGCGCCCGGAAAGGCCCTGTTGAGGTTGCCTTCATCAACCGGAGAGGTTCTCATTCCAGCCAGGGCAGCCGGGTAGTTCGCCATGGGCAACATGATCAGGCGCCCCAGGATATCGCTGGCTTCCAGCTCCTGGGTTAATTTGCAGATCGTCACCTGGCCTTCATATTCGTCCCCATGATTGCCGGACATCAACAGCACAGTAGGACCTTCGCCATTTTTCAGCATGACGATGGGAATGGGCATCCAGCCATAGGCGCTGCGGTGGACAGAATGGGGCAACCGCAGGAAGCCGGTCTGTTTGCCATCTTTTTCGTAATCTATTTCGCTGAAAATGAAGGACATGCAATCTCTCAAAAAAAAAGGGGAGGGACGCGACACTGCATCCCTCCCGATTATTGTAGCTTCTGACCCGTATGGCCAGAGCCCGGCTTATTTTTTCAACCGGAGCCCCGCTTATTTCTTCAACCAAAGAAAGTCCACTGGATGTTGTCGTTTGCCGGCATCTTCAGCGATAATCAGGCCACCGGTTGCCGTGGCCAGGATGTTGTCCGGGCTGGCGATGCCATTGAGATCACAGCCTTTTTTCTTGCCGAGGAACTTGCCGACGACATAGGGATCAAGACGCTTGATGTCATAATCAGCTGTCAGCATACCTTTGTAGACGGCTCCGCAAGGCTCCTTGTCGAGGGCGATCTGGCCTTTGGCTGTTTTGTCCTTGATGCCGGATGTCCAGTTGATGTCACCCCAGGCTGCATCCATGCTTTCTGTGATGCTGGAGGCTGCCAGATAAACGGCTTTGCCATCAGCGGCAACGCCTTCCATCTTGTTCCAGTCATTGGCAGCGCCCAGGGCCGCGGCGGCCTTGCGGCTTTCGAGGAAGGCTGGACGGTTATCTTTGTAACTGCCTACCTTGCCATCGCCATTCAGGTCTTTGCCTGATTTGCCTTCGGCCCAGTTGTTGACGTCGGCATCGGATATAAAGTTGGTTTGACCTTCGACATAATCCTTGTGGGAAATGCCTTCGTATTCGTCGATCCACTTGCCGATCTGGGCGTTGTTGCCGTGGGCAAGTTCAATCCAGCTGACGTCGAAACCGGTTGTATGTGGATCGCTGCCACTGTCCTGCTTGAGGCTGGCGGCATACAAGGTGCCCGCACTCAGATCGCCAGCAGTATCAGCAACAAACTTGAAGAATACGCCGCCGGAGTTGGAGTTGTATTTTTCGTTGGTGTATTTTGCGGAGTCATCGTCCGACTGATAGAGCGTTTTGCCATCGGCCATGATCATGACATTTTCGTGGCTGAAACGACCGTGGGCATAATGCCGGACCATAGTTGGGTTGGCGCTGGCTGCGTTATTCATTTCGATGTTGTAGCCATAGCGATAAGGATTAGAGGTCTTGCCGAGATAACGATCCATCTTCTTGGGCTGATGATAGTTCACGTCATTACCGCCCTTGTAACCAGGACGTTCGTCGTCGTCGTGATCGTTGGGATGGTTCCACAGCCCGGTATTATAGAAATAATATTCCTCGGACATGATCGGGGTGCCCCAGGGTGAGATTGTACCGAAGCACAACACCCAGCCACCACCAATTGGCCTGAGATCAAGCATCTTTGACTGGCTGAGGTCTGTTGACCAGCGCCCGTTGCTGCGCTTCAATTTCAGCTGGCTAACGCCAGAAACGCCCAGGCGACCGGCGCCTTCAAAGGCCGTGTAGAGATAGGCTTCGGTTGAACTGAGCGGGATAAAGGCGTTGAAATCTACGTCGTTACTGACCCACATTTGTTTGCCAGTGGCGTCATGCACAGCACCCAACTGTTTGCCGTCACCCATCATCTCACCGGAAGTGCCCAGTTTGATATATTCACCTTGCGCGACATGGACACGACCGCGGTCATCCTTGCCGGGAATGGCAACATTGCCGCCGGTATAATTGTTAATGTTCAAGCCAGCGATATAGCCAATAACTGCTGCGGGACCATTGTCCTTGACCGTGGCCTTGCCCGCCGGATGCTGGGCATTGAAAAACAGTTCACCCAGGCCGTTGATGGCGATGCCGGCCACTTCTGCACCGGCGGGGACTGTGGCGATGCGCACCAGGCCGTCGTCGGCCTGCGCGGCAGCGTTTGCACCCAACGCAAGTGCAAGTGTCATGGCACTTGCACCAAGGGTTTTCCTTAATGACATGTTATCTCTCCCGTTGACCTGAAATTTTGCTGTCAGGCGTCTGTAATTTGAAACTTATTGCCCCAATGCGGGAAGGATGAACCTGTTTATTGCGGCATTCAAGTAAAAATTTTCGCTATCCGAAAAATTTTACAAAATAGCCAGGGCATTGAACTGGTTTTGCCTGGTGTGGTTTAATCTCAGGGTTCAAACAGTTCTGATTACAGGGATCAAAATGCTTACCGACAGCCAGCTGGGCACCTATCAGGAAGAAGGCTATATCGTGCCTGAATTCCGCGTTTCAGAAGACATGCTTGAGGATATCCGGGCCCGTCACAGCCGACTTGTGGCTGCAAAACCGGAATATGCTGATTATTGTCCTGCCTTGCTGGATCATGACATGGGCTTTGCAGAATATAGCCAGCAGCCTGAAATCCTTGATATGGTTGAACAGATTATTGGTCCGGATTTTGCCCTCTGGAACACAAGCTTTTTTGCCAAACCGGCCTTGAAAGGTACAACAACACCCTGGCACCAGGATGGTGAATATTGGCCGATCCGGCCCCTGGCAACCTGTACCGTCTGGCTGGCAGTGGATGCTTCAACAGCTGAGAACGGCTGCCTTCGGGTTATCAAGGGCTCACACAAGGATGGGACCTTGAAGGCGCACCGGACCAACGACGGCCCCGGCCTGGCGCTGACGCGTGAATTGTTGGAAAGCGAATATGACATTAACAAAGCTGAAGATATCGAGCTGGAAGCCGGGCAGATGTCGCTGCACGATATCTTTTTGCTGCATGGATCAGAGCCCAATCACTCACCGAATTCCCGCCGCGGCATGACCATGCGGTTTATGCCGACGACGTCCTTGTTTGATCGCGAAATTGCGGCTGAACAGGCAGAGAAATTCGGCTTTGTCAGCCACAATAATCGCCAGGTATTGCTGATGCGCGGTACTGACCAGCACGGACAAAACGAGTTTTATTCTCAATAATTTTTAGTGGTTCTCTGTGCTGCCCTTCGGCATGGTCCTGTAAGCGTCGCGACCGTCGATCTTGACCGGAATCCGCACCGGACTGGTGCGCCGAAAGATATCCCGCGACCAGAACAACCGTTTGATGGCTTGGTCACGGGATGTGGGCAAGCGCGACAATAGATAGGTCAAAAAATAAGGTGAAAACAAGGAATGTCCGGCCCGGCGTGAGGCCCATTTCCAGGCCCGCCCGGTGCCGCGCGTTAACATGCGACGCATTACAGCCGGATCGAGATCAGGGGTTTCGTCAATAAAATATGCCAGCTCCGCATTCAGGTCATGCAGGATTTGTGCTTCATCGTCAGACACCCGACCTGTCGCTTCGCCTGCACCTGGTGCCCAGACAATGTCGGTGGGCACATAAGCGAATGTTGTACGGTGGCCGGCCCTTAGATAAAGCGAATAGTCCTGGGCAAAAACCCGAATATCCACACCCCCGATCTCTTGGGCAAATTTTCGCTCAATCAACAGACAGGAAGGATTGAAGGTCATCTTTTCGGCAAAATGAACCAGCGGACTGGTGTCGTGTTCTGCCTCAACAGACAAAGGTGGCGCTGCCGTTTTCGGGATGACGGGTTGCGCGTCTTTCCCGTGTTGGGCAACTTTCCAGGGCACCAGGGCAATATTGCCAAAGGCAAAACGGGTGCCGAATTTTTCCGCTGCATCCAACAAGGCCCGTGTGGCGTCTTCATGCAAAACATCGTCGCCATCCATGATCTTGATCCATTGGCCTGTGGCGGCAAAGATACCGGCGTTGGTCGCCGGGGCAGGGCCACTGTTAACCTGGCTGATTACCCGGGCTGCTGGCCAGTCCGAAACTATGTCTTGTAATACGGCGGGCGAATCATCTGTGGAACCATCGTCTACAAAAATGGCTTCGACCTCGCCAAGACCTTTCTGGCTCTTTAAGGCAGCGGCGACGGCCGGCAGGAATTCAGCCTTGTTGTAAACGGTGATTACATAAGAAATCTGGGGCATGGAAACTCGGTTAGAAAGGAATCTATTTTTTACTGCGAAGGGAAATAAAGCCGAGCATAAAGTCGGCAGAAGAAACATGTTTGAAAATTGGATCGGCTCCTTTTTTCATGACCCGAATGACACCGTGTTGTTCGTCCGGCAAATCGGACCAACGCAGACTGTCCAGCTCACGAACTTCCAGGCTATCAGGCCAGCTGCCCTTCAGGCCGCTCCAGGTGGCAATGCGGTTCTCCCTGGTGAGATAAACTTGCACGGTTTCGCTCTTTTTCAAGGATCCGGACTGGCCTGCGCCTGATAACTGGTTGCCGAGATAATTTACAATTGGCACATATCCAGCCCGTTTAAACAAAACATGGATCTGTTTCAACTGCCCGCCTTCATACATCACAAGGGATTGCGCGCCATCGTAATAAACCGTGTCGACATTGAACCAGGTAGCAAGTTGTTTTGGCCATTTCAAGGACTGCAGGCAAACCCGGATGCCGCCTGGCTTGTCCAGACAACGCATTCTGGCATTGCTTTTTAGTGGGATGGGATTGCCGAAAAAATAGAATTCGCCAGGTTTGACAGGTTTGACAGGTTTGACAGGTTTGACTGGTTTGACAGGTTTGAAAGGTTTGGCTTTTGCCACTGAAGCAGGCGCGATGTTGGCCACCTTGGAAGTTGGTTTTGGCGGAACCTTCGTGACAGTTGGCTTTGAAACAGATTTCACAACAGGTTTCGCAACAGATTTCACGACTGGTTTCACAGCAGGTTTCACAATAGGCGTTGCAACAGCGACCGCCTTCAGCGCATCTGCCTGTTCTCTGATTTCTGCGGATTGTTTTTTTCTGATGGCGGCTACAACGGGTTTGTTCAGATCAGACGCATTTGGCGATGCTTTGGGTTTTATCGTCTTTCGCGGGACAGGTTTGGGTTTGGCTGACGCCTTTGGTTTGGCTAACGCCAGGGGTTTGACGGGCGGCGGCAGTTTGGCCGGGGCAGGGGCTGCAACTTGGGGCGCCACAATCCGAACCCGGCGTTTTGGTGCCCTCGGACGCATGCTCAGAATATAATGGGCGACTTCCATATTGTTCAGATCCACCGCCACATCGTGGGCGCGCTGGCCAAGTGAATTGCGGGCCCGCAGATTGGCGCCGGCATAAATCGCCCGTTTGACCATTTCCAGATCGTTTTTTTCAGCCCCCTTGAACAGTTCGATCGTTGCCCGTGATCCACTGTCCTGAGCGATAGCCCGCGGTATCGTGCTTAAACAAAAGGTAATCAGGATTACCAATATAACGACCGTGATCGGGTTTGAGCTGTCTGATTTGTATGTCGACATGGGTTGTAGTTTAGGCTGCCTGCACGTCGCCGACAATAACCCCGGTCATCGGGTGTCCAAGTTTAAGACAAGACAACGCCATATATCGACGAGAATGTGAAGCAGGAGATTTCAGGAGCGAATATTTTCGCGTAACCATTCGCAAAGGCCAAGGGCGGTCGCCTTTGTTTCTTCATTATCTGACGACTGTAATTCGCCCAGCTTGCGTGCCAGGTCGACCAGGATTTGCTCGTAATGATCAGCCGTGCGTTGCTCGACCATCAGATCCGTGCGCAATTTTCTGACCTCCGCCGCCAGCTCCTGCACGGTCCTGTTTTCAACATCGTGGCGGTCAGTTTTTTGCCCGTTCTCGCGGATATAGCGCACCCGGTCGAGAATTTCCGATTCACACAAGCTGATTGCCGGAGCGATGGCTTTGACCGCCTCGAAATCCACATTGCCTTCAAAAGTCGGAATCTCGGCCGCCCGAAGTTGCTCATTCAACTCCGATCGCTTGATCCCGAGTAATTTCGACGCCTTGGCGACACTGATCAGGTTTTCCATAGCAAATTCGCTCCAACTGAAGCCAAAGTGTACCCGATTTGCCGCTTAATGCATCCAAAAAGCTACAAAATGCCCGCAAAATTCCGCTCCACCAGGGGGCTGTTCATGAAAAATCTGAGCTGTCAGGAAATCGGAAATCCGTAACGTTCAGCCTTTGTCGCCGATCACCAGTACGGGGACGTCGAACGTTGAGGCGATAGTTTCCATACCGGTTTCGATGAGGGCAGGAAGGCTGTTGGGCAACACCAGCAGTTCAATTGGCACACGGTGGAGAACAGATTGCAGGCTGTGGAGTTGACTGTCCGGCAGGGTCTCAAAGTCAATTTCAAGACCCTTGCCCCGTGCCAGTTCTTCTACCCGGCCCCGCCCGTCGGATGATCTTGTCAACAGAACAAGCAGCCGTCCCCCGTCCCGAGAGGATACCTGGATGGAAACTTCAAGCGCCCGCTCAGCGAGACTACTCCCATCATACAGACAGGCAACCGAGCCATGATACCGTCGGGATCCAGCGACCAAAACAGCCGTAGATCCCTGCAGTAACTGACGAGACATCGAGCTCAGTCGTTGGCCTTGTCCGAGGCGGCCACTGCTACGCCCCATGACGATCAGATCCACATCCATCGCCGCCGCCAAAGTGCGTGTCATCACGTCACCGCGATCCACCCGGAAGGTCCAGTCCAGGCCCTGTTCCGATGTTTCTGCCACCAGAGAAGCCCGGGCGCGACGGGCGGCAAGGCGAAGCTGGCGTTCCATGTCTGCCCGGTCAAAGCTTGACGCCGTCGCCGTGACGCTATGCACAACCTGACAGCAAGACAGTTCTCCCGCACGGAGCAGATTGTCATCTTCGATAAACAAACCTTCCAGTCTGGCCCGCATTCTTGATGCCAGACGCACCGCAATTTTTAATGCCGCCAGGCTTTCATCGGAGGTATCCAGGGGAATAAGGATCCTCGGTTTCTCCGGATCAAGAGAAGCCTTGCCCGGTCTGAACATCAGTCATCCGCCTTCTTGCCGTCGCTCATTTTATCATGACTATCATCATGGCTTGCATTATGGCTTTCAGGCGGCCTGCTGTAATTTCTCAGATCATCGGCCATATCCCGCAGGCGGGTTTCAACCAGGGCATTTACCGTGCCCTCCGGGAAGACGCCTTTGTCATCAGCAACGCCGCTCTGAACGCCGGTCAAGATTTCCACGCCCTGATCAATGGTCTCAACGGCATATATGGCAAAGTCGCCGTTTGTGCAGGCCTCAACCACATCAGCCCGTAGCATCAAGTGGCAAATGTTTGAGGCCGGGATCAACACACCCTGTCCCGGGCTGAAGCCACGCGCCTTGCAGATATCAAAAAAGCCTTCGATCTTTTCATTGACGCCACCGATGGGCTGGACTTCGCCTTTCTGGTTGACCGATCCGGTCACGGCAAAACATTGTTTGATCGGCAGCCCCGACAGCGCCGACAGCAGGCAGTAAAGCTCAGCTGAGGAGGCTGAATCGCCATCAATGCCCCCGTAGGATTGTTCGAAGACCAGACTGGCCGACAATGAAAGGGGACGGTCGAGGGCATAGAGCCCGGAGAGAAAGGAGGACAGAATCAACACACCCTTGGAATGCAGGGGACCACCCAGTTCTACTTCTCGCTCAATATCGACGACCTGGCCTTTGCCCATGCGGACCCGGGCCGTAATCCGCGACGGCCCGCCAAAGGAATAACCACCCAGCGACATCACCGACAAGGCATTTATCTGCCCGACTCTTGACCCATCTGTATCAATAAGTTTGATGCCACGTGTAATCATTTCGTGGCTGCGTTCCCGCAGGCTGTCGACGCGCCGTATGCGCGTATCGATGGCCGTCTGCACGTCTTCGGCTGTCACAGTCCTGTCGCTGCTTTTCTCGGACCAATAATCCGCTTCACGAGCGCTGAATTCAATCAGGCGGGCGACAGCACCGGCATCAAATGCCTTCAGTTTTTCCTTCGTCGCAAGTCCGGCGATAACGTTGGCGTAGGTCGCCGTGCTTTCTTCGTCCCGGTCCATATCCGGGCCATAGTCGACAGAGACTTTGAACAAGTCGGCAAACTCCGGATCAAGCTGGTGCAGCATGTAATAAAGCCGGGGCGCGCCAATCAGAACAATTTTCAGGTCGAGGGGAATGGCTTCCGGCTCCAGAGAAACCGTACTGACCAGGCTGAGCACCTGACCGAGGGATTCGATTTTAACGAAGCCAGATATCAAGGCCCGCTTTAGTCCCTCATAGGCGTAGGGCTGGGTTAAAAGTTTGTAGGCGTCAATCAATAAATAACCGCCATTGGCCCGATGCAGAGCGCCGCCCTTGATCATGCTGAAATTGGTGATCAGCGCGCCCATCTCGGCGATATGTTCGATCCGGCCAACCAGGTTTGCATAAGTCGGCATATCTTCGTAAACCACCGGCGCGCCTGTACAAAGGGCATTATCCACAAGCAAATTGACCTCATACCGCTGGGCCAGGTCCGCTTCTGCATGTCCGGCGGCAGCCACGACCATGGCTTGCTGTCCGGCGTTCTCTGTACCACGGGCAATAAATATGTCGGCGTTTTCGATGACGTCGGTTTTCAGGGCCGCAAGGTAGTTGACGACAGCGGGGAAAAGTTTGAAATCCGATTCAAGGGCATCCAACAAGTGTCCAACGGCATAGCGTGTGACCTCGCGGTTCAGCTCACGAATATCTTCCCGCCGCTCCTTGTCCCATTGCGGCAGTTGGCGAATGATTTCCTGGAGGTCGGATTGCAGTAACTCCAGATCAGCCTCCAGCTTGTTGCGTTCGGCTTCAGGCAGTTTGGCGAACGCCTCCGGGTTGATGACTTCGTCCCCTTTGACGGGTGCCAACGCCAGTCCAACGGGTGTTTTTAACAAGGTGATGTTTTTTTGCCCGGCCCGTTCCTGCAGTTCCGCAAAGACAACTTCCTGGCGTTCCTTGAAGGTCTCTTCTATGGCTTCCCGCCGGGTGCGGTAGTCTTCAGCTTCAAAGGCGGACGGGATCGCGGATTTCAGTTCGTCCACAAGTCGGGCTACGGCATCCCGCAGTCGAAGCCCCT
Organism: Alphaproteobacteria bacterium; assembly: GCA_018650465.1. Taxonomy (GTDB): domain Bacteria; phylum Pseudomonadota; class Alphaproteobacteria; order UBA2966; family UBA2966; genus JABILA01. Next base: position 30,514 of record JABIFY010000024.1, read on the forward strand.
GACCCGGTGGCAATTCGATCGCCGTCGGGCGGTGGGCATCAACAAAGTTGTTGACCAGGCACCAGTCAGAGGGCACCGGTTCGGCTGCGGCGCGTTGGTCCAGGATTTCGCGGATCGTGGAGTGACGGCCCGTTCCTTCCGGGCCATGCACAAACAGATTGTAGGCAGGGCGCCGAATACCGAGCCCAAAACGCGTCGCTTCCATGGCCCGCGCCTGACCGAGAACCCCTTGGGTGTTTTTGACCTCATCGGTCGTTGCAAAAGGCAGCGATTGCGGATCACAACGACTGTAAAGTTGATCCGGAGACAGAGGGCTCGAAGTTTTTGCACCGATTATCATTTTGATCTCTTGGTTATTTCGCCTGAGCCTGTGTGATGGCTTTAAATCGTCGGGCAACGGCCTTCTCCAGTTCCACCAGGGAAAACAGCAGCAGGCCAAAAAGGAAAACTGCGATCCAGTCAAAGGCATCGATTGGCGTGACGCCAAACAGGGTTTGCATGACCGGCAGATAGGTAAACACTAATTGAAACAGGACGACCAAGGCAACCGCGATCAGTACTGGTTTACTGTCGGTTAACCCGCTTCTGTTCCAGGAGTTACCGGCAATGCGTCGGCAGCTGAACAGATAGCCGATTTCACCCATGACCAATGCGTTGACCGCCACCGTCCGGGCTGTCTCCAGGCCAGCTCCCAGGGTCCGTTGCCATTCGAACAATCCAAATGCCCCGGCCAGCAGCAGGATAGACACGTAAATTGTTCGCCAGGTCATCAGAGGGGACAGAATAGAGGCATCCGGCGTTCGGGGTGGACGTGACATCACATCGATCTCAGACTGTTCAAAAGCCAGGGCCAGACCCAGTGTGACTGCCGTAACCATATTTACCCAGAGTATTTGCACCGGTGTGATCGGATACTCCTGGGCCAGCATGACAGCGGCGAGGATCGTCAGGGCCTGACCGCCACTGACGGGCAGAAGAAATAAAATGCTTTTGCGCAGATTGTCATAGACTGTGCGGCCTTCTTCCACTGCATGCATGATCGAAGAAAAGTTATCGTCTGTGAGCACCATCTCGGCGGCTTCGCGGGCGGCGTCTGTTCCCTTGCGGCCCATGGCGATGCCAATATCGGCGCGTTTCAGAGCTGGCGCATCGTTCACGCCATCACCGGTCATGGCGACGATATGTCCCTGGGCCTGCAGCACCTCAACAAGCCGCAATTTGTGGGCCGGGCTGGTGCGGGCAAAAACGTCGGCGTCTCTGGCGGCGATGCTGAAGTCCCCATCGGACATTTTATCCAGATCGCTGCCAGACAGCACTTGATGATCATGGCCAAGCCCGAACTGACTGCCAATGGCTCTGGCCGTTGTCGCATGATCCCCGGTAATCATCTTGACCAGGGTGCCTGACGCCAGGCACTGGTTGACCGCTTGAATGGCCTCGCTCCGAGGCGGATCAATCAGGCCGAACATGGCAATCAGTGTCAGGTCATGTTCCACATCGTCGAAGCGCAGATGCAAATGATCGGGGTCTGTCGCCCGACTGGCGATGGCCAAAACCCGTTGCGCCCCGGAGGCCATCATTTCGATTTGTCCGAGCCAATAATCCCGATCAAGAGCATCTTCTGATTCGTTGCTGCGCTGGAAGATACACATTTCAAGGATACGTTCCGGCGCACCTTTGACGTAGATCAGACCATGACCTTCGTGATCGTGATTCAGGGTCGCCATGAATTTGTGCACGGATTCAAACGGGATCAAATCCGTTCTGGGCCGTAATGCCTGTTCAAGCTGGACATCCAATCCGGCTTTCATGCCCACCGCCATCAGCGCCCCGTCCGTGGGGTTGCCTTGTAGATGCCAGTGTCCGTCCATATCAACCAGTTCGGCATCGTTGCACAAAACGGCCGCCCGGGCTGCCGTGACCAGATCCGAATGCCGATTGGCCAGAACCGGTTCATCATTCAAATGGAATTCACCAACCGGCGCGTAACCACTGCCGGTAACCGTATAGCTATCGCGGGCGGTGACGACAGTCTGCACCATCAATTCGTTATGGGTGAGGGTGCCGGTTTTATCAGAGCAAATCACGGTAACCGAGCCCAGGGTTTCTACTGCCGGCAACCGGCGGATGATGGCATTGCGCCGCGCCATGCGGGTCACACCGATGGCCAGGGTAATCGTCATGACCGCAGGCAGTCCTTCAGGGATTGCAGCTACCGCCAGCCCGACCACGGCCATGAACATCTCGTCGAGCCGATATCCCTGGAGTAGATGGCCATAGAGGAAGGTGGCCACAGAGATCGCCAGAATGGCCAGTGAGAGCCAGCGACTGAATATGTCGATCTTGCGCAGCAACGGTGTGGCCAGTGCCTGCACCCCGGAAATCATCGAACTGACCTTGCCGATTTCGGTTCGCTCGGCCGTTTCGACAACAACGCCGGTGCCCTTGCCGTAGGTAACAACCGTTCCGGCAAAAGCCATACAACGCCGGTCGCCCGGACCGCAGGATGGATCAACCGGTTCAGTCGCCTTTTCCACTGCTTCTGATTCGCCGGTCAGGGCTGATTCTTGTATCTGCAGGCTTTTTACGTCAAACAGACGCAGGTCCGCGGGAACTCGATCACCCGACTGCACCAGGACAATGTCACCCGGCACCAGGTCTTCCGCCGGGACCGTCAGGATCTTGCCGCCCCGGCGCACCCGGGACTGCGGCGACAGCATATTCTGGATGGCCTCCAGTGCGCGCTCCGATTTGCCCTCCTGGACAAAGCCGACGATGGCGTTGATAACAACCACGCCGACAATCACACCGGTGTCGACCCACTGTTCCAGCAAGGCTGTTACCACAGCCGACCCGATCAGCACATAAAGCAGCATGTTATTGAACTGCGCCAGAAACCGAACAACTGGCCCGCTGCGTTTTGCCGGTTTGAGAAGGTTGGGTCCATGCACAGACAAACGCGCCAGCACCACCTCTGCGCCAAGGCCCATATCATCGCTGCCCAATTCATCCCGAACATCCTTGACCGTACGACTATGCCATCCGGCAGGCTGCATTCCAGAATTCGACTCAGGCTCCGTCATCAAGCACCTTTAATCTCCCCGACTACTGGATTTGGCCTCTTCAATTTCACGCCAATAGTCATCAACAGATGCCTGGATTTCAGCCAGTTGAACTTCGTCACGCCGGGGTTCAAACAAGTGCGCAAACCGGCGCTGGGTTTTCAGATAGTCTTCCACCGGCAAGCGCGGATGCGGCACGCGCGTATGGACCAGCTTTCCGTTCTGCCATTTTTTCAGGGGCCAGATCCCGGTCTTGACGGCCAGCCTGCCAATTTCTGCCGACTGTGAAGGCTCGAACCCCCAACCGGTCGGACAGGGGGCCAGGGCGATAATCATGCGGGGGCCTTCCAGGGCGCGTGCTTCTTCAATCTTGCGCGCCAGGTCCAATGGTTCGCTGGCGACAACCGTCGCCACATAGGTCGGCTTGTTGGCGGCCCAGATCGAAAACAGGTCCTTTTTATATCCTGCCACAGCGGAGGAGGCCGGATCGGTTGCCGTGCGGGCACCATGCGGCGACCCGGCAGAGGTTTGCTGACCGGTGTTGCCATAACCTTCGTTATCGTAACAAAGATAGATAAAATCGAGCCCGCGATCGATTGCCGCTGACGTTGCCGACAGACCCATGCCGTAGGCCGAGCCATCGCCAGTCAGGACAACAACCTGCAGGTCTTCGTCCTTACTTATTTCACCCTTGGCCAGGCGGATGTCCAGAGCGTCACGGACCCCTTGCGCCCCCGCAGGGGCCGATGCCATGGCGGTATACAACCAGGAACCCCGAAACGGTGTGAATGGATAAACCGACAGCATGGTCATGCAGCCAGCGGCGTTAACAAAAACAGTGTCTTCCCCCAGCACATCATAAACTTCACGGACGGCCCCCAGTCCACCGCACCCGGCGCACATGGCGGTTCCGGCGCCGAGCAAATGCGCCGTTGGCAAATCACGAGCCCTGTTAAAGGTGGTATCATTCATGGCTTGTTACCTCCTCTGTCCTTTCTATATGCGCAATGGCCTGAAGCTTGCGCATTTCGCTCAACTCCGCTTGGGCATAAAGCAATCTTGGGGGTGGCGTCTTGCCATCACCTGCCGCGGCCGTGGTTTCCTCGACAATGCGATAGAACTCAGCCGGTCCGATATCCCGCCCGCCCAGTCCACCGATGTAGCTGCAAACGACCGCCGGGGCATTGGTCGACCCGAAAAGGGTGGAGCGGACTTCCATATGCAACACCCCGCCCCGACCCGGGGCCAGGTTCTGATCAATCACGGCGACACCTTTTTTACCAATCAGCGCCTTGCGCAATTCCTCCTCCGGGAAGGGGCGCAATAGCACCGGACGGACGAGGCCTACCTTGTGACCAGCCTTTCGCAGTTGGTCGACGGCGTCCCGAGCTTTGGTGCTGAAGGAGCCGATCATGACAATCACCACTTCGGCGTCATCGGCCTTATAACAATCCACTGCACGATAACGGCGGCCAAAAGCCTGTTCAAATTCGGCGGCGGCATTGTCAAAAACCGGCAAGGCCTCCAGTGCCGCCAGGTGCGCTTCGTAACGAAAATAGGAATAAGGTCCGCTGCCAAGGACTGCGACGGCCCGACTGGTGGGATGCCCGGCCCGGAACTCGCCATCTGCATGGTGGAAGGGCGGCAGGAATTTTGCCACGGCCTGCTCATCTGGCAGAACCACCGGTTCACGCGTGAAGGACAGGTAGAATCCATCCAGATTGACCAGGACGGGCAGGCGCACAGCGCGGTCTTCAGACACGCGGTAGGCCATCAACATCAGGTCGACAACTTCCTGACAGGTCGCCGCATGAAACTGCAAAAACCCACAATCCCGTGCTGCCATGACGTCGTTGTGGTCGGCTTCCAGGGTAATCGGTGACGCCAGGCCGCGCGAAACGTTGGCCAATACAAATGGCACTCGCCAACCGGCAACGGTGTAAAGCATTTCCATGCCATGCAACAAACCCTGGCTGGACGTGGCGGAAAAAACACGCACGCCGGTTGATGCCGCCGCGCCGGCTGCGGTGATCATGGAATGTTCGGATTCGAACATAACCATTTTACAGGGCACTTTCCCTTCGCTGGACCAGCGTGCCATGGTCTCAATAATTTCGGTTTGCGGTGTGATCGGGAAAGCCGGCAGGTAATCGACGCCAGCAAGCCTGGCACCCCAGGCAGCAGCAGCGTTTCCGGTTAACAATTTTGCCGTCATGCCCCATCTCCCTTTGCTGTCCGGTATTCTTCTTCGGCCACAGCGACCAGTGCATGGGCCGGACATTGCGCCACACAGATCATGCAGCCCTTGCAATGTTCATAATCGATTTCCGGGTAACCGGCATCGTCCACTGCGATAACACCATCAGGACAGTAACTGCCGCAGACCCAGTGACATCTTTTGCACTTGTCCCTTTCAAGTAACGGTCGCAGGGTTCGCCACAAGCCGGTGCGCACCTGGACACTGGTCAGTGCTGCATAAATATTTGGTGCTGCCACGGCGGAAGCCTCGGCAGACAAATCAACCCAGTCGGGTCGAACGGAAGAGGCGACGTCGTAGGCCGCACCTTCAACCACCGACCCCGTCTGAAGGCCAATGGCATCAAAGGCTGCCAGCGCCGTTTCCAGATTGGCTTCCAGCGCCAAGGCACCAAAGCCTGATGTTTCTTCCGTGACGGCTTCTGTCAGTACAACGCGGGAAACCTTGCCAATCAGAGCCGCTGCTGCCCCGGCGCATTGCGCGGATGTATCCGGAATGTGTGTGTCGTCATCATCTGTATCTATGCCAGGCAGGATCACCACCGGATTATTGATGTGTAGACGATGCCGCCAGGTATCAGCATCGGTATCACTGGCTATGGCCAACACAGTGTCAGTCCGTAACCCGGCCATGACCCCGGCTGCCGGGATGCCAACAAGGGAATCATCTGCGACCAAAACAAGGTCCGGATTTGTGATGATACCGCGTTCGAGGATGGGCTCTCGTGCCGCCCGGACAAAGGCAAACATCGGTGCGCCACGTCTTTCGGCTCCATACCGGGGTGCATCCTGAACCTGGAAACCACCCCTGAACAATGCCGTTCCCAAAATCCGGCTGGCTGTCTTCATGCCCTGGCCGCCGCGTCCGTGAAAGCGAATACGATACATGTGTGCGCCTCTCTTTCAGTTCAGACCGCACCTTGCGAAATTGACCAGCGCCGATTGGCCATCGCGGCCCTGACCCGCTCCATAGCCATATTGCTCGCTGACTCACGGGGCAAAACACCATCCGCTTTTGATCGTTTAAGAACCTCATCGGTATTTCTCGAAATACGGTCAGCGATAGCTTCAAAGGCCGCAGCCTCGCTGACGCCGTGGTATTCCATCGCCCCGCAGATGACGCCACCGGCATTGGCAATGAAGTCCGGCAAGGAAATTACGCCCCGGGCATGCAGTGTTGCCTCTGCTTCAGCGGTCAAGGCGATGTTCGCCCCCTGAGCCACGATTCTTGTTTTCAGGCGATCTACATTGTCGGCAGTAATCACGTCTGGTCGGGCTGCGGGCACCCAGATTTCGCAGGCCACATCGATAACAGAATCACGATCTGCCTTGCTGCCGCCGCTGAATGTCGAAACCTCTTCGCCACCCTGTTTATGCAAAATCAGCTTTTCAACATCCAGGCCTTCGGCATTTTCAATGGCGCCCTGCGAATCAGAAGCGGCGATCAAAACAGCCCCTTTTTCCTGTAGAAAGCGGGCGGCAAAAATACCGACCGCGCCAAAGCCCTGAACCACAACCCGCGCGCCATCCAGATCAAATCCTGCATAAGGCAACGCCGCTTCCACGGCGTGCAAGAGCCCGTATCCTGTTGCCCCCAAATCATCCAGTGGAATACCACCAATTTCCCGAGGCAGGCCAACGGCGCGACCTATTTCGTCATGAATCCAGGCCATACAGGTTTCGTTGGTGCCCATGTCGGGGCCGAAAATGTAACCACTCTCACCGGCCAGGGCCGCAGCAAAGGCGCGAATGATTTTTTCTTTCTGTTCGCGCGGCATCCTGGGGTCACCCAGAATGACCGACTTGCCACCACCATGAGGCAGGCCTGCAGCGGCATTTTTCAGGGTCATGGCCCGGGCCAGCCGAAAACATTCCGCTACGGTGACATCAGGGGCCATGCGCGTGCCGCCGATGGAGGGTCCGGCCGCCGTGTTATCCACAACCAGAACACCGTTCAGACCAACACCCGGTTCGTAAACATGGATGATTTTTTGAGGGCCAAATTCATCCTGGATATCAAGCTCAAGCGTACCAAGCGGCATGATCATACCTCCTTGAATAGATGACCCGTCATGAGAACGGGAAATTGCCTACCCTTAAGAGTATAGGTATTTTTTGGCCGGGATGGTTCCACAAAAAATGCGGCATGACGACGCATTGAAACAGGTGGCATTGTCAGGGAGAACACCCCACTGACCATTTCGATTTGCTCTGGCCCCGCCTGTGCCGGGCTTCTACCCCCCAGTCCTGCAAGCCATCGTCCCCATGGACCTGAAACCGGGCATACCCTAACATTTACGCTGAACCACATAAGCAGGACTGAGCAGTTGATTCAGGCTCGTGAATCAGCACTAATATTGAACCAGCATTTTCACCTCTCAGGCAAGATTCCCCAACAAAGAATAAATGCAGGAACAGCCTGAAAACAAAGGTATACAGAATGATACGTACTATACTTGTCGCAACGGACGGTTCTGACCACGCAAAAAAAGCTTTGACTCTGGCAAGTGACCTTGGCGCCAAATACGGCGCAAAGTTGATTTTGTTGCATGTGCCTTTGTTTAACGTCGGGTCGGAAACCCTGCATGCAGTTGCAACCCGAAGCGGTCTTCCAAAAAAACTCCGGGATCTGCTGGATAATTACGAAATCGATTTTCAATTGGGTGTTGCCACAGCAGGCATGGGGACTGCCGGAGGTGCTGGTTTCGCGCCGCCACCCAGGGAACTTGTCGCGGCAATTGGCCAACAGATTATTGCGCGCGCTGAAAAAATAACATCCAAGGCTGGCGTGAAAAAAGTAACGTCAATGATTACTGAAGGCGACCCGGCAGACGTAATTCTCAATACGGCAGCGAAATGCAAGGCTGACATGATCATTCTGGGCAGTCGCGGCCTGAGTGATTTCAAGGGACTGCTGTTTGGCAGTGTTTCACACAAGGTCAGTGGCCAGGCTGATTGCACCTGTGTGACAGTGAAATAAAATGGCTGCCAGAAGCCGGCAACGCTATCAGGAGAAGCCATATTCTTCATTCCCTGGACCAACCTGCTCATTGGAAAAAATGAAAATCAATCAACCACCTAATGGTGATCGATCTGGCGTACATCGTCTCCTGGTCTTTTAATGATGTTGAAACAATCCAAAGATTCCACGAAGAATTCTCTGCGTCCTGTCACGGTGCTCGCCGGAACCGTTCTGGGAATGGGCGTCATCATGTCGCCTGTACCGGAAGGTTTTTCGCCGGAGGCCTGGAAGGTGCTCGGTGTCGCTCTCTGGATGGCTTTTTGGTGGCTGACTGAAGCCTTGCCGGTTTCCGTGACCGCTCTCTTGCCTCTGATCGTCTTCCCGGTCCTGGGCCTTTCTGATTTCAAGACTTCTGCCGCACCGTACGCCCATCCGCTGATTTTTCTGTTCATGGGCGGCTTCATGATAGCCAAGGCCATCGAAGCCTGGAATCTGCACAAACGCATCGCCCTCCTGATCGTGCGGGCCTTCGGCACAAGGCCCGATTATCTGATCGCCGGCTTCATGCTGGCCACGGCCACATTGAGCATGTGGGTCAGTAATACGGCGACCACAGTCATGATGTTGCCCATCGCTATTTCCATCATCAGTGTGCTGACCGATAAGATGGATCAGCAGACTGCCGATAAAACGGCGACGGCCCTGCTGCTGGGGGTCGCCTATTCCGCCAGTATCGGCGGCGTCGGCACCTTGGTGGGATCCCCGCCCAATGCCCTGCTGGCAGCCTTCGCCCAGGAACGGTTCGGCGTCGAAGTGGGGTTCGCCAAATGGATGGCCATCGGCTTACCCGTCGTTCTGATCATGCTTCCGCTGGCTTGGCTGTTACTGACCCGGGTCACTTGCCCCGTGTCGCGCCGCCCCATTCCCGGCGCCGATGAAGTCATCAGGGACGAATTAAAAGCCCTGGGACCCATGACCATCGAGGAAAAACGTGTGCTGGCCATTTTCGTCCTCACGGCTTTGAGTTGGATTTTCCGACCCTTGATCACTATGGCCTTTCCCGGCATGGGCCTGACCGATTCCGGCATCGCCCTGATCGGCGCTCTGTCACTTTTCATTATTCCCACCACCAAGGGAATTGGAACCAGCCTTTTGACCTGGAACCGGGCCGTCTCTCTGCCCTGGGGCGTGCTGCTGCTTTTTGGTGGAGGCTTAAGCCTTGCCGAGGCCATTTCCAGGAGTGGGTTGGCGGATATCGTCGGCCGGGGTCTGGTTGGGTTGGAAGGCTTTCCGACCATCGTCCTGGTGGTCGCTGTGGCGACCCTGATCGTATTCTTGACCGAGATCACCTCCAACACGGCGACCACAGCGGTTTTCCTGCCCATCGTCGCCACGGTAGCGGTGAGCGCAGGCATTGCTCCCCTCGAACTCATCATCCCCGTGGCCCTGGCGGCCTCCTGCGCCTTCATGATGCCCGTAGCGACGCCGCCAAACGCCATCATTTTCTCCAGCGAAAAACTGACGGTGGCCCAGATGGCCAAGGCCGGTTTTCTGCTCAATCTGATTGCCATTTCTGTGATTGTTTTCATTACCTGGGCCTTGGTAATCTGACTTCTTCCAATATCGATGATGCCGCCCGGCAAATTCAGGTTGGCGAACTAGCTTGCGCCCGAAAGATATATTCGGAAATACCCGACAATTGGCGAACATCAAAGTCGGGCCTTTTTTGTGATTTTCATTTGAGCCCTGAAAGTGGTTGAAAAAGTTCGCATATACGTAATTATTTTCGATCTATTTCCTTTTTGTCCTGCTTGGTGGAAGATCAACCAGGATAAAATAAAATCAGGGAGAAAACGATATGGGAATTATGACGGGTTTCAAGGCGACTGCCTTGGTGTTGGGGGCGAGCGCCTTTGTATCTGGGTCCGCAATCGCTGCGATGGTGGATGGACCTGCAGTGAAGTGGAATCATTCGGTCTGGGGAAAGAAGCGAGCCTTTACAGCGTCTGCTGAAAAGCTTGCCGAGATTCTCAAGGAGAAGACCGGCGGTAAATTCATCTACAAAATTCATTATGGTGCAGCGCTTTCCAAGTCGAAAGAAAACCTGGATGGAATCAAGCTTGGTGCATTCCAGGCAGCAACCTTCTGTAACTTTTATAGCCCTGGCAAGAATCCGGCTTATATGATCTTTTCTTTGCCGTTCCTGCCCATGACAGACTGGAAAAGCTCTCTGGCTGTGCGCAAGGCTCTTTTGAAGCACCCGGCATTGGTTGCAGACATGGATCGCTGGAATGCCATGGCCTATACCACGACTTTGCTGCCAACCTATCAATTGATGGGTAAGGGTGCCCCACCCATGAAGATAGCTGACTGGGATGGCAAGCGTGTCCGTGCCGGTGGCGGCATTGGAACGGCCATGGAATTGTTGGGCTCGACCCGTACGACCATGCCAGCCCCCGAAGTTTATACAGCAATCCAGCGCGGCACGATTGATGCGGTGTCGTTCCCGTTCACCTATGCCTTCGCAGCCTACAAGATTGACGAAGTCTCGCAGTGGTACACCGGCAACCTGTCACCGGGAACGGCGGAATGCCCGATCATCTTCAACAAAGATGCCTATGCCAAACTGCCAGCACAGTATCAAAAACTGTTGCAGGATTCGATTGACGAGGTCGATCAGGCTTCAATTGCTGCCTACAAGAAGCATGACCTGAAAAACCTGCCGAACTTCAAAGCAAACCTGAAGGAAATCGTTTATCCGGCTGACGAATTGGCCAAGTTCCACGCCAAGGCTGGCAAGCCTGTCTGGGATGAGTGGGTTGCAAAGAACAAGGGCAAATTTGATGCTGCCAGTGTTCTCAAGACTGTCTTTGATGTTGCTGCAAGCGTAAAGTAAGTGTTCTGAATGGGCCGCTCCTGCGGGAGTGGCCCATTTTTTTCCAAGGGGGGTTCCGGCGATGACGGACGCGGGCAATGACACATCTGTTGGTATGTTGGTGGCTTTTGATCGCTGGCTGATCCCGGTGGAAAACCTGTTCAATCTGATTGCCGGTCTGTTTATTTTTGGCTTGATGATCCTCGGGATATTTCAGGTTGTGGGTCGGCAGGTCTTCAATATTCCTGTCGCCGGCTATATCGATTGGGTTGAGGTTTCCATGGCGGTTTTTGCCTTTATGGGCGCCGCCTATTGCCAACGCACCGGCACCCATGTGCGCATGGAATTGTTTCTGACAAAAGTTCGTCTGCGCACACGATGGAGTATGGAGATTATGGGCACGGTCGGTGCCCTGATCATCATCAGCGTTCTCATTATCTATGGCTATGACCATACCATGCGCGCCTTTACCATTGGCGACAGTACAATTGATTCTGAATTGCCCATGTGGCCGTCCAAAGCGGTGGTGCCAATCGCCTTTTCACTTTTGTGGCTCAGGCTTTTTGTCCAGCTTCTTGGCTTTATGAGATTGTTTCGAAATCCTGAAGCCAAACCCGTTGCCGTGCCGATCGTCGAATCCGTGGAAGAGCAGGCTGTCCATGAAATTGAAGACGCCCTCGTGGACGAGGAGCTCAAATAATGGATGAAAGCGATATTGGTCTTATCGGCGTCGGCGTTCTTGTCTTCCTTGTATTTACGGGCATGCGCGTTGTTTATGCAGCATCATTAGTCGGGTTAGGGGGGCTTGTTGCCATCGTTGGCTGGGATGCAGGGGCCGGTATCATCGGCACCATCCCGCACTCCAAATCAGTTTCCTACACCCTGAGCGTTCTGCCGATGTTCATTCTTATCGGCTTTCTGGCTTTCCATGCCGGTTTCACCAACGCCATTTTCGACGCTGCACGCAAGTGGATTGGCTGGGTGCCTGGTGGACTAGCCGTCGCGTCTGTCTTTGCGGCAGCAGGCTTTGCCGCTGTCTCCGGTGCCAGCACAGCCACGGCCGCAGTTTTCAGCCGCATTGCCATCCCCGAAATGCTGAAATATGGCTATGACCGGAAACTTGCCGCAGGTGTTGTTGCTGCGGGCGGCACACTGGCCTCGCTGATTCCACCAAGCGCTATTCTGGTGATCTATGCGGTGATCGTTGAACAATCAGTTGGGGCCTTGCTGCTGGCAGGTTTTATTCCCGGTGTTTTCTCTGCCCTGATCTATGTTGTTATGATTATCGGCATGGCCAAGAAGAACCCGGAATCAGCACCTGCCGTAGGTGGTTACAGTTGGGGAGAACGGTTTCGGGCGATCCCCGGAACGTTGCCAATCGTCTTCGTTATTGGCATTATTTTTTCATCTCTATATCTTGGCTGGGCCACGCCAACCGAAGCTGGCGCATTGGGGGCAGGCGTTGTTTTCGTCGTTGCCCTGCTGCACGGCATGCGCTGGAAATCCTTTCAGGAAGCCCTGCTGGATACGGCAAAACTGACAGCGATGATCTTTTCGATTATCTGGGGTGTGTTGGCTTTCGTGCGCTTTCTGGGTTTTGCCGGACTGCCTGAAGCCTTTGCCACCTGGGTCGTTGGTCTACCGCTGCCACCCATGTTGATCATGATCGGTATTCTGCTTTTCTATGCCGTATTAGGCATGTTCATGGACGCCATCGGCATGCTGTTGTTGACCTTGCCCGTGGTCTACCCGGCTGTTATTGCCTTGGGATTTGATCCCATCTGGTTTGGCATCATTGTGGTTAAGATGGCAGAGATTTGTCTGATTACACCGCCCATTGGCCTGAACTGTTATGTCGTCAATGGCGTGCGACCGGACATACCCCTGCAAGATGTCTTCAAGGGGATTGCGCCGTTTTTCGTAGCCGATGTCGTAACTGTGGGGCTGTTGCTGGCCTTCCCCGGCATTATCCTCTGGCTACCAAACCTCGTGATGGGAAGCTGATCACCTCTCTGTTTTCCGGCCAGACAGATCAGCGTTTTTGCTGCAAAACGCAATTTCCCAAGTTACAATTTGTGGAAAACCGTTTTTCTACTTTTGCAGAAAAAAACAAGATTAATGCTGATGCATAATTATCCGGTGGGTCGACATGGGGACAACCATGTGACGGCTCTAAGAGATTTGGGCCTGCCAGAAAAATGATGTCTCTTACTTGGCTATTGGTGGACCACTTTCAAAGTACCGATTTGCGTCCGCTTTCATGCGCTATCGGACCTTCTGGGCGATGATGTCTGTTTTGAGGGGATTAGCAGATCAAATTGCAAGGCCGTGACCCGGTCTGCTTATGACCCGAAGCGGTCGAACAGGGTGTCGTCCATGACTTCGCCGCGATCCTGGTCAATCCCTACGATCCAGACTCGACGGTAGACGCGATCCACCAAGGATTTCACATGCCGTGGGCCGAACGGCAGGCTCGATGGGATACCATGATCAAGGTCTTGCGTCGAAACGACGTTACGGCTTGGCGCAGACGTTTTCTGGAGAACCTGATTGCGTAACTTCGACGCGTCAGCCCCAAATGTTCCGGAAAGCTTTTGACGGAACCGGAGGGAGGGGTTCGCCAGTCTTCCATCTGAACCAAAGTGGATTTTGTTGAAACAACTATGTTTCGAATAATTAACCGCAATATAAGTTTCTCGCGCTTCCCGGCGATCAAAACTGTCGACGCCAGCGACTACATGCCACATGGCCAAGCTCGGTTTCCTCGCTACATATTGTTGTTTCAGAGACTTGTAAATCGCTCAGTCACGGGAGGCGGTAAAGATAATCGCCCAATGGCCCTTATGGACGTCGAACCGAATAACGGAGAAGTTGATGCCCGTTTTCCTGACTTATGATGGTTCCGTCAACGCCGACTGGATAGCCCACTATGCCTTGCGTATGGCCGCTCATACGGAGGAGAGAAATCTCAACCTGGTGTATGTCGAGGACGCCGCCGTGCCATCACATCTGTTGTTGGCCGGGCTTAAGGCCATTAAAAACCGGGCCGATAAACTCGGAATCACGGTTATCAACAAAATTTTACCCATGCGACGGGGTGTTCTCGGCGGACTGACTGAATATTTGCCACCAGGACCGGAGACCTTCGTGGTCTGCGGCACACGCGCCAGGAAAGGCCGTCGCGGCTTCTTTCGCGGCACGATCTCCCAGCGTCTGATGCAACTGCAGCTTTACAATGTTCTGGCCTTGCGGGTTGTCCAACCGGGTTTGCTGGGGCAACCACAAACCGTGTTGGCACCGGTGGCCGGCCGATTGGAGGGCGTGCTCTTCGGCCTGCAGATTCTGCGGTTGCTGGCTCCGGATATCAACCGCCTGCATCTTTTACAAGTCATTGAACGGAAGCGGAGCATATTGTCCCAGCTGCCATCCTCCAAGGGGAAGTCGCTGCGCAAGGAAGCCCTCAGCCAATTGCGTGGCATTAAAACCCAAATCAAGGAAGAACTCGAATTGCCCGCCGGGGCCATCGAACTGCTTGTCCGCATCGCAGACGATTGGACCCGGGAAACTATCCTGCAGGCCAACTACCTGCATAGCGAACTTGTCTTCGTCGAAGCTTCCCGACCAGGCCTGGCCCAACGTTTTCTGCCCGGCGGACCCGTCGAAACTCTGCTGGCGAACGCCAACTGTGACGTTGCCGTCTTCCGGGGCGTCGGCTGAAATGCCCGGACAAATCCATAATGCTCCAACCGAAGCCGTTTATTCGTTACTTCATTCACGGTCTGAGGGCCTGACCTGTTCCGAAGTGGCTGCCCGTATGGCGGAGATCGGCGGCAACACGCTTGAAGCCCCAAAAGGTATCTGGTGGCTGCAGAGCCTGGGCCGCCAATTCAGCAATTTCTTTAGTCTGCTGCTCGATTTTTCGGCATTGATCTGTTTCGTCGCCGACCGCATACAGCCGGGTGAGCAGATGTACATCCTTGGTTGGGCGCTGCTCGGTGTTTCAGTGCTCAACGCCATGTTTAGTTTTGTTCAGGAATTCCGGGCTGAGCGGGCGATGGTCGAACTACGTAAAATGCTGCCACAGCAAGTCAATGTCCGGCGCGACGGCGCGGACAGCGCGGTGGATGCCGCAGAGTTGGTGCCGGGGGACGTGATTGCACTACGGGAAGGCGACAAGGTACCGGCCGATGCGCGCCTTGTCGAAGTTCACGATCTGACCGTTAACAACGCCCCCCTTACAGGCGAGGCAAGACCGCTGGTACTTGAAGCCAGCGGGGTTGAAGGTTTACTCACCGACAGCCACAACATCGCCTTTGCCGGCTGCACAGTGCTCCGCGGTTCGGGTCGGGCGGTCGTCTTTGCCACGGGTTACCGAACCCAGTTCGGCCGTATCGCCAAGCTCTCTCAGAGTGTCAGGCATAATGCCTCGCCTCTGCAGCAGGAAATCGATCACATGGTCCGGATCCTCACCATCGTCGCGGTGACCATGGGACTGGTTTTCTTCGCTTACGGTGTCATCGCCGAGCGATCACTGTGGGTCAGTCTTGTCTTCATGATGGGCATAATCGTTGCGAACGTGCCCGAAGGCCTGCTGCCTACCTTCACGTTGTCGCTGGCCATGGGTAGCCTGAGGATGGCCCGACGCAATGTACTCGTGAAAGAGTTGAACGCGGTCGAAGCAATGGGATCTGTGCACGTCATATGCACCGATAAAACCGGAACCCTGACACTCAACCGATTGACCGTGACACGACTGGCGCAGCCGGGCGGTGAGGACTATCCGGCTGGCACGGAGCGGCGGGAATTCCTCGACTTGGCGACCGCGACAACTGATATCAGTTTCAATGAAAATGGCCTCAGCGGGGACCCCCTCGATGTTGCAATTGCGGAGCGGTTAACCTCAGAGGGTGGTAATCCCGCTGAAATATTGGGCCGGACAATTCAGCGCTTTGCGTTCGACGCAAACCGCCGTAGCGCTGGCGGCATCTTACAACGCGATGATCAATCGGTTCTCGTGGTAAAGGGTGCCTGGGAATCCCTGCGTCCTATTCTATCTGCCGTTTGCGTCACCCCGGGCGGCGATCCACAGCCGGTCAACGCAGAGCAACTGGCGGCCGCTGATGCCACAGTTCACAAACTCGCCTCGCTTGGTCAGCGGGTAATTGCCGTGGCCCATCGACCGCTTAATGATGCGGACAAAACCCAAAAGGCTGACGAGCTGGAGCAGAATCTCGTGCTCGAAGGCTTCATCGGCTTTGAGGATCCGATCCGACCCGAAGTTCCGGATGCGACCTCACGATGCCGGGAGGCTGGAATCGGCATGATCATTGTCACCGGCGACCACCCGGAGACAGCAGAGGCCGTCGCCCGCCAAGCCGGTATCCTACCGCCTGGCGACGGTGGGCCGGCCACTGTTACAGGTGATCAACTGGCCGATATGCACGAACGAGAACTCATCGAACGGCTTGAGAACGGCGCCGCTGTCTTCGCCCGCACCAACCCCGAGCAGAAGATGAAGATCGTCACTGCGCTACATCAGATGGGGCGAGTCGTCGCTGTGACTGGTGACGGCGTCAATGATGCACCGGCGCTCAAGGCCGCCGATGTTGGCATCGCCATGGGGCGTGACGGCACCGACGTTGCGCGTGAAGCGGCCCAGGTAATCCTGCTGGATGACAATTTCGCCTCCATCGTTGCCGGAATCGAGGAAGGCCGCACGATTTTTTCCAATATTCAGAAATTTACCAATTATGTGCTGGTCAGCAACGGGCCGGAAATTCTGCCCTACCTGATCTACATGTTGTTTCCGGTGCCGCTTGCATTGACGGTTATTCAGATTCTCACTATTGACCTCGGAACCGACATTATTCCGTCGATGGCTCTGGGTCAGGAAAAACCGCGCCGGGGGATCATGCGTCAGCCTCCGCGCAAACGCCATGAAAGGCTTATGTCGTGGCGGCTGATAGCCCACAGCTATTTGTTCCTTGGACTCATCGAAGCCATGTTTTCACTCAGCCTTTTTTTCTGGGTGCTTGTAGCTGGCGGTTGGACATGGGGCCAAGAGCTGGGTTCGGACGACATCCTCTATCGCGCGGCGACCGGCATAACACTTGCCTCCATACTGCTGATGCAGATCGGTAATCTATTGGGTCGCCGCTCGCGCTACGGAAGCGGTCTGGACCGCTCTATTTTTTCGAACCCATTGATGCTCATTGGCATTTTGGTTGAAGCAGCAATTTCCTGGGCAATCCTTTATTATCCACCGTTCAGCCAGATCATCGGTACTGGTCCAGTCGACCTGCATATCTATCTCGTCGCCTGGCTCGGTTGCCCTCTGGTCTTCCTCGCCGATTTGGGCCGTAAACGCCTGGCCAAGGCGTGGCTGACCCATGACCAGGCTGGCGCATAGATTATGGCTGCCAATCCCGCGCCACGTCCGTTTCTCGCTATCAACGGACACTTTGAATAAAAAAGTCTGCTTTGGGGGGCGAAGCGGACGTGGATTGGTTCCGTTGAAAACTTCGGTTGTTGATCCTTCTTGGAAATCAGTCGTGACTTGATCCTGTGACAGGGTCTTGGCCTTCACGGGATTTGGCAACTCGTTTGAAATGATCAGGATGCTTTGCGTATTCCACGATATTTTCAAAGTGATCAAGGTGCATTTGATGCATGAAGCCGTGAACACTGGCGGGCCGTAGAGCCTCGTCATGATCAGGTTTCTTTACCAACATGATGCAGGCCGCGCCCGCTAAGCAAGCAAAGCCGCAGATGGAAAACGCCAGGGGAAAGTTGCCCATATCACCAAGCACGCCCCCCAGCAACGGCCCGGCAACGCCCCCTACACCGTAGGACAGAAAAACAAACGGATAGTTCTGGCCGATCAGATCATTACCAAAAACATCGGCTGTTAATGTTGGAAACAATGCGAAGTTACCACCAAAATTGAATCCGATCAGCATGGCACCAAAATACAAAAGATATTCATTTCCGGCCATGCTGGTAAATGAGAACAAGATAACAGCTTGGGTAATTGTCATGGCCGCAACGGATTTTCGTCGCCCAATTATATCGCTCAGTGTTCCCCACACGATGCGACCTACCCCGTTGGCAAGACTGAAGAATACGGCCATGGCGGTGCCCGCAATGGCACTTGCTTCCAGTACCCCATACCCGTTTGTTTGCAGGGCTTCCATCGGGTAAAGCTTCATCAGGCCAATGGACATTAGTCCGGCTCCGGCACTGACGGTAAAGGTCAAAAAAATCAGATAAAACTGAGGCGTACGCAACATTTCCAAAACCGTGTAGTTCTGGGTTCCTTTCGTCGCGGCTGGCGAGTTTTCGATAAAGCCTTCCGGTTTCCAACCCTTTGGCGGCATCACCATCCATATGCTCCCCGCAAGTATGAGGGTTGAGAAAGCCCCGCCATAGATGAGAAATGTCATTGATAAACCGTAAAGCTCAATTAGATGACCCCAGGCCAATACCAGCGCCACCGATCAAGCCAACGCCAAGACAAACAGACCAAAATTCGGTGCCGCCAAAAAGACCCGCGATTATCGTTGTAGACCCCCTGCTGTCCTATCTGGTGGGGGATGAGGACAACAGCGCCAATGTCAGTGGGTTTTTTGATGTTCTAATGGCATATGCTGCGCGCTCCTGGTGCACAGTGCTGCTGGTGCACCATCTGACAAAAAAAGCGAAGCCAACCTCCCTGAAGCATGTTCACAACATGATACGCGGCTCAGCCGTACTGAGACACCGCTCCAGGATGGTGCTGGGGCTGATAAGTCCGTGCACGGGCGTTCGGGTGTCAGGCATTACAAAAAACAACTTTCTGGAAAACGATGTCTCATGGGCGGAAATCCAAATCAAACTGGAGAAGGGGTGTCCTGTTGCAATATCTGAAAATCAGAGACCCCGGAACAAGAAACCTGCCCGCCAACAAGGTCACAGTAGTCTGCTTGAGGCAATTATTGACTTGATTGCCGACGGAAACCGGGTGACCAGACCCGCGTGACGGCTCAGCTAGGAAATGCTGAGTCACAATATTTGGCGGCCAGAGATAAACATTGGGACCTTGAATATGCCATGCCGTTGTATCGGGAAGCGGCAGAACAGGGACATGCTGGGGCACTCTAACAACTGGGTACAATATTCTATGAGGGCAAGCCTGATCACATCGCCAGGGACCCCGTTGAAGCAGTCAGGTGGCTGCACAAGGCCGCCGAAAAGGAACATCCGGCAGCTCAAACCGTACTTGGTGTCATGTACGAAAAAGGTGATGGTGTAGAGAAAGACATCGAAGTGGCAGTTGGTTGGAATCGCAGGGCAACCGACGGAAGGGGCGTTTCAGCACAATTTCAGATGGGCGTCAGATACACCGAAGGAAGTGGTGTCAGACAGGATCATGCAGAGGCGGCGCGATGGTATCGCAAGGCAACCGACAGCGGACATCATGAAGCTTCTGTTCGTCTCGGCAACCTGTTATTCAGTGTTTTTCTTCTTGCTGTTTTTACCTGATGACCCCGGACCTTTGACCAGACCATCTTCGATGCTAATACCAAGTTCTTCGCCGATTTTTTTCAGCGCCGGTAGCTGTACTGCCATTTCCATGATGGAGTCGATAGCCTGGTTGACGACAGGTTTGTTACCATCACTGCCACTACCGCCACTGTTACCAAGGCCAGAAATGTTGTGGACCTTGATGCTGTCAATCTTTTCAGCTGGTTTGACCATTTCGGCTACGACTTTGGGCAGGGCTTCCAGCCGGGCCAGTTCCATTTTCATATCAACAATTTTCTCGCTCTGAGTATTCTCAGCCTCATTCAGAGCCTGCCGGGCTTCGGCCTCAGCCATCATGATCTTGCGTTTGGCATCCGCGTCGAGTTCAGCCGCCTGGGCACGGTCAGTGGCGGCATCCTTGTCTGCCTTTGCCGCAATGCGGATTTTGTCCGCAGCCGTCTCCGCTTCACTGCGTGCCGTCATGCCGGCGATCTCCAGCCGCCGTTTCGCATCAGCGATCTGCCGGGCCGACTGCACCGCCTCTGAGGATTTGACGGCGGCGGCACGCACATCGTCCGCTTCTGCCTGGGCACGACTTTCTTCCTGAGACTTGCCGGCCAGAGAAATTTGGCGATCCATATTGGAAATTTCGATATCGCGCTCACGTGCGATCTCGGATGTCTCCAGATCCTTGTCCTTGGCGATTTCAGCCTGTCTTGTCGCTTGTTCACGGGCGATATCAGAAGCACGAATTTGTTGTTCCATCTGAATGCGGGCCTGGGCTGCTTCCCGTTCTGCCGTCGCTTTCTGCCGGGCAACTTCGGCCAGCTGCGCAGCCTTCAAGGTTTCGATCTCGCGGACCTGGGAAATTTCGGCTTCCCGTTCTTCCAGATCAATTTGCAATTTGCGCTTACTGGCTTCCATGGCTGCGCGGCGCACGGAAACTTCGGAATCGGATTCGATTTCAGCTCGTTCCTTTTTGGATTTGGCAATCACTTCGGCCAACTTGCGCATACCCACCGCATTGAAAGCGTTGTTTTCATCCAGATTGTCAAAGGGTGTCTGATCCAGCGCAGACAGCGAAACAGATTCCAGATTGAGGCCGTTTATGGCCAGCGAATCTGACAGGCTGTCCCTGACTTCAGCAACAAAGGCACCACGGTTTTCATGCAGCTCATCCATGCTCATACGTGCCGAGACTGAACGCAAGGCGTCCACCAGTTTGCCTTCAATCAGTTCCAGCAACTGATCGGCGTGGAAGGTCCGGCGACCAAGGGTCTGGACCGCTCGGGCAATATCCTCTTCCTCGGAGCGAACAGAGACATAAAATTCCACACCCACATCGACGCGCAAGCGGTCTTTGGTGATAAGGGCAGCTTCACCCGTCCGGTTAACTTCCAGGCGCAGCGTCTGCATGTTGACGCGGGAAATCTCGTGGAAATAGGGGAGCGCCAGGGTTCCCCCGTCCATGACAACCTTGCGACCGCCAACACCTGTACGCACCAGGCTGACTTCGCGGGTTCCCCGTTCATAGAACCAGGCCAGAACAACGATGATCACGGCCAGGATAATAATAATGGCGATGGTCCAGAGAATAGTATTTGTCATCTTCTTTTCCTCAGAGCTAGAGCCTGTGGTGTCGTTAAATAATTCATGTGCGGATTACAAATCGTGCATGCCGCACAGGATGTTGGAGGACATGCCCCCGTCGGCCGGAATGTTGGTGCCGCGAATCCATGTTGTCATGTCAGATAGCAAAAAGGCCACGACAGGCGCGATGTCCTCAGGTGTGGCGGGGCGATCCATTACACGGCGGTCTTCTTCGGCCCGCTCCCCCAGGGTTTCCAGGAAGTCCTTCAAGATGGGCGTGTCCACAGGTCCCGGGCTGACGGCATTCATGCGAATACCGCGATCTCGCCATGTCCAGCGATGTTGCATGGTCCAAACGATCAGAGCTTCCTTGGAGAAGAAATAGGACCGGCCTTTTTCTTCTGCGATGCCGTGGCGTTGCACAAATTCTGCGACCTCATCAAAATCCAGATCAGCACTTTCCTTGATTTGCGCGATACTGTTGGGCCAGCCGAACCCGGCCAGCGAGGCAAGATTTACGATGGAGGCGCCATCTGCAAGTTTGGGGATCATGCCTTCGGTAAAATATTTCAGCCCCACCAGATTAACCTTGATGACGGTCTCTGCCAGAGCCGTCGGTGGCAGTCCGGCAATATTCGCAATACCGTCTGTGTCCTTGGGCAAGGCCAGGATAAGGGCCTGGATAGCGCGCTTGTCCGAAAGGTCGGCGATGTACAACTCGTCCACATGCTCAGTGGTCTTGTTGACATCAATGCCAATAACATCGCCGCCCAGTTTCTTGACAGTGCGTGCTGTTTCAAGACCAATGCCGGAAGAACAACCCGTAACAATGATGGTCTTGCCCTTGAGTATCTTTTTGGCTTTCCAGTCTGGACCGTTTTGCAATTCGTTCATCGATTAATCCTCAAAATACCGGCGGGTAGGGACGCCCACCGCGGTCCATTGTGATCCAGCGTGTTTCAGTAAAGTTCTCCATTGCCCAACGTCCACCATAGCGCCCGACACCGGACGACTTCACACCGCCAAAGGGGGCATGTGGTTCATCATTCACCGGTGAGCAGTTGATATGGCACATGCCGGTCTCAAGTCGTTCGGCGATGGCGAGGCCCCGGTTTTCATCGCGGGTAATCACGCCCGACGACAATCCGTATTCCGTATCATTGGCAATGGTGATGGCTTCTTCGTCGGTGCGGAAGGGAATAACCGGCACGACCGGGCCAAAGGTTTCCTCGCGGTAAACTTTCATGTCCGGCGTCACTCCCGTCAAAATGGTCGGGCTAACAAACCGGCCCTCAACACCACCACCAACAACTGCGGTGGCACCACGCGCCAGGGCATCATCGATCTGATCCTTGACCTTGGCGGCCTGTTTGTCGTTGATCAACGGGCCAATGACATTGCTGTGGTCACTGGTCGGACCGACTTTCAATTTTGCGGCTCTGGCTGTGAAGCCTTCCATAAACTCGTCATAGATATTTTCGTGAACCAGCAGTTTTTCCACGGACATGCAGATCTGGCCCTGGTGCATAAAGCTGCCAAAACTGGCCGATGAGGTGGCACGCTCCATATCGGCGTCATCGCAGATGATCAGCGCATCCTTGCCGCCCAGTTCAATGCAGCATTTTTTCAGGTGCGCGCCCGCTTTGGCCGCGATCTGGCGTCCGACGGCGGTTGAACCGGTGAAGACGATACCCTTCACAAGCGGATGTTCAATCAGTTCATCGCCGACCTCTGGTACATTGTCGCGAGAGCAGGTGACAACATTGAGCACACCAGGCGGCAGCCCGGCTTCCTCGGCGATTTCAGCGAACAGCAGACCACCACAATATGGAGTTTCTTCGGATGGTTTGAGCACGATTGTGTTCCCGGCTGCCAGGGCAAAGGCCATCGGGCGACTGGTCAGAACCAGTGGTACATTCCACGGGCTGATCACCGATACCACACCAAGCGGTCTGCGTGTGGCCATGGAAATCTTGTTGTGTTCTGACGGCAACATTTCACCAATTGAGCCATAACAGGCGGCCGAAGCAGCGTGCCAGGCATCGGCGGTCAAGCCAACTTCGAACATGCCCTTGCCAAACCAGCCTCCGCCTTCGGCCATGATAGCCTCACAGATTTCCGGGCGGCGCTTTTCCAGAATGTCGGCAAACTTTGTCATCATGCGGGCACGGTGCGTGAACGGCTCGGATGACCATCCAGGCAAAGCTGCCTGGGCCGCGTCGATGGCCTGGCGAACTTCCCGGCGGCCCCCGTCAGGGACATCTGCCCAGACAGAACCATCAGATGGATTAAAGGACGGAAACCCTTTGTTGATGGGCTGCCATTGACCATTGATGTACAGACCTTTGAATTGTTTAACCATGTCAGTCCCCCTTCACGCGAGTCAGTTTGCCGCTTTTGCGACGATAGATTTTGACGTCCGGTTCCTTTTTCCAGACCTCGATATCGGGCAAGTTGGCGAATGTGTCTGGTTGTCGCATTGGCTTTCTTGCCAGCACTTCAGGCTTGGAAGCCTCTGATCTCTGCTCGGGTGTCGGGAGGCGGGCATCTGCCGCGGCCTTCTCCATTTCCGACAGAACCGTGGCCAGTTCGTTGCCTGGTCCGAGATAGGTTTTGGGAACGGTCTTGCGCTCAGCCTTGTATCCCTGTCGGGCCTCTCTGGCTTCGACGATATGCTCGGATTGCAGGTTTGCGGCGTGGCGCACCAGTTCATCGATGCCACCGGCAACGATATCGTCGGTTCGGTTCCGGGCCAGACCAGTGCCTGCGGAAATAAACGACAAGGCTTGTTTTTCTGCTGCGCCTGCTTCTGCATGGTGATCGTGCAAGGCTGTTGGGCGCGCCGCTGGCGCATCGGAAGCAACCCCGAGATAGGCTTTTTGTACCGCCGGATCATTGGCCAGACTGGCGGCATCATCTTCACCAATAATATGGGCGTTTTCCAGAAGGTATCCACGATCGGCAATGGCCAAGCTCTGTTTGGCATTCTGTTCCACCAGCAAGATGCCAAGGCCGGTTTTACGAACCTCTGCAAGGTTGTGGAACAATTCTTTGCACAGTAAGGGAGACAAACCGAGCGACGGTTCATCCAGCATCAAAATGGCCGGGGCTGACATCATGGCCCGCCCGATGGCGACCATCTGCTGCTCCCCACCACTCATGGTACGAACGGTTTGGGCTTTTCGCTCAGCCAGTTTCGGGAACAGGGACAGGACCCGATCCATATTCTGCTGTTGGTCCGCCCGTGCCCGCGCCGCGTAGGCACCCAGGACAAGATTTTCCTGCACCGTCATGTCGGCGAAGACACCGCGTCCTTCGGGCACAAGGGCAATCCCCTGTTCGACAATTTCGTGCGGCGGCATCCTGGAAATCGGCACACCATCCATCAACACGTCGCCGGAAACATCCCCTTCGCTCATGCCCCCTATGGCCCGCAACAGGGAGCTTTTACCGGCACCATTGGCGCCCAGGATGACGACGATTTCGCCCTTGCCAACGGATAAAGACACATCTGCCAGGGCGCGGTGTTGGCCGTAGGAAACGCCAAGTTTGCGAACCTCAAGCATCGTCGTCTCCGAGGTAAGCGCGAATTACTTCGGGGTCGGACAGGACTTTCGCTGGCGAGCCTTGAGCGATTTTTTGACCAGTATTCATGACAACGCAATTGTCGCAAAGGCTGCGAATGGCATCCATGACATGTTCAACCAAAATGACCGTGCGGCCTTCGGACCTGAGAGTTTTGATCAGCTCGATGCCCGTGGTCAGTTCCGTGGGGTTCAATCCGGCGAGCCATTCATCCAGCAACAGAATTTCCGGCTCGGAAGCCAGACAGCGGGCAAGTTCCAGGCGTTTCTGGTCGATGTAGGTCAAACTGGAAACAGGCGCGTTGGCCAGACTGTCGATCCCCACCTTGTTCAACATCTGATGGGCAAAATCCTCGGCTTCATATCCCCAGCGACGCTTGTGACCAAAGACGGCCCCGGCCATGACATTTTCAATCACGGTCAAGGTGGGCAACATTTTGACCAACTGGAAAGTTCGGGAGACGCCACGGCGGTTTATGTCCTGGGCCGACAGTCCGGAGATGCGGGAACCTTGCAGGGTGATTTGACCAGCGGTCAGTTTCAGGGCGCCAGAAATCAGGTTCATCATGGTTGTTTTGCCGGAACCATTAGGGCCAATGATGCCGACGACTTCATGTTCATGCACATCGAAATCAACATGATCTACTGCCGTCAGGCCACCAAACTGTTTGGTCACGCCGCGAACGCTCAGCACGGTTTTTCCGGAAGCCATCTCAGTTGCCTCCCTTGCGGAATTTTGCGAACGACTGTTCCAGCCGCCCGACCACACCATGCGGCACCAGGTAGACGATCAACAGGAAGGCAATACCCAGCACCAGAATGGTCTGGCTGGGGTAGTTGGCTTCGATGACTTCCAGCAGGATTGTAAAGGGAATGACTCCAACCAAGGGCCCCCAAAGGCGCTTGGTTCCACCCAGCAATGCCATGATCACAACTTCGAAAGACAGCAAGGGTGAAAAGGCGATGTTGGGTTCAATATATGTCCAACGGGGCGCCAACAAGGCACCGACCAGGGCCGCGACCATGCCCGATACCATGAATAACAAAATCTTTGAGCGCGCCGTGTTGATCCCACAATGGGCGGCGACGGTTTCGTCATTGCCGATAATGCGCATGGCAAAACCGAGGCGGGATCGTCCGATCCACCAGCCAATCAGGAAGACAAAGCCGGCCAGCGCCAGAAGCTCCCAATAGATGTGCTCCTCAGTCAGGTCAGTCAGGACATACAGGCCCCGACTGCCCCCAAGATTGTTTTGCAGCCAGCTCACTAACTGGCGGATCATCTCTGCCAGACCCAAGGTAAAGATGACAAAATAGACGCCTGAAAGACGCAGGGTCGCGAGACCAACCAGAGCTGCCATGACGGCACCGGCAACAGCCGAGATCAACAGCAAGACAACATAGGGGACCATTTCAATTCCCGTTGCTACGATCATAGTGCCGAGGCCGTAGAAGGCTGCAGTTGCCAGGGAGATATAATGCGTTGGTCCGGAGAACAGGGCCCAGCTGGTACTGAGCACCACATACATGGCGATGGTCACGCCAATCGAAATGTAATATCCGTTGCCACTGAAGGGCAGCAGCGCCGCCAGGCCGAACAGGATGACGGCGATCACAAGTGTTCTGGTTTCCCGCGACGTCATGACGTCGGTTTCCCGAATAATCCCTGGGGCCGGAATAGCAGCACCAGAATGAAAATCAAGTAGGCCGCCGCCAAGGTCAGGCCCGGATCAATCAGCGTAGCAACTGCAGTTTCGGCCAGCCCCAGGATCAAGGCCGCGACAATGACGCCACGCACATCACCAACGCCGCCCATGATCACGATGATCAAGGCCTTCATGGTGAACAAAACACCGATGGAGGCATCCAGAGTTAGGAACGTACTGATCAAACTGCCGCCCACAGCCGTAAGCGATCCCCCCAGGGCAAAGGCCAGGGCCGACACACGAAGGACGTTGATGCCAACAAGGCCTGCAGCTTGCGGGTTCACGGCAACGGCACGTACAGCTGTGCCGGGGCGAGACCAGTAGAGCCATAGATAGAGAAGCCCGCAAATGATAACGGCGGCAGCGAAAGCAATGATTCGGTTCAGGGCAAAAGTACTGCCAATAATCAGAATTCCGTCGCCAAGATAGTCGTAAGAAAAATATTCAGCGCCGAAGGTTGCGACCATGATCCCGACAAAGGCGAAGCCCATGCCGAAGGTCGCGAGGATGCTGTCGACTTCAAGCTGTCCCTGGTTTTTGGCTCGTTTGATCAGCGGCATCAAAATGATGCGATAGATTATCCAGTTGACCAGAAAGGCAAGTGGCGCCACAAACAATATGGCCAGAATCGGGCTGACCTGGCCTGCGGTGTATGTCCAGAAAGCGGCAAAGGCACCCGCCACCAACATCTCGCCATTGGCCAGGTTCATGATCCGGGCGACGCCATATTGCAGATTTAGCCCCATCGCAATCAGCGCATAGGTACCGCCCAACAAAATGCCTGTAATCAAAATATCCATTAATCTAGTTCAGCAAGGAATTCCCCGGTGGCGCATTTGCTCCACCGGAGAAACCCGTTTCGCCTATTTCCAGCCCTTTTTTAAAATGACCGGTTTTGCATTTGGCATGCCCTTCGAGGCGACGCCATAGAACTCACCGCCTTGCCACTGGCCAACTGTCCAGTAGCGGTGACTGACCTGGTCGACAAAATCGATGTCGCCCATAATCGTCTTGAAGGTGTTGTCTTTGATGAATTGCGTGACTGCCTTGCGATCAACTGACCCCACGCCTTCAATTGCTTGTTCCAGCACTTGCAAGCTGACATAGGTATTTGCACTTGCCCAGCCATCAGCAGGTTTGCCTGTCACTTCCATGTGCGCTTTGCGATAGGCTTTCATTGCAGGCGTGGTTGGGTCGACGCCACCTGCACCGAGATTACCTTCGATGGATTTACCGAAGACCTTGCCATAGGCCGGGAAACATGTGGCGACAGCGGTATAAAATGCCTTCACGTCCAGGTTCTGGGTGATGGCTTGCTTGGTCAAACCAAAGGTATCCGGCGGGTAGGACCAGGCGACAAAGGCGTCAGGCTTGCTTGCCTTGGCGCCCTTCATGATCGGCGACAGGTCCTGGGTGCCCAGCGGATAGGACTTGTCATAAACAATTTCAAACCCGGCCTTTTTGAAAATCGGGCGGGCTGTTTCTGCAAGCTCAATACCAAAGGCATCCGCGACATTGACCATGGCGATCTTGCTGCCCATTTTACCGTCTGCCCGCATCTTGCTCAGGATATCGGATACGGCACTGGCGAATGACGTGGTCGAACCGAGCGTAAAGAAGATGCCGGGATACCGCTTGGTCAGTTCCGGTATTTTATCGGAAATGGCGCTGACGGCAATTTGCGGGTAACCATGCTTGGCATAAATCGGCGCCGAGGCAAGATTGAAGCCGGTGCCGTAGGGTGCCACGATAAAGTCAACCTTATCCTGTGTGGCCAGACGCTGGGCTGCCTTGATATGTACACCTGGATTGGTTTGATCATCATATTCAATCAACTCAATCATTTTTCGGCCGTCCTTCAGTTTCAGGCCACCCCGGGCATTCACTTCATGGACCCAGAGATGAATGTTCGGCCAATGGGTCACTGTTGAGCCACCGGCCAGAGGGCCTGTCTTCGGTGCGACGGCACCAATCTTAACGGTGTCACCTGCCTGGGCTGTACCAACGGTCAGGGATCCGGCGATCAGGGATGCTGCGGCAAGTTTTAATGCTGTTCTGCGTTTCACGATTTCCTCCATTTTCTCTGTTGCTATGAATTATTGGTTTGCGTAAACGTTACCGGTATTGGCTCCGGCTTGAACTAAATCGGGTACTCATGCGGTTTGTTATGAATGGATATCCAGCGTAATTCTGTAAACTCGGCGACCCCTGCGTCCCCGCCAAAGCGGCCATAGCCACTGGCTTTCATGCCGCCGAACGGCATTTGGGGTTCGTCAAAAACGGTTGGCCCATTGATGTGGCAGATGCCGGAATCGATTTGCCGGGCGACATCCAGGGCTCTATCCGTGTCCGCGCCAAAGACGGCGGCTGCCAATCCGAATTCACTGTCATTGGCAACGGATACAGCTTCTTCGACCCCGTCGACGCGTATGACGACGGCAACTGGACCAAAAGATTCTTCAGAATAAATGCGCATGGCCGGGGTGACGCCATCCAGCAAGGCGGGCTGCATGACGATATCATCTAGCTCAAATCCGGTGACCAGTCTGGCTCCTTTGGCAACGGCGTCTTCGACCAGAGTTTTGACCCTGATCGCCGCCTCCCTGCTGATCATTGCACCCAACGGATAGTTGCCGGTGCGTGGGTCTCCTGCTTTCAAGGGCGCCATTTTTTTTGCAAACTGTTGCAGAAACTCATCGGCAATGGATTGGTCAACAATAATACGTTCGGTGGAAATACAGATCTGACCCTGATTGAGAAAGGCCCCAAAAGCTGCAGCGTTGACCGCTTCGGCGATGATTGCATCGTCCAGAACCAGCAAGGGCGCCTTGCCACTCAATTCCAGCACTACAGGTTTAAGGTATCGTGCACAGTGGGCAGCGACACTTCTGCCCACCCGGGTGGAGCCTGTGAAATTTACCCGTCTGACGGCTTCATGGGCGATCAGGGCTTCAACAATTTCCGGCGCCTTTTCGGGCGCGTTTGTCACCAGGTTCAGCACACCGTCAGGTAAACCAGCCTCGGAAAATATTTCGACAATTAGACTGTGGGTTCCGGGGCAAAGTTCAGAGGCCTTCAGAACGGCAGCGTTGCCACAAGCCAAAGGTACCGCCACGGCACGAACGCCTAATACCACAGGTGCATTCCAAGGCGCTATGCCCAGCACAACGCCAGCTGGCTGGCGGACAGTCAGACCCGTAACGCCTGCATGACTCGAGGGAATTTCTGTGTCAACCAGGTAGTCAGTCATTGTTGCTGCATCGCGTAGAATATTGCCGGCCAACTGACAATTGAATTGGGCCCAAACTTCGGAAGCTCCGATCTCATCGGCCATGATCGCCGCGAATTCGGCACTGCGTTGGTTCAGAATCCCCGCTGCTCTCAGCAATACTGCGCTGCGTTCCTCAGGGGAGGAGCACGACCAACCGGGAAATGCTGCAGCCGCGACATTAGCAGCCTTAACGGCGTCCTCGATGGATGCGGCAGCTGCTGTTGTCGTGACAATGTCGGTCACCGGGTCGCGACGCTCGAACGTTGCGTGGCCCTGCGCAGGCACAGAATTTCCACCAATAAACAGCCCGGTTTCCAGCACCAGATATCCCCCTGTTTTGTTATTCCTTCTGCGCCTTCCATCTTTGAACGTGGAATATTCGCAGCATCGCCATTGGTACTTTTAAATTTGTCTGGCTACAGAGAACAGGAAATCAAACATTTCGCGTCTATTAAATGGATGTAAATGGTCCATTTTTACCAAAAATTGGGTATAATAACGATCTGATGTCGAATCTTTTTGAAAACTCCCCTGTATATTCCACTTTCATGCCCCAGCTTCGAGCTGAAAGGGTTCGCTGCGGTTTACGTGACAAGATCCTGGGCCTGGCAAGCAACGCCCACGAAAAACACTGGCAGGCCATTCTGTTGACAACCGGCACTGGTGTGATCGAGACTCCGGATGAAATCATACCTTTGGAGGCACCCTGCCTGGCCTGGTTGCCCTGGCGCGCTGACCGAAAGGTCAGGGTCCGAGCCGGCGGGGTGGGCTTTCATATATCTGTTGGCGAAGAAGTTCTTGTCGGCGCGATAGGCAATAGCCCTGAATCGATAGATATGCGTTATCTGGCTGATCGCCGTGTTCTGGCTTCACTTGAAGAGGAGGCGGCCGTAATCGAGGATGCGACACATGCTTTTGATCTAGTGGTGCGGGAATTACATCACCCACGTTATGGTTCGTGGAATATGGTGGTTGCCCAGATCAGGGCGGTACTGGTTTTTCTTTGGCGATTGTCCGGCGTTGAAGATGTCGCCCTGCAATCACGCGGCGAACCTTCAAGGATCTTGCAGAACTTTCGGCAACTTGTTGAAACCCGTTTTCGCGAACGCTGGCCTGTTGGTGCCTACGCAGAAGCTTTGAAAATATCCCATGATCGCCTGCACGATATCTGTCGACGCGAACTTGGCAAAACACCAATTCAGTTAATCCACGAACGTGTGTTACACGAAGCACGCCTGCGGCTTGAACGGTCTGTTCTGACAGTCGAACAAGTTGCAGCTTCCGTGGGCTTCAAAGACGTAGGACATTTCAGCCGTTTCTTCAAATCGAAAACGGGATTGCCCCCGGGTAAGTTCCGCAAAACAGTCAGCCGTTCTACCGAGGACGGCAGCGAAGTTCCGGAAAGCACATACGCAGACTGGCCCTAGAAAAACTACCTACTGTCGGGATCTGGCTGAACAGGGTCAACATTCATTTCCCCAAGAGTAGATGCCGTTGCTCCATGTTTCATGTGGCTACAACAGCAACATATTGCCAAACAGGAAAGTCTGCATTACGCAATAGACGGCACCATTAACACACCGCCGCAAACTTCCGGTATACAGGAGTAAAGCAGACATTGGTGTAAATATTATTGTTATCGTAAAACATTGTTTAATATGCATTTTGCTGGGGTTTTGTATCTATACGAGAAGAGCAAATAAAGTTGGTTGCGGGCCCCCGCAACCACCGACAGTTGACAGCCGGTCCCATCAAGGGCCGGCTGTTGATCGTTGGAGGTGTCGGCTTCGCTGATAGCCAGTATTCCTGCCAGATCGCCGTAGAGCTCGGCCCTCATCGCACATGTCTCGTCGCCGGGTTTCAGGACAACTCTATCGACCAGACTGCGAATAATCTCGCCCGCTTCAGTCTTGATCGCATCATCATTGAGGGCCTCAACAAGATTGCCGAGCTTGTCGGCAAAGAGTTTTGGCAGATCGGAATGAATCCGGAGAGGCGCCGGGGTTGGCCGGGCCAGCTCCTTTTCGATTTCTGACTTTCTGTTTTCCAGTCCGGACATCCGGTCCTTCATCGAGGCAGAGTACATCCCGTCTTCGATGGCCTTCATCATGCCGGTTATCTTGCGCTCGACGGCCCTGAGATCACTTTTCAGTTTTTTGTGCGCGTTCTCAACGCCAGAAGTGAGCACCTTAATCTCAGCGTTGTAGGTGCCGACAAAGGTGTCGATCAGTTCCGGCCTCAACAACCGTCCAGCCAGACCGGACAGGATCCTCTGTTCGATAGCCTGGCGTGTGATGGTCTGCCTGTTCTCACAGGTGCCTTTGGAACGGCGGGTCGCACAGCCGTATCGGTCTTTGCCCATGATGGTGTAACTGCCACCGCATTCTCCGCACTTGAGAAGACCACTGAAGATGTACTTCTGGCGGTGAGCCCGGTTGAGAGCGTTTCCGTCCTGGTCACGACCTATTTCGATCCGAACTTCCTGTTGTCGTTCCTTGACCCGGTGCCAGAGGTCGTCATCGACGATACGTAACTCCGGAACCTCGACCACCTCCCATTTATCCGGAGGATTGGGACGGGCCAACCGCTTTCCGGTCGCCGGGTCTTTTACAAATGAACACCGGTTCCATTCTATCCTGCCAACGTAGGTGGCATTGTTGAGGATACCGGTGCCGCGCTCGAACTGACCCCGGATTGTCGTGTCGCCCCAAGGGCGACCTTCAGGACCCGGAACATGTTCTTCGTTGAGGACTTTGGCAATCTTGCGAGGACTTTTGCCCCGGGCAAAATCCTCGAAGATCCTGTTTACGATCACCGCTTCGGCGGTGTTGATGCACCGCTTGCCGCGGTCGTCATCAGACGAGCCAACGACAACGTCATATCCGTACGCCTTGCCTCCCGCCATGCGACCTTGCCGGACCCGGCCGAGTTGTCCCCGTTTGGTTTTGTCCCGAAGGTCACTGAGGGTAAGCTGCGCCATGGTGCCCAGAAGACCGATGTGCATCGGGGTGATCTCACCAACATTGACCGCATGTATCTTGATGTTTCTGAAGGTCAGCCGATCATGAAGGTCGGCGATGTCCGAGAGTTTGCGACCGAGACGATCAAGGGATTCACACACCAGGACGTCAAATAAACTTCGTTCCGCGTCAGACAGCATTTGCTGATAACCTGGACGGAACTTGCTGGCACCACTTGTGGCGGCATCATCGTAAGTGTCCGTGAGGTCCCAGTGCTGGTTTCCAATAAACCTCCGGCAAACTTCGACCTGGTCATCAATGGACGCCTCTCTCTGGTTGTCGGAGGAATATCTGGCATAGATAACTGCTTTCATGACCAGCCTCCATCTGATTCAAGATCGCTCATGACCTGGTGGTAGACATCCGCCGCCGCAATCATCTGCGACTGATTGTAGTGACGGATCGAGGTATTGATTGAGGCGTGGCCCAGAATGCGGCCGATAGCCAGAATGTGTTCCGGATCCTCTGTGGCAAAGGTTGTGGCAGCGCAATCCCTGAACAGATGTGGATTAACATGCTTGCCGTACAGCTCTTCCGTCAGACTGCAGGTATTACAGTAGACGGACTGTTTGCTCATGGGAGTCCCCCGGGCCGAGATCCAGATATCCGGTGTTTCCCTCCCCCGAAGCAGGAGGGGGCGGTATTCGTCCAGATATGTCTCAAGATATGGTTCAAGGCGCTTGGGAAAGGGAAAGTCCAGGCTCAGGTTGTCTTTCATCTCTTCTGCCTCGAAGCGGCAATACCAGCCGTCATTGCTCCTGAGCATGTGTTTTCCAAGGCACATGGAAGTGACATTGCTGAGCCGGACCGGGCGACAGGACAGGAAGGCCACGACCAGACCATCACGGTATTTTCCGGCCTGATGCAAGCGACTGAAATAACTCCTTTCAGGCACTTCATCCAGAAATGCCAACGCGCCTGTCAGGAGGGTATCAACATGCACGACCCTGGCATGCTTGTCCCGCACCGGGACCTCGCGGACTTTGAGGGTTTTTGTCAGGTCATCAAGTAAAGTGATATCTGCATCCGGCTCCATGACGCGAAGGGCC
This sequence comes from Alphaproteobacteria bacterium, assembly GCA_018650465.1. Taxonomy (GTDB): domain Bacteria; phylum Pseudomonadota; class Alphaproteobacteria; order UBA2966; family UBA2966; genus JABILA01. The sequence goes on from JABIFY010000024.1 coordinate 64,391, forward strand.
TCCCTCAGGTTCCGGATGGTCGTGGAGATGGTTGTGGATGCATTCCCCCGGGCCTCCAGCCACAGAAGGTATCCTTTGAGACTGGCTTCCGTAACACGGTCCGTGGGCCGGCTGGCTGCATTAAGCAATCCGGCTGACGACAGGAACCCCAGCCAGAGGCCATATCGCTTGAATACCTCCTTGCGGGTTGCCTCCCGCCAATGGACAGCCTTGCCGTCCGGCTCAAGGAACCCGCCTTGGCTGTTCGCCGTCAGCCAGAGGCTCCGGTCAGTGGAGGGCCACTCCGGGAGGAGGAGGGCTGATCGTTCCCGTTTCATCGCTTATTCCCCTTCATGAACGGATTGAGAGGGTCAAGGAAGTCCATATCACTGTTCCGTTGCGCCCGGCTCTTGCGTCGGGGAAGCTGATCCTGGGCGTTGTCTCCTTGCCTGAGATTGACAAGGACGTCGTCGTACAGCTCTATCGCCGCCTGTGTCTCGGCGCCGGCATAGTGGTTGTATGTTGTTGAAAGACTCTTGTGTCCGAGAACTTTTCGCAGGACTTCATAGTGGCCGGGTTTGGCATCAAGAAGCAGTTTTGCAGCAGTGTGGCGGAACTGGTGGGGCGTCAGACAAATGCCGGTATGCTTAAACAGATATCCGGTTATCTGGTGCCGGAGACAGGAAGTATCCTTGGGTTTGGTGTTACGCCCCGGAAACAGATAGGGATTGGCTTCGGGCAAAAACAGCGAACGCCAATCGTCTATATATGTCTTGATTCTCTGTGTTGTTCCCTCAGGAAGGATGTAGTCCAGTTCGTGATCGTTTTTGACTTCACTGGGGAGCAACTTGATATGAAGTCTTCCGTCTATCCAGGAAAGATGTTTGTCCAGACGAAGATTGTTGAGGTTTTTGATTCGCATCGGAGCGAATTGCAGGATTTCCGTGGCCACAGCGATCTGAACCAGGAGGAGGGCCTTTTTGCCTGTTTCTTTCCGGGCCAGTTGCCAGAGTTGCCCGGGATACAAAAGAAACCGTCTGACAGCTGCAGGATCATTGAACTGTTGCATTGAAACATTGTTTTTTGAACTCAGGCCCTGCTCCTTTTTTCTGAACTTCGAAATGGCAATACTGAACTTTTCAGCCGTTTCGTCATCACATTCGAGATGCTTTACGGCTATGCACCGGGCTGTCCAGGCAATTTCTCCGGTGAATTTGGATGTCTGTCCGCCATTCCGGTCCCAGAACCATTTCATTGCGACCTTGAACATATCGAAATCTACAAGTTCCTTCAGGGTCTGCATTGAAGAAACATCCACATCTGAATAATGCAGAGCCGATATGTAGCACAGCAGGTTGCCGCGTACGGAACTGATGCTGGAGGGCCTGAATGGACGGGGAGGACTGTCAAACGGGTCTTTCCCCTCCAGGAAAACGAAATATTTCTCAATTTCTGCCAGCAAGACAGGGTTGATAAGGTCTTCCGAAATGGAATACAGCCTGTCCTGGTAGACCGGAACCTCCAGGCGGCTGTCAGGCCAGCCATCAATGTCTCCGATGCACTGGTTCCAGGTCCGGCATACCGTCTGATGATTGGTGCGCGGGCCCTTGATCAGGCTCTCGGCTTCCAGGGCTTCAAGATACGCCGATGCCACTTCATCGGTGACGGTTTCAGGTCCGATATCGTTCCGTGAGCAATAACGCATGAAACGGCTCAGGGCTGTACGACGATATCTGTCCTCGATCTGGTCATACAATGACTGCCACTCCGGTGAGAGAGGGCACTGGTAGGGTGCCAGACTGCTGGAAAGGCCAGCCTCCCGCATCGCTGCCAGCAGCAATGACCTGACATTGCCAACACGACGCTTTGTGACGCCGGCATGAACGGGGTGAAAGTTCTTGAACCTGTCCCGCAGAAACACTGCGCTGGCAGGAATAAGTGAAAGAGGCAGGTCAAATAACTCAGCCACCTTGTTGCAGGCAGATACCATGTCCATGCGCCGCTGGTGGAGAATGTCATAACGTGCCGCGATGGTATCCCTGACCCATTCCAGGGAGGGCACTGACGGGTCGCTGAAGGGATTGTCGTTGTTCATCTGAAGGCCTTTCGTGAAGCAATGTAAGAGACATATGGTGACAAGTGAAGACAAGTAAAGACAAAAACAAGAAATAGTGAAAATAGAACGCAAGTAATTGTGCTGATGTATTGCGCAGTAATTTCACTAATACATAACCTTGTAGTGACAAACGGTGACAAGTGGAGACAAATATTGTCATTCATGACGTGATGTCCTGTTTTGGTCAACGAATGCTCTCAGATCATCTGGTTTGAATCTCAGTGATCCACCAACACGTACAAAGGCGATTTCGCGTCGTTTGACCAGGCGAGCCAGGGTCCTGGATGAGATGCCCAGAAGACGGGCTGCGTCTTTTGGAGAGAGCACAGGGGAGGGGGATGACGGTCTGGTTTCAGTCATTGCAGGTGTCCTCATCGGCAGAAGGTTTCGATGTGCCGGAGGACGGTGGGCTGAATTTGTTGGCTGTTTCACGCGCCGCTTGTCTGGCGACAAGGCGAATGAGGTCGGTAAGCAAAGTGTTGGTCTTTGCGTTATATGTTGCCTCTGAAGTCGAGACCCGTGCATGTCCGTCCGGCGTGTTCATGCCGGAGACATACCAAATTCAGGGTCTCAGAAAAGTTGTGGAATTATCCTGCCAGTTTCAGGATGGTGACTGCTCACTAAGCGATTTTTGTGACGCTGACCGGTAAATTTCCCTGGCTCTGTAGTGTTCTGCATCAGGTTCGACCAAGCGCAGGCTGGCCAGCCACAACTTTTCAAAGGGACTTTGGTACTCATTCTGGTAGTTGTCACTTCCAAGCCCGGGAGGTTTTCCTTTTATCTGTTCGTAGATCATTGCAACATAACCAGCGAAAGAAAGGATTTGCTGGTCCTGTTTGGGACCTGGTCGCTTGCGAAACAAGATGCGCGTGTCTTTCAAGGCCTGAACGAGGGCTTTCCGCTCATCGGATTGAGACCAGTCCGCATTATGCAGATCAACCGTCCTATTTAATCTTCTGGAAAAGGGACCAGCCAGAGATATTTTTGCGGGGTCAGGCAAGGCCGATATTTTTTTCCTGATTTTGTCTGAAGTTAAACCGCTTCTTTGAAGACTTCGGATCAGGTTGTTTATCGAAGCGAGTATGGGAGAAAAAGGATCATTTGTTTCATTCCTAATAGTTTGTCCTGTTTCCGTTTGCTCTGCTTCGCTAAGGATTAAACTAAGATAAAAATTTGTTTCGGAGCCAGCCTTGAGGCGTGAGAGAGCTCTTCTGAGTTCAGGATAGTCCTTCCCCTGTTCAAACGCTTTTCGATCAAATGTAGAATCTGAATTCATTGTTCTTTTCCACTCCTCGAATTTATCTGCTGCGTTCGGGTTATTCGTGCAGCCCGATCACTGCAAAAGGTCATGACGATTAGGTACCAGCGCCTCTGCCTTATTCAGTGGGGTACTGCTTCGGGTTTGATCTGAAATGCGAATTTACGGTAATCAACTCGGACTTCAGCCCATCCATAACCTCAAACTTGAATCCGCGCAGAATCTGAATATATTCTCTGGTCTTCCATCCAGTGCCGCACCACTCTCTAATTCTTTTGACGTAGGTGCGAACTGAACATTTTTGCTCCAAACAATCTGAAAAACTCACCGACAGCTTGTAGGTTCGATCGGTTATCGTCTCCCAGCTACATTCACCGGCTGCTTGAATAGCAAAGGGATAATTTTCTTTAGCCAGTAAATTCACAAATTCGCCTGACCAACTCATCGACGTATCGCTTGCGTTGATCTCCAGACAAACCAAGTCAACCGAATCCTGACGGGACGGATTGAATGAATATCCAAGTGCCTGAACGCATTGTTTCAGTCCATAGACGCACTCAGATAACACGGTAAAACGTTCAGCAAAGCTGGGGGTGCGTCTCCATCTCTCTTGATGTGAGTGAAGTGCATTCAAGTTCTCTCGAACGTATCGGGTTGAAAAAGTGTGCTGTGCTGATTTCAAGGAAAAGGAGGGATCTTCCGTTACTGGCGATACATTTGCGGCTGGTTCTGCCTCGACAATTGGTTGATTGGCCCAAGCGTAGTCGCCAACAACCGCAATCAAGAACGCGGATGTAAAGATAAGGGTCGATGCAATGACATTTTTCATAAAGGTAGCTCCAGCACGAATATCTTAGTCCGGGTCTCTTCCCAAACGGCCCGGCAGGTTTTTCTTCTAAATCTCCTGGTAATGCTCTTTGAGTTTCTGTTCTTCGGCCTGCCTAAGAAGGTCTTGCTCCCTCTCTCAGACTCTATTTTCTTCTTCGACTGTCACCCTAGACTGTAAGCTATATGCTATTTCGTAACCACTACCAGTATATGGTTTGGGTCGACCTATCAGGAACCTTCCATTATGGCTCGAATACTCCTCGGCGGGTGCCTCCAGTAAAGGAATAGACTGCTTCAATTGTCACGGCGCTGGTGTTCCGGTAGTCATGTTCGACGGATGCCTCAACAAACATATTTTCGATAACTGCGGAAATCCGGATGTTTTCCAGAACCGGCAATACGTCGGCAGAAGATTGTTCCCACGAATCGGTCAGGTAGTTGGTCATTTCTTGCCCTCGGTTTTTTCTGGGATCAAACCAAGCAATTCTCTTGTTAAGCGCCTAATTTGATCTGGTGTCATTTCTGTTTCGTCTGGTGAGATGACCCGCTCAATCCCCCGCGCAATCACAATGTGGGAACGCACGGAGACGTTTCCTGGACGCGTGCGGTGTGGCGGCACCGGAATTTCGTCGTCCTCCGGCTGGGTTAGCCGATAAAATTTCTCAACTCCCGAGACAGCGGACCGATGACATCCAGTTTTCGGACCCAAGCATGGGGCAGATCTGAGACCCCCCTCCAAGCACCGTATAGCTGCCCCGCAATCGAAGCGGTGCTGTCACTGTCGCCATCGTGATTTGAAGCAATGGCAAGTACTTCAGGGAAACATTGACCTACAAGAGCAGCATAGAGGCCAATGGCCAGAGCTTCTTCTCCGACCCAACCCTCACCGAGTTGTTTGATCTGATCTGTATGAAAGCCTGAGCCGGATCTATAAGCCGCGAGAGCAGCTTTCAAAGTGCTGGTGGTTTCCTCGTGTCCAGCCCGAACACTCAGTATAACCAGAGCTTGCACAGCGGCATCATGTAGATCTGCGCCGCCAACCAACAACCTGACCATCGCGCCCATTGCACCAGCGGACCAAAACCCACTTGGATGTCCATGGGTAATTGCTGCTGCACGCACCGCCGAGTCGAACGCTTGTTCTGGGGTCCACGGGCGCACGAGGCCAAGAGGCGCAACACGCATTACGCCGCCACATCCTTTGCTGTTGTTAATACGTTTGTTGATTGTCCCCCAGCCCCCGCTCTGGAGAGCGGAAACACAGGTGGTTCCAGGAGCACGGGATTGTTTGAGGACTGCTTCGCTGTATATATCGCCTGTTGGAATCCATTTACTATCCATTTCGGTTTGGGTTGAGAGCCAGTCTATGTAGGCTAGGCGAACCTGCTCATTAACTTCGTCTGCGTCTTCGATATCAGCCCGGAGGAGGCCTTCAAGAGTAAACATTGTCATTTGCGTGTCGTCACTGACGATCAGTTTGTCGTTATGAAACACGGGTTCTGTGATGCCATCGTCACCGAATGAGTCGTGAACTAATCTCAGTGATTTGAATTCCACTTCATAGCCGAACGCATCGCCGACAGCTCCACCTATCAGGCAACCGAGAGCCCGGTCGGTGAACTTGATATCACCTGAGACTGGCTTGCAGCGTCGGACATAGCCTTCTTGTGAGTTCTCATGTCCGAAAGTTTCTATAGAACCTGGTCTGGCAAACCGAATATCCCGGATGGCCTCTTCTGCATCGTCTCCGAGTTCAATCATCAGACGGCCTGCTATTGTTCCTGTGCGCCCAAGACCGCCCTTGCAGTGGACAACAATACTTTTTCCAGCCTGAAGAAGAGACCTTAGTCTGTGACCGGAATATGCCCAGGATTGTTCGAAGCTTGCATCAGGAACACTGATGTCAGGAATAGGTAGATGATGCCATTCCAAGCCGATGGCTTCGGCCTTCGCGCCTAGATTAGAGACTTGTAATTCAATAAATTCATGGTCTTCGATTAGGGTCACCAGCGCAGATGCCCCCCATGTCTTTATCTCCAAAAGGTCTGCCGCCAAATCCCGATCCCATTGTCCGCTGTAGGAATCAGGCTGTTTCTTACCTGGGCAAAATGTCAGGCCGATTTTGCCCTGTCCGGCGCTGACAGCGTCAATTTGAAGGGGGTGAGTTTGACTTGTTTTCATTTCGTTTATTCCTGAAAGCGATCGAGCACAGTGCCACCATTTTCAAATGTCCTGTCCGTTTTCCAGTCTTCCCCACTTGATCTTGAAACGCTTAAAGCGTTTGTGTCTTTGGAGAATTGAGATCAAAGAGGGCTATTTGTCTTCTTATTTTCTTCGACTTTAGCCTTTGCAGCTTTGACGCCAGCCTCTGTCTTGGCATCTTTTGGATGCTTTTTCAGGAAGGCCGAAATGCCAGAACGAGCGGCACTCGCACTATGATGTTTCATATCTTCATGGTCAGATAAGTGAAAGTTGTCTATTGGGTCTTCTTCATTATTTGGCATAGAATATCATTCCAATTCGGTTAATTTGCCAAGACGGCCCCAAAAGATTATCACGACCGATTCCCGTGGCAAATTCTGTAGGTTGAATTTCCATAATTTGAAAACTAAGGAGGGGCTGGTATCCGGCGCCATGACAATTTTTAATAGTTCATGGGCATGTCACAATCGGTCATACTCGAACTGAAAATCGATCGAATGCTGAAATCCTGACAACGGAAACATCCACCTCCCTTTGATATATTTCGCTTCGAAGATAGCGCAGTTCATCCTCGAGTTCCGTTTCCTGAATATCGCCATACCAGGATTTTGGCCTCCCGTCGTTGCCGTCGTTCCATCGGTAGCCTCTGGCCTTAAGCATATCCTTGAAGTCAAACGGAGCGTTCTCAGCCCACACCCGGCAAGTTGGGGTGCGAGCTTCTTCCAGAAGGGCCTGAAGCGCTAAGGTCCCGGACTGAGGTAGTGGCTTGGAAAGCAATTCAACACCCGCGTGACAGTCTGTCTCAGCGCGATGGGCGTCGTAGAAGAAGCCGCTTTTCATCGAAAGATACTCAAGCTTCATCCCCTCGAACAGTTCCTGCTTCCAGGGGATCTGTGTCATCGAGCAGGCCCAAGCTTTTGTCGAAAATACTTCAAACATTCTTTCGGCGAATTTCCTGTCGAAGTTCGCATTGTGAGCAATTATTAGAGCGTGTCGCTCTTAATCAGCCTCATATCCTGCTGCATTGAAGAAGTTCAGACATTCCTCTTCTGTGAAGAGGTCGCAGACATCTCCTGCTGCCCGCCACAGTTCATCATATGTTCGGGCAGCAGCCTTGCGGATCAG
>JABIFY010000025.1 GCA_018650465.1 Alphaproteobacteria bacterium
CCCTTGCCCACCCCTTTCGACAAAGAACGCCAGGTCGCGGTAGCCCAGCTTCACCCTCAAGCTACCCAACCTGGAAAGCCCCGCGGTTGAGTCCTGGGGGCATCCTGGGGATCATCTTGGGGGGGCTGTTTGATGGTGAGGGATCGTGGGGCCGGTGGCGGTAATCCAGGCCGGGGGTCATAGATGCTGCTGCAATTGTGCTGCAGTTGTGCTGCAACTAGGGGCCAAAAGTGCCTCCTGACCACCAAATGTTCCTGGCATTTCCCACTTGTTTGATCCGCGGCAAGAAGTTACGTTAGCCGCACTGGACAACGGTTCCGGTGCAATAATTAGGTAAGGTTCCACGCCAATACGGGCGCGTAGCTCAGCGGGAGAGCACTGCATTGACATTGCAGGGGTCGCTGGTTCAATCCCAGCCGTGCCCACCATTCGAAGGCCTCAGTTCATCGCTGAGGCCTTTGCCCGTTTGAGGCTTTGCCCAAAACCCGGAAACGGCTGGATTTGTTGACTTGTGCACGGTTGTGCACGGGCTGTGCCCACCATTTTCGGGCTCTGTAGCAATAGGTTACGGGACCAGCGGCGATCCTCACAATACACATTTCGCCTTCAGGGCACTCTGGGGGCACCCGGTGGTGGAATCGTTACTGTGATTCCTTCTGCTTGAATCGCGGCATGCCTGTGTAATCTTGCGGCTGTTCATGCCCTGTCACAGACAAATTGACCTCGTTCCGAAGAACACCATTCAACTCAGTACCGGGCGCACTGTGAGCAGCTTGTATGGCTGTCAGAACATGTCTGCTTTCGCCCGGTTTGCAGGCATGATTACGGGACTGCTTGAACAGCCGCTAATAGCCAGGAGCGGACATCGCAATATGCTTGACGATAGGCGTTTTATTTGGTAAATTGGTACCTATGTATAAATGTACAAATGGTCAAACAAGAGAGCCACCTGATATGGCTGCAAACAGGAAAGTCGAACGAGTTCAGACCGGCGTTCGTACGGAAAAGCGTATCCTCAAAGTATTGAAGGCTTTGGCGGCGAAGCACGATATGGGACTGGGCGATCTTCTTGAATGAATCGTTTTGTACAGTTCCGAGGGACGTCCTCCATTCGATCCAAATTGGCTGAATTTCATTGCCCAAATGCGCGACGCCTGTGAATTCGATTTGACAACGGCTGACAGTCACAAACTGGAGGAATGAGATGACGGCTATGGCACCTGGAGGTGCCGAAGTCGGAATCGTCACTAATTAAGCTCGTCCGCTTTTGGTCCACTGCGTCAGGATAGATTTTTCACCTCACGAGGCAAGACAATCAAATGTCAAATAACATGCAAGGCGTCCTTTGGGCAATTATCGCGACAGCACTTTTTACAACTGTTGCCGCAATGGGGAAGATTGCCGTAACTGAATATAATGTATTGCAAATCCTCTTCATTCGACAGGTCATTGTGTTTTGCTCGGCTGTGCCATCGCTTGTAAAAACATTTCCTGGAAGCCTGAAAACAAAACATCCGCTGGCACACAGTTTTCGCCTGGTAGGAGCCTTCGTCGCTTTATCGACAAGCATATGGGCCGTGGCTGTGCTGCCGCTGACAACGGCAATTACCCTCGGTTTTGCACAGGTGTTTTTTGTTGCTATCCTCGCCCGCTTTACCCTGGATGAAGATGTTGGCATTCATCGAATCGCGGCAGTTGTGGTGGGTTTTATCGGTGTCGTTGTTGTCATGCGACCAGGCCTTGATGGTTTGATCAATGCCTATGCCCTGATTCCTGTTGCCGGTGCCCTAGGTGCTGCCGTCGCCCAAACCAGCGTAAGGAAACTCTCACAGACAGAAAGCACTGCAACACTATTGGCCTACCAATCAATATTCGTTGGATTGCTGGCAGGCATACCGATGTTCTGGTTCTGGCAGACGCCAGATTTGGCGGACTTCACCCTGCTTGCCGGAATCGGAATAGTGGCGACATTTGGCCAATGGATAGGCATCAAAGCCTTGCGTCTGGGTGAAGCAAGCATCGTGAGTAACCTTCAATATTCGAAGCTGGTCTTCGCCGCGTTGATTGGGTATTTCTGGTTTTCCGAAATTCCAGATTCATACACCCTTCTTGGCGCAGCGATTATCATCGCCTCATCCATGTATATTTTTCACCGGGAAGTGTTAAATCTGACAGGTAAAAGGACACCGAAATCGTAATGTCAAATCAGTCCAGTTTTGATCATATCGCTCTGATCGGTTGTGGCTTCACTGGTACCAGTGCTTTTTATCAACTGGTGGATCGCTGTCCTGTGAAGAATATAACTATCTTCGAAGCCAGCGGCGAGTTTGGTCCAGGGTATCCGTATCATCCAGATGAATGTCAGGATTACCTGATCAATAATCCAACCAGCACGATGTGTCTGACTCCTTCCAATCGGCGGGCCTTTTACAATTGGCTTGTTTTGCAGGATGAATTTGGACCAGAAACGGATCCGAACGGTCATTTGCCGCGGGCGGTTTTCGGTCGTTTTTTGAAGGATGTATTCGCTTCAACCCGGACAAACGCAGCCATCAAAGGTATTGAGGTTAAGCTTGTTCCGTTCGAGGCCACAGGGATGTTTGAGGAGGCTGATGGGCAGGTCAGCGTTTCATGGGCAGGCGGCGAAGTCAAAGTTGACAAGGCTATTCTGACAACGGGCCGCTGCCCTGGCCTCGATCCATATCCTTCTCCTCCAGAAGGTTCAAAGGCGACATATATCAGGGATCATATCCAGACCACAGAATTTGATAAGATACCCCTGGACGCTTCAATTCATGTACTGGGAGCATCGCTGAGTGCTTATGATGTGATCAATAGAATTTTTTCTCCAGATACAGGGTGCCGTTTTGAACGGGACAGTAGTGGAGAACTGGTTTTCGTATCCGGCCAAAACAACAGGAACCTTGCCCTGGTTTCACGTAGCGGGCGCATGAAGAGTTTCCAGTCCCGCAAGTCGTCCAAAATTCCCCGAGAGAATTTTACACTGGAAAAGCTCACGGATAGTGCCGGTTTGGGAAAAGTAACTCTGAACCAGGTTGCCGAGGCTATACAGCAAGATATGGCCGAGCAAGGGATCAGCCTGGATTGGGACAAGATCAAGAATCCGTACCACCTGTGCAGGTCGCAGGATGATACGAATGTCCGTGCGATTGAGTTGTTACATGAAGCGATTAACTCTGCAGCGACCGGGACAAACTATCTGGTGGATTATTTTGGTGGGGCGCAAAAAGAGATATGGGACGCATTTGCGTGCCAATTGCTTGATCTCGAAAGCGAACAGGCCTATCGCGAAAAATATGAAACAGCGATGTTGTGCTATGTGGCGGTTTGTCCTGTCCCGACAGCAGAAAAGATACTGGCCCTGCTTCGGGCCGGGCGAATTACCGTTATCAAAGGGGTGACTGATGTAAAACTGAATGATGATGGAGAATATTATGAAATCTCTCATCAGTTCGGTACGGAAAGGGCGCAGGTACTGATAAACACGACCGGGTCAGTTGATCGAGGTGTTTCCAGCGACACTCAACCTGACCTGATCAAAAGCCTGCGGGATTCCGGGCAGCTGAATATATATCAGCGGGGAGGCGTGGCTATGAAGGGGGCTGATGTCGATATGAAAAATTACAGGCTGCCAAACACACAGAACATCTATATGGCTAACATGCTTCTTTGGGGACCAGGTTTCTTTACCAGTTCAGCCCATCTGATGGCGAGCATCGTAGAAAACATTCTGAACGGAATTTACGGTCCGCCTCATACGTCAAAGTCAAATCATGATTGAACCGCTTTAGCTGAACGTGTCTTGTGGCAAGTGATGCTGCGGGTAAGGCTGAAATCCAATTGAAAAGTACCCAAGCAACCATCTGAAACAGATATGATGGTCAAGAGTGGCCACTATGTGCAGAAAAGCGGACGTAATCCGTCACGCGGGATTATACCCGCGATTAGCCATGTGTGGACGGCTCCCTGTTGGCAAGGGTTTTTTTTGACTTTAATGCGAGCTGATCGGTGCTGCCATGTGTTCGGCCTGTTGATGCGGCGCTGTTACATGGCCGCTGGCCATAATGCTCTCCGCAGATCAGGTCC
>JABIFY010000026.1 GCA_018650465.1 Alphaproteobacteria bacterium
CTGTCAGTTGGTGACGGTATTGCCCGCGTTTACGGTCTGGACCAGGTCCAGGCTGGTGAAATGGTTGAATTCCCCGGTGGTATCCGTGGCATGGCCCTGAACCTCGAGACTGACAACGTCGGTATCGTGATTTTCGGTGATGACCGCACCATTAAAGAGGGTGACACCGTTAAACGGACAAACTCCATCGTGGACACCAACGTTGGCATGGGCCTGCTGGGTCGCGTCGTTGACGCGCTGGGCAACCCCATCGACGGCAAGGGCCCGATCGAAAGCACCGAACGCTCTCGTATGGAAGTCAAGGCGCCTGGTATTATCGCCCGTAAATCGGTGGATGAGCCCATGCAGACCGGCCTTAAGGCGCTGGACAGCCTGGTGCCGATTGGACGTGGTCAGCGCGAATTGATCATTGGTGATCGTCAGACCGGTAAAACGTCTGTTGCCATCGACGCCATCATCAACCAAAAATCCATTAACGATGGCGACGACGACAGCAAAAAGCTGTTCTGCGTTTATGTCGCTATTGGCCAGAAGCGCTCCACTGTTGCCCAGGTTGTTAAAACCCTGGAAGACGCCGGTGCCATGGAATACACAATCGTTGTGGCTTCCACCGCTTCCGAGCCTGCGCCGCTGCAGTATATGGCCCCTTACACCGGTGCTGCCATGGCTGAATATTTCCGCGATAACGGCAAGCATGCCTTGATCGTTTATGATGATTTGACCAAACAAGCCGTGGCTTATCGTCAGATGTCCCTGTTGCTTCGCCGCCCACCTGGACGTGAAGCTTTCCCTGGTGACGTTTTCTACATTCACTCACGTCTGCTAGAGCGTGCGGCCAAGGTTAACGACGAACTTGGTGGCGGTTCCATGACGGCTTTGCCGGTTATTGAAACACAGGCTTCTGACGTGTCTGCCTACATTCCGACCAACGTGATTTCGATCACTGACGGTCAGATCTTCCTGGAAACTGAACTGTTCTATCAAGGTATTCGTCCGGCCATTAACGTTGGTCTGTCGGTGTCTCGTGTGGGTTCGGCAGCGCAGATCAAGGCCATGAAGCAGGTCTCCGGCTCCATTAAACTGGAACTGGCCCAGTATCGTGAAATGGCTGCCTTTGCGCAGTTCGGCTCTGATCTGGACGAAAGCACCCAGCGCCTTCTGGCCCGTGGTGAGCGTTTGACTGAACTTCTCAAACAGGGCGTGAACTCGCCACTGGCTGTGGAACAACAGGTGGTTTCCATCTTCTCAGGTGTGAACGGTTATCTGGACGGCATTTCAGCCAGGGACGTTGTTCGCTTCGAGCAAGCTTTCCTGAGTGAAATGAACGCCAATAACGCTGACGTTCTGGCCACCATTCGTGAGGAAAAAGCGCTTTCGGACGAAACGACCGCAAAGCTCAAATCTATCCTCGATGACTTCGTCAAGAAGTTTGCGTAACAACGGACAAAGGTAAGGTTGGCCAATGGCAAGCCTCAAAGATCTTAAAAACAGGATCTCCTCCGTCCGGTCGACGCAGAAGATCACCAAGGCCATGCAAATGGTTGCCGCATCCAAACTCCGCCGGGCTCAAGAGCAGGCAGAGGCCGCACGCCCATATTCTGAGCGTATGGAACGTATGATGGGGTCCCTGACCGCCAATCTGATGTCGGCGGATGATGCGCCGAAACTGATGGCTGGTACCGGTAAGGACGACGTTCATCTGCTGATCGTCGCAACGTCTGAGCGTGGTTTGTGTGGCGGATTTAACTCCTCCATCGTCCGCGCCGCCAGAGCCAAAATTCAGATTCTGCTTGGCGAAGGCAAAACGGTGAAAGTCATGAGCGTTGGTAAAAAAGGCACCGACGCCCTGAAGCGTAACTACAGCCAATACTTTGTCGACAGTGTCGATATGAGTGGCATCAAAAAATTGACCTTCGCAGATGCCCATCCGGTATCTGACAGCATCAATGCGATGTTTGAGGCTGGCGACTTTGATGTTTGCACGATCTTCTACAACAAGTTTGTGACTGTTATGGAACAGGTTGTAACGGAACAGCAGCTGGTGCCGCTTCCCATGGAAAAGCCAGACGATGCGGTTTCGGCTGAGGATTCCAATCTGGCTTATGAATTTGAGCCGGAAGAAGACGAAATTCTGGCTGAATTACTGCCACGTAATATGGCCGTACAGATTTATCGGGCTTTGCTCGAAAATGCTGCCAGCGAGCAAGGTGCCCGCATGTCGGCCATGGACAACGCCACACGTAACGCCGGTGATATGATCGACAAGCTGAACATCGTGTACAACCGTACGCGTCAGGCCAAGATCACCAGCGAACTTATTGAAATCATTTCCGGTGCTGAAGCCGTTTAGGCTGCGCGCCGGGCAACACCGTTTACTCACGGGAGTTTAGAACATGAGTGAGAGCACACAAAGCGTAGGCAAGGTTAGCCAGGTCATTGGCGCCGTTGTTGACGTTCAATTCAGTGAAGGGCAACTGCCTGCCATTCTGAATGCACTTGAAACCGACAATGGCGGCAACCGTCTGGTTCTGGAAGTTTCCCAGCACCTGGGCGAAAGCACCGTTCGGACCATCGCCATGGACGCCACCGAAGGTTTGGTGCGCGGTCAGGAAGTAACTGATACGGGCAGCGCCATTGAGATGCCTGTGGGACCTGGAGTTCTGGGCCGTATCATGAACGTTATCGGCGAGCCGATTGACGAGCGTGGCCCGCTGGAGACATCGAAAACCCTGCCAATTCACCGCTCCGCCCCTGACTTTGTTGACCAGTCAACAGAATCAGAAATTCTGACAACAGGTATTAAGGTTGTTGACCTGCTGGCGCCATACGCCAAGGGCGGCAAGGTTGGCCTGTTCGGCGGTGCCGGTGTGGGCAAGACCGTGCTTATTCAGGAATTGATCAACAACATCGCCAAGGGCCACGGTGGTTATTCCGTGTTCGCTGGTGTGGGCGAGCGTACCCGTGAAGGTAACGATCTCTACCACGAAATGATTGATTCCGGCATTGTTGACCTTGAAGGTGACAACTCCAAAGTGGCTCTGGTGTTTGGCCAGATGAACGAGCCTCCCGGTGCGCGTGCCCGTGTTGCTTTGTCTGCCTTGACCCAGGCTGAATATTTCCGCGACGAAGAAGGCCAGGACGTGTTGTTGTTTGTCGATAACATTTTCCGCTTCACCCAGGCCGGTTCGGAAGTCTCCGCGCTGCTGGGTCGTATTCCTTCCGCTGTGGGTTACCAGCCAACTCTGGCCACCGATATGGGTGGTTTGCAGGAACGTATTACATCGACGAACAAAGGTTCGATCACATCAGTGCAGGCCATTTACGTGCCGGCCGATGATTTGACCGATCCGGCCCCGGCCACATCCTTTGCTCACCTGGATGCCACCACCGTGTTGAATCGCCAGATCGCAGAACTGGGTATTTATCCGGCTGTGGATCCACTGGATTCTACATCACGCATGTTGGACCCACGGATTGTTGGTGAAGAGCATTACGACACCGCAACTGAAGTTCAGCGCGTGTTGCAGGCCTACAAATCCTTGCAGGATATCATCGCCATTCTGGGAATGGACGAATTGTCAGAAGAAGACAAACTGACCGTTGCCCGCGCCCGTAAAATTCAGCGTTTCCTCAGCCAGCCTTTCCATGTGGCTGAAATCTTCACCGGCTCACCTGGTGTGCTGGTGGCGGTTGAAGACACAATTCGTGGCTTTAAGGAAATCCTTGAAGGCAAACATGATGATCTGCCTGAAGGTGCTTTTTACATGATCGGCACCATCGAAGACGCCATCGAAAAAGCCAAACGCATGGCTGCTGAAGCTGCGTAAAGCGGTTTGGTAAAAGGGATAAAGTGATGTCTGACAAAGTCTCCTTCGAGCTTGTCTCACCAGAAAAACTTCTGTTGTCCGAGGACTGCGAAATGGTCGTGGTCCCCGGCACGGAAGGTGATTTTGGTGTGCTCGCCGGACACGCGCCGATGATTTCATCGATCCGCCCCGGCGTGATCGAAGTGCACGAAGGCAGCAACGTAACCCACCGTTTGTTCGTCTCAGGCGGCTTGGCCGAGGTTACCAACGAACGCCTGACCGTGCTGGCAGAAGAAGCCTTGCCCGTCGAAGATTTTGATGCCGCCGATCTCGATCAGCGCATCAAGGATGCTGGTGAAGACCTGGAAGACGCCAAAACAGACGAAGGCCGCCATAAAGCAGAAGCCACTATCGCCCTGCTGACCGAAATGCGTGCCGCTATCTAAGATTTCTATCTGATATTAACTGAACAAATTCAGTACTTTAAACCCGGCCTTGGTGCCGGGTTTTTTGTGTCCGCATGCTGGACAATGGGCTTTCCTGTTTGTGCGATGCCCAGGAAAAATGGTGCCTGGCACAAGCGCCTTCGCGAAGCTGCCTAGCTCCACTTTTCCGGCCGGAATTAACATGCCTTAACCCGCAAAACGACCGACTTCACAAACGTAAACCCTAAAAATTGGAGCCAGGCGCGAGACGAGCCAGGCACAATTTTTCCTGGGGCGAGCACACAATCAAACCGACAGAACAGAGTTGTTTCAGCAGACGCAGATTCAGAAAGCTGCAAAAAATATACGCGAAAAACGAAAAAATACTTGCAATTATGTATAAAACATATATATCTTGAGTGGTAAGGTGAAAGTATTTTTCACCTCGGAAAAAAACAACCCTGGTCCCTGCATAGCATTAACATGGAACTCATATCGCAAAAAACACCGCTTCTGCCCCATGACTGGAGCATCGGGCGGGCTATCGGCTGGTTCACCAAACTCGGCATTTTCGTGCTCGTCCCTGGCCTGCACCAGATCGCCTGCAAGCGGCGCATCCTCGGCGGGCTGTTGATGGTGATGTATTTCGTCGCAGAATTTGCCGTCGAAAACCGTCCATTAAACCTGGATCCAATTGTTCTATTTGGCCCTCCGGACCTCAGCAACTATGATTTTAGCAATTTTAACATCAAGGATTTCGACAAAGAAAACGAGAAATTTGAATTGATTCTCAATTACTACGTTATGGATCGAATTTTGGCCTGGGTACCGCTCTATTTCAGTTGGTTTCTATTGGTGATTGATGTGCGGAAAATTGAACGCCGCAGAATGACGTTGAACTGGTTTTTGGTATTTGCATGCCTGACAGGTGCCTGGTTCTGGCCCGAGAGACATCGCTTCTTTTCAAATTTCTTTGTCGTTCAAACAAACATTGGTTGTCCGGAAATCTGCAAAAATGACATTGTTGCTTGGCATTACCTCGAGCCCGACCATGAAACTGCAATTTCAGGTCAATTGGTTGCCATTGGCTCTTTCGTTAACAGACCTTTTATGGCGAGGGTTTTGCCGGGAACTCCACAACAACTCTGCGACGGAGAATTACCTGAGGCCAGTATACGTCCTGGCGAATTGAATGATTGCAAATACAGTTGGATGGGCGGGGGTAAATACCGAATAGATACCGGCCCTGACTCGATTCATCAATCCGGCAAAAGGCAGCATGTCTATTGGACGCATCCATTATTTTCTATGCATACAAGTTTCAGCAAAATTGGGAACACCCACAAATATTTCATCCTGAATGACAGCGTGACGGATGCGGTCGGGCATACCTTGTTCGAAATCTACAACTGGACCTTTTTTGATCCATTCAACTTTATTGAATGACTGCAACGCCGAGCAAGCTTTCAATTTCAACCCGTAACAAACGGTTTCGCCAACCTACGTCCTGGCGATCCAAACAGGAACAATTAGCAAATGACAATAGCACCCCCAGAAACGCCAAAGCCATCAATGACCAAGAAAGAGCAACTTGTCGCAGCGAGGAATCTTTTTGGTTGGGCAACAGCGAGCATAGATGAGCTCAATCAAAAATATTCAGATATGAGAAAAGAGCTTGGTGATTTAAAAATTCGAATTGGGAAAGCAACGTCAACTGCTGAACTGACGGAAATACAAACGGATTTTAATGCTCTTAAACCCGAATACGACCAAGTGAAAAAATGGCGAAACTTTGCAAAGTATATTTTGAGAGACTACCCCGCGGTAATTGACAGGCTTGAGGGTGAAGTTCTTGATGACGGGCCGCATGAACAAGATCAAAACCAGAAGCAAAGCTTCGAAAACTTGATTGAGGCTCCGTCCCAAACTACCGGGCCTGCCGTTCCTGACGTAGGTGATGCCAAATTTAGTCTGGCAAATAATGGATTAATCCAACAGGAACGACCGCTGGGGAAATTGCCAGGGATTGGCTCTATCGAAAACAGGTTCAATAATATTGCAGCAGTCGAACCGGTTGCCGTGGCGCCAGTGCAGGCAGTCGTAAGCCCTTTGCAGTCTGGCAGCCTGAATGCGCAGGGATTACCGCCGCTGGTTCGTCTCGATGGGCAGCCCTTGAAGCCAGAGGAAAATATGTATCCGGCCATGGCCTATCGTGAAAATGAACATCAGGCTTGGCCGCAGGAGGCGATTGATCTGGCGACCAAAAAATATCCTGACCTGCCAAAGCAGATTGAGGCGAGCCGCACGTTGGTGCCGGACCATCCAGACGATCTGCTGGACCCGGACTATTTTCCCCTGCCGGAAAATCCCACATTGAAGGATCAGTTGTATCATGGCATCTGGAAGGAAAAGAAACAGGGCATCCTGTAAGGCATTAACATACCACCCCAGCTTTGCCCCTTGAGCCCGGCTCCCTGATTTTGGCTGTGATGCACGACTGCCCGGCATAAATATTGTCACCCTCCGGGAAGTTGCGGCGACATTAGTCTTTGGCCGAAATTGCCAACTTGCGGTATGAATTCGCCATCGAAAATTCCGTCACCCCGTACTTGATACGGGGTCCATGCTTCGAATATTTCGGACATCATTTGATCTCTTCGCGCCGAGCCCTGTCCAGACGCGTAGATGCCGGATCGGGTCCGGCATGACGGAGTGTACGGGTGTTAAATTTGTCATTATCTGCTGCCCCTGAGTTCGCAGTGTATGCGAATTGAATCAAAACGAACGCAAGTGGCTGCGGCACCTGGTCACAGTTCCATTCTGCCACCGGGCTGCCTAGATTAAAGGGGTCGCAATCGGGGGCTTCCATGACAGATCAGCCAGCTAGTCCGCCTAAGCTTAAACGCTCTCTGACGTTATTGCCGCTGACGCTGTATGGGCTCGGCACCACAATAGGGGCGGGGATTTATGCGCTGATCGGTGAAATGGCGTTGGTCGCCGGATATCAGATGCCGGTCTCCTTTTTGATTGCGGCGGCGCTGGCGACCCTGACCGGTTTCTCCTTTGTCGAACTTTCGTCCCGCTATCCCAAGGCTGCCGGAGAAGCGGTTTATGTCCAGCAGGGGTTTGACCGGCGCTGGCTCACCATCGTTGTGGGGCTTCTTGCTGTCAGCGCTGGAACCGTTTCGGCAGCCAGTATCGTTAACGGTTTTGTCGGTTATTTACAAAGCTTTACCGACATACATCGCACGATCATCATCGTTGCCCTGATGTTGGGGATGACCGTCGTGGCCGCGTGGGGCATTGGCTCCTCCGTTGCCGCCGCTGCCATACTCACAGTTATCGAAATCGGCGGCTTGGCAATTGTGATCGCGGCCGGGGGCGAACATCTTGCTGATTTGCCAGCGCGCATCAATGAATTTGTCCCGACGTTCGATGCAGGAATGTGGGCCGGGATTTTTGCCGGATCGTTCCTCGCGTTCTATGCCTTCATTGGCTTTGAAGACATCGTCAATATGGCCGAGGAAACCAAAGACCCAACCCGGGTCGTACCTTGGGCGATCATCCTGACTCTGGCAGTGACGGCTGTTCTTTATGTTCTGGTCTCCGTCGTGGCCTTGTTATCCGTCCCCTTGTCGGAACTGGCAGGCAGTGCCGCTCCCTTGAAGCTGGTTTACGCAAGAGCCACGGGATCAAGTGGGGCCCTGATCGGCGTTATCGGCATATTGGCCATGGTCAATGGTGCGCTGATCCAGTTGATCAAGGGGGCACGGGTATTGTACGGCCTCTCCAGACAGGGTGTTTTGCCCGCCTGGTTCGGCCAGGTCAACGCTCGTACAAGCACACCCCTGAACGCGACTTTGCTCGTCGGGGCTGCGATTTTTATTCTCGCATTGTGGTTTCGTCTGGGCGGACTCGCTCAGGCTACATCATTGATTACACTAGGGGTTTTTTCACTTGTGAACCTGGCATTGGTTCGGGTGAAACTGCGTGATGACCCGGTTGATCACACGGCAATATTCAATATTCCGATCTGGATTCCCTTGGGGGGTTTCGCTGTTAGCGCCGGATTTTTGCTCACCAAACTTGTGCAGTTGGCGTCTGGCTGATTAGCCTGATTTCGCGGAGCCGGGCTTTTTCAGTGACTCGGGTGATGGCGGGTCACCAGGTTCTGAGTTGCCAGGTTCTGTGCTGCCAAAGATCGAAACAATCACTGATGTTATCATGTTGGAAACGGATTTTAAGAAAGACTTTTCTTCTGCTTGCAGCAACTTTGCGATTTCTTCTTTTGACCGCGGTGTGATGGTTATTTTGGTTTTGCCGTCCTTCGAAACCGTCGTGACAGTGCCCGGAACTTTCGCGTCTTTTTGTGGCTTTTGAACGGCATTTTGTGGAGCATCAGCGGACTTCTGCGTTGCTTTTGACGGCGGTTTCGCACCCTTCGGGGCCAGCGTTACGGCCAGTGTAGCGTCCAGGGCTTCACCCAGTTTACTGATCTGGGTACCCGCCTGTTCAATCTTTTGTTCAGCCAACATGGTCGCTTGGTCGACCAGGCTGATAATCTCTGGTTCAACGACCTTGATGCGATCGGCCCAATCCAGCGAGCGGGCCTGGGCGACGGCAATTTCAGCGGACGTCATGGTCGCACCCAGCGTGTCCCGATACTGGATTGCCACGGTGCGCGCGTCGCCCATCAAACTTGAGGCAGCGAGATTGTACCAGGCGTAAGCCATGGTTTTGTTAATAGCAAGGCTGAGACCCTTGGCATAAATATGACCCAACTCAATTTGCGCCGGACCGTAACCAACGTCTGCAGCTTGTCTGAACCAGGTTCTTGCCGTGCCATTACTGGCCATAACACCGGAGCCGGTCAGATAAAGTTTGCCAAGCTCGGTGGCTGCCCAGGCATTTCCCTTTTTGGCAGGCTTTTTCAGATGTTGATAGGCGCGGGAATAGTTGGCCGGCACGCCGAGGCCTTCCAGATACATGCGTGCCAGAATCAGGCTCGCCCTGGTGGGTCGCTTTTTCTTTTTCAGGTAAGGCTTCAGCTCTTTTAACGCCGTTGTGAAATCACGCGCCTGAAAAGCCGCCTCCGCTTCCTTGAGCTTTGCCTGCACGGGTCCGGCAACTGACAGGCAAAGCCCCAGCGTAAATGCTGATAATATCAATCGCTTTGTGTTCATTTTATTCCCGTTACCAGACGCAGGGTTTGTGAAATCATATCGTGAAACGTAGATTGGCGCAAAACGATCTTCATTTAGTTAACAGGGGCAGCCAGGCCACCCCGGTCAAGCCTGTCTTAATTCGGTCAATAAAGGGCGAAATTCATCCAGGATACGGGCATAGAGATCACTTTTGAATTTCACGATAAGGTCTGGCAATTGCTCAGGCGTAGCCCAACGCCAAGCGCCAAATTCACGGTGATGCACGTCCAGATCGATATCCGCGTCGGTGCCCAGAAATTCGATCAAGAACCACATCTGGGTCTGGCCACGATAACGACCACCCCATAATCGAGGGATTATGTCGACCGGCAGGTCATAGGGAATCCAGTTTGCACTTTGCCCTACGATTCGGGCCTTGTCGGCAGGCACACCGGTTTCTTCATACAACTCTCGCAGGGCTGCATCTATGGGCTCTTCGCCATCGTCAATACCGCCTTGTGGCATTTGCCAGGCATCCGAGGGCATATCAACCCGACTGCCGACGAACACCATGCCGTCTTTGTTCACCAGCATGATCCCGGCGCAGGGACGATAGGGCAGCTGTTCAATATCAATGGTCATAAAACTCGCCTGCCTTAACAAAAGGTTTAACGAAGGGTTTAACGAATGGTTTGCAGGTTGGCGACAGCCGACAAAGGGACCAGAACAATGTTCTTCTTTTCGATGTCGGCCATCCAGGCCTTCAGGCGTTCCAGGGTCACCGGATAAGGAAAGCCGATACCGACCGATGCGCCCGTAGATTTTGCAATGCGTTCCAGCTCAAACAGGCGGGCATCAATGCTGACGCGCGAGGCCTCACGATCAATGAAGCGTGTATTGTAGGCCCGTGGCATCTTGATTTCCTTGGCCAGGCGCGCGCCAACACTTTTGCGACTGGCCTTGCTGTCGAGATACATCAAGCCGCGCTTTTTCAGATATTGCAAAATTGGCATCATGGCTTCTTCATTGGCCGTGAACTTTTCGCCAAGGAAATTGGTCACGCCCACATAACCGGGGAAGCGACTCAGAAGCCAGTTCAGGTTCTTTATATTGTCATCCGGTCCCTTGGATGTCAGCAGAGTATGGGGACCGGGATCATTGTTGGGATAGTCCTTGGGCTCCATGGGAACCTCCAGAATGACCTCGTGGCCGGCGGCGCGAGCCTCGAGAATCCATTCGCCAAGGTTTTTGGCATAGGGCGCAAAGGACAACGTCACCGCACCGGGCATCTGCTGAATAGCAGCCTGGGTCTGGGTTTTGCTTAAGCCCAGGCCGGCTATAATCAGGGCAACCCTGCCAGACTTCTTTTCCTTGTCTGCTGGAACGAAAGGGCGGGCATAAACCTGCCAGGCTTGGCGTCCGTCCGGTGCGATGACCGGCAGGGGGCCGTCTGGTGTTGTCTTGATCATTGCCGGGTCAATCGCGGCGACAACTACCTCACCAGGCTTGGCGCTGCCCGGTTTTTCAGCGTCTTTGTCCGCCGACGTGCCATCCGTCTTGCCTGTCGGGGTATCTTTTTCGCCAGCTTTTTTGCTGCCTGGCTTTTTGTCGCCTGGTGTTTGAGGTGTCGTGGCGGCGGTCTTTTTTGACTCAGGCTTTTTCTCAACCTTTTTGGCCGGTTTTTTCCCTTGGGGGTTCTCGGGGGTGCTTTCTGGGGTTTTTATCGGGGGCTTTGCTTTTGCCTTTTCTTTTCCTGTGCCCTTTCCCTTTGGCGGGGCCTGCAGGCCAGCCAGAGAGGTCACGACTTCGACTTTTTCACTGCCCTTGTCGTGGGCATCTTCGTCAAAACTAAGGGATAACCAAGTCACTAACGTGATGAGTGCGATCAGAAAAACACTGCCGCTGGCAACCAGGGCGATCATGCCGCGCGGCAGGCCAGACATTTTTTCCTTCAGGCTATCAAGGGCCCCGCCACCGCTACCCCGCGGTTCGTAATCACCCAGGTCCGGCATATCGTCGTAATCTTCGTCGTCGTCATCATCTCCCAGCATAGGGATATCGAAGTCGTCGTCGTCGTCATCTTCTGGCCCGTCTTCGTATTCATCGTCGTCGTCATCGGCGAAGGGGTCATCGCTGCCTGGTGTTTGTGCGTCGGCATCGTCATCGGCGAAGGGGTCATCGCTGCCTGGTGTTTGTGCGTCGGCATCGTCATCAGCGAACGGATCATCGCTGCCCGGCGCTTGTGCGCCAGCATCATCATCGTCGTCTTCATCCGTATCAAGCTCGTCTTCGTCGAACTCGTCTTTGTCGTCATCCGCCATCAGGCTTCAATTCCCGAAAGAGGTTGCCAGTTTGCATTCAATTGGCCCCTTGGCAAACTCTTGCCATATACGCTGGTATCTGCGGGGGTCACCGTTATTCAGCTGCCGGGTTTTGGTACAAAGATATACCCTGCAACAGATCGACCGCGCGGGATAACTGATAATCCTGCGGCTTTTCTTCCTTTTTCGCGGCATCGCCTGCAGCGGGTTTGGTGCCGTCTGCGGGTTTGTCTTTTGACGCATCAGCCGGTTTGTCGGTCTTTTTGCCATTGCCATTGTGGATAGCATTGCGCAATGAAGCTTCGCTGCGACGGGGGCTGGCTTCCAGTAATTCTACCTTGGCCTGGGGCACCAAAATATCCGGCGTGATCCCCAGCTTCTGGATTGATCTGCCCGATGGCGTGTAATAAAGCGATGTGGTCAGACGCATGGCCGTACCGGCAGACAAAGGCATGATGGTCTGCACTGATCCTTTGCCAAAGGATTTGGTGCCCATGATGATGGCACGTTTGTGGTCCTGCAGGGCACCGGCAACAATTTCCGAGGCCGAGGCAGAGCCGCCATCGATCAGGACGACAACCGGTTTGCCGCTGGACAAATCACCGTCACGGGCAGTAAACCGCTGCACGTTTTTATTATCCTTGCCACGGGTGGAAACTATTTCACCCCGATCAAGGAAGGCATCCGAAACCAGCACTGCCTGGTCCAGTAGTCCACCCGGATTCCGTCGTAAATCCAGTACAACGCCCGTCATCTTGTCGCCCAGTTCTTCGCTCAGCTTGATCAGGGCTTTTTTCAGGCCTTTTTCAGTCTGCTCGGAAAAGCTGGTGATGCGAATATAGGCGGCATTGCCTTCGGTGCGATATTTCACGCTTTGGACCTTGATGATGGCGCGCGTGATGGAAATCTCCAGCGCCTTTTCTTCGCCGGTGCGGCGGATCGTCAGATCAATACTTGTATTGACCTTGCCGCGCATTTTTTCCACGGCTTGTGACAAGGTCAGCCCCAGCACAGCTTCGCCATCAATATGTGTGACCAGGTCACCAGCTTTTACCCCGGCCCGGAAAGCAGGGGTGTCGTCGATGGGCGAGATCACTTTGACGTAACCATTTTCCATGGTGACCTGAATACCCAACCCGCCAAACTGGCCGCGGGTCTGAACTTTCATGTCGGTGTAATTCTTTTTGTTCAAGAAACTGGAATGCGGATCCAGTGAGGTCAGCATACCGTTGATGGCAGCCTCGATCAGTTCCTGATCGGTTACCTCGCGCACGTAATCGGCCCGCACCCGCTCGAACACATCCCCAAACAGATTTAACTGGCGATAGGATTCGGAACTGTCCGCAGTGGCCTGGCCCGGCATGAAAACGTGTGCCGTGATCGGCAGGGTCAACAGGGCTATGGCACCCATGCCCGCTAAAATCTTGTTCCGCATTATCCGTCGACCTTCCTGTCACTTGGCGCCAACCACGTTAACGGGTTGATTGGCTCTCCCTGCCGCCGCAGCTCAAGATAAAGCTGTGGCAACCCACCATTATCTGCAACCTTCGCGGTGCCCTTGGCCACCCCGCGTCTGTTGCCCATTTGACCGACAGGTTCACCCGCCAGTAACCACTGGCCGACTTCTCCGTCAATCTGCGCCATTCCGGCGATAAGTGTATGATATCCCTCGCCATGTGCGATGATCAAGAGCCGCCCGTAGCTTCTGAAGGCTCCGGCAAAAACAACCCGGCCATCATGGGGGGCCACAACGGTTGCATTTGGCCGTGTCGCCACCTTGATTCCCTTTGATTTCAGACCGGTTTCCAGCTGTTCGCCAAAGCGCAAAACCACCGGACCCCGCGCTGGTAGCGGCAGACGGCCCATTTCAGCACTGAAAGGCGTGGCCCCGGGCGGCGGCGGTAAAACCTTAATGCCTGTGCGTTTACGCTCTTCTGCTTCCAGTTTGGCAATCAGGGCTTTTAAATCCTTGGCCTGGCTGGCGAGGCGTTTCAGGCGTCTTTTTTCACGGGCGCTGCTTTTCAGGGTCAATTGGCGTTGCCGGGCCGTGCGTTTCAGCAAACGGTCCAGGGCGGTACGTTCTTTGCTCAAACCCTGATTGGCCGAGGCCAGACGGACGCGTTTCTGACCGATTTCAATGCGTAACCGGCGCAAGGCATCCAGTTCCGAGGCAAGTTTTGCGGCTCGTGCTTCCAGCCTCGGCACCACAGCCGACAGCACCATGGACCCGCGCACCATATCAACCGGCGAGGCGGGGCTGACAATCAGCGCTTCCGGCGGGTGGCGCGACAGCCGCGCCAGGGTCCCCAGGGTATTGGCCAGGTGCCCCCGACGACGTGCCAGGATTTTTGTTTTGGCATTCTGTTCGGCTGCCAGCGCGGCCAGGCGGGTTTCAAAGTCGCTGACCATATCTTCATAACGCTGCACAGATGCTGCAGTGCCAATCAATGATTTGCGCATGGACTTCAGATCCTGGCCCAGCAGCTTGGCCTTGGTCTGCAAGGCCCGGCGCTGGTCCCGGTGTTTCTTCAACGCTTCTTCAACGGCCTGAAGTTTTTTTTCGGCTTTATTGTCGGCGGTGTATGCGGGCAGAGCAGGGTAGAGCAGTCCGGCCATAAACCCCGCAAGCAAACCCGCACGCAGCATTTGTCGCACCGTTTTGCTTGCGGGTTTTCTTGTGGGTTTGCTGGCCGACTTCTCAGGCACTGGCACGCGCATCCGCAGGTTTTTCTGATCTTGTCAGCACCTGCCCTGTCATGGCGTCCGGTGTTTCCAGTCCCATCAGGGCCAGCATGGTCGGGGCCACATCGGCGAGACGTCCGTTGGCCAGGCTGTTGACGCCATCCGGCGCGTTGACCAGCACTGCGGGCACTGCATCCATGGTGTGGGCCGTGTGGGGTTCTCCCGTCGTGGCATTGCGCATGCATTCAGCGTTACCATGATCAGCGGTGACAAACATGGTCCCGCCTGCACCAGTGATGGCAGCCTCAAGGCGTTCAAGGCAACCATCCAGGGTTTGTGCTGCCTTGATGGCGGCTGACAATATGCCTGTATGTCCGACCATGTCACCATTGGCATAATTCACCAGAATGAAATCAAACTTGCCGGCGCCGATGGCGTCGACCAGATTATCCGTAACTTCCACGGCTGACATTTCCGGTTGCAGGTCATAGGTGGCCACCTTGGGGGAGGGCACCAAAATACGCTCCTCGCCGTCGAACACCGTTTCTTCGCCGCCGTTAAAGAAGAAAGTCACGTGAGCATATTTTTCGGTCTCGGCAATACGCAGCTGTTTACCGCCTGCCTCAGACACCACTTCACCAATGGTGTCCGACAAGGTTTTGGGCGGATACATGGCGGCGATAAACTCGTTTAAAGCCTTTGAATATTCCACCAGACCAATGGCGCTGGCAAATTCCGGCACCACATCGCGCCGGAAGCCATCAAACGTGTCGTTCAGCAAGGCCGTCAGGATTTCCCGCGCCCGGTCAGCCCGGAAATTGGCCATCAACAGACCATCGCCATCCATCATACCGGAATAATCACCGATCACCCGTGGTTCGACAAATTCGTCCGTCTGATCTGCGGCATAAGCATTTTTAATGGCCGACAAGGCGTCTTCTTCATAAGCGCCAACTGCGCGGGTCATGGCGTCATAACCCTTGACCACACGCTCCCAGCGCTTGTCCCGGTCCATGGCAAAATAGCGCCCGGTCACGGTCGCAACAGTGACGCCTGGCAAGCTGGCAATTTCCGAGAGGAAGATTTCCATAAAACCGGCGGCACTTTTGGGCGGCGTGTCGCGGCCGTCCAGAAAGGCATGCACGCAAACCGGAATGCCGGCCGTCGATACTGCTGTGGCAAGTGCCACCATATGATCCTGATGGGAATGCACCCCGCCTGGTGACAACAACCCCAGCAGATGACAGGTCCCGCCGGTCTCCAGCAGGACAGAAATCTGGTCCTGCAAGGTGTCGTTGGTCAACATCGCACCCGACGCTACCTGGGCATCAATGCGCGGCAAGTCCTGTTTGACCACACGCCCGGCCCCCAGGTTCATATGCCCGACTTCCGAGTTTCCCATCTGCCCGTCCGGTAGCCCCACCTCATCGCCGGCCGTCTGCAAAAATGCACTGGGACAGGTCGCCATCATGCGGTCCCAGGTGGGTGTGTTGGCTTGCGCAATGGCATTGTCGGTCGGATCATCCCGATGGCCCCAGCCATCCAGAATACAAAGCACGGCAGGCCGCGTTTTAATTTGTTCACTCATGCGCCGGACATTAGCATATTTTGGCTTTGGGGTAATATTGCGCTGCGGGAAATTTGTGGGGGTGTTTTCACCGACCTCACGCCCAAGCAACTCCATCATGCCGAACTTGATCCGGCATCTACGCGGTTGGATCAAGCGGGGCGCTAATTCCAGTGAAAACTATTCCCGAGGGAAGTGACAAAAACCTGAAGCATGGACCCCGGATCAAGTCCGGGGTGACGGAGAGCGCTAGTCTTCGCGAGTTCCGCTGACGATGCGGTGTCGGCACCCCTGCCTCACCCCCAAACAACTCCGTCATGCCGGACTTGATCCGGCATCTACGCGGTTGGGTTATGGAGGACGTTGGTCCAGGTGAACACTATTCCCGAGGGAAGTGACAAAAACCTGAAGCGTGGACCCCGCATCAAGTGCGGGGTGACGGAGAGCGTTAGTTCTGGTGCGTTGCACCTACAACGTGGGGCGTGCGAAACCCCACCTCACATCCAGTCGTTATTGGTCACGGAGATATGGTCGGCGTCTTCCAGGGTGCGGCGTTCGAAGAAGAGAAAATCGTAGTAGCCGCAGCGACGCACACCAGGGAATTCTCGGCAGATGGTGGGGCGGCCTTCGTAGATGGTGCAGCCACGGCTTTCCTGATCCAGGAACATGCAGGCGGTGCCAAAATGTTCGTCTTCCTGGCGGCGCAGGATAATCTCACCGGGTTCGTGGCCGTCCTTGGTGAATTTTTTGGCGGCCTGTTTGTGCGTCAGGCCATGATGTTCGGCCAACAGGGCGATATCTTCTTGCGTGACGCAGATGCGCGGATAAGTGCAGCAGTAGCCTGGGCACTTGAGGCAGTTATAGGACTGGCGGGGCGGTTTCTTTTTGGGCTTGGTCATCTGGGTGATCCGTTTCAGGCGCGGTGATAGGGATGGCCGCGCAGGATGCTGTCGGCCCGGTAGATTTGTTCGGCCAGCATGACCCGCACCAGCATGTGGGGCCAGGTTTGTGGGCCAAGGGACAAGGTGAAGTTGGCTCGGTCGAGCAGGCTTTGGTCGTGACCATCGGCGCCGCCGATAACGAACAGGGCACTGCGCTGGCCATCGTCTTGCAGGGACTGGATTTTGACGGCCAGGGCTTCGCTGGAAAGTTGTTTGCCGCGGCCGTCCATGGCGATGACATAAGCATCGTCGGGGATCGCCTCCAGCAGCAATTGTGCTTCCCGGCGTTTCAGTTCATCGCCTTTCAAGGGGCGACGTTCCTCAACTTCTTTTAGGGTGATTTTGGGGTTCAGGCGAGTGGCGTAATCTTCAAAAAGTTCTCTCATCGCGCCTTTGCGGGCGCGACCGATTGCAACCAGACCAAACTGCATCTTGTTTCCTGAAGGCCTTAAGCCCTCAGCCTGCGACCGTTTCGGCAGGGGTAACAAAATTATCTGTCAGTTCCGCAGACCACATCTTTTCCAGGCCATAGAAGTCACGGACTTCAGGTCGGAACAAATGCACAATGATATCGCCGGTGTCGATCAATACCCAGTCGGATTGTGCCATACCTTCAACGTTCGGTCGGCCCAGGCCTACTTCTTTTGCTTTGCGGGTGAGGTGATCGGCCATGGCGCTGACATGGCGACTGGAAGTACCAGAAGCGATGACCATATAGTCGGCCAGGCTGGTTTTGCCCTTTAGGTCGATGGAAACAACATCTACCGCCTTGTCGTCGTCAAGCGACGAGAGAACGGTATTCAACAGGTCTTGTGATTGAGACACTGTGTTAGCTTGAGCAGAAATGACTGTATTCTCCGTTTGTTGGTTTCAGGTTTCGCACTCCTCCGTTTGGCCCCTCATATAGAAATGGGGTGGTTGGGATCAGGTTGCGAGACCAGTATTACATAATATTGATGAAATGGCTTCTACGAATTTTGGGTCCGGATTTCAGTGGCTGAAGCCGGGTTTTGCACATCCTGCAGGAAAACCCATGCTGGCGGTGCGGTTGTAACGAGTTGTTGGCGCTGATCAGGATCAAGTCGGGCATGGGCGAAACGTTTTGCGGCAACGCCTGACAGGGCTTGTTGGCTGTAGCCTGGGCGGTCAAACACCGCGACGGGCACAGTCTGCATCAAATCTTCCCAGCGCTGCCAGTCCGGCATTTGCACCAGATTATCAGCCCCGATGATCCAGACGAAGTAATCATTGGCGTGGCGTTGTTGCAGGGCCCCGATCGTATCGACGCTGTAGCGGGTACCCAGGTCCTGTTCCATATCGCTGACCCGGATTTGGTTCGCCATAGGGCTGTTGTCGACGATTGTTTGGGCCGAGGCAATGCGCTCGTCAAAAGGAGCCATGCCGGTCTCATCCTTCAGTGGGTTTTGTGGCGAGACCAGCCACCAGACTTCGTCCAGCGCCAGGGCCGTCAGGGCATGTTCGGAAATCTCCCGATGCCCCGCGTGGGCCGGATTAAACGATCCGCCCAACAAGCCAATACGCCGTGGAGTATTCATGGTCGTATCTGGCCCTGGCCACGTACGACATATTTAAAGGTTGTCAGTTGTTCGACACCGACGGGGCCGCGGGCGTGCATGCGGCCGGTTGAAATGCCGATCTCGGCCCCCATACCAAACTCGCCGCCGTCGGCATATTGCGTTGAGGCATTGTGCAGCAAAATGGCGCTGTCTACCTGGGCCAGGAATTTTTCCGCGGTGGCGTTGTCGTCAGTAACGATGCATTCTGTATGGTGGCTGCCATAGTGATCAATGTGGGCCATGGCGGCATCAACGCCATCGACCACTGCCACGGAAATAATCATATCAAGATATTCCGTCACCCAGTCGTCTTCCGTCGCCGGGATCACTTTGTCATTGGCGGCGCACGTGGCTTCGTCGCCGTGTATCTCCACACCAGCGGCCAGTAAATCATCCAACAGCGGACCCAGATGCGTCGCGGCACAAGACTTGTCGACCAACAGGGTTTCGGCAGCACCGCAGATACTGGTGCGCCGGGTTTTGGCGTTCAGGGTTATGTCGCGGGCCATTTGCAAATCAGCTTGGCCGTCCACATAGACATGGCACAGGCCTTCCAGGTGGGCAAAGATCGGTACCCGGCTGTCATTCATCACGCGTTCAATTAATGACCGTCCGCCGCGCGGCACAATCACATCAATGTGCTGGTTCATGCGCAACATTTCACCCACAGCCTCGCGGTCGCGGGTGGGGACCAGTTGCAGGCTGTGCTCGGGTAAACCAGCGACGGCCAGGCCCTGTTGCAGGCAGGCAAAAATCGCCCGTGCGGAATGATAACTGTCACTGCCACCGCGCAAGATCGCTGCGTTGCCCGCTTTCAGGCACAGGGCACCGGCATCCGCCGTCACATTGGGGCGGCTTTCATAGATAATGCCGATCACGCCCAGGGGCACGCGCACACGATTTATTTTCAGGCCACTGGGCACATCCCAATCCGCAATAACTGCGCCGACAGGGTCGTCCATGGCAGCGATACTTTCCAGCGCCCGGGCGACGCCTTCGATGCGGTCCGCGTCCAGCATCAGCCGGTCCATTTTGGATTGGGCCATGCCGTTGTCGCGGGCATATTGCATGTCAGCCTTGTTGGCCTCGATGATCGCATCCGTCGCGTCGCGCAAAGCCTGGGCGGCCGTTGTCAGTGCCAGGTCTTTGGCTGCCGAGGAGGCTTGCGATAACGGACCCAATGCGGCACGGGCGTTTTTGCCCAAGCCCAGCATCATGGCTTTGATGTCTTCGCTTGTTTCGAGTGATTCTACTGCGCTCATTGCCTAATCCCTCTTTAACTTACCGTCTGATCGTTTAAGGCAAGATCATCACGGTGTACAACCTCGTCGCGGCCACGGTAGCCCAATAATTCTTCGATTTCACCGCTTTTGTGACCCATGATGCGGCGGGCATCCTTTGAGGAATAGGCACACAAGCCGCGCCCCAGATCACTGCCGTCGGGGCCGCATAACATCACTGTGTCGCCCCGTTCAAAATCACCTTCGACGTCATGCACACCGGCGGGCAACAGGCTCTTGCCGTTGGTGAGTGCGGTCAGGGCGCCGGCATCCAGGATCAGTTTCCCCACCGGTTTCAGGCTGCCCAAAATCCAGCGCTTGCGTGCCGACCGTGGCGTGGCTTTGGAAACGAACCAGGTGCAGTCGGCCCCGTTTTCCAGCGCTTTCAGGGGGTGCAATTTTGTACCGTCGGTAATCACCATGTGACAACCTGCATGCACAGCGATATGGGCTGCGGCAATTTTGGTCACCATGCCACCCTTGGCGTGGGCGCTGCCAGTGCTGCCTGCCATATTTTCAATTTCAGGTGTGATTTCTGTCACTTCACGGATCAGCTTGGCCGAACCGTCAATGCGGGGATTGGCATCATACAAACCGTTCACATCCGACAGCAGGACCAGACAATCAGCGGACGCCATCTCGGCCATGCGGGCGGCGAGGCGGTCGTTGTCGCCGACCCGGATTTCGTCCGTGGCGACCGTATCATTTTCGTTGATCACCGGTACGGCACCCAGCTTCAGCAAGGCGTTAATGGTATTGCGCGCATTCAGATAACGCCGCCGGGCTTCTGTATCGGCGCTGGTCAATAATAGCTGCGCTACATGCAGGTCTTGTTTGCCAAGGGTTTCCTGAAAAGCATGGGCGAGGCGAATTTGCCCGGCAGCAGCAGCGGCCTGGTTTTCTTCCAGCTTGAGAACCCGGTCGCCCAGTTCCAGATGCCGGCGACCCAGGGCAATGGCCCCGGACGAGACAATGATCACATCTTTGTGCAGCGCCCGCAAAGCCGCTATGTCCTGGGCCAGGGCTTCAAGCCAGGCGTGATGCAAGGTGCCCGTGGCGTCATCGACCAGGAGAGACGATCCGATTTTGATGACGACGCGTTTTGCAGAATCCAGATAATTCGCGGTGGGACGGTCCGTCATGGCGTCCAGGCTTTCACCTCACCTGAGGCTATCTTTTGTTTTTGAATGTCGTTCTTGCGGCGTGTTTTGACAAAGGTCAGCAGGGCCAGTAAAGCCTCTTCCACACCTTCGCCGGCCACGCCCGACATTTGCAAGACCTTCGCGCCTGAGGCTACTTCCAGCTCGGCTTGTTTCTCGGTCCGTTGTTCGTCAGTCAAGGCATCGCACTTGTTCAGCACCAGCACTTCCGGCTTTTCACCAAGGCCATTACCATAGGCCACCAGCTCATCGCGGATCATGTGGTATTGCGCGGCCACATCTTCTTCCGTGCCATCCACCAGATGCAGCAGGGCACCACAGCGTTCTACGTGACC
Source organism: Alphaproteobacteria bacterium (assembly GCA_018650465.1). Taxonomy (GTDB): domain Bacteria; phylum Pseudomonadota; class Alphaproteobacteria; order UBA2966; family UBA2966; genus JABILA01. Next base: position 21,239 of record JABIFY010000026.1, read on the forward strand.
CAGGAAACGATCGCCCAGACCAGCACCTTCGTGGGCCCCTTCGATCAAGCCGGGAATATCGGCCAGGACAAATTCTTCCGTACCCGCAAAAACCACACCCAGCTGAGGGTTCAGGGTTGTGAAGGGATAGTCGGCAATCTTGGGTTTGGCGCGTGACGTGGCGGCCAGAAAGGTCGATTTGCCCGCATTGGGCGCCCCCACCAGACCGGCATCGGCGATCAGTTTCAGGCGCAACCAGATAGTGCGCTCTTCACCCGGCCAGCCCACATCGTAGCGGCGGGGTGCCCGGTTGGTGGCGGTCTTGAAACGGGTGTTGCCAAAGCCGCCATCACCGCCCTTGCAGATCAAGGCGGTCTCGCCCAGTTCGCTGAAATCCACGATCAGGGTTTCGTTGTCTTCTTCAAAGATCTGGGTGCCGACGGGCACTTTCAGATAAAGGTCGTCGCCATCGGGCCCGGTGCGATCACGGCCTGCGCCGCCCGTACCTGTCTGGGCCTTGTGGTGCTGGCGAAAGCGATAATCGATTAATGTGTTCAGGCCGTCCACAGCAATGGCATACACATGCCCGCCGCGTCCGCCGTCGCCACCATTGGGACCACCGAACTCGATATATTTCTCACGCCGCATGCTGGCGCTACCGCTGCCACCATTGCCACTCTTGACGTAGATTTTTGTCTGATCGAGAAATTTCATGTTTCGCTTCGCTGTTTGCTTCGCTATCGGTTGGCTCGGCCAGCCCGGCCTTGTTAAGTTTCTGTTTCCAAGCCGCCCGCTCCCCCTCCCGGCCAGCCACAGGATAATCGCATGGGGTGGCCGGGAGGGGGAGCGGGCGGCTTGGAAATCATATCTCAATACCCCACAAAAAAAGGGGAATGGCTCGCCATTCCCCTTTAATATATATGGAACCGCGAGCGTGGTTAGTTAACTCGCCGGGTCAACATGAACGTAGGTGCGGTCGTTACGTCCTTTGGAGAACGAAACGTTGCCTTCGATCTTGGAGAAAATGGTGTGATCTTTGCCCATGCCAACATTGTTGCCGGGGTGCCACTTGGTACCGCGCTGACGCAAAATGATGTTACCGGGGATGACAACTTCGCCACCGTATTTTTTGATCCCCAAGCGACGACCTGCGGAATCGCGACCGTTCCTGGAACTACCGCCTGCTTTTTTATGTGCCATGAGTTCTTACTCCTCGGTTGCAGCCTCGGCCTTGTCGGCCGGAGCTTCTTTTTTCGCAGCGGGCTTCTTGGCTGCTTTTTTCTTGGCCGAACCTGCAACATCCAGGATGCGCAATACTGTCTGGTCCTGACGATGGCCAGCCATACGACGATAGCCTTGGCGGCGCTTCTTTTTGAAGACCAAAATCTTGTCGGCGCGACCTTGCTCAATGATTGAGGCGGTGACAACAGCGCCTTCAACAGTTGGTGAGCCAATGACAGTGGTGGTGCCATCGTTGACCATCAGGATATCATCCAGTTTGATCTCGGCACCGGCTTCACCGTCCAGCTTTTCAACCAGAACAACATCACCCGGGGCGACCTTATATTGCTTGCCGCCGGTTCGAACTACTGCGTACATAACTTGCTCTCCGCAAACGCGGGCCAAAAGCCTGCGTATCGGGGTTAAAACCCCATGGTAAAATTGGGGTACAACCCCGTGGTAAAATCTAATTTGCCTCGCAACTGCACTTCAAGAACAACAAGCCCAATAAGCAAAGCAACCGGCCCCGCTAAAGCGAGCCGGTAATGCAGGCGGGAATATAGTCACTGAAGCGCCCCTGTCAACGGTTATTGTGGCTGATTCGGCGATTCATTCGGGAATCATCCGGGAATCTGAAATGAATCGCAATTCTTTGATAAATCCAGCCGCAATCCACAGTATCCAGAGGTGTCGCACAAGTTCGGATCAGGCTAAATCCAGCGATTCTGACCTGCATATATATTTACACTGAAAATAGCCGAACAATCAAACAGCGACAGATATTGCGGCTTACTTGAACTCGCTGAGCAGCGCCATTTGTTGTTCGCGTGGGATTTTGGGCCAAATGCGGTCGAGGTTGGGTTTGACGCGTTTCAGGCCCTTCATATAGGCTTGGCCGTATTGACGGTAGGCTTCTGCCAGATTGATCGGGGTAGGACCCTTGTTGGTGCTGTAGGCGTAGCCGAGGATTTCATTGGCTTCGGGGAAGTTGCCCGTCGCCGCAAATTCCCTGATGGCCATGATTTGCGCCATTGTCAGGTTGGAAACATCCGTCTCGGCAAGAAAACTTGTCCAGGCTTTGGATGTTTTTTCAATTTCTTGTGCGGCTTTTATTTCGGCAAGCCTTGCCAGGGCAGCCGGATCATTTTTGGCCGCCAACGCAGCCTCTTCTGCGGCCAGGGCCTGGCGTTTGGCTTCAGCGAGTTCGGCCTCACGGGCCGCTTCTTTGGCGGCAGCGGCTTGCGCCTCGCGAACCTTGCGGGCGGCTTTCTGTGACTTTACCCAGTCGGAGATGGAAGAGCCAAATTTGGCAGCGCGATAGGATTTACACCAGCCGGGGGCGGAAAATTGATCTGCGCAGATATAAGTTTTCAGTTCGTTTGAAAGGTTTTCTGCATCGGCTTCGCTGATTTTCGAGGGCAGGGTTTCACTGTGTGCAGTCTTTACAGTCGCAAACGAAGCTACGGTCACAACCAGCAATATGGCCAGGGCTACGATTGTTCTGCGTACCACATAATTGCCATATACCACACGGTGGTTGGCAGACTGGGTATATGAAATGGCGGCAGGCACAGAATTCAGGTTCCAAATATTAAAATGATATTCGGTCTGGAATTCGCAAGAGCTGTGCCAGGTTTGAAGTGAAGTTTAGCCCCGTTAACTGGGTTTTAACGATGAATTGGGCAGATCATGCACCAATATGGTACGTTAATGCATCAAAATGAAACGATTTTGACCTGAGATAGCGATATTGGATCAGGTTCATACTTAATCTCGCCAACATCCCGCTATTTAAACTCGTCAGTTAAAGCCGCTTGCTCCTCCTTGGGAATTTTTTTCCAGATGCGGTCCATGTTGGGTTTGACATGTTTCAGGCCTTTGACAAAGGCCTGGGCATATTGGCGATAGGCTTCAACCAGATTGACGGGGATGGCCCCTTTGTCGGTGCTATAGGCAAAGCCGAGGATCTCGTTGGCTTCTGGCAATTCATCACTTTCTGAAAATTCCCTGATCTTCATGACCTGATTAATCGTCAGGTTGGCCAAATCCGCTGTGCCCAGGAATGTGGTCCAGTCACTTGATAGTTTCTTTGATTTTTCTTTGGCGCGGGCTTCGGCTTCCCGTGCGATGGCGGCCGGATCATTGTTGGCCGCCAGAATGGCGTCTTTCTTGGCCTGTTCCTTCCTTTTCTCCTCGGCTATTACAGCATCCCGTTTGGCTTTTTCTATCGCGGCTTTTTTTGCCGCGAGGGCCTTTTTGGCGTCCTCGCGGGCCTTGATCCACCTGGCAATTGAATTTCCAAACTTGGCGGCGCGATAGGCCTTGCACCATTCCGGTGCCGTATTTTGATCTATGCAAATAAAAGTCTTCAGGGCGGGGGATAAATGTTCAACCTCGCTCCCCGTTGCCTTTGTTGCCAGAGTCTCGCTGGCAACCGAGGCAGTCGGAGCCGTCATCAGCACAAACCCCAGCGTCAGGCACAAAAATGCGAGCCGCAAATTAGTACAAATGAGCCGCACGGGGTCTGTCTTTGGTTGTTGAACAAACATAGGTGTTCAATAATCCATATCCGTTAAGTTTTGCTAAAAACCACTGAAGGAAGCGGCAGGATATAACATAATCCGGGACATGATCAAAACCGGGACATGGCACGTTGCTGAAGGGGCTTAATAGATAAAGTGCTGCCTGATTTTCAGGTCATGTTTCAGCATGTGGCTGATAATTGTGTGCAAAACTTCGGATACGCAGGCTTGGCCACTACATACTTTTTCGCATTTCTTTTTCAGGCCATTCAAGTGAACCAGAATCTGCTGATGATCACTGAAGTGTTCGCTGGGGTCGATGCCATCCAAACTCCTCAGCAAAGTACTTTCTTCTACAAAATGCTGCTCACAGTTCCGCAGGCAATCAGACATTGCTTGTGAACATCGAGCGGTGTCGCCTGATGACAAGTGCTCGATCATGATATTGCAGTCAGAAATAATGCCCTTGTGCTGTGCGTCAGTTGGGCCGTGGCCGGTCGAAAAATTCTCAGACCATTCAATCCTGTTCATCCAGCTATCCAAAATGTTCTCTGATTCTCGGTGAATTTATACAAGTTATAGGGGTGTTATGGAAGCCGTCATTGCCGGTGTGACGTCTGGTCGCACTTGACTGCCAGCTTGCTAGCCAACTAGCAAGCTGGCAGTCAGGCCCGAACAGAAGAACGCAACAGGTCGTCAATGATACGTTCAAGTTGTTTGAGCGTGTTGCAGGTCTTGGCCACATGACAATAGGGGCGATAGCGTGGCATTTCTGAATCGCCCGTGCCCCAGAAACTTTCCGGCTCAGGATTAAGCCAGATGACGCGCCGGCTGCGCTCATATATCTGTTTCATGATTTGCGCTTCCGGATCGGCACCATTGGTGCGGCCGTCACCCAGCATGATGACGGTCGTGCGCCGGTCGATACTATCAAGATGATCGTCACGAAAATCACGCAGCATCTGACCATAGTCGGTAGAGCGAAAACCGATTTTTTGCAGGATTGCCGGGATGGCTTCTTCCACAACATGATTTTCCAGATCATCGCTGATCTCTATCATATGACTGGAGAAGGCAAAACTTTGCAGTCGGGCAATAACCTCGTTCAGGCTGTAGAGAAACATCAATAGAAAACGCGCACTGGCTGCCACCGAACCACTGACATCACAAATGGCGACAACCGAAGGTTTGTTGATTTGCTGGAACCTCCACACGGTCTCGAACGGCACACCATCATGGGCCATGTTGCGGCGCAGGGTGCGACGCACATCAAGTTGTCCGCGTTTGGCCCGGCGGTGGCGGCGCATGTATTTTGACGCCAGTTTTTTGGCCATGCGTCGCACAATGCGGTTCATGATCGCAAAATCCCTCGGTGGGATATTGGACATGGCGGTGGTTTCCAGAAATTCTTCGCGGAACTGTTGACCGGCGGCACGGGCATACAGCTCGAACTGGCGTTCCATATAATTGCGGGCCTCGGCAAACAGTTGCATACGGCCTTCAGTGAGGGCCGTAATCTTGCTGTCTTTGTCGACGTCATCGCCTGTAGAGTTTTCTATGGCTGCCTGTTCCATGGCTGCGATCATGCGCTCAAGATCGCGCATGCCCATTTCATCCAGCATCTGCCGGGCCAGGTAGCCGCGTTGGGTAAAGACCTTGATCTTGGCGGCACCGGTCTCAACGGCGGCGGCCTCCATGGCAGAGGCCAAGCCTTCGCCGTCGCCTGCCAGGATCATGTCAGCCAGATCACTTTGCATGCCGGGCACCGACCCTTCGCCCCCTTCGGCTGAACCGTCACCATCGCCGCTGCCATCGGCATCGCCACCATCACCACCTTCAGGCGGGCAATCCTCGTCTTTATCTTCGGCGTCTGGATCTTGCCAGGCTTCAAAAGCATCCTTGAATTCCGTGCGGGCGTAAAAAAGTTCAAAGGCCGCCTCAAAGCGATCTTTTTCATCTTGCGACTTGGCCACGGTCAGGGCCAGGGCGTCCTTCAACAATTGTCGGTCGTGATAGCCAACGGCAGCGATTACTTCGCTCGCGTCAATAACCTCGGCGACCGACACCGGCACGTCGGCCGCGCGCAGGGCGCGCACAAATTGTTCAAAAGGTTGTTGCATGGAGTCCGTGTTCGGCCACTTTTTCAGCCTGGCGCAGCATTTCGGGAATTTTCCTGTCAGCGCCCTGGATGTCTTCTTCAAACTTCAACAATACGTTCAGGGTTTCCCGCACCATATCTGACGTCAGGTCCTCGGCATGCAGCAAGACCAACACCCGGGCCCAGTCGATGGTCTCGGAAATACTGGGCAGCTTCTTCAGGTCGAGATCCCGCAGTTGTTGCACAAAAGACACCAGCTTGCGGCGCAGACGGGCTTCGATCTCCGGCACCCTCGTGGCGACAATCTGTTCTTCCAGCTTGGCATCAGGCAGAGGAATGAAAAGATGCAGGCAGCGTCGCTTCAGGGCGTCACCCAGGTCACGTGTGGCATTAGAGGTGAGAAACACAATAGGTGGGGTTTTCGCCTTGATGGTGCCAATTTCAGGGATCGTCACCTGGAAGGCCGAGAGAATTTCCAGCAGAAAAGCTTCAAACTCTTCGTCAGACTTGTCGATCTCGTCGATCAACAAAACCACACCTTCGTCATGCTGCAAAGCTTTCAACAGGGGGCGGGGCTCCAGAAAATCTTCCGAGAAAAAGACATCCGAGAACTGGTGAAGCTGGGTCATGGAATCCCGCAGGCCCACGGCCCCTTGCATCACGTCGCCGATCTTGTCCTTCAGCACCTGGGTATAAAGAAGTTGTTTGCCATACTTCCATTCATACAAGGCCTTGCTTTCGTCCAGGCCTTCGTAGCATTGCATGCGGATCAGCGGCAGGCCCAACAAGGCGGCCGTCGACAAGGCCAGTTCAGTCTTGCCGACACCGGCAGAGCCTTCCACCAGGATCGGCTTGTCGAGATTTTGCGCAATCAGAATGGCCGTAGCGATTTGCCGTGAGGCCACATAAGAGGCGGAGCCCAGGCCTTCAATAATTTTTTCGACGGAGGCGAGGTGGATGTCTTTTGGATGGTTCATATTTTCTGACTGTTTGGGACGAAGGTGGGGTTCAGCGATACTCTTTATTGATTTTTTGCCAGCTTGGCCTGGCCACTTTTCAGGGCGCGGACCTGGTAAGCCGTAGTGGCAATACCGGACATCTTCATTATATCCCGCCGGGCCGCGTCATACGCAAGCCCCCCGGGACCCGAAAGTTTGCCTGAAAAATTGAGGGAATTCGCCTCTTTCAGGTCATCGATGCCTGATTGAAGAGACTGAAGGCAGGTCTTGAACCCGGCATTCAGCGGCATCAAACGTTGTGGGTCATCAGGATGTTGATCCAGTTCCTGTGCAATCACCTGCGACATGCGCGCCAGCAGATCGGCCTGATCGGCAAGGGTGCCCAGGGCCATAATGGCCTCGCGGGATAGAGCCTCTGGGGCAGCCGCTTTGGCCAGTTGGTTTAAAAGGTATCGCACCGCACCAACTGTGGACGCCGTCGACAAGGCATCTTCCACCGCCCGCATGGTCAGGGAGATGGCCTCAAAAGCCGTGCCTTGCGCGCCGACCATGTTGCTGGCAGGCACACGGCAATCCTCAAGCCTGATGCCGCAATGGGGGGAGGGGTGCAGGAAATCTATTTCAATGCCGGGCGTTTGAACAAAGCCTGGTGTGTCGCGCGGCACCAGAAAAGCCGAAAAAGACTTGCGGTCATTTGTTTGATCTGTCACCGCCAACACCAGAAACACATCCGCCAATGGGCCGTTGGTGAGATATGATTTTTCACCGTTCAGAACGTAATCATCCCCCTGCCGCACTGCGCTGGTTTTCAAATGCTTGGGATGGGCACCGGCACCTGGTTCCGAAACCGCCACGGTCAGACTGCTGTCGCCTTTTGCGATGCGGGGCAGCCAATGTTGACTTTGCTCCGGCGTCCCGTGGGCGCCCAGGTGCAGGGCCGCGTTCAGGTTATGCCCCACCCAGGTCATGACCACGCCCTGGTTGCCGCCGGTTTCCGCCATGGCCGTGGCACAAGCCGCCAGGGTCGCATAGCTGCACCCCCGTCCGCCATATTCTTGCGGGATGATGATGCCCATCAAGTCGCGTGCTGCCATTTCCTGCCACAAGTCGGGGGGAAAGTCTTTTTGTTGATGCAGGTCGGGCCGGGTGGCAATACAGGATTCGGCAAAAAGAGAGACTTCAGCAATCAAACCGTTGGCGGACATGGAGGACATTCAGGAGCTTTCTGCAAGGCGACTGAAGAATATCTTAGGACCCTTTGGCGCTGTGGACCAGATGCGGAATAACCCTCATTCGCCGGTGGGACTGGTACTTTCGTACAATTGCTTCCTCAATTTGTTCGCCATAGTATTGATCTGCAATATTGAGGGAACAAGATTGTATAAGAACATTTGTGCAGGCGTGCGGAGACTCTCCGCTTGCCTGGTTGTATCGCCTGGATTGTTTGTGACTGCCACGCTGTTGTGCCTGGCTTTTCCCATGGTATCGGTTTATGCCGATACGGGGCAAACTGATCTCCGGCAACTGATCAAAACCACAGATTTTGCCGATATGGCAGAAAAGGATCAGTTGCGGCAATGGATCGTCGCGAAGCATCCTGACCTGGACAAAGTCCTTGACGTTTCGCAATGGCAAACTGTTGAACTGCCGCAAGCCAGGACCCGGGTGCCACGAAATCAAGGTCTTTCAGGGCGGCATTTTGACTGGCTGCAAATAACTGTTCCAGGGACGGCGAGGGGGTTGCTTGTCGTTGTTACTGACGGATCCGGAAACCCGGGCAGGGTTATTTTTGAGACGGACCTGTTTCAACAGTCAGGATATTTCTATGGCTCTTACTGGCTGAAACTTTTCAGAAGTTCAGATGCATCGACGACCAGGGGGCCGCTTCCGTACAAAATCTATGTTTCAAAATATCTGGATGGTCACTCACATCCCTTGCGTCAATTGAGGCTCTATTCCGAAGACGCCCTGACAGAATTCAAAAGCTCGATCAATCTGGCCATGTCGGGCTATTTTGGCGCCTTGCTGGCCTTGTTGATCTATAATCTTGGTTTTGCGCTACGTTTGAAGAGCCGCTTACATGGCCTTTATGCCACCTATTGCAGCGCCAGTTTGATTTATGGTCTGTCCCGGATCGGCTTGCTGTATGACGAAGCCGCGTTGCCCTTCGGTGGGCTTTATCATCGGACGCTGGATACATTATCGACAGGACTTTTGGCCAGCAGCATTATGGTGTTTACCCTGTTTTTTCTGGACCGCAAATTTCAATGGCCTCGCGTGCGGCAACTGGTCTGGCTGTTTCTGATGCTGACCGTCATCAGTCCTTTCGGCTATCTGCTGGAAATTGATTCTTATGCTGTTGTAAAGGTCTTCAATTTCCTGGCGATGTCATCGACTTTGTTGGTTGTTGTGATGGTCCTGCGGGGTGCCGTCAGGGGCAGTTGGGAAGCATGGTTGTTGATTGTTGCCTTCATGCCAGTTCCGTTGATCGGGCTGGGCCGGATATTTAGCCAGGATTGGGGCTTCTTTCTGCAAAACGGGATCCAGATCACCTTGGTGGTCGAGGCCCTTGTTCTATCCTATGGATTGACAGAGCGTGTGCGCCGGATTCGTGAAAATGGTCTAAAGGCCATGGCGGAAAACGCCGCAAGATCTGATTATTTTGCCAATATGGCGCACGAATTACGCACGCCCCTGAATGCGATCATCGGTTTTTCGGATGCCCTGAAGTCCGGCTACGGCGGCAAACTTGCCTCCCGCCAGGAGCAGTATATCGGTGATATTCACGATGCGGGAAATCATTTGCTGACCCTGATAAACGACGTGCTGGATATGTCGAAAAGTGAGGCCGGCAAACTTGAATTGTTTGAGGAAGAGGTCGACGTGGGCGAACAGGTCCTGCGCAGCCTGCCTTTCGTGCGGGAGCAGGCGCAGCAGGCACACATTCGCCTGATTGGAGACATTGAACCGGATCTGGCAAGCATGAGGCTGGATGCTCGCGTGGTCCGTCAAATGGTAGTGAACCTGTTATCCAATGCTGTCAAATTCACCCCCGCAAATGGTCAGGTCACCGTAACAGTGCGCCGGGCAGACGATGGCGATTTGTTGCTGATCGTTAAAGACACCGGCCAGGGCATGTCGCCAGAAGATATCCCGGTTGCCCTCAGCCCCTATGGTCAGACCACGACCGGCAGACATATGCCCGGCAGCACGGGCCTTGGCTTGCCCTTGGTGAAGAGCATGGCTGAGTTGCATGGCGGGACCGTCTTGATCGAAAGTGAGGTCGGCAAAGGCACGACGGCCACCATTCGTCTGCCCGGCGACCGATTTGTTGAAAGTTCAAATGCTATCCGGGTTGTCGATAGCATAGCCTGAACCACGAACGGTGCGGATCAGGTCCGGTCCACCGGTCGATTTCAAGGCTTTACGCAAACGCCCGACATGAACATCAACCGTACGGTCTTCGACATGGATATCTGACCCCCAGACCCGGTCCAGCAATCTCTCGCGGGAATAGACCCGGCCTGGTTTTTCCATCAGCACTTTCAGAATGCGGTATTCCGTCGGGCCCAGTGCAATACGTTTGTCACCACGCGTGACCTTGTGACTGACAATATCCAGCAGAATGTCTTCGAAAATAATTTGTCCTTCATCATTTTCCGGACGTGTCCGTCGCAACAAGGCACGCACCCTGGCCACCATTTCACGGGGGCTATAGGGCTTGATGACATAGTCGTCTGCCCCCGAATCCAGGCCCAGCACACGATCACTTTCTTCCCCCCGGGCAGTCAACATGATAATGGGCAGGCGTTGGGTTTCAACATTGGCGCGGATATGGCGACAAATTTCAACACCTGATCTTTGTGGCAACATCCAGTCGATAATGGCAAGATCCGGATGGTGTATGGCAACAGCTTCCAGCGCTTCTTCGCCGTCCATCGCCACCACAATCCTGTAGCCTTCACGCTCCAGATTATAGCGCAGCACCTCGACCTGGGGGGCTTCGTCTTCCACGATCAAAATCAGGGCCGTCGCATCTTGGGAAGTCACGTTCTTTACTATTCCTGATTGCTCTTGGTAGTTCGTGACGAATTAATTACGTCAGTGTCGCTTCGGGGTGTTTCCGGTTTTGCAGGAAACGCTGTTGTGTGTCAAACATGTGCGATTTCGCAAAGATTGAAATCGCCCTAACCAAAAACCGTCCTAACCAATACGTCCGGTTATGTAGTCCCGTGTCCGCGCATCAACCGGTTCAGCAAACACCTGGTCCGTCGTACCGGTTTCAACCAATTGGCCCATATGAAAATAGGCCGTCTTTTGCGAGACCCGCGCAGCTTGCTGCATGGAATGGGTAACCATGACAATAGTATAGGCGTCCTTCAAATCACCAATCAATGCCTCGATTCCTGCCGTGGCAATGGGATCAAGCGCCGAACAGGGTTCGTCCATCAAGATCACCTCAGGTTTTACGGCAATGGCGCGGGCAATACACAGCCGCTGTTGCTGGCCGCCGGACAAGCTGGTGCCGGGGGCGTTCAGGCGATCCTTGACTTCGTCAAACAGGCGGGCCTGTTCCAGACTTTCCATGACGATACGGTCAAGGTCTTCCCGGTTACTGGCCAGCCCGTGAATGCGGGGGCCATATGCAACATTTTCATAAATCGATTTCGGAAAGGGGTTGGGTTTTTGAAAAACCATGCCGATGCGAGCCCGCAGCCCGACCACATCGATCTGTGAGCCATTGATATCTGTGTCATCGAACCAGATCTGTCCTTCGATGCGGCAGGTTTCAATCACATCGTTCATGCGATTGAGGCAACGCAGAAAAGTTGATTTACCGCAACCCGACGGACCAATCAGTGCTGTGACCTGGTTTTGGGGAATGTTCAGCGAAATGTCATAAAGCGCCTGGGTTTCTCCGTACCAGACGTTCAGGCTTTCCACTTCCAGGCGGTTCAAATCGGCAGCAATGATTTTCGGTGTGCTGCGTTCTGGTGCGATACCCATACTTTTTGCATAATCCATATTCAGGTTTGCCAGATGCAGCAGACCTGATTGTTCGGGTGATGATATTGTCAGACTGTTCATGATTTTTTCTCTACCAGCGGGTTTCAAATTTGCGGCGAAGGATGACGGCGACCAGGTTCATGGCCATCAGAAAAACAAGCAGGATGATGATTGTAGCGGCCGTCCTTTCCTCAAAAGCCCTCTCCGGGCTGTCAGCCCACAGAAAGACCTGAACGGGCAGCGCTGTCGCCGGATCGAGAATACCTTTGGGCACATCCACGATGAAAGCCACCATGCCGATCATCAACAAAGGGGCAGTTTCTCCGATCGCCCTTGCCATACCAATAATGGTCCCCGTCAAAACACCGGGCATGGCCAGGGGCAGGACATGGTGGAAAACCGAATGGACTTTGCTGGCACCAATGGCCAGGGCGGCCTCCCGGATCGAAGGTGGCACGGCTTTTAGTGATGCGCGTCCGGTGATGATTATTGTTGGCATCGTCATCAAGGCCAGAACCATGCCGCCAACAAGCGGGGCTGATCTTGGCAATTCGAATAAGTTCAGGAAAATTGCCAGACCCAGAAGCCCGAATACAATGGAAGGTACCGCAGCCAGATTGTTGATGTTGACTTCAATCAAGGATGTCAGCCAGGTTTTTGGCGCGAATTCTTCCAGGTAAATTGCAGCCATGACACCCAGGGGAAAGGCCAGGATCAGACAAATGATCAAGCTGAAAAACGATCCGGCAAGGGCTGCAGCAATACCGGAAACTTCCGGCTCTCGCGAATCACCGTTGCTGAAAAAATTGCTGTTGAACTGTTTTTCCAGGCGGTTGGCGGTTGTCAGTTGTTCAATCCAGCTGATCTGACGATCACTCAGGCGACGCACAGCCGCTTCGTCATCAACCAGGACTTTGCCCTTGATCAACATGTCGACATTGTCAGATGCGGTCAGCCAGATTTCTAATTCTGTTCCGGCCCTTGCTGGATTGGCCCGGGCAAACTGGTGCACCTCGTACGCTGCACCGGTGCTGACCAGGGCGTAAAGTTCCTTTTTGCTACGGCGCTGGCTGACATCCGGGAAGGTTGCGCGCAAAGCCTGTTTGACCAAATCCTGATAGCTGGCTGATTCCGGATCAGCTGGCAGGGTGATGTCCAGCTGAATGCGGGTTTGCTGAAACGCCGAATAGCCGGACAGTGTAATCGAGACGAGCAACGTGCCGAGAAAGGCAATGGCCAGGGTAATCGCCCCCAGTCCGGCAAATCGAAATATCTTTTCACTACGGTGACGCTCGCGAAGATGAGCGGGGTTTCGCGTATCAGTCATATTGTTCTCGATAGTTTTTGACGATGTACTGGGCGATGACGTTCAGGACGAGCGTGACCAGAAACAGCAACAGGCCGAGGGCAAATGCCGCCAGTGTTTTGGCGCTGTCGAATTCCTGATCACCCGTCAGCAAGGTGACAATTTGCACCGTCACTGTGGTTACCGCTTCCAGGGGATTGAGGCTGAGATTGGCGGCAAGGCCCGCTGCCATGACGACAATCATGGTCTCGCCAATGGCCCGCGACGCGGCCAGTAACATGCCCCCCATGATGCCGGGCAGGGCGGCTGGCACAACGATTTTCCGGATGGCTTCGGACCGGGTTGATCCCAGGGCAAGGGCACCTTCTTTCAGGGAAAGCGGTACCGCGACCAAGGCATCGTCTGCCGTCGACGAGACAAAGGGGATCGTCATGATGCCCATAACAAGGCCAGCGGCCAGGGCGCTTTCCGACGAAATGGACAGGCCGATCTCGTCACCTCCGGCGCGCAGGATCGGGGCGATAACCAGTACCGCAAAAAAGCCATACACAACGGTTGGCACGCCGGCCAGAATTTCCAGGGTTGGTTTGATGATGGCGCGCGTTTTGCTGCCGGCATATTCGGCCAGGTAGATGGCGCAAAACAAACCTGTTGGCGCGGCCACGGCCAGGGCAATGGCGCTGATTAACAAGGTGCCTGTAATCAGGGGAACGGCACCAAATTCACCACTGGCCCCAACCTGATCGGTGCGAATGGCCGTTTGTGGTGACCAATGAAGGCTGAACAGAAACTCGGTCAGGGGAACAATTTGCAGAAACCTGACAGTTTCAAACACCAGCGACAGCACAATCCCGACGGTTACCAGAATGGCCACCATGGATCCGGCAAACAGGATGGCGACCACAAGCCGGTCGGCCAACACCTTGCGGGGCCGCTTGTGCGGCATGGATTGTTGACGCAAGGGAGGCGGCACCGGATTTCCGGCACCGCCCGCAACCTTTTGTTCGGGGTGAAGCAAGCCCACGTTACATCACAAGTCTGGCGTTCGACTTGACCCGTGTGCGCCAGTCCCGGCGTTCCTTGTTTGACATGGGGATCAGGCCCTTGTCAGCCAGATAACCGTCCGGACCAAAGGCATGTTCACTGACGAATTCTGAAAGATATTCAGCAACACCGGGTATGGTCTTGATGTGAGCCTGTTTGACATAGAAGTACAAAGCCCGCGAGATCGGATAGGCACCGCTCGAGATATTTTCAAAAGTCGGTGCCTTGTTGCCAATCTTGCTGCCTTGAACCTTGTCGGCATTTTGATCAAGAAAACTGAAACCGAAGATGCCGAGGGCGTTTGGATTGGCAACCAGTTTCTTTACGATCAAATTGTCGTTTTCACCGGCTTCGACATAAGCGCCGTCTTCACGGATTGTGTGACACAAGGCCTTGTAAGCCCTCTTGTCCTGCTTTTTCAACGCTTTGACCCAGCCAAAGCTTTTGCAGCCGCCTTCCATGGCCAGTTCGACAAAAGCATCACGCGTGCCTGAGGTTGGCGGCGGTCCGAAGACCTCGATCTTTACGGCCGGCAGGCCAGGATTTACATCCTGCCATGTTTCGTAGGCGTTGGCCGTTGTTTTTCCTTCTGCGATGGGCACGTCTTTTGCCAGGGCCAGAAAAACATCCCGCAAGGTTAGTTGAAATGGCTTGGCGTTGCGGGCGCTGCGGGTGTTGGCCAGCACGATGCCGTCAAAGCCGACTTTTACTTCTGTGATATCTGTGATGCCGTTACTGGCGCAGCGTTTGACTTCTGACGTCTTGATCCGGCGAGATGCATTGGTGATGTCCGGGTGACGCTCGCCAATGCCGGCGCAGAACAATTTCAATCCACCACCCGAGCCGGTGCTCTCAACAACAGGCGTTTTGAATGATGTGGTCTTGCCAAATTGTTCGGCAACTGATGCGGCGAACGGGAAGACAGTTGATGAGCCGACGATGCGGATCTGGTCGCGGGCGATGGCAGCACCAGAAAAAGACCCGGCGATCAGTATTGCCAGAGCTGATATGGTCGCAAGTGTATGTGTTCGTTTCAACATGATGTATTTCATGATCCATTTAGTTTATGTGTGACTTGCTCAGTCCTTCGAGCAACGAATTTTGCTCGAGCGGAAGATGCCAGCCGAACACTGGCGTTTGATGACAATCATGTGAAGTTTTTGTGACAGTGTTCAGAGGCTCAAAAGGCGTCGGATAATATAATCCCGGCGCACAAATCAAGAGGGTTACCATGCCGGAGATCATTGCAGATCACGATCAGTCGCAAGCAGATGGAGATGCCGTTACGGCTTGGTTGATGCAGCACTCTGACGAGGCCGAACAGCCCTGGAACCCGATCCCCTATGCCTTCACATTGATGGACGACGGTCGTATCAGAGGTGGCTTGATAGGCAATATCAATCGCAGCTGGGCCTATGTGGCGGTCCTGGCCGTGGATGAAAAACTGCGTGGCCTTGGTTGGGGCGAAAAACTCATGGCCGAGGCAGAGGCCTGGGCGATTGAAAATAAATGCAGCGGCATCTGGCTCGACACCTTCAGCTTCCAGGCCCCGAAATTTTACAAAAAACTGGGCTTCACCGAATTCGGCAGCCTGCCGAACTTCCCCGACGACCAAACCCGCCATTATTTCAAGAAAGAACTGATTTGACGCCGCGACGGCCTTGCTCTTGGCAGCCGTCGCACAAAGATGTATTAAGACCCCGGTTCTGGCTTGAGAAGCACCGGATCAGACCTGCGGAGAGATGACAGAGTGGTCGAATGTGGCGGTCTCGAAAACCGTTGCCAGAAGTTATCCTCACTGACTACACACATATTAAACCACTAATAATAAATAATAAAACATTGTATATATAA
>JABIFY010000027.1 GCA_018650465.1 Alphaproteobacteria bacterium
AAAGAGAGAGGATCAAACGGAAAACAATGGAAACCCGGCGCTTGCAATACCGCAAACACGCCGCTTAATATTATTAACCAGATGAGCCAGATCCTCTCTTAGATCAGGCCGCAAGTTGTTCCAATTGCATGACGACAGACACTTCGATCATAAGCTGGTCGGTATCCGGACGTCAGTAGATCAAGCAATTGATCTCTGCTCAGGACACGGTTGGGGTGTGTTGCAAAGGCAAGCAGCATGTCAAATTCGCCACTGGTCAATGAAACTTCTTCACCATCCGCGGAATATAGCTTGCGACCGGCTGCATCCAGTTGCCAATTATTGAAGGAATATGTCGTCCCGTTCCCGGTGTCTTCGATGGTCGTACCAGGTGTAACCCGGCGCAGGACACTTCTGACTCTTGCCAGCAATTCACGTGGTTCAAAAGGCTTGGTGACGTAATCATCGGCACCAACTTCCAGTCCCACGATGCGGTCGGTTGTATCGCCGCGACCACTGAGAATAATAATGCCGATATTTGTGTGTTCCTTGAAGCTACGGGTCAAGGTCAAGCCGTCCGTGCCAGGCAATCCGATATCAATTATTGCAAGATCGAAATCTTCGGCCTCCATCCTGGCTGTGGCCGAAGGTCCGTTGTCCGTTGTTGCAACCCGATAGCCAGCATCGACCAAACAACGTTCCACGATGTCCAGTACATCTGGGTCGTCATCTACGACCAGAACATATCCCAGTGATTCCTGCGTCATATCTACAATTAACGGGGTCTGGCCCGGTTCAGGGTGTGAACATCATGGCATTTCAACCAGTGGCGAAATTGTTTCGCCATCGGCTACCATCTTGAGTCATTGTCTTTGTTCGTCAAAAAGCAATATCGGCCTATGAGCGTAAAGTCCAGACGAGATGCCATATTTCCGTATTTTAGACGATGTTGACCACGGGCAAACAGGTATTGGGCCAGCTCAGGACATACCTTGACATACATGGACACATTTCAGACGTCTGGATGACATCTACAAGGCTTACCGTGCATTTGTGTTTATCAGAAACTCAGTGTTGCAGTAATGCATTGAAAAGCAATGCGGATATGAGGCGGGGTTGCCCGGACTGCTCCGGTAATACTTCAGGTCTTATCTGCTACGCAGCAGTATCAAGAATGTAAAGCAAGAGAGCCATGGTCATGAGACAGCCCAGACTATTTGTTGTTGATGATAATCCGGAGATCGGAGAGCTCATTCAAGATATTGCGCTTCCGCTCGATTTGGAACCGGTGATCATCACAAACTCCACGGAGTTCAAGTCACAATGGCTTGCAAACAAGCCAGATATTCTGGTTTTGGATATGGTCATGCCAAATATGGATGGCTTTGATCTCATACAATGGTTGGCCCAGATAACGTGCGATGTTCCGATCATATTGATCTCGGGTCGCGAGGAACTCTATGCCAAGGCAGCGTCCAAAGTTGGGCGCACCAAGGGGTTGAACATACCTTATGTACTCAGCAAACCTTTTTCTGTCATTGAAATGGAAACAGCATTGAAGGACGCCCTGAAGATGTCATTGACTGACACAGTTTGTTCTTTCGGGGCGTGAGAAAACCAGAGCGTTTCCGGGTTTCACGGAACCGCGGCGTTTCATCAGTTTCCAGGTGTACGCCACAAATCAAAGCAGGCGAGATTACGATGCGACAATAATCGACTTTGCTAATTTATAAGAAATTCCATGGCGCGGTGGCAGTGTTAGTGGAAGGCGAGACACCGGAACCAAAACAGTAATTTGGTTGCATTAAACAAGGAAATAGTTATGTCATCATCACTTCGATTTGGAATCACAGCGCGTATCTTTTCGCTGGTTGCCCTGGCGCTAGCCGGCATTCTGGCTGTATCCATTTTTCTGATTGTCGAGCGTCGCAATGCCGCAAACGAAATGGAAGTCCTTAACGAATTGGGGCAGTTCGCGCCCGTTGTCAGTGCCGTCGTTCATGAATTGCAGAAAGAACGTGGTATGTCGGCCGGTTTTATCGGCAGTAAAGGGAGCAATTTCAAAGACACTCTGCCTGGACAGCGTTCAGACAGTGATGCCCGGCGCACCGCCCTGTTGAAAGCTATCCAGGAACTGCCCATAGAGAATTATGGCGCAGATATTGGTGAAAGCCTTGAAGTTGCCGGCAAGGCCTTGGCCGGACTTGACCAGACACGGAGTGCCGTATCCAGTCTCGGGCTTACCGTTCCGCAGATGGCGAAATATTATACAGGCACGATCGGCAAGTTGTTGAAAATCGTTGAAGGCATGACGCATTACAGCCAGAACGCCGATGTTTCCCGAGCGATTTCCGCTTACACCGCGTATCTCCAGGGCAAGGAACGGGCCGGGATCGAGCGTGCGATGGGCGCTGGTGGCTTCGGTGCGAAAAAATTCAACCCGGCGGTTTATCGCAAATTTTTGCAACTGATCGCCATGCAAAACACTTATCTTGATCGCTTCATGTTGCAGGCGGAACCAGAAACCATCGCCTTGCACAAAGCGACAATCAAGGGGCCGACAATTGAAGAAGTAAACCGGCTGCGTAAGATCGCGATCGAAAGTCCCGTGACCGGGACGACCGGTAATATTGCGGCGCCAGTCTGGTTTAAGGCCATTACCAAAAAAATTGACTTGTTGAAGAAAGTGGAAGATGGCGTTGCCGGGTACATGACGTCGTTGACCAATCAAGTCCTGAATCAAAAACGTACTGAATATTATATGTTTCTGATCGGAGCGCTGGTCCTTGTTTTGGTCGTCGGTGGTTTCGCGACGGCAATTGCGTTTGGTATTTCCCGTCCGGTAAATTATCTGACGGGTACGATGGAAAGTTTGGCAGGCGGCAAACTGGACGTAGATATCCAGTTTGTTGATCGCGCAGACGAAATTGGTGGCATGGCAAGGGCTATAGAAGTATTCAAGGAACAAGCCATCGCCAAAATCCAGCTCGAGCAAGAGGAAACCAAATCCAGTCAGGAACGTCGTGATCGTGAGAAAGCTGATCGCGAACAGGAAGAAGCTGCTCGCGTAAAGGAACAGGCTCATGTTGCCCGTATTGAAGATTTGACGACTGGTTTCGAAATGTCAGTTGATGAAGTTCTCGGCATTGTTTCATCATCGACAACCCAGGTTGAATCATCCGCCCGGTCCATGAACAATATCGCCAGTTCGACGATGGAACATAGTATCACTGTGGCATCTGCCGCCGAACAGGCTACTGCCAGCGTGCAAACTGTTGCCGCAGCTGCAGAAGAACTGACGGCCTCAATCGGCGAAATCAGCCGACAGGTTCATCAGTCAACGTCGGTTGCTCAATCTGCCGTCGAAGCAGCTGACAACACAAATGTGACGATCCGTAATCTGGCAGACAGCGCCCAGAAAGTCGGGGATGTTGTTAATCTGATCAACGATATCGCCAGTCAAACCGGATTGCTGGCTTTGAACGCAACCATTGAAGCGGCCCGTGCTGGCGAGGCAGGTAAAGGTTTTGCGGTGGTCGCGTCAGAGGTGAAGGATTTGGCCAGCCAAACAGCCAAGGCAACGGATGAAATCGCCATGCAGGTCTCGTCAATTCAGAATGCAACTGACGAAGCTGTAGAAGCCATTGGCAACATAACCAGTACGATTGGCGAGATGAGCGAAATCGCAACTGCCATTGCCTCCGCTGTTGAGGAACAGGGTGCGGCAACAAATGAAATCAGCCGCAACGTTCTGGAAGCCGCCAGTGGCACTGAGGAAGTGTCCGCCAGCATTATCGATGTGAAAAATGGATCGGAAGAGACCGGTGCGGCGTCAACTGAGGTTTTGAGTGCCTCGGTCGAACTGAACGAACGTTTTGCGACCTTGCAGTCGGATGTCGCCAAATTCTTGACGGATATCAAGGCGGCCTGACACAACTTCGGTTAGACACGAGGGGGATCGCTTCTTTCAAACGGAGCGATCCCTTAACTGTTCAGCGGCCTTCAGCCAAAAAACCGGCTCAAGGTTCCGTTGAGACGACCCCAGTCCCTGGCAGCCTTGGACCAGTTTCCGGTCAAGCTGCGCAGAATTGCCTTGGCACAAAGTGCTGGTGCGTCTGACAGGGCCATCAGAACAGCACGGGTTGGGCCCAGATGTTTTTGCCGATACAGCGTGAGTGACCGTCCCATGTGGTAGTCGCGGCGATAGGCGATGCGGGCACTGGGGGGCGTTGATGTCCCGCCCAAATGCATGGCGCTTGCCCCCGGTTCCAGGATTAATGAATAACCCGCGTCTGCTATGCGCCAGCAAAAGTCATCGTCTTCATAAAACAGAAAAAAGGCTTCGTCGAACCCGCCGATCTTTTTTGCCACGTCAGTCCGGACCATAAAGGCAGCTCCACTGAGAAACTCTGCGCAAACGGCGCCTTCCGGCAAGGGGTCCAGTCTCTTTCTTGTCATGCCCAGGCGGCGATGCAGGGCCTTGTCATGCGAATGATCGGGTACACCGTCGTTATCAACAATGGCGGGTGCGATCATGCCGGCACCTGGATATTTCTGTGCGCAATCCAGCAATCTCTGCAAGTTCGATGCGTCAAGAATGGCATCTGGATTGATCACCAGGGTCCACGCTGTGTCTATTTCCGCAAACCCGCGATTTACGCCAGCCCCAAAACCAGCATTTGTGCCCGTTTCGATAACTTTGGTATTGCTGCGCTGGCGACATATCTGGGCAGAGTTGTCCTTGCTGTCATTATCAATAACAACGGTTGGCTGATCCGGTATTGCGTCCAGGCAATCGGCGATAACCTGCCCGCTGTTATAGCTGACAATCAGGCGGGTAATGGATGACAGGTCGGGATCAGGCATCTGGCTCTGGTTTTGTGCACGAGGTTGAGTCAACATAGAACATATTAACCCATTTGACACCGCCCCACTGACCTGCGATAGCCTGACAATCCGAGAACCTGGAAATCCACCACATTCATCATGCCTGAACAATCAAACAATAAATACCTGGTCACTGGCGGCAGCGGGTTTATCGGTTCTGCTGTTGTGCGACACCTTATTGGGCGCGGCGACGATGTGCTTAACGTCGATAAGTTGACTTATGCAGCGAACCCGGCGTCACTGGCTGACATCGAAAATGCACCGACGTACCGTTTTGCCCAGGCTGATATTTGTGATGCCGGGGCTATGCAAGACTTGTTCGCAGATTATCAACCTGACTTTGTGATGCATTTGGCGGCGGAAAGTCACGTTGATCGATCTATCGATGGTGCGGGTCCCTTCATTGAAACCAATGTTGTCGGCACCTGGAACATGTTGGAAGTTGCCACAGCCTTTTGGCGCAGCCGATCTGAAGCAAAACAAGAAGCCTTTCGCTTTCTTCATATTTCAACTGATGAGGTATATGGCGCATTGGGGGATGAGGGCTATTTCACCAACCAGTCCCCCCATCGTCCAAATTCCCCTTACGCCGCCAGCAAGGCATCTGCCGATCATTTGGCACGGGCCTGGTGTCAGACCCATGGCTTGCCGGTGATCGTATCGAACTGTTCAAATAACTATGGGCCATACCAGTTTCCGGAAAAGCTGATCCCGCTGATGATCCTCAAGGGTTTGGCCGGAGAGCCTTTGCCCGTTTATGGCGATGGCAGCAATGTGCGGGACTGGATGCATGTTGATGATCATGTTCAGGCCCTGATGGCCATGCTGGAAAAAGGCCAGCCAGGCGAGGTCTATCTGGTCGGCGGCGATAGCGAGCGAACAAATATTGATGTTGTCGACGGCATTTGCGATTTGCTTGATGAATATCTGCCTGATTCGAAACAGCAACCGCACCGCGATTTGCGTCAGTTTGTAACGGACCGACCAGGTCACGATTTTCGCTACGCCATCGATAGCACACGGGCGCACAAGGACCTGGGCTGGCGGCCACAGGAAAGTTTCGAAAGCGGGCTGGCCAAGACCGTGCGCTGGTATCTGGACAATGAAAGCTGGTGGCAGCCGATCCTTGACGGACGCTATCAGGGCCAACGACTTGGAAAAACGGGTGAAGAGGACACAGCATGAAGGGCATCATTCTGGCAGGCGGTTCCGGTACGCGTTTGCACCCGATCACCAAAGCCGTCAGCAAACAATTGTTACCGGTCTACGACAAACCGATGATTTATTATCCCCTGTCCGTGCTGATGCTGGCGGGGCTGCGCGAGATTTTGATCATCACCACGCCTCATGACCAGGCTGCCTTTCAGGGACTGTTGGGGGATGGCTCGCAATGGGGTCTCAAGCTGGTTTATGAGGCCCAACCTAATCCGGAAGGTCTTGCCCAGGCCCTGATCATAGCCGAAGACTTCCTCGAGGGTGAGCCCAGCTGCCTGGTCCTGGGAGATAATCTGTTTTTTGGTCGGGGCTTAAGTGAGATACTGATGCAAAGCGCTTCCCGTATTTCTGGCGCTAAAGTATTCGGTTATCCCGTTTCAGACCCTGAGCGCTATGGTGTGGCCGTGCTGGATGGCGAGGGCCGGATTGCAGGTATTGTGGAAAAACCAACAGATCCACCGTCCAACTTCGCTATTACCGGTCTCTATTTTTACGATGGCCGGGCACCGGAAATTGCCCGTAACCTGAAGCCCTCCGCGCGGGGTGAACTGGAAATTACGGACCTGAACAATGTTTATCTGCGTGAAGGCAAACTGGATATGGAAGTCTTTGGTCGCGGCTTCGCATGGCTGGATACTGGCTCGCCTGATGCCTTGATCGAGGCCGGGAATTTTGTTGCAACCGTTGAAAAACGTCAGGGCCTGAAAATCGCCTGTCTTGAAGAAATTGCTTATCTGAAAGGCTTTATCGACAAGGCCGCTCTGGCAGCCCAGGCGGAAAAGCTGAAGAACAGCAGCTATGGCGCATATCTCAAAGCCATCCTCAACGGCACGATCCAGCTTTAAGTCTGTCTTGCGTCCTGAATGGCAACCGGGTAGTAAGGTTCGAACCAGTCGTGAGCCTCATTTTATCGTTTCCAACACACTTTTTAACAAGGATTACAGCCAATGACATTGCGTCAGGGTCGTGAGTTTTTAAGCATTCCGGGACCAACAAATATTCCGGATGAAGTGTTAAACGCGATGCACCGTCCGGCTATCGAAATATATTCCGGCGATTTGCTGGGCGTGACAGAACGCCTGCTGAACGATCTGCGCACGGTTTTTCGCACCACGGGGCGCACTTATATCTATGCTGCAAATGGCCATGGTGCCTGGGAAGCCGCAATTTCCAATGTGCTCAGCAAGCACGACAAGGTGCTTGTCCTGGAAAGTGGTCGTTTCGCGGTTGGTTGGGGCGAGATGGCTGGTGTACAGGGGTGTGAGTTTGAGATTTTGAAGTCGACCCCTCGGCGCGCGGTTGATCCGGCAGCGGTTGAGGCGCGCCTGCGGGAAGATATCGCAGGCGAGATCAAGGCCATAATGGTCGTGCAGATCGACACTGCCAGCGGCATTGTCAATGATATCCCTGCCATCCGAAACGCCATCGATGCAGCCGGTCATCCGGCTTTGTTTATGGTTGATGGCATGGCATCAATCGGCTGCATGCAATTTGAAATGGATGCCTGGGGCATCGACGTGGCCATTGTAGGGTCGCAAAAAGGCCTGATGTCACCACCCGGACTTGGCCTGGTTGCTGCCGGACCCAAGGCGGTCGAAGCCCACAAAACGGCGGGCTTGCGTACCCACTATTGGGATTGGACAGCGCGGGAAGGTTCTGTTCATTATGAAAAGTATTGTGGCACGCCGCCTGAACATCTGTTGTTTGCCCTGTGCAAATCCATGGATATGTTGTTTGAAGAAGGCTTGGAAAATGCCTGGGAACGCCACCGCTTGCTGGCGGGTGCCGTTCATGCTGCCGTCGCTGTCTGGGGTCGTGAAGGGGCCATGGAGCTGAATATTCAGGAGCCATCCGAGCGGGCAGCGTCCGTATCACCGGTGCTTCTTGGCGATGGAATTGATCCGGCAGAATTGCTTAAGTGGTGTAGCGAGCAATGTGGTGTTGTCGTGGGCAGTGGTATAGGCGACATGGGGCATAACGCCATCCGCATTGCCCATATGGGTTATGCCAATGCGCCCATGCTACTGGGTACGCTCAGTGTTCTGGAAATGGGCTTTCAAGCACTTGGCGTACCGCACGGCAAAGGCGGCGCGCAGGCTGCGATTGATTATCTGGCTGACGCGATAAAATAACCAGGGCTAATCCGGTTCAAACAGGGGCAATCGGGATGTCGGCAAAGTCAGGGTGACGGTTGTGCCAATTGTTTCGTGACTGGCGATGTCAAACTTTCCCTCGTTCAGTTCAATCAGGGAAATTGTCAGGGGCAGACCCAATCCGGTTCCCTGCTGTTCCCGCGTCAGGTGGTCGCCGGTTTGACCGAAGGGTTGCAAAACCTTGTCCAGGTCTTCCGTCGGAATCCCGCGTCCCGTGTCTTCAAATTCCACTCTGACTTCCGAACGACCATGAGAGAGCATGCGAACCCTGATGGCACCCCCCGCATCGGTAAACTTTACTGCATTACTGAGAATATTCAGAAAAATCTGGGCAACGTGACGACCATCGGCCCAGGCAAGCGGCAGGTTGTCAGGAACCCTCGTTTCGATATGAATTGTCGAACTGGTAATCGCCTCATCAAGTAGAGAGAGCGCCGCCGCGAGGCTGTCCTTCAAATCAACTGCTTCAGGCACCACAGGCGTCTCACCGGCTTCTATGCGCGCTGTATCCAGAATGTCGTTGATGATTTGCAGCAAATGGATGCTTGAAGAACGGATATCGGACGCATATCCGCCATATTTTTCATGCCCCAGCGGCCCAAACATGGCGCGTTCCATAATGCTGGAAAATCCGATAATCGCGTTTAACGGGGTTCTCAGTTCATGGCTCATATTCGCCAGAAATTCAGATTTGACCTTATTGGCTTCTTCGGCGGCTTCTTTGGCAATGCGGAGTTCATTTTCGGTTTCTGTACGTTCCCGGTCATCACGCCCGGTTCCCCTGTAACCGCAAAAATTGCCCTGGTCATCAAAAACCGGGCGTCCATCGACACTGATCGGCAAGTGGCCGCCGTCTTTCAGGCCGATGGAATAGCGCAGATTTCGAAACGGTCGGCGGGCATCAAGATCGGCAAGGTGTGCCTGCCAACCTTCCGTATCAGATAACTCCTTGCTGACATCCCTGCGGCTCTTGCCAATATATTGATCTGAAGAAAATCCGGTAACTTCACTTTGTCGTTCGGAAAAATATGAAAATTTCAGGTCTTCATCCATCTCCCAGAACCAGTCAGCCGCTGCAGCAGAAAAATCCCGAAAGCGTTTTTCATTATCTGCCAACGCTCTTTCTGCGATGACGCTTTCTGTGACCTCGATCATGGAAATGCAAACGGCAAGTTCACCCTCCCACTCAACCACGACGGGGCGATTTTTCATCCAAAGTTCGCGATTATCCGGCCGTTTGCCCTGCAGGACATACTCTTCGGGCACAGGTTCTCCGCGCAGTCTGGCATCATGGAAGCCTTTCATGCGAATTAATTCGTGGTCCTGTATTAAATCACGCACGGAATCGATAGCCATTAAATCGGTCACCGATGCATAGCCAAAAGCATCTGCTGTCGCTTGATTGCCATACAATGGTTTGAAGTCCCTGTGGATAAGGATACCCATACTGGAGACTTCAACAAGTGCGCGAAAAGGGTCCATGTGACTTGGTCCAAATGACAAATTACGATCGATTTTTACATCTGCGAGTTGTCGATGAATGCAACGGCAATTGAAAATTGGTTATTCTTTGAGTCGTAGTTCTAAGCAACAAGATTGGAGAAAAACTCCGTCATTTTCTTTCTGTTGGCTTTCAAGCCTGACATCAAATCAAATGCAGCCATGGCCTGATGAAGACACATGATGTCCCCGGTAACAAATTGGCTGCCGAGACTGCGAACATATTTTACAAGTGGTGTTTCAAGCGGAAAATAAACAACCTCTGCAATCTGATGACGCGGGCGGATCAAGTGTGGCGCCAATGGCAGACCGCCCTTGCCATGCATACCTACGGTGCTGGCATTGACCAATAACATGGCTTGATCCGTCGCAGACTCAAGATCGATGACAAGATTTATCCTTGGATCGTCGAAATGAGCCACAGTCGCCTGCGCCTGTGCCATGTCCGGATCATGGATCAAAATAGATGACGTTGTCTTTTGCTGCAATCCATATATGACGGCGCGTCCGGCACCACCTGCACCCAGGACCAACGCGGCTCCCTGATGTGGGATGGCGCTTTTGGTTTCCAGGGCGTCCAGCTGGGCGGCAAAACCCAGCCAGTCTGTGTTGTGCCCAGTGGTTTTGCCATCGCGAATGACAACAGTATTGACGGCCCCCAGTTGGGCGGCATCATCTGAGACATTGTCCAGCAAGGGCATGATCGCCGTCTTGAATGGATGTGTTACATTGCATCCAGCGAAACCAAGACGAACCAGTGACGCCAGCACCTCAGCCAGATCAGTGTCCTGCAAGCTTCGTTCACTAAAATCGATGGGCTGATAAAAGCCGGGCACACCAAGCGCCCGAAAACCCTCATTATGCAAAGCAGGTGACAGGGAGCCGCTCAGGTCTCGACCCAACAAACCGGTGAGGTAGCTGGTGTCATTCATGCCGAATCTCTATTCAGCGAAAGGTGGTTCCACGCCCTCAGGCAGGGGGACGTTGAAGGCGTTCAGGGTCAGGGATACCAGGTGGTAATAACCGATCACGCCGACCAGTTCGACCACACCCTGTTCGCCAAAAATTGCCAGGGCTCTTGCGTGCATGTCGTCACTGACACGGCCGTCGGCCACCAGTTCAGTGGCGTAGTCGTGCACCATGTTTTCTTTTTCCACATCTGCGTCAGGTGCTGCTGCAAAATCTGGACGCCCACCTGCCAACATGGCATCTATGGTCGCTTGGCTATGGCCCGCTTCCATGGCAATTTTTGAATGCAGATACCATTCGACCTGGGCCCTGTATTTTCGGGCGGTGATCAAAATGGCGATTTCACTGAGGCGCGGCCCAAGGGTGGTATGATAGCGACAGAACTCGCCCAGTTTTTGGGCTGAATTGGCAAGGGCCGGGCTGCGTAGCCAGGCATTGAACGGCCCTTGGATGCTGCCACGAATACCGCCAGTGATATCGTCGTAAACTTCTTTTTGCGGATCGTTCAAATCATCGCGTGTAAGAGCGGCTAGGCGGCTGGTCATGATAGAGGTCCTGTCGATTATTAATGTGTGGCAACTATAGCAGCGTGGCAGTGGGGGACTGATCCTCATGGAACCAGTGCTCCACCAGATTGTCGCCGGGACCGCCGCGATCGACAACCAGAAAATCGTGATTTTCCTGCAAAACCAGCAACGGGTGATGCCAGACCCCGGCATGATAGTTCACACCCTGATCAGCCTCGGCCTGGAAAGCGACAAGGTCTTGTGCTAATGGCGCATCACCTGGCTTGGCGACAACAACAAGATACGGTGCCAGTTGCAGCGGCACAAATGCCTGCGATCCAAGGGGATGATGTTCCATCAAACAGATGCCAATGGGCTGCAAGCGGGGCTGACCACGAAAGACATTGATCAGGGTATGCCCGCCGTCCAGCGTTTGCACATCGGCCAGGTTATGAAAGCGCTGGGTTGTGCCCTGATTGATGTTCATGATCTCTGCCCCATCGACCTCGATCACATCACCAAAGGGCGCAAAGGCGTCTTTTGTCAGGGGCTGGATATTCAGGGACAATACCATGGTTCAACTTATGCCGGTTTGCCAAAAATACGAAAGCGGCTGATGCCGCCATCGGGGATGCTGTTCAGCTTGACGTGACTGACAGGGCCCAAGGCCGCTATGTCACTGCCACTCCAGGTATGGATGTTGTCCATCTGAAGTTTTTGCGGTGCCAGCAGCTCTGGCCAGAACATGGCTTGAGTGGTTGTTGAGGCATCCGTACCGCCATCCATCAGGGCTGCTTGCACAGAACACATATCCGGATAGTTGCCTTTGAAATGTGCCGTATCAACTTCGATTTTTTCAACAATGCCAGGGCAGCCCAATTGCACAATGATCCAGTCATTGCCGGGTTCACGTCGGCGACGGGTTTCCCAGCCGTCACCCATATCGGCCCCCCGACCTTCCGTCAGTATGACCCAGGGATCGCCATAGTGGCTGTTGTTATATCCGACAACGCGCCCGCCACTGGTAATGGCAGATAGTTCCACGGTATCGCCCGAAGCTGACGACCAGTCGACAATCGGCTCGCCATATACCCGCAGTCTCGCGATACCGCCGTCCGGGTACATGTGCAGTCGCAAATAGTTGTAGGGCTGGTCTGCCTCAACAGCGACAAAGTGATGGGCGCTTGAACCCAGTGTTGTCGGCGGCACGATTTCCGTCCACTGGGCATCGTCGCCGGGGTCCTGGTCAGAATACAGGGCTTCGATGGAGGCCGCTGGCGGGAAATTGCCAGTGAAATATGACGTATCAATATCAACGCCGCGGATCAGTCCGGCGACACCCAGTTTGACGATGCAATAATCGCGGCCACCGTCGCGACGGCGACGGCTTTCCCAGCCGTCCATCCATTTGCCGTTGTCGTCATAGACATCGGCTTTCCAGACAGCGTCATGGTCCTGCAACATGCGTTCTTTTGGTGCAAAGAAATCGTCGGTGGCAAAGACAGCCTCAGACCCCAGGCGAGGGGACGCAAGATTGATGGCGCCTTTAGCAAAGTCGGGAAGTTCTGTTTGATCGTCTGCCATGTCGGCGAAACCTTTCTGGTCAGGTGAATTAGTCTATCTGGTTGAGCCGGATCAGGGCAATGCGATGCACCTGTTTCAGGGCCTCGGCAAATTCGACATCGGGGCTATTGTTGATACGGCTGCGGAAGTCATCCAGAATTTCGACCCGGCCCCGGCCGCTGACCGCCAGGATATATGGGAAGCCAAAGCCTGATTTATATCGATCATTCAGGTCCTGAAATTCTGCAAATTCTTCCGCTGTGCATAGGTCCAGACCGGCACCGGCCTGTTCGCTGCTGGACTGGACGGTAAGATCGCCTTGCACGGCCAGTTTCCCGGCCAAGTCCGGGTGGGCCCGCAACAGCGCCAACTGCGCCGCCTCACCTGAAGCATCGACGATTGCGGCCAGTGTCTTGTGCAAAGCTTCGGCCTCGTTGTGTGCCTCATTCAGACCACCGTCCCAAGCCTCTTGGGCAATCCACGGAGAATGTTCGTACACCGGGCCAAAGACTTCAACAAATTCATCGCGTGACAGATCGGCGGGAATCGATTTTGAATATTTGTGTGACATGTTTATTCGGCTGCCTGATACGGGTGGTGCTCGCGCCAGTGCCGGGCAATGTCGACCCGACGGCAGAACCAGACATCACTGTGGGCCTGGGCATGATCGATAAAGCGTTCCAGCGAAGCGATCCGGCCTGGCCGACCTATGATGCGACAATGCAGGCCGATGGACATCATGCGGGGAGTATCGGCACCTTCGCGATACAAAACATCAAAGGCATCGCGCAAATAATTGAAGAACTGGTCCCCGGCATTAAAGCCTTGCGGCGCAGCAAAGCGCATATCGTTGCATTCCAGCGTATAGGGAATGACCAGGTGGCCTTTATCGTCGAATTTGGACCAGAAGGGCAGGTCATCGCTGTAATCGTCCGCGTCATACAAAAAGCCACCTTCTTGTGCGACCAGCCTTCGTGTGTTGGGACTGGTGCGCCCGGTGTACCAGCCAAGGGGGCGCTCACCCGTCAGGCGTTTGTGGATGTCGATGGCTTTAAGCATATGTTCGCGTTCAAGGTCTTCAGGGAAATCCTGGTAATTAATCCAGCGATAGCCGTGGCTGCACAATTCATGCCCGTCTTCAAGGGCCGCTTCAATGGCTGCGGGATTTCGCTCCATGGCCATGGCAACAGCAAAAACCGTGATCGGGATGTCCTTGCGTTTGAACAAATCAAGCAAGCGCCAGACACCAACCCGACTGCCA
The DNA here is from genome assembly GCA_018650465.1 of Alphaproteobacteria bacterium. Taxonomy (GTDB): domain Bacteria; phylum Pseudomonadota; class Alphaproteobacteria; order UBA2966; family UBA2966; genus JABILA01. Next base: position 14,034 of record JABIFY010000027.1, read on the forward strand.
TATTCATACAAGCTTTCCATGCTCATATGGCGCTGGCCTTCCAGGGGTGGGGTGCCGATCATGTCACTGAGAAAGGATTCCGATGCGGCATCGCCGTGCAGGATAGAGTTTTCACCACCTTCTTCGTAGTTCATGACAAACTGCACCGCGACACGGGCACCACCAGGCCAGTTTGCCTTTGGCGGCTTGGAACCGTAGCCAAGCATGTCTCTGGCATAAGGTTCTGTCATATCAAGTTTCCTGATTTTTCATTATTGACGCGGACATTAGAGAAAATGGCGCGCAAATCGGTGCCGTTCTCCTGTTCATCCAGATCAAGCTTTGCTTCACATTCTGCCAGATGCTGCGTCATCTCGTGTTGGGCTGCTTTCACGTCGCCTGCGTCGATGGCGTCGATGATGGCGAAATGTTCTTTTTGTGAACAAGCCGATTGCCCAGGCGTTTCATATTGTGAAATGGCCAACGACGTGCGGCTTACAAGACTGCGCAAGGTGTCGCCCAGGGTTTCGTTCCCGGCAATGTTTGCCAAGGCCAGATGAAATTCACCCGACAGCCTGATCCAGGCACCCTTGTCATTGCCCTCAAAGGCTGCCTGTTCTTTTTCCACCAGGCTTTTTAGGACAGAGATATCGTTCTTTTCGCGCCGCTGGCAGGCCAGTTCGATGGCACCGTTTTCAATAACCCGGCGAGCCTCAAAAACGTCACGAACTTCTTCTATGGATAAGGAGGCGACCACGGCCCCACGATTGGGTCGGATTTCAACGACATGATCGTGCGACAGCCGCTGTAATACGGTCCGGATGACTGTGCGGCTTACGCCAAAGATTTCACCCAGAGTGTCTTCGGCCAGTTTTGTATCCGGTGCCAGGCGTTGTTCCAGAATCGCGGCAAAAATCTGATCATAAATCCACGCCTGCACATTCCCCTTGGCAGCAGGAGGCGCAGATGTCGGCAAAGTTGACATGTTATTTACATTTGATTTCATGATCAAAATTCGATTTGATTGTTTTTCGGTTACAGGAACAGAAAATATTGTATCCAAAACAAATTACAATATGTATCCAAAAATATAGATATACAAGCTCAAAATTAAGGGTTTCAACCATTGGTTTTTTTGTGTGACACGAAATTAGGTAATATTTAGTGATCTGAATAATTATTATGAATACAATATTTCTATTTTTTGCATGCAATTCAAAATATGGCATGCCATACTTCTGCGATGGGTGGAATATTAAGGGTGGGGCCTGAATGGGATTTTTGACGACACATGTTTTGGATACGGCACGGGGCTGCCCTGCTGAAGGTGTCGGGATAGAGCTTTTTCGACTAACCGGTGACAAACGTGAAAAGCTGAACACCGTTGTGACCAATGATGACGGCCGCGTGGACGGCCCCATATTGGCTGAAGCAGACTTTCAAACCGGGACGTATGAGCTGGTTTTTTTGGCCGGAAATTACCTTAAAGCCTCTGGTGCACCTTTGACGGACCCCGCCTTTCTGGATGAAATCCCGATCCGCTTCGGCATATCCGACGGGGACGCGCACTATCATGTGCCTTTATTGTTGTCGCCTTATGGCTACAGTACCTACAGGGGAAGCTGACGTGAGGTCTGATACGTAATGCGATCAAGCGTAAATTTTTTGCTGGGTGACGAGCCACGCGAACTAACCGACATCGATCCAACCATGACAGTGCTGCGGTATTTGCGTGAAGTCGAAGGCCGGGTGGGTTCCAAGGAAGGTTGTGCCGAAGGCGATTGTGGCGCCTGCACCGTTGTTCTGGCTGAAGTTCAGGGCGACGCGCTGACATATCGTGCCGTCAATGCCTGCATTCAGTTTGTACCCACGCTGGAAGGCAAACAATTACTTACCGTAGAAGACCTGAAGGCGTCGGACGGCGCCCTGCACCCGGTTCAACAATCCATGGTCGACAATCATGGCTCCCAATGCGGGTTCTGCACCCCCGGATTTGTCATGTCCCTGCATGCGCTTTACCAGCAGGGCGGGGCGCAGGATCGTCTTGAGATCGATAATGCTTTGGCCGGGAACCTGTGTCGTTGCACTGGCTATGGTCCCATTGTCGCTGCCGCCCGCGCCATGACCGATTATGACGCGCCCGCCGAGGGCGATATGCCTGTGGCCGAGGTGATCGCACATTTGAAAGGCTTGCAAGAGGGCGATGGTGTGTCGCTGGAATGGCGGGGCCGGAAATATTTTGCGCCGCGCAGCCTCGAAGCCCTGGCCGCGATTTATAAACATCACACTGAAGCCAATATTCTGGCGGGCGGAACCGACATTGGCCTCTGGGTCACCAAACAACATCGGCGCTTGCAAACAGTGATCTATATTGGCGATGTTGCAGAACTTGATACGCTGGAAGTGGTCGATGGTGTATTACAAATCGGGGCCGGTGTGACCTACGAGCGGGCGCTTGAAACGATCTGCGAACATTTCCCTGAATTTGGCGAGGTCATGCGCCGCATCGGCTCAACCCAGATCAGGAATGCGGGCACCATCGGCGGTAATGTGGCTAATGGCTCACCCATTGGTGATTCGCCGCCGGTTCTGATTGCGCTGGGCGCAAGGTTGGTATTGCGCTGTGGCCCGGATGTCCGCGAGATGGCGCTGGAAGACTTCTTTGTGGATTACGGCAAGCAGGACCGCCAGCCCGGCGAGTTTGTCGAACGCATTGATGTGCCGTTGGCTGCCCCTGACGTGATGTTCAGAAGTTACAAAATCAGCAAACGCTTTGATCAGGATATTACGGCAGCGCTTGGGGCTTTTGCCGTGACTCTGGATGACAGTGGAAATGTCGCCAGCGCCCGCATTTGTTTTGGCGGCATGGCAGCAACACCCAAACGCGCCACCGCGACCGAGGCCGCCTTGCTGGGCCAGCCCTGGACAGAAGAAACGATGCAGGCCGCTGCGGAACACATGGCGACCGATTATGCACCCCTGACCGATATGCGTGCGAGTGCTGATTACCGCATGAAGGTCTCGAAAAACCTGCTGACAAAATTCTGGCTGGAAACCACAGACGAGACCCTGGAGTCACGCTTGGTGGGGGTCGCCGTCAATGGATGATGTTGTGGCCGCCGATCCAAAACCTGCCAACATTCGCGGCGCTGTCGGCACCAGCCGCATTCATGACAGTGCGGCCAAGCATGTCGCTGGCGAAGCCGTCTATATTGACGACATTCCACTGCCACAAAATTGCCTGCACATGATTGCAGGGATGTCTGAACGTGCTCACGCGAAAATCCTCAAGCTCGATGTCAGTCAGGTCCGTACCGCACCAGGCGTGGCGTTAGTGCTGATCGCAGAAGATTTGCCTGGGGTGAATGATATCAGTCCCACGGGCACCAAAGACGAACCCGTATTGGCGACAGGCAAGGTTCACTTCCATGGCCAGCCTTTATTTGCCGTGGCCGCCGATACGATAGATCTGGCAAGGGCCGCCGCCAAAAAGGCCGTCGTTGAATATGAAGACCTGGAACCGTTGGTGACAGTAGATGCAGCCCTGGCGGCAGGTGAGACTGTGTTGCCGACCGAGGTGCTGACATGTGGTGATCCGGCCGGAAAGCTGGAAAGTGCACCCCATCGCCGACAAGGCAAAGTGCGTCTTGGCGGGCAGGAACACTTTTATCTCGAAGGGCATATTTCTCTGGCTCTGCCGCAAGAAGATGGTGACGTGCTTGTGCACTGTTCGACCCAGCATCCGTCGGAAGTCCAGCACAATGTTGCCCATGTATTGGGTCGGCCCAACAATGCCGTGACCGTTGAAGTCCGGCGCATGGGCGGTGGCTTTGGGGGCAAAGAAACACAAGGCGCGCAATGGGCAGCCCTGGCTGCAGTGACCGCTGTCAAAACCGGACGCCCGGCCAAGTTCTGCCTCGACCGGGATGACGATATGATCATGACCGGCAAGCGCCACGATTTTATTGCAGATTACGATGTGGGCTATGACGATGACGGTCGCATTGTGGGGCTTGATGTGATGCTGGCCGCGCGCTGTGGTTTTTCGGCAGATCTTTCCGGGGCCATCGCCGACCGGGCCATGTTCCATATCGATAACGGCTATTTTCTCGGCGACCTGAAAGTGACCTCCCATCGCAACCGCACCAACACGGTGTCCAACTGTGCCTTCCGTGGCTTTGGTGGACCGCAAGGTATGGTGGTGATCGAACGCATCATTGATGACATTGCCCGGACCTTGCAAAAAGACGCTCTGGACGTGCGCAAGATCAATCTTTATGGCGATGAAGGGCGCAATGTGACGCCCTATCAGATGACCGTCGAAGATAATGAACTGCCTGAAATGATAGCCATGCTGGAGCAGTCTTCTGATTATGTCGCCCGCCAAAAAGAGATCGCTGATTACAATGCCAACAGTCGGATCCTGAAACGTGGCATTGCCATGACGCCCGTAAAATTTGGCATTTCCTTTACCACAACATTCCTGAACCAGGCCGGTGCCTTGATCCATCTCTATACGGATGGGTCTGTTTATCTGAACCATGGCGGCACGGAGATGGGGCAGGGCCTGTTCCTGAAAGTGGCACAGGTGGTGGCCCAGGAATTCAGCATCGATATCGACAACATTAAAATATCGGCGACCAATACGAGCAAGGTGCCAAATACCTCAGCCACGGCAGCGTCCAGCGGTAGCGATATGAACGGTATGGCAGCCCAGGCCGCCGCCCGCACCCTGAAGGATCGATTGACCGGGTTCGCCTGTGCTCATTACGGTGTCACAGCCAATGAAGTTGTCTTTGCGGCCAACAAGGTCCAGGTCGGGGACAAGACTTTTACCTTCGCCGAAATAGTGAACCAGGCTTATCTCAACCGGGTGCAGTTATCGGCCACAGGTTTCTATAAGACACCCAAAATCCATTATGACCGCGAGACATTCTCAGGCCGGCCTTTCCTGTATTTTGCTTATGGGGTGGCCGTCTCGGAAGTCAAAATTGATACCCTGACCGGCGAGACCCGTACAACACGTGTGGACATTCTGCATGATGTGGGGTCTTCCCTGAATCCGGCGATCGATGAAGGCCAGGTGGAAGGTGGTTTCATTCAGGGTATGGGCTGGTTAACGAGTGAAGAACTGGTTTATGCCGATGACGGTCGATTGTTAACGCACGCGCCGTCTACATACAAAATCCCGGCCTGCGCCGACCGACCTGAAGAATTTAATCTCAAGCTCTGGCCGAAGGGCCGCAATCGCGAGGAAACCATCCATCGTTCCAAAGCAGTGGGCGAACCACCCTTGATGCTGGCCATTTCTGTGCATCATGCCATTGCCGAAGCCGTTGGCAGTGTTGGTGCCCCTGGCCATATCGTGGCCCTGGATGCCCCGGCCACACCTGAATGTGTGCTGGATGCCGTAGACCGGGCAAAAAGTTCCGTGGCCAAAAAAACTGTACGAGGCGCGCAATGAACTGGTGGCATCCTGCCAAAGCAGCCTTTGATAGTGGGGAAGCCTGCATCCTTGTTCGGGTGTTGAGCATTTCCGGATCAGCCCCGCGCGAAGCAGGGGCCACGATGATTGTTTTCGAAAGTGATTTTGCCGGCACCGTCGGCGGTGGTGCTCTGGAACATCGCTGTATGCAGCGCGCGCGGGAACTACAAAAAGACGACGGCCTTGCTATCGGTGAAACGATTACCGAAAACTGGATTTTGGGGCCGGATATTGGGCAATGCTGTGGTGGTGCCGTTGATCTGACATTGCAGCGTATGGGCCTTGCCGTGTTCGATGGGCTTGAAAAGACCGAAGCTGCTACCCGGGCCTTGTTGCCGGAAGTGGTTATTTTCGGTGCTGGTCATGTTGGCGGCGCTATCGCCAGAGCCCTGACTTCGCTGCCCCTGCGCACGGTTTGCGTTGATAGCCGGGCGGAATTATTGGTACGTCACGAGATGTTCGTGGAGACCCGCCTGGTCGATGATCCAGTATCGGAAATGGCCAATGTCAGCGCAGGTGCACTGGTTTTTGTCATGTCGCACAGCCATGATCTTGATTATGATCTTTGTCAGGCAGCACTTGAGCGCAATGATCTTGTCTTTGTAGGACTGATCGGCAGTCAAACCAAAAAGGCCCGCTTTTTTCAACGCATGGAAGGTCAGGGCATGGGCAAAGACATGCTATCAAAGTTAACCTGTCCCATCGGTATTGGTGGTATTACCGGTAAGGAGCCTGCGGTTATAGCGGCTTCGGTGGCAGCACAGGTATTACAAATAGTCGATCAAATGGCGAAAAGCCAAAAAGACATCAGGGTGGCATCAACAGGGGGCTGAATTGCAGTCAGAAGAAAACACGCAGTCGAAGCGGGTCGAAAAGCCTCTGCTTTCGCTGAAAGGAATTACCAAGGCGTTTCCCGGCACACTGGCAAATGACGATGTCGGTTTTGATATTGGTCATGGCGAAATCCATGCCTTGCTGGGGGAAAACGGGGCAGGGAAAAGCACCCTTGTTAAAATCATCTATGGCGTCCTGAAAGCTGATGCCGGTGAGGTGCTTTGGGATGGTGAGGCCATGACTGTGGCCGGGCCAGCCGCGGCCCGCCAACGGGGCATCGGCATGGTGTTCCAGCATTTTTCCCTGTTCGAAGCCATGACCGTACAGGAAAATATTGGCTTGGCTGTGACGGACGAAAAAGACCGTAAGGTTTTGCGTCAGCGTATCATTGATGTTTCCACAGGGTATGGTCTGCCACTGGACCCGGACCGCCACGTGCACACTATGTCCGTAGGCGAGCGCCAGCGCATCGAAATTGTTCGCTGCCTGCTGGCCAACCCCAAGCTGTTGATCCTGGATGAACCCACATCCGTGTTGACTCCGCAGGAAGTCGCCCGTTTGTTCGAAACCCTGAACAAGCTGTCGTCCGAAGGCTGCGCTATTCTCTATATCAGTCACAAACTGCATGAAGTACAGGAATTATGTGAACATGCCACCATTCTTCGGGGTGGCAGAGTGGTGGGGGAATGTAATCCAAAAGTCGAAACGCCGCGCAGCATGGCCGAACTGATGATCGGCGACAAACTGACCCCGCCTGAACGTAACAAGCCAGACCTGACAGATGCACCGACCCGACTTGAGGTTTCAAACCTGTCGTTGGCGTCCGACAATCCTTTTGGCGTTGATCTGGACAAAGTATCCTTTGCCGTCAAAGGCGGTGAAATCCTGGGTGTGGCGGGTATCGCTGGCAGTGGTCAGGTGGAACTGATGGCGGCCCTGGCAGGGGAGACCATTATTGCGGACTTTGATGATTGTGTGCGCATCGATGGCCAAGGCGTTGCATCCCATGGCCCCGGCAAACGCCGACGACTGGGGGCTGTGTTTGTGCCAGAAGAACGCAATGGCCATGGCGCGGTTCCGGGCATGTCACTGGCTGATAATGCCTTCCTCACGGCCTTTCGTCGCATGAACCTTGTCAAAAATGGTTTGATCCAATCCGATCCGACCGAAGCTTTTGCCACCGATATTATCCAATCCTTTGATGTTCGAACGACGGGACATGCTGCCGAAGCCGGTAGTCTGTCGGGTGGCAATTTGCAGAAATTCATCGTCGGTCGGGAAGTGCGCCAGGAACCAGGTGTGATGGCCATCAACCAGCCGACATGGGGTGTGGATGCCGGCGCTGCTGCGGCCATCCATCAGCAACTGATTGACCTCTCGGCGCGCGGTGCAGCGGTGCTGGTGATCTCTCAGGATCTGGACGAAATTTTTGCCGTCTGCGATCATATCTGCGTGATGGCTGAAGGCCACTTGTCTGACGTGCGACCCATTGGTGATGTGACCGTGGAAGAAATTGGTATTCTTATGGGTGGTTTGCACGATCAAACAGTAACCCCTGAAATTCAACAGGCGGAGGCGTAACATGGTCAGACTGGAACCCAGACAGCAACATTCCCAGGCCATGATTTATCTGTCGCCTGTGATTGCCATTATCCTGACCCTGCTCAGTGGCCTTGTTATCTTCGCCTTGTTCGGCAAGAACCCTGTCACCGCCCTGTATACCTTTTTTGTCTTGCCGTTGACGACCATCTACAGCCTGACGGAACTTTTGGTTAAAGCCACACCGCTGATCTTGATCGGCGTTGGTCTGTCCATTGGCTTTCGCGCCAATGTCTGGAACATCGGTGCCGAAGGACAATTGACCATGGGCGCCATCTTTGGCGGCGGCCTGGCGATTTGGTTGCATGACAGCTCGTCTATTTTCTTGTTGCCGGGCATGATTGTTCTTGGGGCTGTTGGTGGTGGTTTATATGGGGCAGTGCCGGCCCTGTTGAAAACCAGATATGGCGTTAATGAAATTCTGACCAGTCTGATGCTGACTTATGTGGCGACACTCTTGCTCAGTTATCTGGTGACAGGTCCCTGGCGCGATCCAGGCGGATATAATTTTCCTGAATCCCGCACCTTCCCTGATGCAGGTATGATGCCCATCATCCTGGAAGAATCCCGTTTACATTTTGGCTCAATCCTTGCGGTCATGGTGGTCATTGGCGGCTGGGTCCTGATGGCAAAAACGGTTATCGGCTTCCAGCTCAAGGTCGTAGGACTGGCACCGGCGGCCGCAAAGCATGTTGGTTTTGTCGAAAATAAACTGATCTGGTTCGGTTTATGCTTGGGCGGTGCCCTGGCGGGAATCGCCGGGGTAAGTGAAGTCGCGGGGCCCATAGGACAATTAAACCCCTCCATATCTCCAGGTTACGGCTTTACGGCGATCATCGTGGCCTTTTTGGGGCGCTTGCATCCCGTTGGCGTGGTGTTCGCTGGTCTGGTCATGGCCTTGACCTATATCGGTGGCGAGACAGCACAAATTGAAATCGGTACGCCCGCTGCTGTGACCGGATTATTTCAGGGGATCCTGTTATTTTTCCTGCTGGCTTCAGATGTTTTGACCAGCTACCGCATCCGTTTTGGGCGCCCTAAAGTAGCCGAGGGAGGCGCATCATGAACGGTATTGAATGGATTGTCCCGGTCGTCCTGACTGTGATCACCGCCTCAACACCTTTGGTCTTTGCCGCCATTGGTGAACTGGTCACCGAGAAATCAGGTGTCCTGAACCTTGGTGTTGAAGGCATGATGTTGGTCGGGGCCGTATCTGCCTTTGCCGTGGCGTCATCCACGGGAAGTGGCTCCCTTGGCATCATCGCCGGGGCCGCAGCAGGCGCTTTGATGGCAGCGATCTTCGGCTGGTTGACCTTGACCTTATTGGCAAATCAGGTGGCCACGGGTCTGGCGCTGACGATTTTCGGCGTAGGTTTCAGTGCATTGATCGGTTCAGCATTTGTCGGCTTTGCCATTGAGCCTCTACCCAAGTTGAACCTGCCAGGCCTGTCAGAAATCCCGATTGTCGGTCCGCTGTTGTTTGGCCAGGATTTCCTGGTCTACCTGTCTTTTGCATCGGTGTTCGCTGTTGGCTGGTTTCTGAAAAACAGCCATGGCGGCATGGTTCTTCGGGCCGTGGGCGAAAGCCATGACAGCGCCCATGCCATTGGCTATAACGTCATCGGCATTCGTTATCTGGCAACCATGTTCGGCGGGGCCATGTCCGGGCTGGGCGGGGCTTATCTTTCCCTGGTTTATACACCCATGTGGGCGGAGAACATGACCTCGGGCCGGGGCTGGATTGCCCTGGCACTTGTGGTCTTTGCCACCTGGCGTCCCGGGCGTTTGATACTGGGGGCCTACATGTTTGGCGGCATCACGATTTTGCAACTGAATGCCCAGGGACTGGGGCTTGATGTGCCATCGCAATTGATGTCCATGTTGCCCTACCTGGCGACGATCGTTGTGCTCGTATTGATTTCCAGGGATCAAACAAAAATTCGCCTGAACGCGCCGGCTTGTCTTAGCCAGCCGTTCCGCCCGGCACACTAGTTATTTGAAAAACTGATCGAGTAATATAATGGAAGCTGTTGCCTACGACTGGGTCTCCCTGCTGTTACGCTGGACCCATCTGATTGTCGGGATCGCCTGGATTGGTTCTTCATTTTTCTTTGTCTGGCTGGACCTGAGTTTACGCAAGCGCGAAGGCGGTGACCCAGGCGTCCAGGGCGAAGCCTGGCTGGTGCATGGTGGGGGTTTCTATTTCACTGAGAAATATATGAATGCGCCGGACCGCATGCCCGCTGATTTGCACTGGTTCAAATATGAAGCCTACTTCACCTGGATAACCGGCTTTTTGTTGCTGGGTGTGATTTATTACTGGGGTGCAGAATCTTTCCTGATCGATCCGGATGTGATGGAGCTATCACAGTGGCAGGCCATCGGTATCAGCATGGCTTTGCTGGCTGCGGGGTGGGTTGCCTATGATCTGATTTGTCGCTCTCCCATCGGGCAAAATACTGCCTTGCTGGCTATCGCTGTCTTTGTTTTGACGGTGGGCAGTGCCTGGGTTTTCCAGCAATTGTTCAGTGGTCGCGGGGCCTATGTGCATGCCGGTGCGGCCATTGGTACGATGATGGCAGCCAACGTATTTTTTATCATCATCCCCAACCAGAAAAAAACTGTTGCGGCTCTGATGGCGGGCAACGCCCCGGATGCGATTTGGGGCAAGCAGGCCAAGCAACGCTCCACCCATAACAACTATCTGACCTTGCCCGTTTTGCTAATGATGGTTTCCAGCCATTACCCCATGACCTATGGCCATGACCAAGCCTGGATAATCTTTGGCGGTATTGTTATTTTAGGTGGCGTTATTCGGGACTTCTTTAATACCCATAATGCTGGTGGTCATGGCATGGCGATCTATTGGCAGTGGCCCTTTGCGACCTTGCTGGTTCTGGGGCTGATCTGGTTTTCATCACCGGTCACAGGACCTATCGGAGAAGATGAAGAGGTGATTTCCTCCACCGATGCGCTGGCCATTGTGCAGACGCGCTGTATAACCTGTCATTCTGCCAAGCCATCGCATGCAGATTTTGAAAAGGCACCGGGCGGCATGAAGTTCGATACTCTGGCGGACATTCGCACCCACAGCGCCAAGATATTGGCGCAAGCCGTATTGTCAAAATCCATGCCGTTGGGGAATGAAACGAAGATGACGCTGGACGAACGAAAAAATCTGGGTCTTTGGATCCGAAGCGGTGTGCCCGATTGAAAGGGACGCGCCGAAGGGGGGAGCAACAAAGTGGATTTCAAGACACTTAAACTGACGCCTAAGCCAAACCAATTTCTGGTGGCACCGGATGGCTATTGCCAAAACGCCAAGCCACATCAGATGAGCAAGGTTTATGAAGTTGCCGTTGAAGTTCTGCACGAGGCCTTTCGTAACGTCGCCACGCGTCAGCCACGGGTGACTATGACGGATGATCGCAGCGATGGGGTGCAGTTTGTACAAAAAAGCAAGTTGATCGGATTTCCAGATTTTATTGACGCGCAGTTCCTGTCCATGGCGGCAAAACAATCAACTTTGTTGATCTATAGCCGGTCGAAATATGGCCGAAGTGATTTCGGCGTGAATGCCAATCGTATTCGTGCCTGGCTGGCGGAACTGGATAGCGAACTGGCAAAGGCGTCTGACTAACCATTATGAGCAATCTGCATTTTTATAACCGGGTATTTCCAGTTGGCGACGGGCAAACTGTGCTTGATGTTCTGTTGGAAAATGGCCAGGACATACCCTATTCCTGCAAGATGGGCGTTTGTGTCACCTGCGTTATGCAGGTGGTTGAAGGCGACGTTGCCGCAGAAACCCAAGCAGGATTGCGCGATTCCCTGGTAAAACAGGGCCATTTTTTGCCCTGTGTATGTCAACCAGACAAAGATTTACATGTTGTTATGGCTGACCGTCAGGATTTGTTCAGCCCGGCGATGGTTCAGGACGTCGAACACTTGAAGGGCGATATCTGTCGGGTGTTTCTGGAACCGGCAACACCGCTTTATTATCACGCAGGCCAGTTCATGAACTTGCGCCGCGAAGATGGCCTGTCGCGCAGTTATTCCCTGGCCAGTGTACCCAGCCAGGACGGGCGTTTGGAATTCCATATCAAACGCCTGCCAAGGGGGCAGATGAGCAACTGGATTCTGGATGATCTGAAACCGGGCGACCATCTTGAAATACAGGGACCAACGGGAAACTGTTATTACCAGCCACAAAAACCGGATCAAAGTATGCTGCTTGTGGGCAATGGCACCGGTCTTGCCCCCTTGATCGGCATTGCCCGTGATGCGCTGGCATCAGGTCACCAGGGTCCAGTGCATCTTTATCACGGTAGTCGATTTGTAGATGGACTATATCTTGTCGACGAACTGCGCGGCATGGAAGCGGCCTATCAGAACTTTCACTACATCCCTTGTGTCTCAGGCGATGTTGAGGAAAATGCCGACGGTTTGCGCCCTGGACGGGCAGATGATGTTGCCTTTGCCGACCACGCTGATCTTGCGGGCTGGCGGGTATTTCTGTGTGGCTATCCGCCTATGGTCCACAATGCGCAAGAACGTTCCCTGTTGGCAGGGGCGCAAATTGCGGATATCTATACAGATCCATACGAGCTGAAGGATCTGCGCAAGATCGCCAGAACCTGAGTTAAACAATGAAACGACAAGTGGCGGAAGGTCGCAATGGCATTTTTTGAAGAAGTCGGTGGTAAACCAGTTATCGAACGTGTTCATACACTTCTCTATAACAAACTGTTGTCGCATCCCTGGTTAAAGGGATATTTTGTTGGCGTTAGACGATCTCATCTGGAAGACCAGCAAACAGATTTCATGAGTGATTTGTTTGGTGTGGAGCCGAAGGTTTATTTCGGTCGCTTTCCCATGCCGGCGCATCAGCATCTCTTTATTACCGAAGAAGTCTTTATGGTTCGCCACAAGCTGCTGGCCGATTCGTTGATAGAAGCGAAGATTTCTGCTGAGCATCAGGAGCGTTGGCTGAAATATGATATGGGCATGAAAAGGACTGTCGTCAAAACATCGGTGGATGAATGTGAAAAACGCTATAACTCCGACACTATTATCGACATCCCCAAACCGGCTGGCATGTAATCAGGGCTACATCAGCCCGAACCAGGTCAGCGTCGCCCCCAACGAGGCAATCACGAACCCGGCGGAATAGCTGAAAGGCCCGTTCCAGCGCCAGGCGACAGTCAGATTATTTTCCTTTGTCAGCCTCGAAATATATAGCACCGTGGCAGACGTCGGAGACATGTTGGTGCCCAGACCCCACAGGGCCAGAAGGGACAGCACCATGACCGAAGGTGAAACCCCCAACAGTTCGGGTGTCAGAAACTGACTGAACAGAATGATCGTGATGACCGGGTGTATGCCCACTGCACCAAAAGTCAGGTAAGTGAACGCCAATAGCAAAAGCATGCCCCAGGTTCCGAATTCCAGATCGCCGACAAAAGCGGTAATCAGGTCGGGATCGAATATACCTGCGATGCCAACGCCCATGGTATTGGCCGCCGTAAACAGCACAATTTCGCTGCGAATATTCTTTAATCCGGCAATGGCCCGATAGGCGAACCCGGCGCTCTGGGCCATCCGTTCCGATGGTTTGTACAAAGATGCCCGCCAAACCAGGGCAAGGGGTGGGGCGACCAAGCCCAAGGCAATGGGTATAGTGATGCCGGAGCCTTCGACCATCAGAATGATCAGGGCAAACAGGGTGCCCAGAATGCCGCCGGTTCTCAACCAGGCAAGGCCGGTAACTTTTGTTGGTTCTGGTCGGTCTGCCGTGACCAAAGGTGCCGGGTTAAACAGTTTGTCCAGTCCCCAGCTCAGGCTCCACAGGATAAGGGCAAGGCATATGCCGTAGGGTGCCACTTCTAACCATTTGACCTGGGGCCAGGCCGCAAAAATCACAACCGCGCCAACAAACACCGGCGACCAGCACGGCACCAGGGCAAACCCCTGGGCCATGGCCCGTCCCAGCCTACGGCGCAGACGTGGCGGATGTTTGTCGCTGATCATGCCGGACAACAGTGAAATACCCGCCAGATTGAAAGCGAGGCCCAATCCATGGGCGGCGACCCCCAGATAGGCAAACCGACGCCCAGGTCCCTGGGTCAGCACCATTTCCCGGATCATGCGCAGGGACGGGCTTTCCCGTGCCGGAACCGCCAACCAGGCCACAGATCCAAACAGCACCAGGAAAACCCGTGTCCGGCTGATGCCTTCCCAGAGATTATTCCAGGCGATATCCAGGCTTGAGGCCGCCAGTAAACCAATGGCCAGCAGCAGGGCCGACATGATCATGGGAATGCGTTCTGTCCGCCGATATTCAAGAACGATGAACGCCAGCATCAACCAGTTGGCCAGGCTATCGAGCGCATGAAGCGGCCAGATCGCCTCAAGGATTGTCAGAATGTAGGCAGCAAAATATAGAAGCGACGGCAGAGACCAAGGCTCATGCATTTGATCTGTCTGTTCGGTGATTTGTTCGGCATTGGTACTCATCGTCCGGCAGGCATCCCGAAGAAGCGATCTTGTTCCTGGCGCAGTTGAACCAGGCGTGAGGTCTCTGGCAAATCCACGGCGTCCGCCGTGATCATCTCGCCCTGCGCCACATCCCGCTTTAGTGTCTGATGCAGGGCGAGGTAATAGGGGAGGGGATTTTGATCCGTGACTGGTGTCGCGTCGGCCAGAAAACTGTCGACCCCGTGCATTGTGTGGTGATGGGGATCAGAAATCTCGAACTTCATACCCGCTTTCAGGGGTGCGACGGCGCGGGCGACCAGATCGACAACCGGGCGCGGATCCGCACCACCTGTTGAGCGGCCCAGACGTACCGCCGACAACATGGATATCGGTGCCTCCAGGCCCAGCAGGTGTTGTGGGTTATAGAGCAAGGCATGGTCATTGGCTCGACTGACCGGGATGCCCTTGCCTTTCAGGGTTTTCCAGGTGCCTTCGTCACTGCAACGCACAACAATGAAAACACCACCGGCAAAGCTGGCTTCATCAGGACGGCGCAAACAATTAAAGACATCAACGACGCCGGACCGCTGCAGCATGCCGCCAAAGGCAGCGGGGCGCAGAATTTCCGGGACTTCAACTGTGCGACAGATCGGCGCGTGGAAATCGCTGCGATCAGGCTTCAGGCCGATGGCATTGCAAACCACGCCCATTTCGCAATAGTCCGGCACGATGCGTCGCGGGAAAGCTGATAATTGCTCAGCCCGTGCGGCCAGGGTTTCTGCAAGGTCGCTGGATGGCAATTGCCAAAGCTGGTCAAAGTCCGGCACGTTGACAACTTGATCTCGCCAGCTCACTGATTTCTGCGCCGGGTCATAGACAAAGTCATATTCGCTGGATTTGCCCGCGGTCACAATTTCAAGACCCAGCACCCGGGCCCATGTGACCAGGCCAATGAGCAAGCTGGGTTGGTCGCCATCAATGGGTGTGTAGGTTAAACCAGCTGCCTGCGCCCGGTGATGCAGGATGGGGCCGACAACAGAATCTGCTTCTTTGCTGACCATAGCGATGTGACGACCGTGGTCGATGGCTGCGATGGCATTGGTGGCAGCAACCTCTGGCACGCCGGTGGCCTCAACGACGATATCAATGTTCAGATCATTGATCAGGGTGGCGTCTTCCAGAATAACCGTCTTGCCGGCATCGAACGCAGATTGCGCGGCCTTAACCGTATCGCAGACGGAAATTTGATCAGCATCGACCCCGGCGGCCACGGCAGCTGCGCGCGCACGTGCCGTATCCTGATCACACAATACCCGCACATTCAGGGAGGGCATGCGCTGGCCCTGGGCGATCAGGGACGCACCGAATTCACCAACCCCGATCAAGGCAGATTCAACCGGCTTGTCATCCGCGCCGGCAAACAGCATCTCAAAGTTCATGATCAGACAGCGTCAAAAGCGGCCTGCAAAGCCCCCATGCCTTCCTGGTGGGCCGACCACTGACGCCCGCCCAACAAGCCACCATCCACAACGATGTCGCGGGCGCTGATAAACGAGGCGTCGTCACTGGCCAGGAACAAAGCCATCTGGGCGATATCTTCCGGCATGCCTGCCCGTTTGATCGGCTGCATATTGGTGATGGCCTGTTTCATGAGCTCGGCCGTGCCTTCGGCCTTTTCTTCGTCCAGACCAAACGCCTTGCCAAAAATTCCAGTGGCAATGCCGCCCGGCGAAATTGAATTGACCCGAACGCCACTTTCAGCCAATTCCATGGCCACGCATCTAGTCAGATGGATGACTGCCGCCTTGGCCGCCGAATAAGTCATGGACGACGACCAGCCTGCCTGATGACCCGCGACGCTGCCATTATTGATAATCGAGCCTGATCCCTGGCCCATCATAACAGGGGCCGCGTGTTTCATGCATTGGGCAACACTTGCCACCAGGGTATCCATAGCCCGGTGATAAGCAGGCATATCCAGGTCAACGATTGATCCTCTGGGGGCGGGGCCACCGGCGTTGTTAAACATCACATCCAGTCGGCCATGACGGCGCACGGTTTCTTCAACCAGATGCGCAACCTCTGATTCTATCGTCACATCCGCCTTAATGAATTCGACAGCATCGCCCAGGTCCCTGGAGATCTGCTCGCCGCGATCCAAACGGCGTCCGCAAAAGACGACCGTCGCACCTTCATTGGCAAATACCTTTGCTGTGTGAGCGCCGATGCCACTGGTGCCACCTGTAATGATCGCAATCTTGCCGTCCAGCCGTGCCATAAATCTTCCCCTGCAAAAAATGTTAGCTTAGCACAAACAGGGACGGGCATTGCCAGCGCCTTGAGTAATTATGCGTTCAATAACTTTCAGGCAGGGTTGTAAACAGACGGCGGACGACGTCGTGGATCATGCTGGGCAACATATCGCGGTCGTCCATAAACTGACCGGCCCGGACGGTATCCACAACCAGCCCCACAGGAGACAGAGGCAAACCACCCCCTGTCCGACTGGTCCTGTGCCTGGCTTGCCACAGAATATCATCCTTGCCGAAACGTTTCAGGGTCAGCGCCAGGCCAATGTTTCGGGCCCCAAAGGCCAGTAAAAAAGTCTCACTGGCCGATGTCAGTTTCCATGTCAGAACGGCCCGACAGCGCGTTTTCCAGGCAAAGGCCCGGGCATCCCCAGGGTGATCCAGGTCGAGCTTTTGTTTTGCGAGCAGGCGTTGTAATTGGGCCGGTCCTATCACCCGGTCAAACTTGGCTTGGAGGTGAATGGTGACGGCCTGCCCGACGTCTGCTGCCAGAACAGACCGGGCACTGCTGGCATCGGCGGACCGAATGACAACGCAGGCAGGTGGGTCTCGGTCATAATCTTGCGACAGGCTAAAGATGACACGCTGGCCATCATCCTGGATCGGGGTGGGCGGATGCTGGGTGTTTGTTGAGGCCCCGGACGTATTGCGCGGTGACCCCATGGGTTCTCGTTCAACTGAATATCCACCGGCCATGCAGCCCGCCAACAATGATGACGCAATCAGGATCAGCAAATGGCTTTTAATAACAGACATGATCAGGTGCTCCGGCAATGACGCACAGCGGACAAGTCGATAATGCCAGCGATCAGAACCCCGTCGACACGGAAGTCGCGAATGCGCAAGCGTGATCCGCTCAAGTCATAGCTGGCCGTAATGGAGATGGCGGTGTCATAGCGGCTGCCCACCAGGTTTTGCAGGGCCCCCAGGGTCAGGGCATCGACACGACGGGGAAATATATGAACTTCGCTACCGACAGGGCCGTGACGTTGCCTGATTTGGCGGACTGTCTGTCGTTCTGCCTCTGGCAGGCGACCAGCGGTCTGGCGCACAAAACCGCTGTAGTAGTCACGATTGGGCCGCCAGGATTCACCCCGGCGAGACTCCGCCACAAAAAGTTGACCACGTCCGTCCATCAGGGCCAATTGCATGCCAAAACACTGGCGCAGTTGTTGTGAAAGGCGCGCTCTCGCCTGCCGTCCACCAGGCCAACTGATTTGAAGCATCGGGCCTTTGCCATGCTCCAGTACCCTCAGCAAGGCCCGGCCCTTGCTTGCCGTTTTAATGCTGGCGTAGTGGACCGTTTGACGTGGTTTGGCAGGCGTGGGGGAAGTCTGTTGGCGCAACACCGGCGAAATTTTTCTTTTGACAATTTCCGGCTTCGCGGGAACTGGCTTTGGATCAGGTTGTGGCTTCAAGACCGGCCGATCAGCCAACAGATCGGGCGACTGGAGGATGGGCGCAGGTTTTTTTGGTTGTAGTGGGATGGGGGGGGCAGGGTGCTTGGCGGCTGTTACAATCTTTGCTTCAGGCTGAAGCGCCTGAATTACCGAAGCCGGAGAAACGGCCGGCGCTGTGGCTGTTTCCTGATGCCGGACGACAACTGGTGGCGGCGGCATCATGACAACAGTTTGTGTTTTGTCGTGTACGGGCTCGGAGGTTGCGACGAGCACCTGTTCAGTCTTTTCGATCTTTTTTTCCTGTGCAGGCCTGATCGTTTCCTTGGGAACAGGCACCTGCCAGACCAGCAGTCCAGCCAGGAACAAAGTCAGGGCGACGGACAGCCGTGTCTGGGTTTTTGATGAGGACAGAAAAGACATCTGAATATGCCGTTCAAACTACTGTTTGACCGTATCAAGGAACCGCAGTTCCATATCTTCGGCCAGGCGCAACAACTCACGACGGCGCTCACGCGGTGTCATGAATTTGGGTTGGGCCGGTTCATTGGCTGCAACTTCTTGCTCACCCGTAACTTCACCCAAAACTTCGGCCCGACGGCGGGCAGCAGCCGGGTCCTTGCGGGCGACGCTGGCGGCTTTGTCTGCATCAATTTGCACGGCAGACCTGGCAGGAATTTCAGGGGCTGCGGCAACTTCAACTTCCTGGCCCTTTGGCGCAGGTGCTTGTCGAACCATTGCTGGCTTGGCGATAGGTGTTGGTGCTTTGGCCGCTTTTAAAGGTGCTGAAGCGAGGGGCATTGGCGCCGGTTTGACAACAGCCACCTTTGCTTCCTTTGCGGCTTTTGGCGCAAGTGCAGTTTCTGCTTTTTCTTGCAAAATTTCTTTGCTTACCGCCACCGTATCAAGCGCCTTGCTCCAGGCGGCATCGGCACTGGCGGTCAATTTGGCGACAACGTCGTGATTGCGAATTTCCGGTTTATCGCTCAGAAACAGATAGCCAAGGGCGGCGGCGACGACGATATTGAAGGTCAGGAATTTCATGAGTTTTCTCCCGGATAATAGGGCAGGGTACGGGCGCTTGAGGCCGTCCAGCTGGCGTGACTGATCAGTAACAAGGCACGTAGGATCGCGGCGGAGGGTAAGCCGACAACAGTGGTCATAAAGGCCATGCTGAAATGGCCGGTCAGACCCTGAATGACGGTTTGAATGGTTTCGGTAGTCAGGGGTTGATCGGCAAGGCTGCCGATACCGAGGCTGATCCCCAACAAGGTATAGGTCAGGGCGAGTGTGGCTACACCACTGGCCGCATGCATGCCGGATTCAAGCCAGGGCGCAGCCCGGATGCTGTCATCCCGCAGTTGACCCAGGCGTACCCAGCAGAACAGTGTGGTGGCAACCAGCAGCAGATACAGCACCGTGAAGGTGGGACCAAAGACGTCCTGAGCCAATTGGGCAAAGTCACGTGCCTCAAACGATCCGGTGCCCGATGCCACCGCAACAGCAATGACGACGCCGCCCAGTAAATAACTTGTGGTCCGCGACGCTGTGCTGAACAGGGAGACCCTCCCCCTTGCCTTGGCAGACATTATCTTGGCCCCGAATGCGTGGACATGATCGACTGGGTTGTCAGGCCCATGGCTGTGAACCAGTTATCCACCATCAGCATTTTCTTTTCCGTCGCGGCATGCATCAGGAAAGTCAGGTCATAGTTTTTGAAGGCGGTGCGCACTGCCGGTGTGGGGCGGGCGGTCAGGCTGTCATCCCGCAACACGATGCGTTCCAGATCAACCAGGCGGCGTTGCGACGCGCCAATTTTGACCAGGCGTTCATCCGGACCTAAATCTGGCATCAAGATGGCCTGCAGCACCATGGCGCGTTCCCGCTCCAGGTTTTCCACGCTGCCAGCCTGGGCCGGAGCAGTTGAAATAAATGCGATGCTTGCTGCCGCGGCGGCAATGAAGCTCAAATGACGAAGTTTTTTGGATAAGGACATTTCTGTCTCCCGTTCAATTATTCACAAAAAGATTGACGACGCTGGTGATGTCTGTGGGTTCGGTAATATCCGAGTCCGCATAATCCGAATCGGCGATTTCCTCAGACAGAACCATGGCGTCCAGGGCAACGATCTTGGCCATGAAGCCCAGGATCTGGCTTTCCTGATCAATCAGTGCCAATTCAGCTTCGGCATCGGCCACCATGCGACGGACATATTCCGGTTTGGAAATGTCATCATCCAGTGCGCTTTGGCTGTTCATGGGGTGGGATTTGATGGCGGCAACCAGCGACTGGATAGCCTGCAGATTTTTGCCGTATTCCCGCGAATATTTACTTTCCGGCACATCGCTTTCGGCAAACAAATTCATGTCGACTTTGGATGCCGAGGCATTGAAACGCTGGCGGGCGGCGGTTTGCTGATCTGCCAGCTTTTGTTTCGCCGGGCTCATGCCACCGGCCTTGCGATTGAGCTTGGCCAACAGCCGTTCCAGGACCCGGTGGCGGGTCGAGACCTGTTTGCGTTGCAGGTCTTGTTTTTGCTGCATCATATCCAGATAGCCGCGTTTCTCGGCGAGGAATTGATGTTTGAGTTCAATGAGCACGTCACCGTCAGCCTGTTCGATGGCTTGTTGCAGATCGGCCAGGGTCTGGGTTTTTAAGCCTATTTCCCGTTCGATATCCTGAACGGCCTGGCCCAGGGCGGAGCGGGCAAAGTCCCGGTCCAGGGATTTTTTCATGTAGGCCGGCGGCAACTTTACCAGCCGTTCACTGACTTTGGGCTGCCAGGTTGGGCTGCCAGAGTTGGCGGCGATCACCGGCGACGAAGCGAGGAGAACACCCACAAGGGCGCTGCTCGCCAGAAGTTTGAATTTGTGCATGGACATCATCACCTCCTACATGTGCTTCCAGTAATTCATGCGACGGATTTCCGCTTTCACCGCGTCATTGACGTTGGCGACAGAATAAGTTCCGACCGTATGTTTGGGTTTCAGACTGACCAGCACTTCCATGGTGCTGACAAAGGATGAGCCATCCGGGTAATACAAATCCTGCCCGGCAAATGCCGATTTGAATTTGTCCAGGGCATCACGGGCGACGGCCACGTTGCCACTTTTCAGATGGTTCTGAACCGCCAGGGCATTGGCCTGCATGCGGTCCTGTTCATCGATAACGGTGATGTCTTGCAGTCCAGCATCACATTTTTGCAAGGCGCGGGCACTGGCGGCGTATTTTGCTGCCGAGGCCGATTTGCGGGCCTGGCTATCCAGCACCATGGCCGCATCCCGGCAATCCCGCCATTCACGGGCTACCATGATTTCGGTGTTGCGCTTGACCCTGAAGTCAATGCCCTCACGGGAAGCGGTATTGCCCAAAAGATTGGTCTGACAGGCGGAAAGCGCCATAACAGCCCCCAGCATCACCAATATGGTTTTGCCTTTTGTCTTGTAGGTTGGTGCGATATGCGGTCGGCAATTTGTCTGCTGAGCCGCGGTATTCTGCGATTTATTGATCATTTTCAAAACCTCTTATGAAAGTCATACGGAGGTAATGCAGGGACCAGAGCGCTTTTTTCCGCCCCAAGCCAATAAATCGCAATTTATGTCAGGTTAGTTCAGGGCAGGATCCTGTGGCGGGCGGTCAGGGTCTGGGTTTGGGCCGCCAGGCCGCTGATGGGCGTCTTGCTGATGCTGACAGAGATATTGTATCTCACAGGGCGCTTCAGGCGTTTGGGCACGTGGGCACGCCAGCGCAGATTTCCTTTTGTGGCAAGGTTTCCCTTCAGGGTTTCGGGCAGGCGATTACGCACAAACCGGCCCCTGGTCAAATTGACGGCAGCCGAGACAAAACGATCTTCAGGACCAACGGCAACCTCAAATTCAAGGCCACAAAGCCCGGCCACATTACTATCGGCAAGTTGATCGCCGCTCACAGGCCCGAGTGCCCGTTTCACAGGTTTGGCATCTGAAAACTGTATGGCGGCGCAACTGCTGCCTGCGGCTGCCCGCAATTCATATACCTTGAGAGTTGGCACGTGCGCGGGGGCAGGTTTTACTTTGGCTGTGACAGGCTTCGCGACCACGACCTTTGGGGCGGCTTTCGGCGCTGGTTTGACTTGCGCAGCCTTGACTGGCTCGGGGGCGGATTTTTCTTTTACAACGATGGGCGGCACCGTCTTTATTGGTTGTTGATCAAAATAAATGAACGCACCGGCCCCGGCGACGAGGATCGATATTCCCAAAACTGTAAACAAAGTCCGCAAGCCGTTCCCTGACTGGGGTTCTGGTGCTGCATTTGCAGGTATTGGAGGCGCAGGTATGACAGAAGCCGGCGCATCGGCTTCGTCCAACAAATTCAGATGACGTTGAATATCCTTGGCTGACGTGACGGCAGTGCTCTCGATGTCCTCGCGGGCCGTCATGGATTTCAGATTGGTGTCTGGCACGAAGAACCGCAGTGCCGTGCCTTCTTTGATGTGCTGGTCAATCAAATCAGCAGAAGCGTGCAGTTTTTCCGCCACATGGCCCACGGCACCCACGCCCAAGTCACTGTCCAGGGCACCGGTAATCCAGAGCGCTTCTGCGACCTCGTCGTCGGGGCCAGCCAGGCGATTTTCCGCAGCCAGGGCATGGGCGATAAAAACACCCAGTTGCCAGCTTTCGCCGTCGGTGATCGGGCCAGATACATCCAGCCTGAATGCACCACGTGGACCAGAAACGTCCCAAGGGCCAAATTCCCGCTCGATGACACCTGAAGGGGCACGCACAAAGGCGTCATAGGCGGCACTGATGGGCAAGACGCGGGTTGTGCGTTTTACACAGATCGCCGATTGGGCCGCCGGTTCCCGCGTGATGCGTTCAATGGCGACCGGGCCTTCCGTGGTCGGTATGAAAACGCGAACCAGGCTCAACGCAGAAATACCTCTGTGCCATGGTCGCGCAGGGCGATCAGGACGGCATCATCATGTTGCAACAACACTTGGATCACCCCACCTTGTGCGGCCGGCAATTCCAGGCGCTCCAGGGTGCCACCGGCGGCGCTTGTAATCAGGGTTCGCGGGGCATTTGCTTCTGCGTCTTTCAATTCAATAATGACGTAAACCTGATCTGGTTCGGCGCGAGAGGACTCAATGCGGATCGCACAAAGATCAGTTTCCCGCAGCCTCAGGTCTTCATCCGTACTGGCCGCCGCGGCCTGGGGCAAATGCGACCATGAAATTTTTTGCAACAAAGCATTAACGTCAGCCGCCAGCTTTGAGTCGTGCCTTAGGGCAGTCAGCAAATCAGCATCATGTGTCACCTCACCACTGGCAAAACGCCAAAGTCTGCTGAAGGCGATTGTAGGCTCGGCCTCTCGCATAGCTGTCAGGGTTTGCCGGACATTATCTTCGTCGGCGAAATGCTCCTGGACGGTTGCCATGGATTGATCGTCCGGCAGGTTGATCTGTATCGTCATTCTTTTTCTCCGTACATGACGGTAAATAAACTCTGGAAGACTTGTAGGTCGGTGCTGAATACCTGTTCAAGATCGTCGTCATCCGATTGTAACCTCGCTAGAACAACAAGATAATCGGCCAGATGATCCCGGGCCAGAACCAAGGCTCCGGCACCGATGCTGAAACCTTCGCGAATGTTCGGATCTTCCAGATCATCTTCTGAAAAACCACGTCTGTTCAGGTCCTTAAAGGCCGCCAGACTTTGCTCGCGGGCACCATCGGGCAAAGTTTTGCCAGCAAACAGAGGCACGACATTTGTCGTATCGGCATCCTCAGGCAGATCCGGGTCCTGGTCTGTATCCGGCCCTGGATCTTCACGGGTCAGCACATGCAGGACGGCTTTCTGGACGCGCAACAAATGTTGTTCGTAATCGTGAAAGCGCAAGGTGCGCTCGGCATAGGGTTCCGCATCCGCACAACCCAACAGATCCTGCACGACATTGTTCCCTGCTTTGCGCCGCAAGGCCTGGGTGATGCGGGCTTGAACCGAGCCAAAGACTTCGCTGCGCATTATGGACAATGGCAAGTCGATGGCCAGGGGGCCACAATCCATCAGGAAGTCCAACCCTTCCCGTTCACGTTTGTTCAGGAATTTAATGGCATCCGCGGGTGGGCTGTCCAGCAAAGCCAAAGGTGTCTGCCAGGCCCCGGCAGGATCATCACCTTCCAGAACCATGGGATCAATTTCACCGGCATCGCGATCCGTGCCCAGGGGTCTGGCATAGCTCACCATGGATTGGGTGCTGCCAGTTTCAATGGCACGCAGAAAATCAACGAAGCTGCCAACAGCCGACCGATAGGTGCGAAAATCACTGATGGCGTCGGCATGGCCATTATTTTGCTGCAACCAGAACTGTAGAATATTTTCGTCACTGACCTGCACCGACCCGCTGTCACTGCTGGTTTTCAGGTAAGCCACAATGGCCTCAAATTTTTCCGCCGCATGGGTTCCTGGCAAATGATCGCGCAGCCAGTCATAGATCAAACGGTTCAGGGCATTGGCGGCGTCCTTGACCTCGTCCTGATCGGTTGCATGTTTCGTCATTTGGGCAAATATCTTGTCAACCGGCTCATAACCGACCATGCCAATTACCGTTTCCAGCAAGGCCGTCAGGAAAGACATGCGGCCAAAGCCCAGGACGAAATCACCATCACTGTAGGTCATATGCAGGCCATCCACGCTGATTTCGAAACCAGGACGGCGCCAGTCATTTTGATTAACGGCTTCGTTCAACCAGGCCCGGATCGACGTGCCCCGGACTTTATCAAGGCCAAAGAAAAAGCGTTCCCAGCGATCTTTGCCAGTGCCGCAGGCATCCACGGCATTGACCAGGTGGCAGAGTTGTAAAACCCCCCGACTGTATTTCCGACAGACCACAGCGCGGGCCAGATCACGGCTGATTTTGGTCGCAAATCGAGGCTCACCGTCCATGGCGGTGGCGTCGGCGACCGTGGCGAGCAGGGCCGTCAATTCAGAACTCTTTCCCGCTTCCAGGACGTGCCTGGTCGCTTCGACGATTTCCATTGCGCTCCATTCATCCAGACCTGACGCTGATATTGCTGCTGCCAGGAACGAACCTTTTTTACATAGCCACGTGTTGCCGGCATGACGCGGGCGTTGGGTAAATCCCCGACACGTGAACCACCATTATAATATGACAGTGCCAAATCTATTCTACCTCTATAGCGTACTAGAAGGCGTTGAAGGAAATGAAGCCCCAGGCGGATATTAATCCGCGGATTCCACAACATTTTTGCCGGAATGGCATATTCGTCCAAGGCTGTGGCGGGCATGATCTGCATCACACCACGGGCACCCTTGTTGCTTTCCAGGTGAGGACGAAAGTCTGATTCGACCTTGGCGACCGCCAGGGCCAAGGCCACAGGCAAGCCAATGTTGCGGGCTTCTTGTGCGACCATGGTTTTAATCGTCGCGACTTTCCAGCGTTGTTGCGGGCGGGTATCGGTTGCTGTACTGGCAAAAGCCTGGCTCATGACCCCACCGACGACAGCCAGAACAAGGGCTGCTGTGAGTGTGAGGGATAATCGAAAATGGGTCATGATCCGGGTTCCAGTTTGTTAAACATGCTCGTCGATCAGGAAAAGTCATCAAGTGAGCCACGGATGGCCTTGAGACGTTTCTCGATATTGTCGAAGTCGCCATTGGACCGTACGTTCCGGCGGTTTTTGCGGTTCTGACGACGCTCTTTACGAAGTTCCTGGCGACTCTGGCGGGCGCTTTGACGCTTGCTTTTCGGGGTATTGGTCCATTTGACGCGGGGACGGATTGTTTGAGCCCAACGCTGATCTTCGTCTTCGCCGTGCCATTTAGCGACTTCAACTGCCATATTGGCGCTGCGTTCGTCGGCGCTTACGTTTGTATCCGTATCGGACTCTTGCAGCATAGCCAACTTGCGTTTACGCGTTCCATTTCCGTACACGCTGTCTTCGCGATCAACCAGGGCCATCCAGATTTTGCGTTGGGCGGCATAGCGTTGTTCCCAGCGCAGCACATTATTGACGTATTTGCGGGTCCAGGGCAGAACGCGCGCCTGACCTGGTTTGCCAACTTTTGAGCCACCATTATAAAAACTGAGGGCAAATTCCCAGTTGCCGTCATAGCGCTCAATCAATTGGCCCAGGTAATCAATACCAAGGCGTACATTCAGGCGTGGATCCCACAGCTCGTCTGGTTCGACACCCCATTCGCCGGTGCCGGTGGCGGGCATGATCTGCATCACACCGCGGGCCCCTTTGGAGCTTTCCACATGGGCTTGAAAGTCAGATTCAACCTTGGCAACAGCCAATGCCAATGACGGTGGCACGTTCGTCGCCAGGGCTTCTTCGACGACGATTTTTTTGATGTTTGCCCGACTTGATTCGGGGGCTTTGCTGGCATCGGCGGTGCTGATGCTCAAAGCCAGGGCGCAGGTTGTGATAACTGCGGTAAAGCGTGAGATATTCATTTTTCAGTCTCCTCAAGGGCGCGCATCCAGCGCTGGTCAAGTGTGGTTACGGTGATGTTTTGGGTGGTCAGGGCGGCGCGGGCATCCAGTGCCCCGGACAATGACAGGGCCGGATCAATGGCCAGAATAATTTTCTCGTCCTGGTTGATTGACGAAAGGGCTATTGGTTTTAGCTGATCGCTCAAGTAACGGCCCTGATAGAAAACGATGATCCTGGATTTGTCGGCTGCGGGTTGGGTGCTATTTGATGGCTTGGAGGGCGAGACCCGCAGGGTGTCAGCCGTGGCCGACTTGACTGCCTCGACCACATCGCTGCTGCCGGCCCCCCCGGCACCCATAGAAACCATGGCCAGAACCATGACGCTGAAAAAGGCCATGGCCAGGGCCAGGGCGATCTCTGTCATGGCGTTGCCGTAGTGTCCTTCCATCGTGCCGTCTCCTTAAATTGTTTGGTCCTGTGCCGGTCAAAAAAGTCGGCGGGGGCTTTGTTTTAACCCCCGCCAGTGACAGGGAGGACGTTCAGCTACGTTTATGCAGGGTCCAGAGCTGTTTTTTCTTGCTCGGGCGGCTATTTCTCTTAAGCTCTTAAAAATGCTACATTTTCTGCCATGAATAATGAAAAAGAGGTCCGTGAAGCCTTCGCGGCACAAGCCAAATGGTGTGCCATGCTGGGGTCGCCGCTGACGGCGGCACTGGTTGAGGGATTGGGGCAGCGCCTGGACCGAAGCACCGAAGTCGGCCGAACGGTTCTTGATTGGCAAGGGCCACCCGATGCCCTTGGCGATTCCGTTCCCTTGCGCCTGGCGGGGGCCTTGCATGGCCTTGTGCGAAGCGGGCAGGCAACTGATCTGGCAAAGGTCTATCCGCCCCATGACTTGCCATCGCCGGATCAACTGCTGGTGGCTGCATTGGACGCGATTCAGGCGTTTGACACACAAATTATGGCGTGGCTGCAATTTGCCCCGCAAACCAATGAGGTTGCCCGGTCTGCCGCCTTGTATCCAGGTATGATGCAGATCGCTGGCCAGACCGGCTTGCCGCTGGCTTTGTATGAGGTCGGGGCAAGTGCCGGACTGAACATGAACATGGGACGATATGGCTATCGCCTTGGAGGCCAGGAGTTTGGTCATTCAGAAAGTGCCGTCATGTTGACGCCTGACTGGAACCGTGCTTCGCTGGAAGGTGCCGAGCCGGTTATCCATAGTCGACGGGGTTGCGACCGAAACCCCATGGACGTATCAAATCCGGAACAGTTTGAACGCCTTATTTCCTATGTCTGGCCGGACCAGCTTGACCGGCTGTCGCGCATTGAAGCGGCTTGTGAAATTGCCCAAAAATATCCCTTGCAGATCGACAAAATGGATGCGGCAGATTGGGTCGATGACATGTTTTCAGTCCCGGCGGAGAAGGGTGTTGTCCGGGTGCTCTATCATTCCATTGCCTTTCAGTATTTCCCGGATGACAGCAAGAACCGGATTACTGAGCGTATGACACGTGTCGGTGAATTAGCCACAGAAGAGACGCCTGTCGCCTGGCTGGCCTATGAACTGGGCGAGGCAGGCCGGCCCGCCCTGACCTTGCGGTTATGGCCGGGCGGGGATGAACAATTATTGGCCATAGGCGATGCCCACTGCCGCGACATTGAATGGCTCCTACAGACTTGAATCAGGCCGCGTCCAGGGGAGCGACTTCCTGCAACAGCCATGTGCGAAAGGCGCTGATCGCGGGGCGGTCACGATATTCGTTGGGGACAACCAGGTAATAGGCAAAATCTGTCGGAATGACTTCTTCAAAGGGCTGTACCAGGCGACCAGACGCCAGCTCGTCACGCACCAGAGATGTGTTCACCAGGGCAACACCATGTCCCTCCACTGCGGCCTGCACCGCCATATTCTCCATGGAAAATTCAGGACCTTTGCGCCAATCAACCTGATCCGCCCCCGCCAGTTCCAGCCACATTGGCCATTCCGCATAAGAGACATCGTTAAAAACACTGCCGGAATGAAGCAGGGTGTGATGGACAAGGTCCTGTGGTTTTATCAGGGGGTGTGCCCCGGACATCAGTTTTGGACTGCACACCGGAAAGACTTCGTCTTCAAACAGCCGGTCGGCCGCATGACCGGGATAGTCACCACTGCCCCAGCGAATGGCCACATCAATACCATCCCGTCGCAGGTCGATGATTGCCATTGATGCGTCAATGCGAATTTTGATGTCAGGATAAGCATCCTGAAAATCAACCAGTCGCGGGACCAGCCATTGACCACCAAATGAGGGCGTGGCCGTCACGGTCAGAACGTTCTCGTCCTGCTCGTCCATCAAGAGTTTTGCGCCGACTGCCAGCAAAGCAAAACCCTCTGTTAAATTGGGTAAGGCCGCCTGGCCGCGGTCTGTCAGCCTGAGAGCGCGAGTAAGACGTGTGAACAATGGCGCGCCGATAAATTCCTCCAGAGCCTTCACCTGGTGGCTGACGGCTGCAGGCGTGACGTTCAGCTCATTCGCGGCCTTGGTGAAACTCAGGTGTTGCGCGGCGGCGACAAACGCTCTCAGCGCGTTGAGGGGGGGTAGGTGAATAGACATACATAATCATACATTAGAAATTCTATATCATACAATGAAAATTTCTCGTTTGTAGAAAGCCCATCAGGAGCATAAATACACAGCATACCTTGAGTATGGATGAGATAAACACATTAGAGGAACTTGGTTATGAACCCTTATCAGCTGATCGTCAAAACAAACCCTGAATTCACGAACAAAAACCGTTCGCCAGTAGACTTCCACACAATGATCAGTGTCGGAGCACTGCACGCCGTTAATGCAGTGGAGCGCACGTGGCGCTATTTGGTGCCCCGCGCCGGAAAGTAACAAGTGCAGTCTGGCTGCTGGTGGACAGGGTTATTTGTTCGCCGGCAGCACGTTGATGACAACACTGGCTTCGCTGATGCTGACATTCTGCATTTGGCGGAAAATATGTGGCAGGCGGAAATCCATGCCTTCGGGCAGGACCGGAAAATTGTTGGAACGAATGGACTTTGGCAGTTTGTCGCTGATGTCGCTGGCCACGGCAAAACATTTTACCAGTTCGGTTCCGGCGGGTTCACCAAAGACCAGGTCAAAGGGGAGCATGCTGCCTGGAAGCGTTTGTAGTTTGCCGCCCGTGACCCTGGCATTCTGGTGATAGCGGTTGGGAAATATCTTCAGCATCCTGCCGTCGGCCTGGCGATAAAAACAATAAAGCCAGGCATCCTGATCCAGGCGAATTTCCAGGTGCAGTTTTTCACCGATATTGTAGACCGGCGTTTCGCCCCGGTTGCTGCGCAGGGCAAAGCGGAAAGGGCCAAGGCCGTCATTTTCCAACAATTGCGGCGGGAAATTTCCGTCCGGGCGTACATTCATTTCCAGCGGTGGCAAGACCTTGCCGGACCAGGCGGCTGTGCGCCCGTCTGGCGCCCGTAATCGCACTTTCAGATCGACGGCCTTGCCAAAATCCCAATAGCTGCCGGTCAGGATGTAAATATTGTTACCGCGCCCGGTTTTGATTTGGGATTCTTCTTTGTCTTTTCCTGTCCAGGCCGCGCGTTTGATGCGCACCATGCGCCCGGTGATCTTGTTGGAATAGGCAGCGGCCAGCTCATCCCGCAATTGTTCTTCGATATAGCGACCGAAACGGGTTTGCATGCGGGTGTTTTCGAAACGGATGCCGCCAAGCCGGATTTCATTGGCGTCAGCGGCCATCTGCGCCAGCCTGCGAGCGCCTTGGCGAATACCTTGTTCCAGGGTGACCGTGGCCTGGTTCTGTTGCAGGTTAATGAATTGACTGGAGGTCGAGGCCACGATGTTGCCGACCCTTGTTTTGCCTTTAGACGCCCCCAGGACTTTGTAGGACAAGGCGATGCGGCGGTTCTCCAGGGAAATTTCACCGATAACCAGCAAATCGACACGCGCACTTTTGGAAACGGTTGCCACTGGATTTTCCATATCCTGATGGGTTTCTTCCAGATCCGCGATCAGGGCACCCAGTTCCTTGCGACCGACAAATACCAGCTTGCTGCCGGCTTTGCGTTGCAGGGCGGCTAGCAGGTTTATATTCAATTGTTCAGCGACCCGGGTGGAGACCGGGATATCCCGGCTTTGAAAGGGCCAGACCGCGACCCGGATTTTGCCGCCCAGCAGCCGGTTGTCCTTTAAGCCTTGCAGCAACTCGTCAGCCAGCAAGCCAAGCGTGAAGTCACTGCCGCCTGCACTGTCCTGGGCATAGGCTGGTGATCCAGCTTGAGAGAATATCAAGCCGGATATTGCCAACAGCATAAAAGCCAGGCGTTTCACCATTTAATCACTTTCTCCTTGATCTCATTTTTTGGATCACTTTTTTGTCGACTATCAGCCTTCGTTCGCTCTGACTGTATCAGAACAAACTCCACACGGCGATTTTCGCCACTGGTAGGGGCCAGTACATTTTTCAATCTGGTTTCACCCAGGCCTGATGGGGTAAGGCGTTTATTTCGAATACCGCCTTTATGAACCAGATAGTCAAACACGGCTTTGGCCCGGCGTTGGGAAAGCTTCAGGTTCATGTTTGCACGACCGGAAGCATCCGTGTGGCCGACAATCTGAAAACGTTCGGCGGCCAGTTTCCGATCCTTCAAGGCATCAACAACGATATCCAGTTGTCGTTTGGCACGATTGGTCAGATTGCTGGAGCCTGTCTTGAATTCAATATCCAGATCAATGGCTCGGGCCTGACCACTGTGCTGCGCCATATAGCGGATGGGGGCGAGGCTACGGATGATGGTATTTTTGTCGATATCAGCGTTTTGAGCTGTGACCGCACCCATGCTTGCAAAAATCAGAAAGCTGGCCAACATCAAAAGTCTGGTCATATTTTTGCTCCTGGATGACACAAACAAGGAACGGTACAAGTCAAAACCCGTCAGCAGCGTTCAGGCTGCTGACGGGCCTTTGAAAATCCTACCAGTCATCAGGATCGAGATTGCGTTTCTTGCGTTTGGAAATTCGGGTCAGGACATATTCATTGCCCGAGAAGCGAACCCGACCAGAGACCCCGATGTGATCCAGCATCTTGCGCAGGTTACGGTTGAGACGTGTCGCTGTGCTGCTGCTTTCGTACCAGTATTCGTGATGTGTGCGACCGGCATAAACCGCCCGGTGACGCTCGTAGCCGCGGAAGACAACGATATATTCTTCGATATCCATCATGTCGTCTTCGGTGAAGCCATCAAAGACCAGGGAGAAGCCATTGTTGATGTTGGCTTTGCCCGATCCGCTGCCGTCATTGTCATCGTCATAAATCGAGACCAGTTTTTCGGCCAGAACGGAGCCCACATCGCGGGCAATGATTTTGCTATATTTTCCGACGGTTTCCAGTAAGCATTCCCGTGGGCAATTAGCTTTGGCCGTCCATTCACGCGGGCTTTCGATTTCGAAATTACCAAGGCGTTGACCGCTTTTGACGGCCAGAAGGCGACCAGTGACTCGGGTCTTGATTTTGGTCGTATAGTTATAATCCCGGGCGCTGGCGTAGATCGTAAAGATCACGGCAATATCAATGGGCGGACGTTTGAGCGTTTTGGCGATGTCGATGATTTCGGCATCGGTGCGGCGCACCCGGCCTTGGGCAAAGTCATCCAGGGAGACCGCTGTTTCGTCAAAAACATCAAAGCCTTCGTTGTGGATTTCATTGGTCAGGGCATCCAGGACGCGGCGGAAAACGCGGCTGTTACGCGGCACGCTGTCCTCGTCTGCATCTTCGCCCATGATCAAAAGATTGGGCTTTTCTATGGCCATGGAGGGCGGCGCGCCTGCGCAGGATATCAGCAGCAAGGCACCGGCAAACATGAAGATCATTTTTTTCATCGTATTCTCCCAAAAGCTGGCCCGTCGGGGCTGGCAGGAATTAATGTCACAATATTTCAGTCGACGTATTCTATTCACTGCCAAGGTAATGGCGGGACCAGGGCCGTTTTTTCCTGAACCAGAAATATTTTTATCAGATTATGGCCTGGATGTCTCCTGGACCGGTTGTTTATGGCGCGTATTATGCACTTGTATTTTGATTTTGGCATCAAAATATTGGCAATAATTGCAGGTATTTACCAGCAAAAACGTCACCAGAAAGGGACAAGACCTGTCCAATTTGTCGCAAAGTTAGCCGGATTTGCTGGTCCGGAATAATTATTGGATTAAGTTGGCCAGTTCCAGCTGGTCACCGGCAATTGTGCCGCAACTGCCGAGACCTTTTCATCCAGTTGGTCGCGATTGAGCAAACCGGACTGGGTATCAACGGCGGCCACCACGGCGGCGGCATTCACGGCAGCTGCGCGCAAGGCCGCTTCGACTTTTTCACCACTGGCCAACAGGGCACTGAGTGTCGAAGTAAAGGCATCCCCGGCACCAGCGGTGCCTTTGACTTCGGTACGCAGGGTCGGGCAGTGATACACGCCGTCGGCGTTTGCAAGATACGCCCCTTCGATGCCGTCGGTGATCAGGATGTTTGCCAAACCCCTGGCGCGCACACGGGTCATGAAATCAATCAGACCGAGATCAAAGCCGCCAAAGTGGAGGCCGCGAGCCATCAATCGTGGCTCGTCATTATCGATTTCTTCTTCTTCTTCGTCTGTGCCATCGGTGACGTCATCGGAAACGGCCAGGGCTGGTACCAGGGTTTCAGCTTCCACCCGGTTCACAGCCAGCAAATCAATATGCGGGAAACTGTCGAGAATGCTGGCCGTGCGCAAGGTTAACTGGCGGATGCCGGGATTGGCCGCAACAAAGGCACCGGCGGCATCAGCCTTGGTGGCAATATCACCAAAACAATCAGCCGAGCGACCAGAGAGGCTGGTGATATAAACCAGATCGCGATCTTGCATCAGATCAGGATTGATGTCGCTGGTTCGCATCAACGTGTTGGCACCGCGCTGGGTAAAGATCGTGGCGTTGCGATCATGGGACGAAACCATGACGGCGGTGCCTGTGGGCGCTTCGGCAGTGCGGATCACGGCGCCCGTCTCGACGTCCTCTAAGGTCATGCGATCCAGAATACGTTCACCATTTTGGTCTTCGCCAACCTTGACCAGCACGCCGGCCTTCATGCCCAGCCTCGCCATGGAGACCGCCGTATTGACCGCCCCGCCACCAATGTGGGTGGAGATGCTCTGGCTTTCGATCTTCAGGCCTTGTTCCAGCAACAAGAATGACGACGTCGCATTGGTCATGGTCATGCGTTCAACGTCTTTGCTGTTGACCAGAACAATGATGTCGACCATGGCCGACCCAATACATAACGCGCGCATGGTTAGTTTCCTGTTGAAGTTCGGTGGCCACGCCGCCCACGCCCCCTCCCGACCGCCCATGCAATTATACTGGTGGGCGGTCGGGAGGGGGCGTGGGCGGCGTGGCCAATCATAACTTAAAGACTCACAATCTTGCCGCTCTTTATAGACTGATCTGCGGCCAGGACAATGCCGAGTGAATTGACGGCGTCGGCCATGTGGTCGCTTAAGTCCACGTTGTTGGTGATGGCATCGAGGAAATATTCCTGTTCGCGTTGGCAAAGATCATCATGGCCAGGCTCGTCTTCGGTATTGATGATCTCATCTTCGCGGCTGAAATTACCACTACCGTCCGTGTCACTGAAATGCAGTCGCAGGCTGTCTGTTTTGGTGTGGGCATCTACGTCGTCTGATTTGTGACCTTCACCGGCTTCCTCGGCGGCAACGATCGAGACACAGCCTCTGGGGCCAACCACGTCTTTTACAAAGAACGCGGTTTCACTCATCATCGGCCCCCAACCGGCTTCGTACCAGCCGATGGAACCGTCATCAAAGAAGACCTGTAGCTGGCCGTAATTATACATGTCAGGATCAATCTCGGGTGTCAAATTGACACCCATGGCATGCACCTTGACCGGTTTGGCCCGCGCCATCAGGCACATCATATCCACATAATGCACACCGCAATCTACAATGGGCGACATGGTCTTCATCAGGGTCTTGTGGGTCTCCCATGTGGTGCCACTGGATTGTTGGTTCAGGTTCATGCGCATGACCAGGGGCTTGCCCAGGCCTTGCGCGACCTCAACCAGTTTGGTCCAGGAGGGGTGGTGGCGAAGGATATAACCGACCACCAGTTTTTTGTTCAAACGTTTTGCGGTATCGACCACGCGCGTGGCATCTTCCAGGGTTTCCGCGATGGGTTTTTCCAGAAATACATGGGCACCGGCTTCAAAGGCCTGGACGGCAAAATCGGCGTGGGTGTCGGAATAGGTGTTGATGGAAACGGCATCCGGCTTTAATTCGGCCAGAGCCTCAGTGTAGTCAGAAAACTTTGCGTAGGCGTCCAATTCCGTTGGCAGGCTGGTCATGCCGGCAATATTGCGACTGCACAGGCCGACAACCTCATAGCCCGGCAAGGCGTGATAGGCCTTGGCATGTGATAATCCCATATTACCCAGGCCAACGATCAGTACCCGTACCTTGTCCGTCATGTGTCACTTCCTTCAATCCACGTTTTTGTCACTTGCAAGTCATCATCCAGTAAAGCGAAGTCGGCACGGTAGCCAGGTGTTATACGCCCCCGCTGGTCGCCCAACCCGAGAAATTCAGCCGGATATCTTGATGCCATGCGCAAGGCTTCTTCCAGGTCCAGGCCAACCCCGGCCACGGTATTGCGCACAGCACTGGCCATATCCAGGTGCGATCCTGCGAGCGTGCCGTCTTCTGCCATGCAACGATCATCCTCTACGGTGATGGTGCGGCCATATAAATCAAAAGCCTGCATGTCACTGCCGACAGAGGGCATGGCGTCTGTAATCAAAATCATCTTGCCAGGGGCTTTGGCCTTGATGGCCGCACGTAACGTTGCGTCATGAATATGATGACCATCGACGATCAATCCACACCAGGTTGCGTCATCATCCAGGGCTGCGCCAACCACGCCAGGGGCGCGGCTTTCCATAGGCGTCATGGCATTGAACAGATGGGTAAAGCCTGCCAGACCTTCGCCCAGGGCACTTTGCATATCATCATAAGTGCCCGCCGTATGGCCGGCACAAACCCGCACGCCTGATTTTGTCAGGGCGGCGATGGTGCCTGATGGTACGGTTTCAGGTGCCAGGGTAACGATACGCACGCCAAGGCCGTCTGACTGATACAGGGCCATCAGGTCTTCATCGACAGGGCGGATGCGGTCCTGATTGTGAATGCCCTTGCGTTTGATGTTCAGCAAGGGGCCTTCGAAATGGATGCCAACGATGCCAGGCATGTTCTGAACAATGGCTGACCGGATGGCCTCCGCCGTGGTTTGCATGGCGGTTAAATCATCGGTGATCAGGGTCGGCAGCATTGCCGTGGTGCCAAAGCGGCGATGGGCTTTTGCCAGGGCGGTCAGGCTGTCGACGGTGGTGTTGCCATCAACCATAATGCCGCCGCCGCCGTTGACCTGAATATCGACAAAGCCAGGGACCAGTAATTGCCTGTTCAAGTCGATGCGGTCGCAGTCGTTGGGAACATCGGCGCTTTCGCAGATTTCCCGCACAAAGCCATCGTCCACAAGAACAGCTTTGCCATTGAGGATCGTATCGCCATCAAAAAGGCGTCCGTTGATGAGGGCTTTCGTCATAGCTGTACTCTCACAACGTCTCCGTCACTTTTTTCAAGTGACGCGGGCTGTCCGGATCAAGGCCCCTGGCCGCGGCAACCTTGTCGGCGAGGCGATAAAAACTCTGGATCATGGCGAGGGGGGCGGCGGCGGGGTGCATGTCGGCGACCACCGGCAAACGACCAGGGGCAGCGTCACCTTCTTCAGCCACAAACAAATCTGCCCCTTTTTCCCGCAAGGCGGCGGTCAGTTCGACAATACCGGGTCGGGTGCCGTCATTCTGGCTGAACATCAGGATCGGGAAGCCCATGCGCAGCAGAGCCATGGGGCCGTGTGCCAGTTCCGCTGAACTAAAGGGTTCGGCGTGGATCATGGAGGTTTCCTTGAGCTTCAGGGCGGCTTCCTGGGCCACGCCATAACCAAGTCCGCGACCAAGGGTGAACATGTTGCGGGCTTCGGCAATGGTATTAACGGCCTCGCTCCAGTCCAGATCAGCGGCTTTAGCCAGCTGGTTGGGTAATTGACTCAAACTTTTTGTCAGTTCCTTGTCACGCGACCAGCAGGCCGTAATCTGCAACAGGCCCGCCAGCGAGGCGATAAAGGATTTGGTGGCGGCGACGCTGGTTTCCGGTCCGGCCTGAAGGTCCAGACTAACATCAGCCAGATTGGCCAAAGGTGAATTAATGTCATTGACCAAAGCCACAACAAAGGCCCCGGCTGCACGGGCGGCCTCGGTACTTTTCAACAAGTCGGGGCTGCGGCCAGACTGGGATATGGCCAGAAACATGGCCCCTTTCAGCTTGGGCTGCGTGTGATAGACGGAACTGACAGAAGGCGCAAAAGAGGAAACCGGTATGCCCAACTGGGTTTCAAACAGATACTTGCCATAGGTCGCCGCATGGTCAGACGACCCCCTTGCGCATGTCACGATAACTGGCGGCTGCAAAATTTCCAGCCGTCGGCCCAGTTCCAGGCAGGCCGACATGTTGGTGTCCAGCAGCCGAGCCACAGCAGCAGGTGCTTCGCCTGTTTCAAGGGCCATCTGGCTACCGCTACGGACAGGGGCCAGATCACCATTTGTTATATCAGAAGTCATAATTGTAACTCGGCAACAAAATCATAGGAATCGCCCCGATAGTGGGAGCGCACGAGTTCGACGGATGCGCCGTCAGCCAGGAACGATCGGCGTTCGATGTAAAGACAGGCGCTGCCCGGCTGCACGCCCAGCAAGGCGGCGTGTTCCGGGCTAAACAGTTCCGCACGCAAGCGCTGCAGGGCCCGCACCGGCCGGTAGCCATTTTGGTCAAGGGCGGCATACAACGACAACTCAACGCCTTGTGGATCGGGCAGGTATTTGTAGGGCAGGGTTGCGTGCTCTAGGCACATAGGCCGGTTGTCAGCAAAGCGCAGCCGATACAAACGACTGACTTTTGACCCTGGCGACAAGTTGAGGGCCAGGGCTTCATCGGGACTGGCGGTGGTGATCGATCGGTTCAGCCATTGCACGGTCGGTAACAAGCCACGCGCGGTCATGTCTTCTGTGTATCCGGTCAGCTGTGACAGGGGTTGTTCAACACGCGGCGTGACAAAGGTGCCGGCCCCCTGACGCTGGCTGAGCAAACCTTCATCAGCCAGTTCCTGCACCGCCCGCCGTACCGTAATGCGCGAGACACCCAGCAAGGTCGCCAGGTCGCGTTCGCTTGGTAGCGCATCTTCCTGGCCAATGGCACCGGTATCAATGGCGTGGCGAATACCGCGTTGCAGCCTGCGATAAAGCGGCAAGCCCTTGGCTCCGCCGAATTCAACAGCCTGGCGGACGGTTTCCACAAAATTACCCTGCGTTGATGATTGTGGTTCTGCCGTCATGTGGCACCAGCCACAGGTTTCCCTGTCACAGGTTTTCTTCGGGCCAGGGTGCGCCGGGCCATCAACAAGGCCCCGTCCAGTGAATCGCCTTTACGGGTTCCAAGATAGCCTTGAACGTCATCGGGCAGCCAGGCTTTGACGGGTTCCGCGATGCCGCCAATCAGACAAATGGTTTTGGCACCGCGCCTGGCAAGGGCGCGAACAAAGTCTGCCAGTTCATCGGCTGTTTGCTGGATTAACAATTGTGCAGCTTCATCGCCTTCGCGGGCAAAATCAAAAATACGCGGCACGTATTTCCCATAATCTCCGGGCTTCGCTGTTTCGGACCAGACGATCATGGCTTCGGGCGAATTTTTGAAATCACCCATGATCCAGGAACACATGGGCGTGTTCGGTTTGACATCGTCATGCGCGAGCAGGGCATATCTCAGGGCAGCTCGGCCAAGGTGGGCACCACTGCCTTGATCGGAAATCTGAAAACCCCAGCCGCCGAAGCTGGTAAATTCGCCCTTGTCGATCAGGGCGGCGCAGGACCCTGTTCCGGCGATAAGGATGCCGCCGTCTTCGCCGCCATTGGCACCCAGGCATGCAATATAGGCATCCGTGTGGGCCGTAAAACCGGCAAAGCGGGTTGGTATTTCAGACAATCTTTTTTGTTCGCGCTGCAGGGACAATCCGGCCAGGCCCGCACCCACATGAACTTCGATGACCCGGTCCTGGGGCAATCCGGCAAGTTCAAGAACTTTGTGGGTTGCCAGATTAATTTCGGCCATGGCGCGTTCACTGCCCAGCAAGGTATTGGCCGGGCCGGTCACCGCTTCCGCGAGAATGGTGCCGTCCGCATCGCAAAGCCGCGCCTTGCAGGCTGTGCCGCCACCATCAATGCCGAGGAAGAGGGGGTCCGTCATGAATTCTCTGGTCCTGGTTCCGTGTCGCCCTGAAGAGATTGTTGTCACATCATGTGAATAAGCAATGTAGAAATATACAATACCATTTTATGACCAATTTCAACAAAAACTTGTCGACCCCAGAAATAAATATTATTTTAAAAAAAAATTTTCCGAAATATCAATAACATAGCACAAAAAACCCGCCGAAAATGTCGATTCATGGCAGCCGATGGAAAAAAATGTTTTAGTTTTAGTAAATTTGTGTGGTATTAGATTGGTATGCAAAATGCTGAGGACATCATTCATATGGTCTCATCTTCCGGGGGGACCGCAGAGGACTCGACGGAATATGCCAGCGACCGCTATTCGGGTTTTGATGCCTGGAGCAGCGAGGACGCGCTGGATGCCTTGTGGCAGGGACAGGTTGCTGCCGCCGCTTGTGCTGGTCCGGCGATTCCGGCGTTGGCCAGGGCTGCGGAAGATATTGCAACGCGTTTGCAGTCAGGCTTTGGGCGTCTGGTTTATACCGGGGCCGGTTCATCCGGATTGCTGGCCATGCAGGACGGCATGGAAATGACCCAAACTTTCAGCTGGCCGCAGGATCGTCTGGTTTTTTTGATGGCCGGTGGTGATGCCGCCCGCTTGCAGCAAATCGGTGTTGAAGAAGATGATGCTGGCGCCGCTGCAACAGATGCAACGCGTGTGGCCTTTACGAATAAAGATGTTGTCATCGCCGTCGCTGCCAGTGGTACCACGCCCTACACAGTTGGCATGGTCGAGGCCGCTAATGCAGCCGGTGCTCTGACTGTTGCGATTATCAACAATGAAATGACGCCCATGGGCGTTGCCGCGGATCATGAAATTATCCTGGCCTCGGGGCCGGAAGTGATTGCCGGATCCACCCGCCTTGGGGCAGGGACGGCACAAAAGGCAGCGTTGGGCATGTTGTCGACGCTGGTCATGACGCGTCTGGGTCATGTGCATGATGGCTACATGGTTAGCGTCGTTGCTGACAATAAAAAACTTGAGGAACGGGCCACCCGGATGGTCGCCAGCATTGCCGGCGTCGCCGACGATGTTGCCCGTGCCGCTTTGAATACCTGTAACGGCCAGGTCAAGAACGCCGTACTGATTGCCAGAGGTATGTCCGCAGACGAGGCGGGAATTGCGCTGGAAGGGGCGGGGGGGAATCTTCGCGCCGTTTTGAATTTGAGTGAGACCAAGAAAAGCTGACAATAATTTATTTCAACTGGAGAGGACTGAACAATGACTTCCAAACTAGGCTTCGCCCGTAAAGGGCTGATGCTGGCAGCGATTGCCGGCGTCATGACTTCAGCACCGGCCATGGCCGGATCGCTGAAAATTGAGAGCTGGCGCAATGACGATCTGCAGATCTGGATGGATAAAATCATCCCGGCATTCAACAAACATCACCCTGACATCAAGGTTGTTTTTGATCCCATGCCGCCTGCGGATTACAACTCGGGCATCAACACCAAGCTTGAAGGCGGTACCGCCGGTGACCTGATCACCTGTCGCCCCTTTGATGCATCCCTGGCACTTTATAACCAAAAGCGCCTGGCACCGGTTAACGGTATCAGCGGCATGGAGAACTTCTCCAGCGTTGCCAAAAGTGCCTGGACCACGGATGACGGCAAGGTCACGTTCTGCGTGCCCATGGCTTCTGTGATCCACGGTTTCATTTACAACAAAGATATTTTTGCTGAACTTGGTTTGTCCGTTCCAAAGACCGAAGCAGAATTCATGGCTGTTGTGAAAACTGTCAAAGCCAAAAGCAAATACACACCGATCGCACTTGGTACGTCTGACCAGTGGGAAGCCGCAACAATGGGCTTCCAGAACATCGGTCCAAACTACTGGAAAGGTGAAACCGGACGGCAAGCTTTGATCGACGGCAGTGGCAAATATACTGATGCTGCTTACGTCAACACCTGGAAAGCTCTGGCTGCCTGGGCCCCGTACATGGGCAAAGGTTACAAGGCGCAAAAATATCCGGATACACAGAACCTGTTCTCGTTGGGTCGCGCCGCGATCTATCCTGCCGGTTCTTGGGATATCAACACCTTCAATGGCCAGGCTGACTTCAAGTTTGGTGCCTTCCCGCCTCCCACACCGGCTGGTCAGTCTGATTGTTACATCAGCGATCACACCGACATTGGTCTGGGCATCAATGCCTCAAGCAAAAACATGGCAGACGCCAAAACGTTCATGAGCTGGGTTGCTTCTGCTGAATTTGCAGAACTCTATGCAAATGCAGCACCGGGCTTCTTCCCGCTGTCCAACCATAAGGTCAGCCTGAAAGACCCAGTTGCCCAGGAATTTGTTAACTGGCGCGGCAAGTGCAAATCCACGATCCGGAACTCTTACCAGATTCTGTCACGTGGCAAGCCAAACCTTGAAAACCAGTTGTGGAACATTTCAGCTCAGGTGCTGAACGGTACCATGACGCCTGCCGCAGCAGCTGCTGAAGCAGAAAAAGGTCTTCAAAGCTGGTACGCACCGCACAAGTAAGCGGTACAGGTGAAATCCGGGCAGGGTGGTCTCCCTGATGCCCTGCCCGGGTTCATCACATTATTAATCGATCTATTACCTCCGCCGGGGACACGATCATGACAACCAGTACAAGCTCATCGCGCCGTTTTCCGATCCACATTGTGGTGTTTCTGGCACCAGCGGTGATCGTCTATACCCTGTTCATGATTTATCCGCTGCTAGACAGTCTGCGGGTCAGTTTCTATACCCCCGACAATACCGGTGCCATTTCCTGGGTTGGCCTTTCCAACTACGTCACCTTGTTTACGGATCCGAACTGGTCCAAGGGTTTTTGGAACGCCTTTTCCAACAACATCATTCTTTTTGTCATTCACATGCTGGTACAAAACCCCATCGGTTTGCTGCTGGCGGCCTTGCTCAGCTTGCCAACCTTGCGCGGGCGGCACATCTATCGCACGGCCATGTTCCTGCCGACCATGATGTCGGTGGTCATCATCGGTTTTGTCTGGACACTGATCCTCAACCCACTCTGGGGTATCGCCGAGACCCTGCTCGATATTATTGGCATGGTGGACTATTTCCAACCCTGGCTGGGTCAGGAGAGTACGGCTCTGGTGACCATTTCCCTGATCTCGGTCTGGCAGTTCGTTGGCATTCCCATGATGCTGATCTATGCCGCCTTGCTGAATATTCCAGAAGATCTGACCGAGGCCGCCATCGTTGACGGGGCCAATCACTGGCAAGTTTTCTGGCGCATCAAGTTGCCGCTGATTCTGCCGACTTTGGGTATCGTTTCCATCCTGACTTTTGTGGCTAACTTTAACGCCTTCGATCTGATTTACGCCGTCAAGGGTGGCCTCGCCGGACCAAATTTTGCCACCGACATCATGGGCACATACTTCTACCGCGTACTGTTTGGCTTCCAGTTGCAGATGGGCAGTAATGGCATGGGAGCGACGGTTGCTGCCATGATGTTCCTGATAATCCTGACCGGCGTAATCATCTTTTTCTTTGCCATTCAGCGTCGTCTGCTTCGGCATTCATTCTAGAGGGAGCGTGATCTGATGTCTCGCAAAAGTCTGGTCGATAAATCTCTGTCCGCGACCCTCGTCCACGGTATACTGATCTGTTATTCAATCCTTGCCCTGTGGCCAATTTTTCTGGTTGTGAGTAATTCCTTCAAATCACGTAAGGGCATCTTCAACGATCCCATGGCCGTGCCGACAGCGGAGACTTTCAGCACCATTGGATTTGACAAGGTGCTGGGGCGCTCGAATTTCGACGTATATTTTCTCAATTCCATCACGGTCACGGTGATGACCCTGGGCATCACGCTGCTGATCGGGGCCATGGCGGCATGGGCCCTGGCGGGTTACAAATATCGCCTCAATACATTATTGGCCTTTTACCTGGCCATTGGCATCATGGTGCCGATCCGTCTGGGCACCGTTAGTATTCTCAAACTGGTAGTTGCCATGGGCCTGATGAACTCCCTGACAGCGTTGATCCTGGTTTATATCGCCATGAGCCTGCCGCTGACCATCTTCATTCTCAATGAATTCATGCAACAAATTCCCAACGATCTGAAAGAGGCCGCACGCTGTGACGGTGTGTCAGAATACCGCATTTTCTTCCAGATCATTTTGCCCCTGACCAAACCGGCCATTGCCACCGTTGGCGTCTTTACCATGGTGCCGGTGTGGAACGATCTCTGGTTCCCGCTGATATTAACAGCCGATGACAGTGTGCGCACGGTCACGCTTGGTGTGCAGCAATTTGTCGGGCAATACGTGACCGACTGGAATTCTGTGTTGGCCTCGCTGACCCTGGCCATTGTGCCGGTGTTTATTCTCTACATCATTTTCTCCCGACAGCTCATCCGCGGCATTACTGCCGGCGCGGTCAAGTAAAGGAAAATTGTCATGGCCGATATGAAGCTTGAAGGCATCTACAAATCCTACGGTGATGTTGAAGTCCTGCATGGCGTTGATATCGATATTGTCGACGGCGAATTTGTCGTATTTGTCGGGCCGTCCGGTTGCGGCAAGTCGACCCTGTTGCGCATGATCGCGGGCCTGGAGGATATCTCCGGTGGCGACATCAGCATTGCCGGGGAAATTGTTAACAACACGCCCCCGGCCAAGCGCGGTATTGCCATGGTGTTTCAGTCCTACGCCCTTTATCCCCACATGTCTGTGCGCAAGAACATGGCTTTTGGTTTGTCCATCGCCAAACTGGGCAAGGCAGAAATTAACAACCGGGTCGATGCGGCGGCCAACAAGTTACAACTGACCGAGTTAATGGACCGCCGCCCGGCACAACTGTCCGGTGGCCAGCGCCAGCGCGTTGCCATTGGCCGCGCCATTGTGCGCGAACCCCGTGTCTTTTTGTTTGACGAACCTTTGTCCAACCTGGACGCCGCCCTGCGCGTCAACACCCGCCTGGAAATCGCCAAGCTGCATCAGGATCTGAAAAACACCGTGATCTATGTCACCCACGACCAGGTCGAAGCCATGACCCTGGCCGACAAAATCGTGGTCATGAACGACGGCAATGTGGAACAAATCGGCTCACCCATGGACTTGTACCATCGCCCGGCCAACCTGTTCGTGGCGGGCTTTATCGGCTCGCCAAAAATGAACTTCTTGTCGGGTTCGGTATCGGGTGTCGACGGCGACAATGTCACCCTGTCCCATGGTGTGACACTAAATCGCCCCGGCCACAGCTGCGCTTCAGGTGATGCAATCACCCTCGGCGTGCGCCCCGAACATCTACAAGCCTCAGGTTCTGATCTATCTGGCTCGGTCGATGTTGTCGAACGCCTTGGTGACGTCAGCTATATCTATCTGATTTTGCCCGACGGCGAACGCCTCGTCATCGCCGAACCCGGCACCACAGAGGTCGCCGCCGGTGACCAGGCAGGCTGTGGCCTGGACGTGACCCGCGTGCATTTGTTTGATGGCAATGGCCAGGTGATTGGCTAAACCACCGTAATATTGATTTCCCCCACGCCTTCGATGGTGCCGTGCAGTTTGTCGCCGCGGTCGACGGGGCCGACGCCAGCCGGGGTGCCGGTAAAGATCAAGTCTCCGGCGGCCAGGGTGAACAGGCCGGAAAGGTAGGAAATACTTTCGGCCACATTCCAGATCAACTGGTTCAGGTCGCCGTCCTGGCG
Source organism: Alphaproteobacteria bacterium (assembly GCA_018650465.1). GTDB lineage: Bacteria > Pseudomonadota > Alphaproteobacteria > UBA2966 > UBA2966 > JABILA01. The sequence goes on from JABIFY010000027.1 coordinate 58,634, forward strand.
CACCTCACCATTGACCTCCAGCCAGATACGCCCGTTGCCGGGATGACCAATGCTGGAGGCAGGGTTCAAGGCTGAGCAAGGCGCTGAATTCTCGAACGCCTTGCCGATTTCCCAGGGCCGTCCAGCCTTTTTCATCTGCCCCTGTAAATCCCGCCGGGTCATATCCAGACCAGCCCCATAGCCAAAGATGCAATCCAGCGCCTGGTCTTGCGGGATATTGTCGCCGCCCGATTTCAGGGCCACCACCAGTTCCATTTCGTGGTGTACGTCATTTGATTTGGCGGGGTAGGGAAAATCGCCACCGCCTGGCAGAACGGTATCCGCACTTTTCATAAAGAAAAACGGCTCCTCCCGATCCGGGTCGCCGCCCATCTCACGGGAATGGGCCGCATAGTTCCGGCCCACACAATAAATCCGGTGAATGGGAAACTGATCGTCGCTGCCGACAACGGGCAGGGTGGCCTGGATTGGCGCCGGAATGACATATGCCATGGGGAAATCCTTTGATTAATAAATACAGGTACTGTGCGGGGTGACTAAAAAAATCAATATCTCAATGAAAGGCGGGCTTCAAGAGCAGGTCGCTGCGGTTCATGGTGATGACGGCAAAGCGGAAATAGTCTTCGTCGCGCAGGATGGTCAGGGGGATTTCGACGCCGGCTTCGCCTTGTTGCCAGACGGCACGAAAAAATCCGGCCAGGCTGTTAACGGGCTCGCCTGCCACATCGACGATAATATCGCCGCTTTCAATCCCGGCCAGATCAGCGGGCCCACCTTCGGCGACGCCCATGACCACGGCATGATGGCTGGCCTCGTTGGCGAACAGGCCCATCCATGGGCGTGGGGTTTGTTGTACCTGGCCATAGGTCGTCATATCGGTAAGGATCGGCTCCAGCAATTCAATGGGGATGGCCATGTTTCCTTCGCGCGGGGTGCCGGTTTCCACATCTTGAATATACAGCGATCCGAGACCCTGTAATTTCCCGTCCTGGCCAATGACGGCGGCACCACCCCAGTGGCGATAGGCCGGCGTAGTGAACAAAGCCATCTCCAGGACATATTCCCAATATCCGGCGAATTCACGTTTGTCGGTCAGGGTCGCGGCCAAAGCTTTTCGACGCCCACCATGCCCGGCGAAGATTACAGATTCACCGACTTTTGTGCTGGCGCTGCTGCCGCGCTCGATTGCCGGGACGCCCAATTGTCCCATGGCCTGCAACAGTCCAAAGCCCGAGGTCTGATCATAGGCCAACACATCAGCCTGGACGACGATACCGGTATTGGTGGTCAGCCAGACTTCAGTGGCTTCGGTGACCAGATAGCCGATGGTCAGGACAAGGCCGTTGTTCTTTCCCGACAAGTCGCTGATGACAACTCCGTTGCCCTGGCGTTCCTCCCCCAGGATGCCTGCCGTATAGGCATTGTGGGGAATGCGGGCATGAACGGCGACGATCGATGACAGGGCACGATCAATGTCAAAGTCGTATTTGGTCGGGTCGGGTTGGGCCGACGCGGGGATTTCCCAGTTTGGATTTTCGCTCATGAATTTTTTGTCACTTTACCGTCGTGTTGATCATCGTCGTGCCTAGAACAATTATGTATGTCGGATGTGGCGAAATTACCAGTTTTCTATGTGCGGTCGCAGATCAATTTCAAAAGTCCAGGCGGAGCGTTTCTGGCTGGCCACGGCCCAATAGCTATCGGCAATGTCATCCGCATTAAGGCGGGCTTCAACCGGTTTGTCGGGCTGGCGGGCAGCCGTGCGGGGGTTGTCGATGCCGCCATCGATGATGGCATAAAATACATGCACACCTTTTGGCCCCAGATCACGGGCGAGGGACTGGCTCAAGCTTCTTTGCGCAGCTTTGGCGGCAGCAAAGCCGGTGGTCAGGGGTTTGCCACGCAATGATGCCGTTGCCCCGGTCACCGCAATCACGCCCTTGCCCGCAGCCACCATGTCCGGGGTCAGGGCTTTGGCCCAATGAAACAGTCCCATGGCGTTGATCTGCCAACTGGCGGCGAAGTCACCCGCAGATATGTCTTCGATTCTGCCCCGCACACCACCGCCGGCGTTATACAGCAAGACTTGCACGGTGCCGACGTCACTGCGAATTTGCGCAATGGCGGCGGCTGTCTGGTCCGCGTCTGTGGCATCGCAGGACAGTGCCAGGGCGTCTTCCAGACCGGCGACAGCTGCTTGTGCCGTTGCCAGGGTTCGGGATATGGCGACAACGGCGTAGCCTTCTTTTGACCAACGTCGGGCCAAGGCGCCACCCAGGCCTGGTCCAACGCCGATAACAACTGCAACTGGCTTGCTCATGATGACGTGATCCTTATCCGCTCAGGGGATTTCTCTTAAGCTCCGCTTGACGATCTTGCCGTTGGCATTACGCGGCAGGGGCTTGGCCAAAAAAGTGACAAAATCCGGAATTTTATAGTCAGCCAGGCGTTCTGCGCACCAGGTTTTGACATCTGCTTCAAGCAAGCTGTCGTCTTTTGGGCAAACAAAGACGTGGGTTTTTTCGCCCAACACAGGGTCCGGCACGCCAATGACGGCGCTTTCCACCACACCTTCGTGATGGGACAGGGCATTCTCGATTTCGGCGCTGTAGATATTATAACCGCCGCGATTGATCATGTCTTTTTTGCGATCAAATATGCGCAGATAGCCCGCTGCATCGAGAGATCCGATGTCGCCGGATTTCCAGTATCCACCACTGAATTCCCGCGCTGTGGCTTCTTCGTTGTCCCAGTATCCGGGCACCACCATGGGACCACCGATCCAGATTTCACCGGCCTCGCCCGGGGCCACGGGCACGCCGTCGTCGTCCATTACAAGGACATAACCACAGGGCACAATTTGGCCTACACTGTCCATGTGGTCCAGGCCATGGCCCAAGGGCATCAGGGCTGTTGGCGATGTGGTTTCCGTGGCCCCGTAGGTATTCAGCAAGGTCATGTCCGGCAGGGCATCAGCCAGGCGGTTTATGGAATCTTCTGGCATGGGCGCGCCCCCAAAGGCACCGATGCGCCAGGCGCTGAGGTCGTAATTACTGAAGTCGGCCCGCAACAGACACAGGTTATACATGGCGGGCACCAGAATTTGCGTGGTGATTTTTTCCGATGCGGCCAGGGCGAGGAATTCTCTGGCATCAAATTTTCGCATCATGACGATGCAGCCACCCAGGCCCAGCATGGTATGAATGATCGCAACCAAACCGGTCACGTGACTGGCGGGCACCACCAATAAGGAGCGTTCCTTTTCACCCAGCTCAAAACAGGTGTCAAAATGCATCACTGAATGCACGATGTTCAGGTGCGTCAGCCTGGCCCCTTTGGGCCTTCCTGTGGTGCCGGATGTGTACAGGATCACGGCGGTGTCTTCTTCGTTGAAATCGAGCTCCGGCAGGTTGAGATCATGATCTGTCATTAATTGTGCAAAGGGTCGCGCAGGGGTCGCTTCGCCACCAATGACAAATCGATGCTGCAGCAATGGCAGGCTGTCTGGTCCGGGCAGGCGGGGTGCTATTTCAGCCTCGTGTACCAGCACCTTCGCGCCGCAATGGTTCAGGATATAATCCAGCTCAGGTGTTTGTTCGCGGATATTGATGGGCACGGAAATCGCCCCCAGCCGTGCCGCCGCCATGACGACAATTACAAACTCGGCCCGGTTCGCCAGCAGCAAGGCCAGCCGGTCACCCTGTTCCAGCCCCAGTATTTTGAGATTGCCAGCCACCTTGTCCACCGCCGCATTCAGTGCCGCATAAGCCATGCGCCGGTCGCCATCCACAATGGCTTCAGCCTTTGGATCATTGGCTGCACTGCCGCGCAACAAATGATCCACATTGCCCGGTCGGGCCGTAAAACAATTCAGCCGCCGCGCCCCAAACCGGGTCTCTTCAGCAATCTCATAACGAACGGGTTGTGGCCAGGGCATATCAGGCTTTCCGGGAGTTAACAGGTGTAACAGATTCGGGCAAACGAAACCAAATTCGATCTGGTCATCAAATCATATAGTCGTGGGTTTCGAAACGGGTGCCCTCCAGATCCAGGTCGGCTTTGCGCCAGGCATCGACGCCGCCGGAGATATTGGTGAGGTTCGTGAATCCGGCCTTGGCCAACTGCTTGCAAGCCGCAGCGGAGCGTTTGCCGACGCCGCAAATGAACAGCATCTTTTTCTCGGTGATGGCCGGAAACAGGTCCGGATCGAGGAACGACAGGGGTTGCAACAGCGAGCCCGGCACATGTTCAAATTCGTATTCCTGGGGCTCGCGTACGTCGACCAACAAGGCGTCGCCGCTCTGCAGCAGTCCATTTGCCGCCTGGACGTCGATTTCGTCGAAGCCCGGATTTTCAGTATCACTCATGTTCTGGTCTCGTACTTGTCACGTTGATTATGATTCTCAGGTGCAGAAATAATCTTGCCATGCAACTTCTGCACTTGCCCTCAGTCATGTTAGCCTTTTTTCAAGAGAATTACATGTGTGCAGGTCACGTAACATGGATCAGGAACTTAAATTATGGCAAAGCGTTGGGTTAATCGTCCGGACGGTTCGAACTGGGGTGACTTTGGCGAAGACGACCAGCTGGGTCGTATTAATCTGTTAACGGCAGAACGGGTACGCCAGGCGGCCAGTGAAATACAAACCGGGCAGAATTTTTGCCTCAGCCTGCCGCTGGACTATCCCGGTGGCAATGTGCTCAACGCCCGGCGCTATCCACCTAATCTCAGTCCGACCGAGCTGGATGGTGAGCAATGGATGAACATGTCCATGGGCAATCATATCAAGGGGGCGACCGAGGTCATATGTGATGACCAGGTTTTGCTCTGTCTGCAATATTCCACCCAGTGGGACAGTCTGGCCCACGTGGGCAGTCATTTTGATGCCGATGGTGATGGCGTGGCGGAAAAGGTTTTTTATAACGGCTATCGGGCCGGAGAGCACATTCTCGGCCCGGATGACCACGCCCAACCCGGCGCTCTGAAGCTCTCCATCGATAATTTTGCGACCCGGCCGATCCAGGGGCGCGGGGTTCTGGTTGATCTTTATCGCCACTATGGGAGAGAACGCAAAGCAGTTAATTTTGACGACCTGATGGGCGTGATGGACAAGGACGGCGTGGTCATCGAAGAAGGTGATATTCTGCTGCTGCGCACCGGCTTTTCCGAACTGATCCTGGAAATGGATCATCAGCCCGACAAAGCCGTGCTGAATAAATCCTGTGCCGCCCTTGATGGCACGGATGACCGTTTGTTGCAGTGGATTTCCGATTCTGGCATCTCGGCAATATGCGCCGACAATTACGCCGTGGAAAATTTTCTTGGCAAGGGCAGTGACACGCCTTGTGCGGCGTTACCTTTGCATCAGCATTGCCTGTTTAAACTGGGACTGCCCTTGGCGGAACTCTGGTATTTTGCCGAGTTGGCGGAATGGATGGCCACGAACAATCGCAATCGCTGTTTCCTGACAGCACCGCCTTTGCGTTTGCCAAAAGCAGTGGGCTCCCCCGCGACCCCCGTAGCCACTGTTTAATAACTTTTAATGTAAGAGTACACCATGACTGACAGCCCGCGCATTGAAGTGAATTTTGGCACTCCCGATATCGCCATGGAGCGGCGAGACAACGGCGAGATCATTCTTGTCTCCCGTGAGCCACTGGGGTCGATTGACAGCCAGATCGGCGAGTGGGTCCGACACTGGGCGACAGAAAGACCCGATGGCATTGCCTTTGGCGAGCGGGCCCCGGATGGCAATTGGCGAACTATCAGTTTTGCTGAATTGCGGACAAGGGCAGATGCAGTTTCGCAAGGCCTGCTGGATAGAGGTTTAAGCGAAGACCGTCCGGTGATGATCCTCTCTTCCAATTCAATTGATCATGCCGTGCTGTCTGTCGCGGCCCAGCAAGTGGGCGTCACGGTGGTGCCGGTGTCGCCTGCCTATTCTCTCATGAGCCAGGATCACAGCAAAGTCAGGCACATCTTTGACCTAGTGAAGCCGGGCATGATTTATGCCGCCAGCGCTGATGTTTTTGGCCCCGCCATTGCCAGCCTGAAGCTGGACGATGATGTGGAAATCCTCGTCAGTGCCCCGCCACCTGAGGGCACCACAGCTACCCTGTTTGCAGATATCCTGGCCACGAAACCAGGTGCGGATGTGGACCAGGCCTTTGATGCCGTCGGTCCTGACAGCGTGGCAAAAATTCTGTTTACCTCGGGTTCCACCGGCATGCCCAAAGGTGTGATCAATACCCAGCGCATGCTGTGCGCCAATCAGCAGATGCTGGTCCAGGTCTGGCCCTTCCTGAAAACCGATCCGCCGGTGTTGTTGGAATGGCTGCCGTGGAACCACACATTTGGTGGCAACAACGATTTTAACATGATCCTGCGCAACGGTGGCACAATGTATATCGACGGTGGCAAACCAGCCCCTGGCCTGATCGAACAAACCGTCGCCAATATCCGTGACGTCTCGCCCAACATTTTTTATAACGTGCCTGCCGGATATAATATCCTGCTGCCTTATCTGGAAAAAGACGAAGCCTTGCGTGATGCCTTTTTCAAAAACCTGAAGGTGGCCTTTTATGCGGGGGCCGACTTGCCGCAAGACTTGTGGCAGCGCCTGGAAAAATTGTCCATTGAAGCGACGGGCAAGTTGATCGTGCTGACGTCGGCCTGGGGCTCGACCGAAACAGCCCCCATGGCGACTGCCGCGCATTTTCTGTTGGAAAAAGCGGGTAATATTGGTGTGCCCGTACCTGGTGTTTCCATCAAGCTGGTGCCGTCCGGCAGCAAGCTGGAAATCCGCGTAAAAGGGGACAGCGTCACGCCGGGTTATGTCGATCAGGACGACGTCACCAAAGCCGCCTTTGATGAGGAAGGTTATTATCGCATCGGTGACGCCGGGAAACTGGTAGATGAAGATGACGCCAACAAGGGCATCGCCTTCGATGGTCGGGTCTCGGAAGATTTCAAGCTGCTGTCCGGGACTTGGGTTGCGGTCGGAAATCTAAGGGTCGATGTGCTCGCCGCCACGTCTCCGGTCCTGCAGGATGTGGTGGTGACCGGTCACGACCGCAGCGATATTTGCCTGCTGGCCTGGCCCAACCTGCCTGCCTGTCAGGCCTTGGCCGGATTGCCCGACGGCACATCAGGTGACGAAGTCATCGCCCATGGAAAAGTGCGGAGGCATATCTCAGACAGCCTGGCCGCCCACAACAAAGACGCAGGCGGTTCCAGCCGCCGGATCAAACGCGTGCTGTTGATGCTCGATCCGGCCACCATCGACGCCAACGAAATTACCGACAAGGGATATACGAACCAGCGCTCCACCCTGGAAAATCGTGCTGACCGCGTGGCCAAACTCTATGCCGATGATGTGCCGCCCGAGGTGATCGTGATCGGCGCTGAATGACCTCATGCTGTCAAATTTTCTGGAAGGCCTGATCATCGGCTTTGCCGTGGCGGCCCCAGTGGGGCCTATTGGCGTGCTGTGTATCCGCCGCACCTTGAACCATGGGCCGCTGGCCGGATTCCTGTCCGGCCTGGGTGCCGCAACGGCGGATACGGTCTATGGTTTTGTCGCTGCCTTTGGTCTGACGGCTATCTCCGGGTTTTTGCTGGATATGGAAACCTGGTTGCGCCTCGGCGGGGGCACATTTTTGATCTGGCTGGGCATCCGGGCCTGGCGGTCGCGACCCGCAGAAGACCAGGCCGCCAATACGAAACGTGGCCTCGGTTTGCTGTCTGGTTATCTGGCAACCACGGTTCTCACCCTCGCCAACCCTTCAACCATTCTGTCGTTTTTGGCGATCTTCGCAGGCCTTGGCCTGGCGTCCGAGAGCCGCGCATATACGCACGCCAGCATCCTTGTCGTTGGCGTCTTCGTTGGCTCAGCTGCCTGGTGGCTGTTTCTCGCTTTTCTGGCCTCGGTCTTCCGTCAGAAGCTGGACGGCACCGGCATGAAGTGGATCAACCGTTTTTCTGCCGTCCTGCTGGCCGGATTTGGTGCTGTGATTGTACTGGGCGCAGGCTAGTTACGCTTTGCCTCGGGCCACAAAAAAACCATTTTCGAAATTCGGTTTCCCATAAAGAAATTCTTCGCCATCCAGAGTGCTCAAGTTGCCACCGGCAGCGGCGAGTACACCATGGGCGGCGGCAGTATCCCATTCCATGGTGCGACCAAGGCGAGGATAAAAATCGGCTTCCCCGGCGGCGACCAGGCAGAACTTCAGGGAGCTACCAGCTGATGTCAGTTGTTTGACGGTGAACCCGGCCAGATAGTCGTCCGTCGCTGCATCGCGGTGGGACCGGCTGGCCACAACGATCAGGCCGTCGTCGTCCGGTTTACGCACCTGAATGGTTTCTCGTTTGCCTGGCGTATTTTCACAAAAGGCACCTTCATTTGAACGGCCAAAAAACAGACGGTCCAGCACCGGCGCATAGACGATGCCCATCACCGGACGTTGGTCTTCGATAAGGCCAATGTTGACGGTAAACTCGCCGTTGCGGCTGACGAATTCCTTGGTACCATCCAGGGGGTCGACCAGCCAGTATGTGCCGCCGGAAATGTCCGGGATGTTACCGGCCGCCACGCTTTCTTCGGCGACCACCGGGATATCCGGCGTGAGGTCTGCCAGATGGCGCAAGATAATTGCCTCGGCGGCTTCGTCGGCGGCCGTGACCGGGCTTTCATCACCCTTGGTATGAACCTCGAAATCGCTTTCGTAAATTTCCATGATCTTGGCACCCGCCTCACGAACGGCGAGGCAAAGTCCATCGATAAGGTCTTCAGTCATATTGTGTCTCTACCTTCCACCCGCCACATCGAGGATCGCACCATTCACATATGACGCTTCATCGGATGTCAGCCAGATGATGGCGTTGGCGATTTCTTCGGGGGAGGCCGCTCGTTTCATGGGTATATTCGGGGCCATCCTGGCCATACGATCCGGCGCGCCCGCGGATACATGAATATCTGTATCCGTCAGACCAGGGCGCACGGCATTCACCCGAATGCCTTCATTGCCGACTTCAATGGCGAGGCCGATGGTGAGTGTATCAACACCACCTTTGCTGGCGGCATAGTCGATCCACTCATGGGCGCCGCCAATGCGGGCGGCGGCGGAGGAGACATTGACGATAGAGCCTCCCGGTCCGCCATATTTGGTCGAAAGGCGGCGCACGGCTTCGGCACAACAAAGGGCTGTGCCGGTCAAATTGACATCAATGGTGCGGCGAATGTCTTCCGCCGATGTTTCATCCAGGCGCGCAAGCGGCCCGGTAATCCCGCCATTGTTAATGACAGCACCCAATGGTCCCAGTTCATTAACAGCTGTTTCAAACAGGCGGCTGATATCGTCGGCATTCGAGACATCGGCCTGGACCGCCAGGGCTTTTCCGCCAGCTGCCTTGATATCGGCAACCACGGCATTTGCGGCATCTGCGGCACTTTGGTAATTGACGCAAACGGCAAAGCCTTTTTGTGCCGCCAGGCGCGCTGTGGCTGCGCCAATGCCCCGGCTGCCCCCTGTTACGATGATGCTTTTGCTCATGCTGGTGTCCGGTTTCTGTATCGAATTGAAAGGTGACTGAAAATCTGGCCGGAGTTGAGCATTCCACTCCGGTCGGGTCAAGTATTCGTGAGGCAAATTGATTCCCTGTGCCCTGTATCAGGCTTCAGGGGTGGCGTAGAATAATATGAAACGTATCGGGAAGTCTTGTTTTGGGCCTTCAGGAAAGTAGTTTTGTATGACCAGCATTCTTGTTATTGACGATGATAATGACTTTCGCATGATCGTTTGCGCGATCCTCGAAGGCGAAGGGTATCAGGTGGATGAAGCCAGTGAAGGTGGGGAAGGACTGGATTTGTATCGCGCCAGTCCCACTGACGTTGTCTTGACCGACCTGATCATGCCAGGGCAGGAAGGCGTCGAAACCATTCTCGAATTGCGCAAGGACTTTCCAAAAGTGCGCATTATCGCCATGTCTGGCGGTGGCAGTGCTGAACCCGGCAGTTTTCTGGGATTTGCCAATAAACTTGGTGCCTCTGACACACTCGAGAAGCCATTCAGCCGCGATCTTTTATTGCAGACAATCGAAAAAGTCCTGAATTAGGACTCTGGTCTCCTGCAAATTATTGGTTTTAGTCAATATTTTCTTCATTCATTAAGTTGACCTGAAGCTCTCGCCAACCAACTATATATATTATAGGCAATCACGGGGGCGGCACTTTTCAATGACCGAGTTAACTCTCGAGCAAAAGCTTCAGGCTATGCGGGACAAGTTCCGTGAAGGTCTTGCCGGCCGCCTCGTCGACATTGACAAGGCTTGGCATGAGGCTTGTGCGGGAGATGAAGAAGCACGCGTGATCTTGCACCGCCTGGCTCACAGTTTGGCTGGTTCAGGCGCAACTTTTGGCTTTGACAAGGTCAGCGAAGTTTCCAAGAGCCTGGAACGGGCATTGGAAACGGTCTCGGCGGGGGCTGAAATTGCCGGTAATAGTGAAGTAATAGGCCTGTACAATGAAGTCCGACGAGTTGTTGCCGCCGCTGCGGGTGAAGACAGTATCGCCACGGAAGAAGCCGCCCTGACCATCTCCAGTCGCTCTGTTGAAAACAGGCGCCTGGTCTATGTCGCCGAGGACGCACGCGAAGACTCTGAAAATTTTTCGGATCAAATTGTTCACTTTGGATATGAAGTTGAGACCTTTCAGAATACGGATGATCTTTTTGCGGCAGTAAAAAACAAGATTCCTGTAGCCATTGTCACTGATGTCGTCTTTGAAAGCGGCAAACATGCAGGCATCGACGTTGTCGAGAGGATTGCGGAAGAAATCAGAAATGATATTCCGGTGTTTTTTACCTCGACACTGGATGACATCAAGACCCGGTTACGTGCCGTTCGGGCAGGTGGTCGCGCCTATCTGAACAAGCCGGTGGATGCTGGTGTGTTTGTCGACCGGCTTGATGCTTTGTCATCTGACGAGCCACCCCAGCCTTTCCGGGTGCTGGTCATCGATGATGAAGAAGACATGACGGAATATTATCGCGCGATCCTTGAGACTGTTGGCATGAAGGTTGTCGCCGTCAATGATCCGTTGCAGGTGATGGAAGCCCTGGTTTCCTTTATGCCGGAAATTGTTTTGATGGATTTATATATGCCCTCGTGCAGTGGCTATGAACTGGCCCGGGTTATTCGTCAACAAGAGGCATTTGTCAGTTTGCCCATCGTTTACGTTTCCTCCGAAGGGGACAAGGGGCGGCAACTGGAAGCCATGAGTGCGGGCGGGGATGATTTCCTGACCAAGCCCATCGTGCCGGATCATTTGATCGGCGCTGTGAGCAACCGGGTGCGACGCTGGCGCGTTCTGCGCTCCTATATGGTGCGGGACAGTCTGACCGGGCTTTACAATCACACCAAGACCAAGGAAATGCTGAATATCGAAATGGCCGGGAGCGTTAGAATTCCGGCTTGTTTTATGCCATCCTGGATATCGACAAGTTCAAACTGGTTAATGATACCTACGGCCACCCCACAGGTGACCGTGTCATCAAAAGCCTGTCACGATTATTGCAACAACGTCTGCGCAAGGTCGACATTGTGGGGCGTGTGGGCGGTGAGGAATTTGCGGTAATTCTTGTGGATACGGATGCTGAAAATGCCACGCGTATTCTGAATGAAATGCGCGAACATTTCATGGCCCTTGTATTTTACAGCGGCGACATAGAGTTCCATTCGGCTTTTAGCTGCGGCGTTGCCAGCTTTGCAGACTATGATACCGCGCAGGAACTGAACGAAGCTGCGGACCGGGCTTTGTACGCGGCCAAGGAAGGCGGCCGTAATCAGGTCGTGCTGGCGCACGCGAATCAATAATCTGCTGGCGCACGCGAATCAATAATCTGCTGGCGCACGCGAATCAATAATCTGCTGGCGTGCGGATTGATTACTGGTCTTACACTGATATTCCCTGGCTTTTGATTGCGGCGCGGATGACGGAAAGAAGATCCTCATTCGTGGTGCGGGACTTGATCAAAACAGTCTTGATATTTTTAACCAGGTCCGGGGAAATTTCACGGGCTGAAAAAACAACGACCGGAATTGACTTGCCATCCGACCGATGAAGCAATGGCAACAGACTTTCACCTGAGCCATCTGGCAGCATTAGGTCCAGCAAAACCAGATCAAAATCATGCGATCGTAAAAGCGCCCTGGCTTCCTGCAGTGATTTGGCAATCAGCACCTGACCCATTTCTTCAATCAAGGTCGTAACAATTTCAACAACACTTTCGTCATCTTCCACATGCAGAATGCGCGGTCGTGTATCTTCAAGAGGCCGGAGGGAGCGGCTTAATCGCTCGACCAGGTTGGCAGGATCAATCGGCTTTTGAATCCAGTCAACGACGCCGATGGCACTGCTGTTCAGCTCTTGTTTACCCTCTTCTGCGCGGGCGGATACAACAATAACCGGAAGGTCGCAGGTTTTACTATTATTTCGCAATTCGAGCATCAGCGATATGCCATCTTGATCCGGCAATCCCAGATCCAAAGTCATTGCGGCAAAATCATTTTCTGCCAATAGCTCTTTTGCTCTGGCTGCGGTATTTGCAATCTCGGTGTTGAAGCCCACCTCCTGAAGGATCACTTGCAGGATGTTGGCCACATCGGCTTCATCTTCACAAATCAGGATGCGCTGAGACGATTTGTCCTCTTGCTGAGTGTAGGGCACCGACTGATCTGCGAGCTCAGGGAATGTCACAAAAAATGTTGTGCCAGTTCCGATATTCGCATTAGTTTCTGAAACGAAATCAAGACTACCCTTGTGTGTTTCGAGGATGGCTTTTGTAATGCTCAAGCCAAGACCGGTTCCACCTACCCGCCTTGTATCGGACGAATCGGCTTGGGAAAATTTATCGAAAATGCTTGCACGGAAATTTTCAGGGATGCCGGGCCCCTGGTCCTGGACACTGATTTGTACATCGCCGCGATCCCTGGTAACGGAAATATCTACCTTTGCGCCATCAGATGAAAACTTGGCAGCGTTGGACATAAGGTTGGACATGACCTGCATCAGCCGGTCCCTGTCGCCCATGATCAGTGCCTGATCCAACAGGCCCTTTGCCACAAAGGATACATTATGTTCTTCAGCATACCCCTTGTTTGCTTCAATGGCCTCCTCGATCAGACTATTGACCTCCACAGGCTTCATTTGGAAGTCCATTTTGCCCGCTTCTATTTTTTCGATATCGAGAATATCGTTGATCAGCAAAACCAGGCGTTCTGAATTCCGATAGGCAATTTCCAACATTGATCGAAGTTTTTCCGGAAGCTCGCCTGTCGTGCCGGAACGGATCAATCCGAGAGACCCTTTGATGGATGTCAAAGGTGTACGAAGTTCATGACTGACCGTAGAAATGAACTCTGATTTTATTTTTTCATTTTCCTTTTGCTGGCTGATATCAGAGTTTGTGCCAGACATCCGAAGGGGACGACCATCGGTGTGCCATTCCACGATTTTTCCGCGATCCAGCACCCAGACCCAGGAACCGTTCTTGTGGCGTCGACGGATTTCACATTTGTAGGAATCGGTTTCGCCTGAATAGTGCGCCGTCAACGCGGCCTGGGAACGCTCTAAATCTCCAGGATGGCAGATTTCTCGCCAACTATCGGCATTGAAGGGCATCATTTCATCAAGCGTTCGACCGGTAATGTTCGCCCAGCGGTCATTTACGGCAAGCTCATCTGTATCGATATTCCATTCCCAGGTGCCAACATTTGTACTCCAGATAATTTCTGACAAACGTTGTTCTTTGGCTTCTATCTCGCGTTGTGAAATATCGAGACCGTGGATTGATGCCTTGATCCGGTGGACCATGTCGTTGAACGCATCTACGAGCTGGCCCATCTCGTCTTCACCGCCAAAACCGGTATGCGGGAGATCTTGAATATCTTCTCCTTTGGCAAATCGGTGGGTGTTTTTGGTGAGACGGACAATCGGTGTCACCATGCTTTTCTGGATGACAAAGGCAACAGCCAAGAGAAACAGCACCAGGAAGGCGGTTTCAACAAACAGCAACAGGCGCATAAAATCTTGACCTGATTTGAATTCCTTTTGACGCAGATCCAGAAGTCGCTCTTCTTCCGTCTGAAAGCCGACAAACTCGGCCCTGAGAGAGGCCATAATTTGTCGACCCAGATTACTTTTGACGATCTGCAACGCCTGTTTGATTTTTCCAGCCCGGGCCAGTTTAATTGTCTCATCAAGTTCAGCGAACTTGGCCTTCACTTTTGTTTCAATATCAACGAGGCGCAATTGTTGAAGCGGATTGTCCCGGGTTAGCTCAACCAACTTTCTGAAGTCTTCCAGCACAGTACCCGACTTAATAGGATAAAGCCCTGAAGTGATTCATACTTTGAGATTCTCCGACCAAAGAAAGTCTCAAAATATGCAGCAATTACTTGGCAAGGCCTTATCCACACCGTTAGGAGAGCACATCCCCCTTTGG
>JABIFY010000028.1 GCA_018650465.1 Alphaproteobacteria bacterium
CCAAAGGGGGATGTGCTCTCCTAACGGTGTGGATAAGGCCTTGCCAAGTAATTGCTGCATATTTTGAGACTTTCTTTGGTCGGAGAATCTCAAAGTATGAATCACTTCAGGGCTTTATCCTATTAAGTCGGGTACTGTGCTATATATCTTTGGAAATTGGCTTCATTGGCCCTATTTGGAGGAATAAATGGTCGGTTTTGCCCACAATCTGCCTGCACACATACCACTGTATGCGTAAAATACTTGTGCATACAATTTTTGGTTTGTGTCCTTTAGTCAATGCCGTGTGTTGATCTGGTATCTTCCCTGTAAATAATTCGGCAAAGAAATTGGCAAGCTGGGTATGCTGTATCCAATAATTATATTAGCGGCTGTTTTTGTGACAAATCTTTACCAATGGAAACAACACATAATATGCGCCTGACAGCCTTTTTGATCGCGCTCTTACTAGTATCTGGCTGTGCACCGCAATTTTACCCTGGTGGGAAGAGGCTCCATACACCGGCGATTTCAGAGCATCTACTCACCACGAGTGATCAAGTTGACTTGCCAGTCCGTGTATGGCCAGCAGAAACTGGCAAGCCCAAGGCAGTCATAATCGCATTACATGGCTTCAACGATTATTCCAGAGCATTTGAGAAACCGGCGATCTGGTGGTCAAAGATGGGGCTTACAATATATGCCTACGATCAGCGCGGGTTTGGTGCGGCACCGCATTCAGGTTATTGGTCCAGCGCAGATACGATGGCCGCAGATTTGGGTGATGCTATCAAAGCGACACATACCCTTCACCCCGGTATCCCACTGTATATTCTGGGTAGCAGTATGGGCGGGGCTGTCATTCTGACAGCACTGGGTAAACAAGATACTACTTCAAACGAACACGTTAGTGGCGTCATTCTTGTCGGTCCGGCTGTGTGGGGCGGTCATGCAATGAATCCAATTTTGTCATTTTTGCTTTGGTTAGGTGCGCACACTGTTCCAGCCAACCACCTGACTGATGAAGGTTTGCGAATAAAGCCATCTGACAATCTTCCGATGTTGCGTGCGCTTGGGCGCGATCCACTGATTATAAAGTCGAGTCGAACTGATACGATTTATGGTCTTACTGAGTTGATGGGAGCCGCTCTGAACTCAGCCCCCAATCTGGATCGACCTACTTTGGTACTGGGTGCGGCAAATGATGAACTGGTTCCTAGCGAAGCGCATCAGTCGCTGCTCCGTTTGCTGGAAACTGAACATAACGCTGTTACCTATCCAAACGGCTGGCACATGTTGTTGAGAGACTTGCAGGCAAAAATTGTCTGGCGAGACATTTTGTCGTGGATCAGAAACAGACACGCTCCACTGCCTTCAGGAGACGGGCGAGAGCCAAAAAATTCAAAATGAATCGGAATCACGAAATTGTTGGTAACCGATGATATCGTTCAGCGAATCTTGGCGAAATTCTTGTCAAAACTTGCGGTCGAAATCGTACTTCAAAGCTGTTGAAGCTGGTCATCGCGTATCCGGATCACCCTGTTGAATGCCTTCGCTTTCTTGTTTCCCGACAATCAATTTGGACAGCCGCAGCCCCCATGCCTCCAGGGCCTCACGCTTTTCGTTGTCATAGCTGTGACGGTCATAAACAGCCGTAACGCCGCTTTCAGCGTGGTTCAAAATTTTGGAAACTGTCAGGCGATTGATACCCATACTGGTCATATAGCTGGCCGCTGTCCGCCTCAAATCGTGCGGAGTAACATTTTCCAATTCCAGGTATTCCTTGTTGTTTCTCATGGCATGGTCAACAGCGGGACCTGTAATCGGTTTGTCACCATGAGGCGACGGGAAAAGCCATCTGGAATCGCCAGCAACACTATTGATTTGTTTCAGCAGTTCAAGGGCAATCTGTGAAAGTGGGACCCGGTGCGCCAAACCATTTTTTGCTTTCTCCGGCGGGATCGTCCATATCTGTTCGTCAAAGTCTATCTCTGACCATTCGGCCCCAATCACTTCACCTTTGCGTTGTGCTGTCGCGAATTGAAGCTTCAAAGCAAAGCGTATGGAGTCTGACATTTTTGCCTGGGCGAGATTGTTCCACAGTATTTCCGTTTCGGCTGGCGTCAGTACTCGGTCACGCTGTTTCTTCTTGCCAGGGGCTTTCACCATATAGCAGGGGCTTGCCTGGACAATGTCTCGACTAATTGCCCAGTTGTACATTTTTCGTATCACTGCAAGTGTTTGGTTCGCTTGGATCGGCGCACCACGATCAACAATGCTGTCCAGCAACTTGATCACGTCACGGCGAACAATGTCAGCAGCCTTCCTGCGGCCCCAGTCTGGCTCAACATCCTTGCGAAGAATTCGCTCATCCTCAACCCAGCTACGTTTGTTCGGCTTTGCCCACTTCTCAATGTAATCACTGATCAAGTCAGAAACGGTGTCAGCATCCCTTTCAGCTTTTCTCTGGTCCACCAACGCGGCACCAGGATCAATCCCATGATCAAGTTGTTTTTGTGCGTCAGCCAATGCAATGCGCGCATCCGCAAGTCCCATGCCTGGGTACTTGCCAAACGTCATACGACGCGGTCTGCCGTCAAAGTGATACAGCCACACCCAGGATTTCTGGCCCCGTGGCGTGATGCGGACGCCAAAGCCATTGCCCTCCCAGACTTCGTAACGCTGGGCTTTGGTTTTGAGAGTTTTGATCTTGTTGTCTGTGAACGCCATGCCGCCGACTTTCCATTGTCACTTTGCTACCCCAGAATTCTGGGGTAGCAAATGGGGTAGCAAAACCATTGATACTGTCTGAAACGGCATGAGGCAAGATAGGGTATTAAATATATTTAAAACAAGGACTAATGTGCGGTATAGTCTGTTTCGTCAGGTTTCAAGAAGTCGCAGATCGTATAGATATTGTCTAATTCGTAATCAGTAGGTCGGAGGTTCAATTCCCCCCTGCGGCACCATTTTTCTTCAATAAAATAAATACCTAGTCATCGGCTACCGCTGGCTAAGTAATTGTCCCATTCAGCAACCACATAGCAATCAAGCGATATAGTGAGCTCTGATACTTAGAGGGGCTACATGCTACCGACGCAGTGAAAGCCTTCGCCAGTGACACAAGATTGGTAATTGCTGTCAGTATCGATTGTGATTTTTACACAAGAGTCATTATCACGGTTGATAAAGGCAGATTCAGTCGACACGATACGCAACCATGACCAAGCTGCCAATTGATGACATTTTACCGGAACTCTGTGCGAGCCTGGAGAGCGTCTCCAACGCTGTATTACAGGCCGCACCAGGTGCCGGTAAAACCACGCGGATTCCACTGGCGCTTTTGGATGCGCCCTGGCGACAGGGTGGCAAGATCATCATGCTTGAACCGCGCCGTCTGGCCGCACGTGCAGCAGCTCGTCGTATGGCTCAAACTTTGGGCGAGCAGGTCGGTAAAACGGTCGGTTATCGCGTCCAACTGGACAGCAAAACCGGCCCGGACACGATCATCGAGGTCGTCACCGAAGGCATTCTGACCCGACGCCTGCAACGTGACCCCGCTTTGGAAGGGGTCGCTGCGGTCATCTTTGATGAGTTTCATGAACGCAACCTGCAGGCCGACCTGGGTCTGGCTTTATGTCTGGACTGTCAGGCGGGCCTCCGCGAGGATCTGCGTATTTTGGTGATGTCCGCTACATTGGACGTGGCGCCAGTTGCTGCCATGATGGGAGACGTTCCGGTTATCGCAAGTGCGGGCCGCGATTTTCCCATCGAGACACGTTATCTTGGCAAGCCACCCGTTGATCGTTTCAAAGACAGTTTCTGTCCGGCTGTAGCCTCGGCAGTGAAGCAGTCACTGAAAGAGGATGCGGGAAGCATTTTGGTATTCCTTCCAGGGGAGGGCGAAATTCGGCGGGTTGAAAACCTGCTCAAGGAAGCCTCTCTCCCTGACAATGTTGACCTGTTGCCCCTATACGGAGCCCTTCACCAGAGCCAGCAAGACCAAGCCATAGCGCCGCCACATTCGGGACGCCGGAAGATTGTTCTCGCAACAGCCATCGCGGAGACCAGCCTGACTATCGAGGGCATCCGCGTTGTTGTCGATGGTGGCCAGTCTCGCAACCCGAAGTTCGATCCCCAAAGTGGCATGACCCGCCTGGTCACGGAACCAGTTTCACTGGCGGGCGCTACGCAACGACAAGGACGTGCAGGTCGACTGGAACCCGGTGTCTGTTATCGACTGTGGGACAAGGCAGGGGAAGGCGCGTTCAGACAGTTCTCTCAACCTGAAATCCTTGAAGCCGATCTGGCGCCTCTGGCTTTGGACCTTGCGAACTGGGGCATTCACGATCCTCAATCCTTATGCTGGCTCACCCCGCCGCCAAAAGCTCCATTGGCTCAAGCGCAAGACCTGTTGAAACTGTTGGAAGCTATAGATGACCAGGGAAGGATCACCGGCCATGGACGCAAGATGGCCAAGCTGCCGATGCATTCTCGTCTGGCCCATATGGTAATCAAGGGCGCGAGGTTGGGATGGGCAGAAATCGCCTGTTCCGTCGCTGCCCTGCTAACGGACAGGGATATAGCCCAGCGTGATGGTCGCTATCCTGTGCCGGTGGATTTAAACCTACGTGTAAGTGCCTTGAAGGGTGAGCAAACAAGCCTGCATATAAACCGCAATGCCCTCAACCGTACCAGGGCACTGGCCAAACAATGGTTGAGACACGCACCAAGGCAAATCGATCACGCTCTGGACTTGTCGCCGGTGGAACAGGTAGGTGCGATGACTGCCCTTGCCTATCCGGACCGGATTGCACAACGCCGTCCCGGCGGGGAATCCCGGTATCGTTTGAGCAACGGGAAAGGGGCCATCCAACCTTCAGAAGATGCTTTGCGCGACGCTCCTTATCTGGCGATAGCGTTGGTTAGCGGTGAAATCCGAGACGCCCACATAAGACTGGCAGCCCCCATTTCTGCCTCGACCATTGAATTCCTGTATCAGAACCAGATATCTGAAGACGAAACCGCGCTTTGGGATAGCCAAAGCCGGTCGGTTTTGGCCCGCAAGCAAAGACGCCTGAATGCCCTGGTGCTAAGCGATGCACCGGCCAAAAACATTCCTGCCGACAAAATTGCTGAAGCCCTTGTTGATGGCATACGCGATATTGGACTGCAGTGCCTGCCCTGGAGCAAGGAAGCCACTGAATGGCAGCAACGGGTGCAATGTTATTATCAAGCCACTGGCAAGGGGCTCGACTTGTCGGATGACACGTTACTTGAGACGGTTGATGAATGGCTACTGCCCTACCTGGTGGGCAAGATGCGCCTTGACCATCTGAAGTCACTGGACATGCTGGCAATATTGAAAGCCTTGCTGGATTGGCCCGCTCAGCATGCCGTGGAAAAACAAGCACCCAGCCACTTTACAGTTCCCAGCGGGTCAAGTATCCGAATTGATTACACCGACACGGCGGCGCCGGTGCTGCCAGTGAAACTGCAGGAAATGTTTGGGAAAACAGAAACACCATGCATCATAGGTGGCAAACTACCGTTGACGATCCATCTCCTGTCACCAGCGGGACGACCATTGCAAATCACTCAGGACCTTCCTGCTTTCTGGAGCAACGCCTATCCGCAGGTAAAATCCGAGATGAAAGGCCGCTATCCCAAACACCCTTGGCCCGATAATCCCAAGACAGCAACGGCGACGCGGCACACCAAGAACAAAATGGGTAAAAAATAAAATAACAGTGAGGTGCTTCCCACAACTATTTCGGATAATGCCTCAACACTGATTTGAAGCGGAGACTAATTATCCGTGTTGCACAAACACATGGACTGTTTGCTGGGTCCGGAATGTGAAAATTCTGTGCCCATATTTACAGTTATCGACTTTGAAGCCGCCGATTACAAACGTGACAGCGCACGTGCTGTGGCTTCTGTTGGTATTGTGACGGCGAGTCGTTTCCAGCGTCAAGTTAGTCCGCCAAGCACCCGAAAGCGGGCCCATCTTTGTTGGCAGGTGAAATACTGCTGTAGATCCAAATCAGACAATCCAAAGTCCATACTATTAACTGAAAACGGGATTTTCGGAGTCCAGCAGGACTGATTAAAAATACGCAAATTTCCAATCCAGGTAACTTGGACCTACTTAACCCCAACCCCGCTTGTTCAAATGACAAAGTCTTTCAGATTTCAAATTTGCTTGACAACTTACCAATTGATAAGTATTTAATTTACCGAGCGCTTGGTAAGTTAGCGCAAATGAAATTTTGGGGTGCAGGATGGAAGCAGTTGCTCAAAGCAGTGTGCGCAAGAGGCGGGGTGGACGTCAGGTTATACTCGATGCCGCTCTCGAGATGTTCTATGCGCATGGTTACCAGGCTGCCTCAATCCGCGATATCGGCTCCGAAGCTGGCGTTTCACAGGCGGCTCTTTACCACCATTTTCCAGGCAAGGAAGACCTTTTATTCACCATTATTGATGAATTTTCCGACCTTATTCTGGAAGTTACGTCGACTGCATTGAACGAATACGACGATGCAATTGAGAGCCTGACGAACGCGATCCGTTACCATGTCGGTTTTATGAGTACTCATCGCAAGCAACTTCGCATTCTGTTTGAAGACAAGCGTCACCTCAGCGGTGAATTCGAGAAAATTTCACGGTCCAAGGAGAAAGAAATTTTTGGTCTCTATCGTGACGCCCTGAAAGCGGTTCAGGAGGTGGGCTATTTGGCGGATGCCGACCTTACATCCGCGACCTTCAGCACGCTTGGAATCATCAACTGGAACTACCACTGGTTCGTTCCCGGCGGCCGGATGACGATTGAAGATCTGACAGATCAAATCACCCGTTTCATTTTTCAGGGAATACTCAACGAAGCAGGACGCTCAAGATGATTGCTGAGCGTTCCGCAAATCATAAACGCATCATCATTTAATCAGGGAGACTAAATCATGCGTAAGAAAATTACTCTTTTAACAGCCCTTGTATTTTCAACATCACTGGCAGGTGCAGTCCATGCAGCCGAGGCAATCAAGATCGGCGCGCCGATCTTGCTGAGCGGTCCGGGTGCCTTTGTCGGCGGCGCACAAAAAAAGACCTTCGAGATGTTATCCGAAGAAGTAAACAAGGCCGGCGGCATCAATGGACGTAAGCTTGAATTTATCTACTACGATACGGAAGCGAAGCCCGATGTTGCTGTCAGGCTGGTGAAACGTCTGATCAAGAAAGATGGCGTTGAAGCCATTTTGGGAATATCAGCCAGCTGGACAGCTCTGCCGGTCTTGCCCATCATCGAAAAGGCGAAGGTGCCGACAATTGCTCTCGCATCGGCAAGCAGTATCGTTAACCCTGTCAAGAAATGGGTTTTCAAATCCCCTGCCGGTGATCGTATTGTTGCATCCAAAATGCTGGCACACATGAAATCCAAGGGACTGAAAAAACTTGCCCTTGTTTCGTCGCAGGACGGTTTTGGTTCTGGTGGTCATGACGCCGTTGTTTCCCTGGCCAGCGATTACGGTATTGAGGTAGTGTTTGACGACCAGTACAAAATGGATGACACCGACATAACGCCGATGCTGAGCCGCATCAAAAAGACCGACGCGGACTCAGTCCTCAACTGGTCATCGCGCCGTGCACCGGTCGTGATGGCCATGAACTATCGCCAAATGGGTATCAAACTTCCGCTGTTCCACAGCCACGCCAGTTTGTCGCGCGGGTTTTTGAAGGCTGCGGGCGAAAACGCCAATGGCATTGTTGTCAGCGCGGCAAAATTCTATGGATCGGAAAACCTGCCGCAGAGTGACAGCCAGAAAAAGGTGATCCAGCAGTATCGCGATAGCTATCAAGCGAAATGGGGAGAGCCTGCAAACCAGTTCGGTGCAGCGGCATTTGACGCCTTCAACGTTCTGGTGGCTGCAATTCGTAAAGCCGGTACCGACAATGAAAAACTCCGTGCCGCAATTGAAGACACCAAAGGTCATGTGGGCATTGGCGGCAATTACACCTATTCCGCAACCGATCATGCTGGTCTGACCCGAAGCTCCCTCGTCATGTACCAGGCTGTCGACGGAAACTGGAAGATGATCAAATAAGTGTAAGATCAAGGGGGCCGGAGCACATCCGCCCGGTCCCCAGGTCATCTTTGAAAAACATCAACCATTAACTTCACCAGAAACAGATAACAAATCCATGATCGCCGATTTCACACAAGCCACCGTTTCGGCACTTTCC
The DNA here is from genome assembly GCA_018650465.1 of Alphaproteobacteria bacterium. Classification (GTDB taxonomy): domain Bacteria; phylum Pseudomonadota; class Alphaproteobacteria; order UBA2966; family UBA2966; genus JABILA01. The sequence continues at coordinate 8,218 of JABIFY010000028.1, forward strand.
GTGGGCAGCATGTATGCGCTTATTGCGCTCGGCGTCACACTGATTTATGCCACGACCAACATCATCAACTTCGCCCAGGGTGAGTTTGTGATGCTGGGTGGCATGATCATGGTGACTCTGTATGGAGAGCTGAACTGGCCGCTCTACATGGCGATACCTCTAACCCTTGTGATAACGACCCTGGTTGGTATGGCCTTGATGAAGGTGGCTTACCAGCCTGGTCGAAGTACTTCATTGATCACCATTTTGATCATCACCATTGGTGCATCAATGGCGATATCCGGCACTGCACAGCATATTTGGGATGCCGACATCCATCGGTTTCCACCTTTTTCAGGCGATGCGCCAATCAGTTTTCTGGGCGCAGCCATTGTTCCGCAATCTCTCTGGATTGTCGGATTGACAGTCGTCGTCGTCGGCGCCCTGGTTCTGTTCTTTCAGTTTTCGATCTATGGCAAGGCCATGAAAGCTTGCTCCATTGATCGCGGTGCCGCATCCATGCTGGGCATTCGGGTGTCCGCCATGGTTATGGCATCATTCGGCTTGAGCGCTGCCCTCGGATGTGTTGCAGGGATCGTCATGACGCCGATGACAATGATTGATTACAGCGGTGGCATGTTGCTGGCGATCAAGGGATTTTCAGCAGCCATGCTCGGCGGTATGGGCAGCTTTGTCGGCGCTGTGATCGGCGGTCTGTTATTTGCCTTCCTTGAGGCGTTTACCTCAGCTTACATTTCCAGCAGCTACAAGGAATTGGTTACCTTCATCGTGATCATCAATGTTTTACTCTTTATGCCGCGCGGTCTGATGGGACCACGCACCGTCGAAGGGTTTGATGATGATGAGGTCCTGGGGCAATAATATGAACAACAAGTCAGATCCTGCACATCGCCTGGCAGCCCATGTTGCTGCGACAAAATTTAGTCACTTGCCGCTGGCAGCCGTTCAATCAGCAAAGCGCAGTACGCTGGATACTCTGGGCGCGATGCTTGCTGGTACGGCGGCGCCGGGCATTGGAACAATTGTCGCCATGGCACGGGGTTGGGGTGGAAATCCTGAGGCCTCAGTATTCGGGTATGATCTTAAACTGCCCGGGCCTATGGCGGCCTGGTGCAATGGCAGTATGGCCCGTGCACTTGAAGTCGATGACTGTGTCGACTTCCTTCCCGTTCATCCTTCTGCTTCCTGCGTTCCGGCCTTGCTTGCCCTGGCGCAAACACTGGGTGGATTATCCGGGCGTGACTTTCTCACCGCTCTCGTTGTCGGTCAGGATGTCATAATTCGTATGGGGCAGACTGTGCGGCTGAATGCCATGCAAAGTGGCCGCAATAATATGTTCAAGATTTTCGGCCCTGCGGCTGCTATCGCCAACGCCATGGGTCAGGACGCCGACAAGACGTTGCATACCCTGGGCATTTCATTTTCCCATGCTGTCGGTGACGGGCAATGTGCCATTGACGGTGCACTTTCCTTGCGGCTTCAGCAAGGGATTGTCGCCCAGGGAGCATTGCTGTCCGGCCTGCTGTCAGAGCAAGAATTTACCGGCGCGAGGGATTTCCTCACAGGTCCTTATGGCTACCTGACGGCTTTCGAGCCGGACCCGCGCCTCGAATATCTCGATGACCTTGGCGCCAAATTTATGGGAGAGGAAATCTCCATTAAACCCTACGCGACCTGTCGAGCGACACATGCCGCTATTGATCTGGCGTTGGACTGGCGCGCCAGCGTGGGTGATGAACATCTCGATTTCGCAAAAATCAAAATCGAAGTATCTCCGGAAGTCGATAACCTGGTGGGTTCTCCGCGGGACAAACACCTCAGGCCGGCATCACCCGCCGCAGCGCAATTTTCATTGCTCTACTCCGTGGCTGCGGCTCTTGTGCGTGGTCGGGTTTCCATTGAGGAAATCCAGCCCTCATCCTTTACAGACCAATCTATCCTCGATGTCGCGGAGAGAATTTCGATCACGGGCGATGAAGGGATGCGAACAGACAAGGTTGTTGGTTGTACGCGCATACAAATCGAAAGAAGGGATGGAAAGACGGTCACACTTGTAAGTGATGATCCTTCCGGAAGTCCAACCAAACCGCTTGATTACGACAAATGTGCTGACAAGTTCAGGGCGCTGGCCGCCAATGCGATCAAGCCACTTGAGGCGTGCCAGATTGAAGAAATCGTTGACCTGGTTTCAAGGCTGGACACGCTCGACGACGTGTCGGTTATCGCTGGCGCGCTCGGCTGAGTTGGCTGGATGTTTGACACGTACATGAAAGACATGAACCGCCTGGTCTGGCTACCGGTTTCGGCTGGTGTCCTCGCTCTGCCGCTTTTGTTGGGTGACGGCTACTACCTGAACGTTCTCAATTTCATCGCGCTTTATTCGATGATCGCGATCGGGCTTTGTTTGCTGATTGGTTATTGTGGTCAACTTTCCATTTCCCATTCAGCCTTTTTCGCGATTGGTGCCTATAGTTCCGCCATTTTGAGCCTTCGGTTCGGGTTTCATCCCTTTGTGGCCATCTTGATATCCCAGTTAATATCAGCAGTCCTGGCCCTTGGAATCGGTTCTGTTGTCTTGCGTCTTAAGGGGCACTATCTGGCCATCGCCACGCTTAGTTTCACAATCATTGTCGAGGTCATCATTGTCGAAGCCGCATGGGTGACAGGCGGTTTACAGGGGCTAAGTGGCATTCCACCACTTTCGCTGGGATCGATGGAACTTGATACTGATCTTGGGGTCTATTACGTGGTTTGGCCGGTGCTGTTACTCTTGTTGCTGTTCGCCCTGAACCTGATTGATTCGCGCTTTGGGCGGGTCATCAAGGGGATCCGTGAAAACGAAGATGTCATGCGCTTGTTTGGTGTCGGCGTCTACGGCTACAAAGTGAAGGTTTTCGTTCTTTCCTCAGTCTACGCTTCCATCGCTGGCAGTCTCTACGCCCACTTCATCGGTTTTGTATCACCCTCCGCTGCCTCTCTCAGCTTTGCCATCGACATCATCATGGTGCTGGCATTTGGCGGGTTTAACTTGATCTGGGGGGCCATGCTCGGTGCCGCAGCGATTACTTACCTGACAGAATACCTGACAGACTTTGCGGACTTCAAACGCGTGGCGTTTGGTGTTGCCCTTGTAGTTGTCATGATTATCTTTCCCTCAGGTCTGTTGCCGGGTTTGCAGCGCTGGCTTAAAGCAGGTCGGCGCGCCCCAACGGGAGCTCAAAGGTAATGCTCCAGCTTGAAAACGTCAGCAAAGCATTTGCCGGACTGGCCGCCTTGTCTGATGTTTCCCTTGAGGTGAAGACAGGTGAGATCAAGGCGGTAATCGGCCCTAATGGCGCAGGCAAGACGACTCTATTTAATGTGATTACGGGGCTGTTCCCACCGACAAGTGGTAATGTGAACATCAAGGGTGAGAAAATCACTGGTCTGGCTGCTGACAAGATTGCCAGAAAGGGGCTTTCTCGAACGTTTCAGCACCCCCATCTGTTTGATACGCTCAATCTGCTTGAGAACGTCATGGTGGGTCGTCATTCAAGAACGCGTGCCGAAACCTTTGCCTGCGGCCTGCGCCTTCCCTGGGCCCGGCGCGAGGAATATCAAATTCAGAAGGATGCAAAGCAATATCTTGATTTTGTAGGCCTGTCGGATAAGTCAGACCGTCTGCCGGGGGAATTGCCGTTGGGGGAAATGAGGTATCTGGAACTGGCCCGGGCCCTGGCCACGGAACCTGAAATCATCTTACTTGATGAGCCAGCTGCAGGGCTTAACGACAAGGAAACAGACGACTTTCGGGATTTGCTTTTCAAGGTTCGGGAAAGCGGCATTACGTTGCTGGTGATCGAACATCACATGAAATTTGTCATGGAAATTTCAGACAGTGTTGCGGTGCTTAATTTTGGTACCAAGATTGCCGATGGCCTTCCTGTCGATATCCAGAATTCACCGGAAGTAATCGAGGCCTATCTGGGGGTAGATGACGACGATGATTGAGATCAGCAATATCGATGTCGCCTATGGCAAGGTGCCGGTTTTGAGCGATGTCTCTCTTACGGTGGCAAAAGGTGAAATTGTTACCTTGATTGGTGCCAACGGTGCCGGGAAGACAACATTGTTCCGGGCCCTCACGGGTGTGTTGCCAAAAAGCCGTGGAAGTATTGTGCTTGATGGCAAGGACATAACCCGGATGAAGCCCGACAGGGTTGCGCGCGAAGGGCTTGCCGTTGTCCCTGAAGGGCGGCGTTTATTTGGCCCAATGTCTGTTCTGGATAATCTGATGCTTGGTTCGTTCCTGCGTCTTACAGGGCAGGGAAAGGGGGCGGTCAATGAAGATCTCGACATGGTGTTTGACCTGTTTCCCCGACTGGCGGAACGGCGTGAACAACTGGCTCGAACGTTGTCCGGTGGTGAGCAACAGATGGTTGCCATCAGTCGTGCCTTGATGGCGCGCCCCAAGGTAATTTTGATGGACGAGCCATCCATAGGGTTGGCCCCGATCATCGTTCGGGAAGTGTTTGACGTCATCAGAAAACTCAAGGAAAGCGGTATAACAATTTTGCTGATTGAACAAAATGCCCGTATGGCGCTGAAGGTCGCGGACCGCGCTTACGTCATGGAAATAGGACGAATTACAGCCGAAGGCGATGCCGGAGACCTCAGGCAGTCCGACATTATCCGCAAACTCTATCTGGCTGCCTGACCATGGGTACTGAAATAGATCGTGGATTTGCATTGGTGACCGGAAGCGGCTCAGGGATTGGCAGGGCCATCGCCGTTGGCCTGGCGAGTTCAGGTTTCCCCGTCGTCGTAAACGACATCAATGAAGATACTGGCAATCAGGTTGTCGCAGAAATAACTGCAAACGGTGGCAGGGCACATTTTGTTGCCGCCGACATCAGTCGCGTCGACCAGGTAAAGGACCTGTTTGACGAGGCAGACAAGGTATTTGGTGTGCCTTCCGTTCTGGTCAACAATGCAGGAACGCCGGGCAAATTTTCGCTTTTGATGGATATGGAAGACACCGACTGGCAGAAAAATATTTCTGTCCATATTGACGGCACTTTCTATTGTTTGCGAGAAGCCGCGCGCCGAATGTCCGGCAATGGCGGTCAAATCGTCAACATTGCATCAATTGCAGGCATCGACGGCACGGTTGGCTCCGCGGCTTATGCCGCCGCAAAGGCGGCTGTCATCAATCTATCAAAAACGGCGGCCAAGGAACTTGGTGCAAACGGCATAACCGTCAATGCAATTGCCCCCGGTATGGTGGCGACACCGATTAATCAAAAGCTCGCGGATCAAGGCAGCTCGTTTATCACTTCAGCACTGGAAGGGGTCCCCACGGGAAACATGACGGACCCTGGCGAGATTGCCGCTCTTGTTGTGTTTCTTTGTACGCAGGGGAAATCAATAAATGGACAGGTAATTGCGATGGATGGCGGTGCATCGATCACAGCAAACATCGATCTGTTCATGTTGAGCTATCTCGGTAAAACCAAAAAAGACGATTTTCGGTAAGGACAAATACTAATGCGCACGATGGCAGATATTCCCCGACTTGGTCAGAGCCGGTTCCCGGACAAGATTGCGATTTCCATGGGAGACGATAGCCTGACCTATGCCGGGTTCAATCAGCAGGTCAATCAGGCTGCCAACAATCTGATTGAGATGGGCGTCAAGCCGGGTGACCGTGTTGCCCTGTTTGCCAACAATTCTCTTGAATATCCCGTTGTTGTTTATGCCATCGCCAAGTGTGCGGCCATTGCTGTGCCCATAAACTTTCGCTTTCAGGTTAAAGAACTGATTTTTGTTCTTAATGATGCGGAACCAATGGTGCTTTATGTTGGCTCTGATCTGGCGGCGTTGGTCAGTGAGGCCCTACCCAAACTGAAAGCCCCGCCCAAGGTCGTTGCCCTTGAGAATCTGGCTGAAGGCAACATCACCGAACCTGATGTCGTCGTCGATCCGGATTCAGCTTCGATGCTGATGTTCACCAGCGGCACGACCGGGTTCCCCAAAGGCGTTCTGTTTTCCCATAGATCTTATCTGGCGGTCGGCCATTGTTTGATTATTGACGGTGACCTTAATCACCATGACAGCGTCATGATCCCACTGCCCCTGTTCCACAATGGTGGACTGAATGCACTGCTGATGCCGTCGCTCATGGTTGGCGCTACGGCTATTGTGACAGAGCGTGGCTTTGACCCCGATGAAATCCTCGAGACGATCCAGAATAGCAAAATAAGTCTGACCATGCTGGTGCCGACAATGCTGGCCATGTTGATCAATCATGCCGGTGCCGACAAATATAACGTCTCCAGTTTGCGAAAAATCTGGTACGGCTCCTCGCCCATCAGCCCCACAGTTCTGAAGACTTCAATGGGTCTCTTTGATGCCGGTTTCTATCAGGTATATGGGCAGACTGAGACAGGCATGAATTCCATACTTCGACCCGAGGATCATGTCGATCATTCGCAATGCACAGGACGGGAGATGATCAGCGCCGAACTTCGGATCGTTGATGAAAGCGGCCGGGACCTGGCGGTTGGCGAAATCGGTGAAATCATCTCGGCCCAACAACCGTTGGGTATGATTGAATATTTCAGAAATCAGAAAGCCACCAACGAAACTATTCGGGATGGCTGGATACATACCGGTGATCTCGCCCGTGTTGAAACCGATGGTTTATTCACCATTGTTGGTCGCATAAAGGAAATGATTATTAGTGGAGCTGAAAATATTTATCCGAAGGAAATTGAAGATGCTCTCATGATCCACCCAGCTGTTCGCGAAGCGGCAGTATTTGGAATTCCTGATGATATCTATGGTGAAGCTGTTTGCGCGGCCGTGGTATTGCAACCGGGTGCACAGGCGACGGATCAGGAAGTTATCGCCCATTGCGAAAAACATATCGCGCGCTACAAACGGCCGAAAAAGGTTGAATTCCATCAGGAATTGCCAAAGAACGCCGCAGGCAAAATCACCAAAAACGATCTTCGTTCGCCCCATTGGGCCAGCCGGAATAAGGCCATTTAGTATGAATAATATTGCGCAATATCTAGCGGGAAAAGTTGCTCTGGTAACAGGTGCTGGTGGTGACCTTGGTAGAGGGATCGCCGTTCGCCTTCATGCAAGCGGCGCCCGGGTCATGATCGCCGATTATAATCGCGACCGTGCCCTGCAAACAGCTGACCTGCTGGGGGAAGATGAGAGCGTTGTCTTCGACGCAGACATTACCGACAGTAATGCCGTTCAGGAAATGGTCGGCGACATTGCTGACAGGCATGGCCAAATTGATGTTCTGGTAAACAATGCAGGCGATATCCGCGACGCCTTGCTGCAGGATATGACAGAAGTAGATTGGGACTATGTGATTGATCTCAATCTCAAGGGGGCCTTTCTTTGCGCGCGGGCCGTGGCAGCCATGATGATAGAAAACAAATCAGGCCGGATCATCAATATTTCTTCAATGGCCTATCAGGGAAATATCGGGCAGGTCAATTATGCCTCTGCCAAGGCGGGTATCGTCGGCATGACCAAAGCGCTTGGACTTGAACTTGCTCGCCACGGAATCGCTGTAAACTGTGTAGCACCCGGCCTGATCAATACACCAAAAGCCGCAATGCTCCCGGACAAAACAAAGGAACGTCTGGTCAAGCTGACACCTATGCGAAGGATGGGGAACATCGAAGATATTGCCAACGCGGTCCATTTTTTCTCTTCTGACCAATCCAGCTACGTAACCCGCCAGGTGATGCATGTGAGCGGTGGAATGGAAGGGTTTTGATATGGCTGTAAACACCCTTGCGCGAAAGTGGGTCAATACAAATGCATAAAAAGATTGAAGATGCTGAGCAACAGGCTGACTGGGTTCCTGTCCAGCCGGGCCTGTTTACCTATCCGGTTCCTGCTGGAAAAAAACCCGCGCTATACGCCAACCAATGCCAGACCTGTTCCGGCATCTATTTTCCCAAACGGGATATTTGCCCCGTCTGCTTTACAAACGGTGATCTGGTGGACAAGGAAATCAGTGGCTGCGGCACGGTATATACCTCCAGCATCGTCCAAATTCCATCACCTTCCGGTATCCGTCCGCCCTACGCCTGTGGCTATGTCGACATGGCCCTGGAAAACGAGGACGAGAGCATCCGCCTGTATGCCCTTTTTACAGATCCGGATCCCGTCAAAATCGCCTGCGGGCAGACTGTTGAGCTTGTGATTGATGAAGTGCGTCGGGATGACCACGCGCGCGCTGTAATGGCTCATGTTTTTCGGCCGGTAGACAAGGACTAAGCCATGCGTGATGTATTTGTTGTTGGTGTCGGGATGACCGAATTCGGCAAACACCCTGAGCTCAGCCTTCGGGATCTGGGGCGACAGGCCTGTCGTGCCGCCATAGAAGATGCCGGGGTAAAACCGGATGAAATTGAAGCCGGATATTGCGGCAATGCCCTTGCCTCTGTTCTGCAGCAGACGACGTCGGTCGGTCAAAGTGTTTTTTGGGAAGTCGGCATTCACAAGATACCTGTTGTAAATATCGAGAACGCCTGTGCTTCTGGATCAACAGCCCTGCACGAGGCCTGGAAGTCAGTTGCCGGTGGATTTTGCGATGTCGCCATTGTTCTGGGTGTCGAAAAATCTGTCATGCCCAAGGGCACGGCGTTAAACGTCGGCACAGCGAGCCTGGAAGCCCAGCTTGGAGATATCTTCCCGGGCAACTTTGCCATGATGGCCGCACGACATATGGAAGAGTTTGGCACCACGCGTGAACAGATGGCACAAGTCTCTGTCAAGAACCATATAAGCGGGGCACTCAACCCGTACGCCCAGTTTCAAAAAATCCTGAGTGTTGAAGAGGTTCTTGCCTCACCCATGATCGCCGATCCCCTTACCTTGTATTCCTGTTGCCCCAACAGTGATGGTGCCGCGGCGCTGGTCATATGCAGCGCTGATTTTGCCAGCCGTGCAACCAGCAAAGCCATCAAGATTGCGGCTTCCGTCCTTACGACCGGGGGCTATGACAACCAAAGGGACCTGACTGGCTGGGAAGCCGAGCGATCAGCCGCCGCACAAGCCTATGAAATTGCCGGATTGGGGCCCGAAGATATCGATTGTGCAGAAGTCCATGACGCCTTCACCATTTGCGAGATCGTTCACTATGAAGGGCTGGGGTTTTGCCCGCCAGGTGAGGGCGGCCGTTTGATCGATCAAGGTGTCACAGCGCTGGGTGGCGCGCTGCCCGTTAATCCCAGTGGCGGGCTGTTGTCCAAAGGCCACCCTGTTGGTGCTTCGGGTGTTGCCCAGATCGTCGAGCTGACCTGGCAATTGCGAAATGAAGCTGGTAAGCGCCAGGTCGCTGATTCTAGGGTCGCCCTGGCCCAGATCATGGGCGGAAGTCAGCAAGGAGATGTGTGCGCTTGTACCGTTCATATCCTCGTCAACGAACAAATGCCTGCCGCTAGCTGCCTTTCGTGATGCCAATTGCGACTGGTTCTGTCTTCATCGTGAGAGCCAGAATACACGATGCCCGTAGTTCGTTCATGGCTAATAGCGGTCCTGATCTGAAGCAATGTAACCGGACCGCTTTGGAATGGTGAGCAGATATCATCTTGCCGACTCATACGAGGTGTTCGAGCTTTTTGTGATAGCTATAGATGAGGTGCCATGGTGCACTGGTGGTGCATTTGGTGACGAAAACCGGGGAGACTACACCACACACCAAGACACTCGAATTAAGTTAATTAGCTGATTCTATTGCCACTGTCAGCCCCTGAGTGCCGTGGTCTATCATAAAAACATGTTTCGTAATCCATAGACAGCAGGTTCAATTCCCCCCGGCAGTACCACGGGCGAGCGATAAATGCGGTAGGCCAACTGTTTCCACGCGAGCAAAGCGGTGAATTTATTAACCGTGGGACGGTGGCCGCAGCCACAGGCACAAAGTGATGGCCAGGACACACAGGGCTGCCGAGATGCCATAAGCCATGGTGAAATCACCGGTTAATTCAGCCACAATGCCCCCGCCGACAGGTCCGAGAGATTGTCCAATGGCAAACATGAGCGTGATAACAGCCAAACCGCTCGCTGCGGCTTGGATGCCAAGATAATCACCCGCGGCGGCAGAGATAATGGTTGGAATGCTCCAGGCGGCAAAACCAAACAAGGCAATGGAAATATAGAGACCGGCCAGACCAAAATTCATCGACACAAGGAAATAGGCAAGGCCCAGAACACCGAATGCGATGATCATGCCATTTCGACGCCCAAGATGATCGGAAAGGAAGCCAAACAAGGCGCCTGAAAAAATACTGAAAAAGCCAATCCATGCCCAGACTTGCCCCGCATGGTCGCGACTGAAAGTGAAATCCTGTTCCATCGTCGTGACGATAAATGTGGCGTAGACCATATAAGTCGCACCGTATATGGCGTATATGGCCCCCATGTGCAGCACAATGGATCGAAACCCCCGCGTATCCGCAGGGCCATCAGAACCGCTGGCCAAAGGACCGGGTCGACCATAGGGCTCCAGACCCAATTCCGCTGGATTGTTGCGTAGCAGGACGGCCGTGAGCAGCGCCAGAACCAGCGACAAGCACGAAAATATCAACCACCCGACTTGCCAGTCTGTAAATCCAAACAAAGGCTCCAGTCTTGGCACCACGAAGCCTGAAACAATGATTCCCAGCCCCGCTCCCGCAAGAAATATTCCCGCTGCCCGGCCTCGGTGAGAAGGATGAAACCAGTGAGAGGCGAGGCTCATCACTGGCACAAATGCGCCGCCACTGCCGATGCCTGCTATCAGATACAAGATTGTCAGAACCACAAAATCAGAGCTCAGGGAAAATCCTGCAAGCGCCAATGTGATTGTCAGCAACCCGGCGCTAACGATCCGCCGTGCGCCCAGACGGGGTGCCAGATAAGGCAAGGTTGCCACAGTCAGCAGATAACCAACGAAATAGCCCGTCCCCAACAGTCCCTGCTGGCTGTAATCCAGGCCAAGGTCCTGTGCCATGCCCGGCAGCATCATACCAAAGGCAAATCGTGCCAGCCCAAGGCAGCAAAAGACCGCCAGGATAGCAACACCGGAAATCACCCAGGCATAATGCAAACGCGGAAAAATTCTCATGGCTGATCAAATGCCATCTATTTGCGGGCGCGTCCCGGTCAATTCAGGAAAATCCATTTTGTACCGTACGCCCACGACGTAGCCGGTGCACGCTCCACCCTTCTGTCCTTCTGCCTGGCACCACTCATAGAGTGTGTTGCCGGATAGGTAACCCGCTGCCTTCACCTGACCACTTAGCCCAAATACGAGCAACATCGCCGCGATGAATATCCGCATAGTTCATTCCCCTTTTGTGTGATGCTAACATTGTGGCATTGGGTAATACAGCTATTGAGGGGTGTCGTAATGCCCAAAGCGCTTTGACCCTCACCGGATCCAGACATAACTGAAAGATGTGACAATGACGACATTCGTTTTCGTCGGGCGTCGGAGCTGACAGCTTAACAACACATCATACTCGGGAATCAGCCAGATTGGTTCGCATTGCTCTTCGCAAGTGGAAGTATACTAGACACCGTAATTGAGTCTGAAATTAGCCATAACCTGATATTTGAATTTGACTATTCGAAGTGTGCACACCAATTTACTCAGGACAGATCGCAAGGGTAAAACACGAAAATTCACCCGGACTGGAAAAATTCACATGACCAGCAAACTTTATTTCGAAGATATCCAGGTCGGCGACAAATTTGTCGGCGATACAGTTGTCGCCGAGCGAGAGAAAATGCTGTCCTTCGCTGCAGAATTTGATGACCAACCGATGCATCTTGATGCAGATGCTGCCCGCGGTATGGGATTAAAAGACATCATCGCGACCGGGTCCTACATATTTGCCTTGCACGCGAAATCGCAGTTGGCCATATGGAAACGTTTTCATATGCTGCCCAGTGGGCTTGGCATCAATATCAGTTTTTTGTTGCCGGTGTATGCCGAGGACACACTCACTGGTGAAATGGAGATTTTGGCTGCGCGGCCGAGCAGTAAACCGGGACGTGGCTGGATTGATGCAAAAGTGATTTTCAAGAACCAAAATGGCGATAATGCCGTCGAGAGCAAAGCAGCTCTACTATTGATTTGCAGGTAGCGTTTGTAAAAATTTATTTTGGGTCAATATCTACCGTTTCTACCAATCGTAAATCACATCCGCTCTATGGCCGATTGGGCAATTTCGATCCATTTAATTGCGGTAGCGAAGCGGGACATTCTTCAGGCCAACCATCCAATAGGCGGCGCTAGGTGCGCCTTGAGCCAAAGCGACATCCTCAACGGATATCGACTGATCGCCATCGTCGCCAATTATCGTCACTTCATCGCCAAGTGCTGCGTCGGCGACGCCGGAAAGATCGATCACTGTGTATTCGCAACTGACGGCAAGAACCGGGCATCGCTGGCCCCGGCAAAGAACCTGGCCGGTCTGGCCCGCTGCCGCTGGCATGTAACCGTTGTCCATGCCAAGCAGCACAACGCCCGTTGTCGCGTCGGCATCCAGGCCGTCTGAATTGGTGCCGGCAAGATCATCGCCTTGCTTGCGGTCACCGATATGGATCAGTCGAGCGCGCAGACCTGTCATCGCTTTCCGGAAATTCTGGCTCGCCGCCAACAGCCCCTCGACCGGTGACAGACCATACAGCAGATGGCCAGGCGAAATTGTATTCAGGGAATCGGGAAAATCATGTGACATAACGGAGCTGGCGGCGCCTTGCGCAAAAGGAATGCGAATATCGTGTTCTGCTTCTACTTCAGCGACCAGATCGACAAATGCTGAGAGACGCCGTTGCGACCAGTCCGCGCCAGATGGGTCACCAAAGGGGATGTGTGTGTAAAGGCCTTCAAGTTCCAGACCAGGCAGGCTCAGCAACCGCCGTACAAAGGCCGCCGTCTCGTCCAGGCGCACGCCTAAGCGACCCAGGCCAGCGTCGACTTTGACATGAACACTAATCTTGTGATCATGCCGTTCGGCAAGTGCCGCGAGCGCTGTCAAACCTTCATCAGAATAAACGCTGGGTGTCAAATCATGCGCCAATAAAGTGGCGTTGCCACCCGGTAGCTGCCCGCCATACATCAGGATAGGCAGATTTATACCTGCCTTTCGGATCTGGATCGCATCGTCGATATTTGCCGTCGCCAAACCGTCGACGCCTGTTTGTTCGAGATGGCGACCGACCTCGACGATGCCGTGACCATAGGCGTTGGCTTTGACCGGTACAATCATCTTGACCGGACGCCCCGCTCTGGCCTTCAGGGATTCGAGATTGTGCGTCAGGGCCGAGAGATCGACATCTGCCCACAGTGGTCGGGCCTGTTCGTCAGGATCGCCAGAGATCGAGTAAGTCCGCGTTGGGGAGAGAACGTCTGCGGACAATGGCTGCAGTGCTTCGCAGTCCCGGTCGTCGGGCACGATGTGCGCCGGTCGAACGCTCGGTCGGGTCCCTTTGTTGGACATGGCATTATAAGTGAGCGTTATCAGACGTCTGGGCCAAGGCGACAGATTGGCTGTTGATCCATGCAACAAATTGACGTCCATGAGAATAGCCGTTCCGGCCTCCCCCGTCGGCGCTGTGATACCAGCGCGTTTCACTTCGGCTTCGATCAAATCCCTGGACGCGTATCGAAAAGTATAGGACGTGCCCTCGTTGGATGGATCTGTCGCCGCTTCCGTCACCTTGTGGGAGCCCGGCACCAACATTAACGGCCCGCTGAATTCGTTGACGTCATCAAGGTAAATCAGAACATTGACCATACGGGATTCCGGGATGTGGTCGTCGTGTAAATAGCCGGGGTAATCCTGGTGCCAGAACCAGACGTCGCCGTTCAATGCGGCCTTGCAATTAACGCCCATTTGCCAGGCATAAACCTGTTCGCCCAGCAAGTCCTCTACGGCAGAGAGCAAATCAGGATGGCGGACGAAGTCAGCAAAAACGTCGTTCCACAGATGTGGGTTGAGAACGGTCCGCACCGTTTCGCCATCCTTCTCCAGGATCAGTCGCTTTTCATCAAAAGCCTGATCGAGGATGCGGTCTACTTCAGCATTCAGGACACTGGTTTCTTCAATCGACAGCAAGCCGGGCTGCAATACAAAGCCCCGTTCAGCATATTCCGCGCGCATTTTGGTCCTCTCTTGTGTCCCTGCATGTCACATACTTCCCAAAAAGAAGAAAGGAGGCTCGGGCCATGCCTGTTTGCAAAGACTAGTTCCTGAACATCTGCAATTCAACTCAATAACCCCGATCCGTTGGTCGTTTAACAACTGTCGACATCAAGGCCGCCATTGCCCCTGATGCCTATTCTCAACGCATTAAAAGGTGGCTATCATCCCCGCAGGGAGGCGAAGCCTATGCTTATGATTGGTGTCGACGTTGGCGGTACGTTTACGGATATTATTTTCACGGATACTGAGTCGGGGGAGACGCATACTCACAAAACGCCAACGACGCCCGATGATCCGTCACGCGGCGTCATAAATGGCATCCACGAATTGTGTCAACGCAACAACGTTCCGGCCGCGGACATCGATCACGTCTTGCATGGCACAACCATTGCCACCAACGCCGTTCTTGAGCATGACGGTGCTGTGACCGGTATGATCACGAATGAAGGATTTCGCGACGTCCTCCATATCGGTCGTCATCAGCGACCTCTGAATTATTCAATCATGCAGGATATTCCATGGCAGCATACGCCACTGATTAAACGACGTCATCGTAAAGTCGTCCGCGAACGCCGGGTACCGCCTCTGGGTGAAATCATTGAGCCGTTGAATGAAGATGACGTACGGGCGGCGGCGCGTGAACTGCGCGCGGCTGGCGTCGAATCAGTCGCCATCTGTTTTTTGTTCTCCTACATTGATTCAAGCCACGAAGATCGAGCCCGCGATATCGTGCTCGAGGAGATACCGGGGGCCTTCGTCACGACATCGGCGTCAGTGTCACCGCAGTTCCGTGAATTTGAACGCTTCACGACGGCTGCCATGAACGCCTTCATTGGACCCGGGGTGCGATCCTATATCAGCGAGATCGGCGGCAAACTCGAAGCTGAAGGCATGGCGGCCGATCTCCATATCATGGGATCCCACGGTGGCGTGGCCACGGCGGAAATGGTATCCGAAAAGCCGATCCTGACGCTTCTATCCGGTCCGGCGGCCGGTGTTCTTGGTGGGCAATGGACGGCGACCGGTGACGTTGAGCGACGCAACCTGATCACGTTCGACATCGGTGGCACCAGTGCCGATATTGGTCTGATCGTCGACGGCGTCTATTCCGAGGCCACCGCCCGTGATACGTCGATTGGCGGGTTTCCTGTGCTGGTGTCGATGATTGATATCACGACGATTGGTGCCGGTGGTGGCTCGATCGCATATGTCGACAGCGGCGGCGCATTCAAGGTTGGTCCGCAAAGTGCCGGTTCTCAACCTGGTCCCGCTGCCTACGGTCGGGGTGGTGCCGAGCCGACCGTGAGTGACGCCAATGTTGTTCTCGGTCGACTGGATGCGAACAACTTCCTTGGCGGCGAAATGGAGCTGGACCTCGACGCTGCGAAGAAGGTCATTTCGAAACTGGCCGGACAACTTGGTATGAGCGATGTGGAAACCGCTGAAGGTGTGCTCACCATCCTCAACAACAATATGGCGAATGCCATTCGGTCACGTACGGTCCAGAAGGGGTTAGACCCTCGGGACTTTTCGCTTGTTGCATTCGGTGGCGCTGGCCCGCTTCATGGTGCCGATGTTGCTGATGCTCTGGGTATTCCTGAAGTTGTGATCCCGCCTCACCCAGGCATTACATCGGCAAGTGGTTTGCTCACAACCGACCTGAAATATGATCTTTTGAAAACCTCGTTTCAGATCAGTGGCGATGTCGACCTGGGCCGCATGAACGCAGATTTCGCTGAACTCGAAGCTATGCTGCTGGCGCAATATACTGCAGATGGCCTTGACCCAGGGGGCATCGAAATGCAGCGAACCGGCGACCTTCGGTACGTCGGCCAAGGCTATGAACTTCGTGTGACCGTGCCACCTGGCGTTCTGGACGACAATTCGATGGAAATGGTTTGGCAAGAATTCAGCGCCCGGCACGAGGCGGAATATGGTCACGCCTTTCCGGACAACTCAATTGAAGTCGTCAATATTCGTCTGTCCGGCAAGGGTCAGATGCCAAAAATATCTCGTCGGAATGTGACCGGTGGTGGCACAGCCGCCAGTGCCCTTGTCCGGACAGGAAGCTGCGTATTCCGCGTCGAAGACCGGCTGCAGGAATTTGAAACCGGATACTATCGGCGAGACGAGTTGGCTGAAGGGGCTGTCGTTGATGGCCCTGCTGTGATCCTGCAGCAAGACACAACAACGGTCGTGCCTCCGACCTGGCGCGCGAAAATTGTGCTCGGCGGCAATATGATCCTGAACAAGGGAGAGCTTTCATGACCGAAGTAACTGGAGATCGGACCGGGCAGGCAATTGATGTTGTCACGGCCAGTGTTATTCAAGGGGCACTGGAGAGCATCGCCGTCGAAATGGGCCATAAGCTGATGCGGATGTCCTATTCCAGTATTATCCGTGAGTCCGAAGATTTCGGGGCGGCCCTGACTGATGCAGAGGGGCGTCAAATTGCCGAAACGCCGCAAAGCACGCCGCTTCAATCGGGACCAATTCCCGGATATGTCAAAGGCATCAAGCAGATATTCGAAGAACGTGGCCACACTTTCGCACCCGGTGATGTTATTATTCATAATTCTGCCTATCACGGCGCCAGCCACGGTCCAGACGTTGCCTTTTGCATTCCGGTTTTTTACGCAGACGTGCTTGTTGGTTTTTCCGTCACAACCGCTCATCATCTTGACATTGGTGCATTGACGCCCGGCAGCTGCGGTATTGTTGATGCGATTGACGCCTATGCCGAAGGGTTGCAGTTCCTGGCTTTGAAAATTATCGATCAGGGCGTACGGAACGAACCTCTCTGGCAGATGCTGCGCAACAATATCCGGGCCTCGGATCTTGTTGTCGGTGACATGGACGCACAGATTGCAGCCGCCCGTATCGGCGCGGATCGCCTGGTGGAACTGCTGGATCGATATGGACCCGCGACAATATCAGCGGCCGCCGATTTCATGATGGATCATTCGGAACGTATGATGCGCCAGGCCATTGCTGAAATGCCCGACGGGGAGTACTCGGCGACGACCCACCTCGACGGGTTTATCGACGCTGAGAATCCGGCGCATCGCGATCTGCCGATCACCGTATCTCTGACAGTAAAAGGTAGCGATATTACCGTTGATTTCACGGGCACCGCTGATCAGGTTTCCGACCGACCGATCAATATGCCGATGGAAGGCACAACCGACTGCGCCGTCTGGCTGACGCTGAAGTCGATCCTGCTGGACTCAGCCATCCACGGAGATGTCCCGCAAAATAGTGGAATGACCCGTCCAATAACGATCATCGCCCCCGAAGGTTCGCTGGTAAACCCGATTTTTCCGGCCCCGACCATCGCGCGTTTCTGTACCGGTAATCAAGCCGCCGATACCGTCATGAAAGCGCTGGCGCAGGTCGTGCCGGAAAAAGTCAGCGCGGGTGTCGGCAATCTGCATGTGGTGTCTTTCAGCGGATTGCGAGGGGGCGAACATTGGGTTCATATGGAAATACATGAAGGCTGCTATGGTGGTCGTCTTGGCAAAGACGGTATGGATGCGGTCGATACGCTTTATGCCAATACGCGCAACAATCCGATCGAGGATCTTGAGTCCCACCTGCCGTTGCGTGTCCATCGCTACGAGTTGCGCGACGAAGCCTGCCCGCCCGGTCGTTGGCGCGGCGGGATCGGGTCCGTACGTGAGGTCGAGTTTCTTGAAGACGGCGGCGTGTCAGTTGAGGGCGAGGGCCACGTCCATGCACCCTGGGGATTTGATGGTGGCAGCAGCGGCGAAACTGCTCACATGAGTTTTCGCCCTACCCAAGGCAATGAACGCCGCTTGCCGTCCAAGCTGCCCAATTTGTCGACACGGGCGGGGGATCGTATCGAAGTTGTTGGGCCAAGCGGCGGTGGATACGGCAATCCTTTTGAGCGTGACCCCATCCAGGTTTGTGAGGATGTGATCGATGGATATCTTTCGCCAGAGCGGGCACTGACGGATTATGGCGTTGTCATAACCGAAGAACTGACAGTGGATGATGCTGCAACGACCAGGTCGCGTGCCGGGTAGAATATTGAAATGGAGTGTATCTGATGAGAGCAGTCGTCGTGGAGGCACCGGGTGCGATTGAAGCCCTGGTCATTCAAAATGTACCGGACCCGGAACCAGCACCGGGGCAAGTGTTGATCGAGATTTCCTATGCCGGCTGCAACTGGGCTGATACGCAAGTTCGCAGCGGCATCTACCCCCATCCTGTCGATTTTCCGGTCATCCCCGGATTTGAGATTTCCGGCACGGTTATCGGTCTCGGCGAAGGCGTGACCTCCGTCAAGCCTGGCGACAGAGTGACGGCGATACCCAGTATGGGCGGATACGCACAAAAGTGTGTCGTCGACGAGGCGTTGGTGACCAAAATTCCGGATGAGGTCGGTCTGGATGTGGCAGCCGCTTTTCCCATCCAGGCGCTGACCGCTTACCACATGCTCTATACAGTTTGCAATCTGAAGAAGGACGACGTGGTCCTGGTGCATGCGGCTGGTGGTGGTGTCGGGCTATTGGTCATTCAGATGGCCGTCCATGCGGGCTGTCGTGTTATCGGGACGGTCGGCACGCCGGGCAAAGAGATCAAGGCCCTGGAATATGGGGCAGAGAGGGTCATCAACCTCAACAAAGAGGACTTTGTCGCGGTTGTGAGAGACATGACGGATGGACGTGGCGTTGACCTTGTCATCGATTCCCTTGGTGCCGAGACGTTGGACCGCAGTTTCGACGCTGTCCGGGTATTGGGGCATGTCGTCAATATCGGCGAAGCGCAGGGCAAACCCTTCGATAATATCCGCGATCGCATACTGCCGACTTCTTCTTCCTTCACACGTTTTTCAATCAGTCACACCATGCCCGACCCTGCACTCTGGAAAAAGGGCATGGATTTTACCCTGTCCGCTCTGGCTGAAGGCTGGCTCGACATTCCCATCGTCCGGGCTATTCCCTTCGATAATGTCCAGGACATGCACCGTCAACTTGAAAGCCGCCAGGTCGCGGGCAAGTTGTTGCTGGCCATGAAGTATTAATTCGATAGGCAAGGTTCGCCGGGTCGGTCACTACAAATGCAATGAGTTGCATGAGGTGGTATCTGCAGCACTATCTATGGCTTTCAGGTCCCCGTCTTTTGGCTCAAGGCCGACCTGTGGTCCTGAATATCACCCTTAACCCGTTTTTGAAACCTTGACCCAGAGCTTCTGCGACAGGTCCGGTTCGATCCGGCGTAAATCACTTAATCTGTTGATCATGTTCTTGCTGAGCTTGGTATCCCGGCCGAGAACAATCTTGCCATTTGGTTCGACGTAATCCCTGGAGAGTATTCGGCCGACAGAAATGGGACCCAAGGCCAGTTCTTCCTCTGTTTTGGTTTCGTCGTCATCGTCAGAAACCTTGGGTCCTTCAATTTCTGGCTCATCCGGCTCTTCGGTAAGGGAGGGCAAGCCCAATCGTTTGACGATATTTTGAAGGTCTTTGGAACCTGGTGTCGGAATTCGGCGATAGTCTGCCGCCGGCAGGTATTCCGGTGGCTCGTAGCGCGCATCTTCGAGGGCGGAATAGAGCTCACTTTTTGAAACTGGCTTTGGAATAAAGGCGTTGACGTCCAGGGCCATGGCTTTTCCCACCAGGTCAAAGCCCTGCAAGGCCGTGAACATGATAACCGGAAGGTCACGGGCAATGCCGGGAAACCCCACCCGGATAGATTTCAGTAACTCCAACCCGTTAACGGGCAACATATTGAGATCAGTTATGACAGCTTCGATCGTCTTGCCTTCTGTTGTGGCCTCGATCATGGCCTTGATTGCGGCAGCGCCATCTGTGGCGCTGATGATTTCGGCCTTGCGTTTGATCAGCAAGCGCTCGACGGCAAAGCGGCTGAAATCTTCATCATCCACAACCACAAAATATTTGCCTTCAACGTCAACCGCACACATTCAAATCACTCCGCGTTAAAAAAGTTGGGCACCCAGTTGGACAGCGTTGCCCCTACTTTGTCCAGGGATGACGCTAATTGATTACCTCTGGCGACAATTTCCGGCCAGTTTTGATCGGCCAGCGCCATTTCGATAGCTGCCAGATGTTCGGCTAATACTTCTGCACCAACACTTTTGGCCGCGCCTTTTGCGGCATGGGCCTGATGTTGAATGTTTTCCAGGTCACGATTTTCTATGGCGAGCTGCAACTCTACAAGTCGCGGTGCTACGGCCTCCAGAAAAAAACCAACCACTTCCCGAACATCGTCCTCGTCTTCAAGGTCCATGCGAAGTATCAGGTCGTCGATATCCAGATCTTGTGCAGTCATGACATTTGTCCGGGCCCCTCAGACAGGTATTTCCAACCATTGCGAACCGGTACCATAGTGACCCGCAATGCCATTGGAAACCCGGATTTGCTGGTCATTGATATGACCCCTTCAGCAAGTTGAACAAACCGTGGATTGAAAATTTCATCTCTGGGCTTAAAATGTGTCACCGGCAACTTATATCGTTTAATAGATTAAAGCCTTGAAGCCACACCTGCATTAACCTGTTCTGAGTTTTCGCTTGCCCCTTTATCGCTATGTTCTTCAACGCCTTCGGAATTTGGTTCCCAAAATTGACGCTGATCATCGGCGATGGTATATTTAGACAGTCGAGCGAGCAGCTTTTCCCCCACAGAAATTTGGATACGATCGGACCCTCTCATGCCGTCAGAGATCAACACTGATTTTCATGGTTTCAACTATCTTGTTGTCGACGACGAGGCGTTTATTCGCACACTTATTGTCCGTATCCTCGTTTCTATCGGTGTTGACAAGGAAAAAGTCACAGCCCGTGAGAGCGGTCTGGAAGCGATTGACTTTATGGGAAATGGCGGCGACGAAATTATCGACATGGTGATTTGTGATCTGAACATGCCGGATATGGACGGTATCGAATTTCTGAGACACCTGGCCCTGAGATCCTTTGCCGGCGGCATTGTACTTGTTAGTGGTGAAGATACACGCATCTTGAAGGCAGCCGAGGAACTGGCCCAGGCCCATAGCCTGAAAATTCTCGGTGCCTTGCCCAAGCCCTTGAAACCAGACCATCTATCGAACCTGCTGTCAGCATTCGATTCGTCGTCCGCTGCTCGCGGTAATCGTTCCACAGCAGAGATCGGGATCAATGATTTGGCCGCCGCCATATCCGAACGCCAGATTTCAGTGGTTTTTCAGCCCAAACTGTCGACATCCAGTCAGACATTGATCGGTGTTGAAACACTGGCGCGCTGGATTCACCCGGAAAAGGGTTTTATTCCGCCGGATATTTTTGTTCACCTTGCGGAAGAAAACAATCTGGTTGATGAGCTAACCAGTTTGATTATTGACCTGGCAATTGAACAAGGTGCGTCCTGGCTTAAGCAGGGCCTGGAGATAAAGATTGCCATTAATCTCTCGGTCGATAATCTGAACGATCTTGACCTGACAAAAAAACTCGAACAGAAAATTGCCGATGCCGGTTTGCAAGCGCGCAATATCATCCTTGAAGTAACCGAGAGCCGCCTGATGGTCGATATCACCAAGCCGCTTGAGATATTGACCCGGTTGCGGATGAAGGGTTTCTCCCTGTCGATTGACGATTTTGGTACGGGGCATTCATCGCTCGAACAACTAAAGCGTATTCCCTTCACCGAGCTCAAAATCGACCGGGCGTTTGTTGATGGCGCTGCACAGGATCCGGCGACAAGGGCAATCCTCGAATCATCTGTCGATCTGGCAAAAAAACTAGAGATGTCGGTTGTTGCCGAAGGCGTTGAAAGGCGCGAGGATTGGGATCTTGTCGCCAGTCTCGGCTGTGATCTGGTTCAGGGGTATTTTGTCGCCAGACCTATGCCTGGCGATGACATTCTCGCCTGGAAAGAGGGTTGGAGCGGCATAAGCGATTAACGAAGATTTACATCCCGGCAATAAAGTCTGTTACTTCACGTAACCTCGATTTTAGTTGCGGTGCCATCGTTCTGACCGGTTTCCAGTCCCCGTTCTTACCAGCTGATTCCAGCTTGTCGCAAATATCCGCAAGTTCTATTGCCCCGACCGAACGGGCGGCAGATTTTAGTTTGTGCGTACCGGCAACCACACCCTCCAGCGAATCCTCCTGGATGGCGGTTTCAACTTCTTTGCAACAGACCTTTGACGGGTCGACAAATTCCTTGAGAATTTCAACTATCGTTTCCCGGTCGTCGCCGAAAGTCTCCTCGAGAAAAGATAAATCGAAAGGGCCATTCCCACTGGTTTGCTCAACGGAAGCACTGTTTTTGCCGCCAGAAGTAACCGGTGTGCCCGACGCGGCCCCCATCCACTTTTTAAGCATGGCATGAAGCTTGGCAATCTCAACTGGTTTGGGCAGGAACCCGTCCATGCCACAGTCATAACATTGCTGAACTTCTTCCGTCAGAGCGCTGGCGGTGATTGCAACAATAGGCATTCGCCTGGATGCCCCATTCTGTTCCCGTTTTCTGACTTCGGTGGTCAAACCAAATCCGTCGAGGTTCGGCATATGACAATCCGTCAGCAGAAGGGCAATATCTCTCTCGGCCAGCATTCTCAACGCGATCTCGCCATCATCGGCGATAATGACTGAGTATCCGAGGCTGTTTAGCTGTCGAATAATAACTTTCTGATTGGTCAGGTTGTCTTCAGCCAGAAGGATCAACTGCCCTGCGGCTTCGGCATCTTCCGGGCTTAAGGGTTCTACGATATTGGCGAATTGTTCATCGTCCCGGCTATAATCCACATCCGGGCTGGTCAATCCTGCGGCGGCCGCAATGGCGCGCAGGAAGCTGCTGCGTTTGATCGGATTGAGGACGGTATAGACCGTATCAAGAAGATCTTCCCGTTCCGTGAGGCGGTGATTGACGGGCAGGACAAATTTTACATTTTTCAGGTTGTCGTTGGACTGGATAGATCGGACGGTGTCAGTTCTGATCCTGAAGCCTTCATTCTCAATATACACAACGTCAAACGGCGCGCTCGATTGTGCTGTGACAACCTGAGCCTCAATCTCGTCAAACCTGGTCTGGACTGAAACGTGTGCGCCCCAGTGTTCAAGGTAGGAAAGCAGGAATTCAGTTATTTGCGGATCTTTGGAAGCCATCAAAACGTTGATGCCCTCAAGATCAAAGCCATCAGTCGCAATTCGGTGATCGGCTGAAACCGGAAAAGTAATTGTCACGGAGAAACATGAGCCTTTTCCAAGTTCACTTTCAACACCAATGCTGCCCTGCATAATATCGACCAGGCGCTGGGAGATCGTCAGGCCAAGACCGGTGCCGCCGAATTTTCGCGTTGTCGACATCTCGGCTTGTGAAAAGGCGTCAAAAAGGCCTGATCTGGCCTCTTCCGAAATGCCAATGCCACTATCAATGACCTGAAGTCTTAGTGTGACCTCGTCCTGGTGTTCCGTCTCCATAAGGTCAACCCGGATTACGACTCTGCCCTCTTCCGTAAATTTGATGGCATTGCCACAGAGATTGAACAGTATTTGGCGGAGTCTCCCCGAATCCCCAAGTACGGCAACCGGGATTTGCGGATCGACATAAGAGATCAGTTCAATACCTTTGTTCCGCGCGTTAGGTCCCAATGTCTCCGCGACGCCTTCGACGACGTCGCTGATTGAAGTGGGAATGGATTCAAGCTCAAGTTTGCCGGCTTCAATTTTTGAGAAATCCAGAATGTCATTTATGATGGTCAACAAGGCGTAGGCAGAGGAGCGAACGGTGTCGACCATTTCGTGCTGATCGTTCGTCATTTTGGACTGCTTCAGCAAATCGATCATGCCAATGACGCCGTTCATTGGGGTGCGAATTTCATGACTCATCGCGGCCAGGAACTCTGCCTTGACCTTTGTCGCCTTTTCAGCTTCGTCGCGTGCCGCTGCCAGTTCACTTGTCCGGTCTTCGACCAGATGCTCCAGATTGGAATGGGTATCCTCAAGCGCCTTCTCAGCCCTCCGCCTTTCGGCGTTCTCTTGTTCGAGGCTTGTTACTTTGTCGAGAATTGAATCCCGCATTGCCGACAGGGACTTGGCGAGAACACCAATTTCGTCATTACGATCAATGGCGATATCCTGACTCAAGTCGCCTTTGCTCATCGCCTCAGCAGAAACCTTAAGTGAAGCGATCGGTCGCGTGATGCTCATGCCAATCAAAGCTGCAGCAAAGATCCCAAGTCCAATCACCAACACAGCGGCAAAGATCGAGATAATGATTGAACGGTTCAGGCCCGCCTGAGCTTTCGGGCCGAGAATATCCTGAGATTCCTTAATCGCCAATTTCAGGCGCTCGATGCGATTGGCAACATCGGGACCGATCCGATCCAGCTCATACCGTATTATCTCGTTCCGATCGATGATAACCTGATGAACCTTGTCAAAAGACCGGAGATACTCCGCTTGGGTTTTCTTGACTGATTCAGCCAGCTTTTGCCGCTCTGGATTTTCCAATTCTGATGCCATCTTGGCGAAGTTGAATTCGAGATCACGGAATTCACGAATGGCCCTGGCTCTTGAGGCGCCGTCGTTTTCGATCAGGAATCGATTTGCATATAGTCGGCCCAGCAACAGACTGCGTAAGGTAATACCTGCCTCATAGGCGGCTCTGGTATCACCATCCTGCAACGCGCTTGTCATGATCGCCGTCAATTGTTTTTCGATCTCAGGGCCCAGTTTATTAAGTTTGTTGGACACAAGATCATCACGCTCTTGCTGCAGTTCCGTGACTTCTCCGAACTTGTCAACGTAGCGTTTTAAACTCTCCTCCAGGTCGCTGAGCAATATTGTTCGGCCGGTATCCGAGCCGCCGAGTTCTCTGTTTTCGCGAATAAGCTCGAGAGTTTTTTGGGCACGGTTCTGCACGCCAACGATATTTTCCCGGTTGGCATCAATCACAAAGTTTTTGGCAAAAATTCGGGTTGTCAACATGTTGGCCTGAACGCGGCCATCAGCATTGGTCTGGCGCGCCAGTTGGCGGTATGTTGCAAAGGTTTCCTCAGCGCTTTTGAGACCAAGCAGGCCGACGCCGGCAACAATCAAAGCCAGCAACAGCACGCAACTGAACCCAAGATAAATTTTAGTCGAGATTTTCAGGTTTTTCATCACCAGGAGTATCCGCTATGGTTTCGATTGTCGAATTGCTACGCAAAAAGTTCAGGCGGAGAATGCAGCTCTACCTTGGCTGTTCGCCAGGGTTTCATCCTTGATACTGACTATTGATGTCAACAACCAAACAATTACTGATGGACATAGGTCCCTCTGCACTTTTTAACATATATTTATCCATCAAACGGGAGAATATATGTCAAACGTGGTTCAGGCATTGGCATTTGCCAGAGACTGAATTAGCTGCTGGCTATTGCAACCCGTAACATTCGACGACTTCTATCTGGCCTTTTCCCTTGATTTCGACACGACCAAGAGATCGGCCTTCGCATTCGTCCTGAACTTCCAACCACGATTCATAAGTCATCATGACTTTCCCGGGGTCGCCGAGGCCTGTCATGCGGGCGGCGACGTTGACGGTGTCACCCCAGACATCGAATTGATATTTTTCTTCGCCGACGATACCGCCGACAACGGAACCAGCGTGAACGCCGACACGCACCTGCCAGCCAATATTCAGCTTCATCGTCGCCTCGATCATTTCGAGACCGCATTTCACGGCCGAGAGGAGTGGTGTGAAATTTTGCCGGGTCAGTCCGGCGGCGGCCATGAATTCATCTCCGATCGTCTTGATCTTTTCCATCTCGTTGCGACTGGTGATTTTCTCGAATTCAACAAACAAAGATTGCAATCCCGAGACCACTTCCTCAGGTGTATGGACGTCGCAATAGTCCGTGAAACTAACAATGTCACAGAACAGGATCGCCGTGTTGTCATAGCGCCGCGGGACAACTTTCCCTGTGGCCTTCAATTCGCTGGCAATAGAGGCAGGGAGGACGACATTCAACAGGCGGTCCGATTTTTTCTTTTCGGTTTTGAGCTGATTGAAATGCAATGACTCCAGATCTTTCAGGCGCTTTTTTTCCAGACCGGCACTGACGCGGGCTCTCAGCATGACAGGATTGAACGGTTTGCTGAGGTAATCCTCTGCGCCGAGCTCAATACACTTAACGATGCTGTCCATCTCCTCGACACCTGAAATCATGATGACCGGAACATCCCGCAATCGCATATCTGATTTCAGGATTTCCAGTAACTCAATGCCACTCATTTCCGGCATCTCAATGTCCATCATCACCAGGTCGTAACCGGTAAGGCGAATCATCTCCAAAGCCTGCTGCCCATTTTCGGCGACATCTATATTTGGATAGCCTTCTTTGTTCAGCTGCCGGACAAGGAGTTTTCGGTTGAACTCTTCGTCGTCGACGACCAGCAATGTTGGGTCTGGGCTATCCACGATTTAATACCTTCGGGTCAATGGGCGGCGAAGTTACGGCATCTATAAGCCTTTTTTCCAGCGTTCCCTTCGATACTGGTTTGGCAAGAAATCCATGGATGCCGAGCTCAACGACCTCTTTGATTTTGCCTTCCATCGAGTGACCCGTCAGGATCAGGACGGGTGTTCGCGATATTGATACGTTGGCATCACCGCGTAACTGGCGTACGAAATCGATGCCATTCATATTCGGCATTTCCAGGTCGCAAATAATCGCATCAAAACCGGTTGGCGCCATCTTGACGAACTTCAAGGCTTCAATGCCATCCCTGGCTTCGATCACACCATCTATTTCCAGATCATAAAGAACCCGGACGATCAATCGCCGGATAAAATCCTCATCGTCTATGACAAGCAGGCGTAAATTTTTGAGAGTAACGTTGGACGCGGTCATGTTTTCTCCTCTATCCCGACACTTCACAATAAACCAACGCGTTCTCCATCAGCGCGTTTACAACCAACATACTTTGAAGGGTGTCGCGGGAGCCGCTTCGGCAAGGTCTGTGAACAGCATAGTCGCGGTTAGAAATATTGTGCATGGAAGGGCCCTACAGACCTAGTGCTTCGAGGATTCGTTGCTCAAGATCGTCAACCTTTGGTGGTTTGACGATGAAGCCGTTAATCTTGTGAATTCGTGCCTTTTCGACATTTGACTCAGTGTCTTGCCCTGTCAACATCAGGATTGGCACAGATTGATATTGAGGCACGGCACCGTATCGAATCCGCCGGGCCAGTTCATATCCGTCCATCTCCGGCATTTCGATATCTGAAATAACGATATCTATGACATGTTCATTGCTCTCAAGTGCCTCTATTGCACCAGCACCATTGACCGCTGTCACAATTGACTCGACGCCAATTTTCTGGAGGATTCGGCTAACGAATCGGGTCGAAAATACTTCATCGTCAACTACCAATACGGTAACGTTCTTCAGCTCATTTCGGTCGTTCATATCGCTCCGTCCAGTTGTCCAGACAATCGAAGTGGAAGTTCAAGCAAGCGTACCCGTTCAACATTGGTTTGGGAAGCTGACTGCACTTGTCTTTTGGCAGATGAAGCAACATGGCAAACAACTGCAACATGAGGTTACAAAGCTTCTATCTCTGTGGCCACAACCTCAATAAGCGAAGCCAGGCCGGGGTAAAGGCCTTCGATTGATGGCCAGTCATCTGCCTTACCGGCTTTTTCAAGATCGGCACAAAGGTCAGCCAAGCCTTCGGCACCAACAGATCTAGACGACGATTTCAGTTTATGGGCCGCTGCGCCAATAGCGGACGTATCGCGGGCGGTAAATGCTGCATCTATTTCACCGGCTGTGTCTCGTGCCGGTTGGACGAAATCCATCAAAATTTCCTTGATCAGCTCATCGTCGTCGCCAAAGGTATCACGCAGGAACCGGGGTTCTACAGCCTTGTTGCTGGCAACAACTGTTTCGACCTCAGCCTCGACTTCCGCCGGCTCTTCAACTTTCTCAGAGGGAGCCGTGTTCATAACTGCGTTCGGCATCCATTTTCGTAAAGTCGCTTTCAGATCCTTCATCGCCAGCGGCTTTGAGAGATAGTCATCCATACCTGCGGCAATACAACGCTCGGCTTCTCCTTCCAGGGCGTTGGCCGTAACGGCAATAATTGGTGACCGCTTGCCCGTGCCTTCCTGATCTTGCCTCACGGATGCTGTGAGCTCGAAGCCGTCCATATTCGGCATATGGCAATCAGTTAACAGCAAGGCGTAGTCCTTCTTGCGCCAGGCATCCAGCGCCAACTTTCCGTCGTCCGCCATTTCGCAGGTATAGCCCAGCTTTGTGAGTTGGCGCCCGATGACCTGTTGGTTCGTCATGTTGTCTTCTGCAAGCAGGATCAATGTGCCTTGCGCCAGTGCTTCGTCAACAGACAAGGCCACAACATTTTCAACCCCGCCTTCATCGACATCGGGTCGAACCAATGGACTGGCCCGGCCAGCAGCAACGGCGACCGCGTTAATCAACTGCACTTGCCGCACAGGATTTCCGTCAAGGGTCACACGGTCAGGTCCTTCAATGCGGGCACTTCGTCGCTGTCCGCTTGATAGCAAGATGAAGTTGACACCAGCGTTGGGAAACTGCTTCATCGCGGCGCGTTGACGATCTGGGTCCAGACCAAAATCAAGTACGACGACGTCAAAGGGGTTGTTATCCTTTATCGCCAGGTCCAGCTGCGCTGATGCCTCACTTTCATCCTTTGCCACGACCACATCGGCCAGCCAGCGCTGAAGATAACGTGTCGCCGACATCCCGAGCGCCTCAACCCCGGTCGCGACAAGGACGCGCAGGCCTGACAAGTTGATTTCGTCAGTATTTGTCCGGACTTCCCCACTTTTTGCGATTGGCAGTTCAACCGAGAAAGTCGAGCCTGAGCCAATTTTACTTTCAACAGTAATTTGGCCATGCATCATTTCACACAGATTTTTGCAGATTGCCAAACCCAGACCGGTACCGCCAAAACGTCTTGTCGTCGAACTTTCTGCCTGAGAAAACGCGCCAAAAAGGTTCTTCTGGGCCTCTTCCGAAATACCAATTCCCTGGTCGATAACCGAAATACGGATACGAAATTCATCCCCTTCTCCGGTAACAGCATCGGCGCGCACGACGACTTCACCCTCTTCGGAAAACTTCACCGCGTTTCCCGTCAGGTTGAAGACCATTTGACGCAGGCGAACCGGATCACCAAGAACAGACTCAGGAATTTCAGGGTCAATATAGGTGACGATCCGAACGCCCTTGTTCAACGCGTTTGGTGCCATTGTCGCAGCGGCACCCTCGACTGTATCAACAATCGAAAGCGGTACACTTTCGATATCCAGTTTCCCGGCCTCAATTTTTGAGAAATCCAGAATGTCGTTAATAATCGTCAGCAGAGAATTTCCGGAATCGCGAACCGTATCCAGCATGACGCGTTGATCTTCATCGAGTTTGGTTTGCGACAATAAATCTGCCATGCCGACAACGCCGTTCATCGGCGTGCGGATTTCATGGCTCATGGACGCCAGGAATTCTGCCTTGGCTTGTGACGCTGCTTCCGCTTCATATCGCGCGGACTTGAGTTCTCTTTCAACTTCTTTGCGGTCGGTGATGTCTTCCTTGATGCCAAGGTAATTCGTGATTTCACCTTCTTCATTGATCAGTCGCGACAAGGATATGGATTCCCAATAATCTTCGCCCGACTTTTTTTTGTTCAGGAATTCGTCATGCCAAATGCCGCCGCTCTCAACGGTTTGCCACAATTTTTCAAGTTGTCCCGGCGCGAGGAAACCTGGTTTCAAAATCCGGAAGGGAAGGCCAACCACTTCACTGGAACTAAACCCACTGGTTTTTGTGAAAGCGGAATTGACGTATTCAATTGCGCCATCCGGATCGGTAATAATAATTGAGGCCGAGCTTTGCTCAATAGCGCTCGAGAGTTTTCCGATCTGAGCTTCGGACGCCTTGCGCGCCGTAATATCACGGTATGTCGTAACAATACCGCCACCTGGAACAGGCTGGCCGCGAATTTCAATCACCGTGCCGTCCGGGCGAATGCGTTCAAAATGGTGGGCTTCAAATTTGCGTGCCAGATCCATTCTGACGCGTATCTGCTCTTCCGGGTCGCCTGGGCCGTACTCACCATTCAACGCATTATATCTGAAGCCTTCCTCAATCGACGTGCCAACATTATAGATATCATCCGGCACATCATTCAGTTCGCGAATCTTGGCATTTGAAGCAACAAGCTTTAAGTCAGCGTCATACATTGTGATGCCCTGGTCCATGTTTTCCAGAGTCACACCAAGTGTTTCTTTTTCCTTTGACAGTGCCTTTTCAATTTCTTTTCGACCCGTGATATCGGAATAGGTGCGCACCATGCCGCCAGAAGCCAGAGGAATGCTGCGCACGTCTATTGTCGAGCCGTTTGTCAGGGTTAGCTCGAATCTCATCGCTTCGTTTCGAGCAATCATATCGAGGCGCTCAGTGACCAGCGTTTCAATATCGCCCGGGCCATAGTCACCGTTTTGTGCAACAATACGGAACATCC
This sequence comes from Alphaproteobacteria bacterium, assembly GCA_018650465.1. Taxonomy (GTDB): domain Bacteria; phylum Pseudomonadota; class Alphaproteobacteria; order UBA2966; family UBA2966; genus JABILA01. Next base: position 38,942 of record JABIFY010000028.1, read on the forward strand.
CCTCAAGCGTGAGATTTTCGCGATCAATATCGTGGGGGAAATTCATCAACTCGAAAAATTTGTCGTTTGACGCTACCAGATTGGAATGCTCGTCAAACATAGTGATGCCCTGGTCCATGTTTTCGAGTGCCATGTCCGTGATCTGTTGTTCTCGGTTGAGCTGATCAGTAGCTTCGGCGACGCGTCGTGTAATTATCTGATCGCGCTGCAGCAGCAACCCCAACATCAAGGCGATTGCAATCACACTGGCAATGCCGGCGAAAAGCGTAAAATCGGCCAGTCGTTGCGAAGGACCGCCGAGGTATCGATTGTCAAAGTGCCAGGTAATTGAAATATCTGCACCTGCGCTCACGGTCTTTGTCGCGACCGAAGACAATATATTTTCTACCAAATTCTTGCGGATGATTTTTTCGTCACCGAAACCATCGACGTCGGCGAAGTGTGCCGACATTTCCAGAGAGAGGCCTTCCGGTACGTGAACATCGAAGAGGCCCTTAACCAGCGCATCATAGTTCATCAAACCGACAACGATGCCTTCGCCAGAACGGTCAAATGTGGACAGGGCCACTGGCGATATGAATGCGCCACTACTTTCATCCAGAAACGGCTCGCCAATTATGAACTCACCGACCCGTATTTTGGCAATACGCAAGAGGTTCAATATTCTTTCGCGTCCGACTGTTTTGTTGTCGGATGAAAACAGACCGTCTTGATCTGTTGCAAACTCGACGGTCCATTGTGTTTTGCCGTTGCTGTCTGATTCCCGGTAAAAGGCCATCCCGTCGAGGAAAAATGCGGAGGCACGGGATTCAATCCCGTCATAGGCATTGAGAAATTCAGCTTCCGAAACGGTCTCCGAATTTTCAAACAAGGCGGCTATGCCTGAAAGTGGTGCGTAGCTTTCATCAAGCCATCCGAGAAGTGTACCTGATAGCCACTGTGCCGATTGATTGGCCTGCGCCTCCCAACTCTGCCGCGCATCGTCGCGAAAAATCTCGCTGACGACATAGCTCGCCCACAGGCCGGCAATAGCCGCAACCAGCAAAAATAACTGCCGAAGACCAATCTTTCCCTGGTCAATCATGTATTGGACGTCATTTCTTCACGGCCCTGTTCTGGTCAATCACTTTGAAATTCATATTACCAGTCGTTGATGCTGAAAATTGGTCTAAAGCCACGTGGCGGTAAACTTGTGGATTCGTCGAAAGACTTGATATTCCCACGATCTACGACAATGACTTTTGGACCGACATGTTTGAGGAACGGTCGTCCTTCCAGCGCCCGGACCGCCAGATCAACCGCAATCCGTGCCTGCACTGACTGAAGATCGGTTGGTGCCGCGACGATACTGCCGCGCTTGATGCCCCGGTGAACACCGGGTCCGTAATAATAGGCCAGCACTTTGACCTTTTTTTGCAGTTTTCGACGGCGTAAAAGATCAATCGCTGCCTCCGCTGTCACCGTTGTGCCGGTTATTACGTCAATATCCTTATGCTCATCCAGTGCTTTCTTGACTAACGCACCCTGGGTCGCACGGCCAGTATCACCCTTTGCGGTAACGACAATCTTTGCTGTACTGTTCTTCAGGCCTTCATTGAAGCCCCGGTCCCCCTGGTCGACCCAGGTCGGCCCATCGGGGCCAGGGAACCAGGCAACCTTGACCGGCTTTCCAGAGTTCAATTTCATATTAACAATATGCCGGGCAATCGCGAAACCTGGATCAAAAAAGTTGACGCCGACGCGGGCTGTCATTTTTTTCGACGACATGCCGTTGATCATGTCAATCACGATTTTTCCCGCAGCCACGTATTTTTCTACCAGATCGTTAACGCCGTCCGCGCTGATACTGCTGACGATCAAAGCGTCGGCACCGCTGGCCATGCAGGTGATGATTTGTTGCCTCTGGTTGTCGCCGTGGTCATAGCCCCCTGCCTCAACAAGGCGCAGACCAACGCCGAGGCGTTTGGCTTCGTCGATCAAACCAAAGTTTACAGCGCTCCAGTATGGATCCTTGAGGTGCGGAATAGAGGCGCACAGACGCCACCGTTTTGTGGCTTCCTCGAGTGCTACATAATTGGAACTCTTGCGTTCAAGGTTGTCGTTGAAAGGTGGCTCCCAGACGTCAACCTTGATCGGATACCATTTGTCTTTTGCCTGGGCCTCAAATGTCGGCATTGTAAAAATGGCGCTGCCGACAATCAGGGGCAAGGCAAAAGCATAGACCGCCGTCCGGATTTTTTTCTGAATTTTTGTTCGCATGCAGCGCCACCTTCCAACGACGTAATGTTCTCTCGCATCGTACTGTTTTTTGGAAATACCGAAAAGACCAAGCAATTTGACCGCAATACTCATTTAACCGATGGCTGCCGATGTTTGACTGGCATCAACTCCGAATTCCAATGTTGACCTGGGGCCCCGGCGTTATGAAGGCCTGACAAATATCGTATCCAGACCAATAATTCCCGACAAGTCCTGTAATCTGGCAACGTCAGCTTCCTGAAGCGTGGTTCCGCCAGCGTACAAAATATAGCCTTCCTCGCTTACCAGGTCGTGATCAAGTACTGAACCTGGCTGAAGTTCGTAAACAGGCACTTCAACCGGCTTGGAGGATGACAATGATTTGTCGTGGGCAGGCAGGGGCTGGGGTACGGGCATGCCTGACGTGGGTAATGTCACAGCACCGTAGGCGTCCGTCGCCTTCATGGTCCGTGGGGTAGAGACGACACGAAGAATGCGGTCTCTGATAACATCGTGATCATCATCCTTTTTCGCGAAGGCATCACAATCAAGCGCCAGAGCCGTACCCATATGGGCACCATCATCGGAACCCGTTAGTACGATGACAGGCAAGTCTGCGGGGGCGTCAGTCATCCCGATTCGCAACATTTTCAGAAACTTGAGGCCATTCATTGGTACCATCATAATGTCGAGGACGATGAGATCAGGCTTGAACGTCGCCAGTTTTGTCACGGCCTGTGCGCCATCCACTGCCTCATCAATCTCTTTGAACCCGATTTTGTCGAGCATGCGCAAAATAAGGCTGCGGTAAAAATCTTCATCGTCGACCACCAGCACACGTATTGTCGCCAGGTCTACCAAGTCTGTTTGGCTTGTCATTAGATGTCCCCCCGAGATTTTCTCATCGTTGCTTTGATCGCAGGTCAGCGATCAACTTCGAGAGACTTCCGTCAGCTTTCATTTGTGCAATGAGATCGTCAAACCTTTTCAGGAATTCGTCCGCCTCTGGTGTCTTTTTCGAAACAAGCAATGTGAAGGCCATGGAACCGTAGGTATTTGGTAATATCCGCAATTCGTCATCAAGTTCCATTTCACGGATTTTTTGGCTGGAGACCGCTATGGAACCGATGGTGACATCCATTCTGCCCTTGGAGATCATGTCCAGACAACGGGATGTGTCAGAAGCAGTGTTGTAGCGAATGCTGTTTGTTTTCATGAAATTCAGGCCCCAGCCATTGCCAAGAATCTCGCAGACCTTGAAATCGTTGAGAGCCGCCGCATCTGGATTGGCTGACAGAGCTTGATCAGCCTTGCTACCGCGTTTGACAACCGCACGCATTTCAACCAGATAAACAATGGATTCTGATGATTTCGACCATTCCAGACGCTGCGAAGTTGGCACTGTTACCAAAGCGTCCAGTTTGCCGGATTTGACAGAGTGCTGCGCCCGTTTCCACGGATAGCCCTTGTGCGTCGCCTCAATTCCCATACGATTGGCAAGCAAATGCTGAAGCAGGTCGGGCAGAATTCCGTCCACAGAATTCCCGGTGCCGACCGAGAACGGTGGCCAGTCAGAATTGTAAACCATCTTGAAAGGTTCGGCTGAAAGCGACAGTGGCATAACAAGCAAAGCTGAAGCGATCATAAATGATAACTGCGCATATTTGAGCAACATTTCTTTCACCTGTTCGCAATTACTTTGTTAACAGCTATATATAAGTCAATATCCTGATAAGCAAAAAAATGAATTGTTCAGAAGGTAAATTAGCACTTTAACTGTTGTTGACAACATTTTCCGGTGAAGCGATCTGGCTTCATACCGCAGAACATGGCAACGAAGGTCCTGTATGGCAGAGGCGATACCCTTTTCGCGAACGATCAGCATTCGATTGTTACGGCTACTGTTGCCACTGGTGTCGCTCGCCTTGCTGGTCCTGTTTGCCGCGCTTGAAGTACGTTATTATGTTGCCCAACGCGCCGCCCTGGTTGAAGTCATAACCGATCAACTGAGCGTTCAGGAAGCCGCCTTCTTAAGCGCGATCTGGGAATATGACGACCAGCAGATTATCGCTCTGGTCAGCGATGTAAGCAATCTGCCCTTTATCAGCAGTATTGCTGTTTATGATTCCACTGGCGAGCTGATGGCGCACAAGGGTGAATACAAGGCGAAACCGGAATCAGAAGACTTTCGACAGCATGGGGCGATTGTACGGACTGTCGATGGGAAGTCAGAACGCGTCGGTGAATTGGTTTTAACCGGCCACACTACTGAAATCTGGTCAGAGATCGGGCGACGCATATTGCTGGATATTTTGATCCTGCTCGTAATGTCGGCAGCCCTGACTGCTGTCACCTTTTTTGCGACACGAAACGTAATCGGACGACCCTTGGACCGTTTGCGAGACGCCATTGACCGTGTTGACGCAGAAAAAGTTTATACCCAGGTTGAGTGGGCAAGTACCGATGAGCTTGGCGCGCTGGTTCAGAACTTTAATCGCATGCAACGGCGGCGGGCTGATGCCGAGGCAGAGCTCAAGACCTATCAGGATTCGCTCGAACACACAGTGGCGGAGCGAACTGAAGAAGCCACTCTGGCAACAGCCAGGATGCAGGCCGCCCTGAACGATATGAAAGAAGCCCACAATGATCTGACGGTCAGCCAGTCGCGGCTGAATGGTATTCTGGATTACACGCCAGCACTGGTTTATCTGAAGGGACTGGATGGTCGTTATCAGATGGTCAACAAAACCTGGTCATCAATTCTTGGCTTGGGAGATGTCGACGCCGTTGGCAAAACAGATGCAGAGATTTTCTCGCCGGACATAGCCGATATGTTGATCGAGAATGACCGGCGTGTCAGAGAAGAAGGTGCCGCTATTGTACTTGAAGAAACAACCGTTTCCGATGGCGTTGAACGGATCTGGGCCTCCTATAAGTTTCCGATCATGGATGATGCCGATCAAATATTGGCCGTTGGCGGCGTCTCTACCGATATTACAGAAATCAAAAAGACCGAGGCGGAACTCGTTTTGGCACGGGACGCCGCTGAATCAGCAACGCGTGCAAAATCCTCGTTCCTTGCAGCGATGAGCCATGAAATTCGCACACCAATGAACGGTGTCATCGGCATGATCGACCTGTTGTGGCAAGACAAGTTGGAAGCCGAACAACGCAAGATGCTCGGCACAATCCGCTCATCCGCATTTTCGCTGTTGCAAATCATCAATGACATTCTCGACTTCTCCAAGATCGAAGCAGGCAAGCTGGATCTTGAACTGCTACCCATTTCGATCCGCGATGTCGTTGAGGGCGTTGCCGAGACCTTGTTGCCTGAAATTCAGAAAAAACAGCTTCGTCTACGGCTTTATGTGGATCCGGACATTCCGGCCAGGATATCCGCGGATCAGGTCCGGCTGCGCCAGATATTGTTCAATCTGATGGGTAACGCCATCAAATTTACCAACACCCACGCTGGAAAAACAGGTGAAGTTGTTTTTGGCGTTCACGCCACACCCCCGACGGGCTCCGAAGCGACAAGGGTAACGTTCTCTATCAAAGACAGCGGCATTGGCATGACAGAGGAAGGCGTGTCCGGTCTTTTCAAACCGTTCGCACAGGCGGAAGGATCAACGACACGTCGCTTTGGCGGAACCGGGCTGGGTCTTTCAATCTGCAAAAACCTGACTGACATCATGGGCGGCGAGATCGTTGTTGAAAGTGAGTATGGAAAGGGGTCGACGTTCAATGTCAGCATCCCGTTCTCCGAGGTGTCCAAGGCAGGGCCGGAATCGGATGAATCAGATCTGAAAGGCTTGCGCGTACTGACGGTTGTTGACGACCCGGATGCCGGCGGAAATGTTTCCCGGTATCTTTCGTCACGAGATGCCTTGCCGGAAGTAATCTATGACGTCGGCCAAGTGGCCGGTGACGTGCAGAGCGCCCAGGCCGCAGATCAGGCTTATGACGTCGTCGTCTTCTGTTTGACGGGGAAGTTAGCGCAAGTCTGGCAGGCAATTGAGCAGACGCGTAAGGTTTCGCAAGGTGATATTCCACGCTACGTCATTCTCGACGACACCCGGACCGAGACCCGGGGACAGAGGCCACCGGACATGGTGATTGTGGAAGCAGCACCAATGATGCGGTCTTCATTTTTTCGCGGCGTGGCGATGGCAGCCGGTCGAGCAAGCCCGGATATTGATAGCCAGGTTGTTGAAGAAATCAAGGCTACCCGCAAGGCACCGTCCATCGAAGCCGCAATGGCCAATCGCGAACTCATTCTGATTGCTGAAGATAACCTGACCAACCAGGATGTCATTCGCCGTCAGCTTAACCTGCTTGGCTATACTGCCGAAATTGTTGACGATGGCGAGTTTGGTTTTGAAGCGTGGCGCACGGGACGCTATGGTCTGATTCTGACCGATTGTCATATGCCGAACATGGACGGCTATGAAATGACGGAAGCGATACGTGGGGCGGAAAGCGATACAGAAAATCGAATTCCGATTGTCGCTATTACGGCCAATGCCTTGCAGGGAGAAGCGGATCGCTGCCTGGCCTGCGGCATGGACGATTATCTCTCAAAGCCACTTGAGATGATCAAACTGCGTCGCATGCTGGCCAAATGGTTGCCCCATGCGGGACAGGCAGAAACGGCGACACCGATTGAAGCAGAAAATCCGGTTCTGCCCGATAGCGAGCCGTCCGATATTGAGTCACCTGTAAATCCGCGAGCACTGAAAGATGTCTTCGGTGACGACCATGAAACATTTTGCGAAATACTTGCTGATTTTGTTGATCCCGCGACGTCAAATGTAAAAGAGATAACCGATGCCGCCGACGCCGGTGACGCCGAAGCCGTCGGTGCCGCAGCACATAAACTCAAATCCTCTTCGCGCGCAGTTGGCGCCGAGCACCTGGGAACATTGTGTGAATTGATGGAAAAGGCTGGCAAATCTGAAGACACTGAAACGATCAATGAGCTAACACCCAAAGTGTTAGAGGCTCTTGCCGAGGTTCTCGATTATATCAAGGACTTGTAAGGAAAGATTCTATGTGGCGTGAGCAGCCTTTTTCAGGAATTCAGATCAAATAGGCCCGATGGTGCACTGACGGAGCCCTTCGCGGCTTCTCCGGAATTCGACATAATTTGATATTGTTGTCGTTCTTCACTTTATTCTTTCGCTCAATAACCGGATATTGTTGATGCGCTGTGCCAGCTCGCTCAAACCTGTGCAGCAAGGGCAAGAATCGAACGTGTCCAGTTGTTTGACGTGAGCATTGAAAGGGTTGATGTGACTATTGCTGTTGATTTGCCGGGACAAATTCTGAAACTCCCCATGTTTGCGGATTTGGCCCCGGACAAGATAGAGCAGCTTTTGTCCGTTGGCGTGCTTCGCGAGGTTCCGGACGGTGAGACTTTTGTCCGCGAGGGAGAGCCGGGTGTTGAGGCTTATGTCATTCTGGGCGGTGAAGTTGAAGTTTATAAAACTGCCGTCACTTATGGCCAGGAAAATGAACATATTTTGGCCAGGATAGTCGCCCCCAATCTTATTGGAGAATTTACACTCTTTGACTTTGAGCCTCGCTCAAGTTCGGTTCGTGCAGTGGGTCCCGTTAAGGTGCTGGAATTGAACATCGAAGTTCTGCGCAATCCTGAATATAGCGAACTCTATTCCGAGCTTTTGCGGGTTTGCGGTGGTCATATTGTGCAACGGCTGCGTGTTACCAATGATGTAACTGTGCATGCCATGGAAGAACGCCTGGAAGAGAGCAAGGCGCGCATCTCTTTGGGCGTATTTTTTGTTTATATAATTTCGGCGCTGGCGGTCTACACCATGTGTCTGCGGTCCGTTGATATTATCAAACCTTATGTGCCAGGGGGGTCGCGTTCTATCACAGTCATCGTTTTGATTGTTATCGCAGCGGTCTGCATTCTGGCCATCCGAAAAACACCCTATCCCGCCCGCACATACGGGCTGACGTTTGATAATTGGTGGCCCGCCACTAAAGACGCTGTTCTCTGGTCGCTGCCGGCCGTTGCGGCGATTACACTGGCCAAGTATCTGGCCTTGCAATATGTCTTGGGCACACCTGAAGTGCCCTTGTTCGACCCCCTGAAACCGTTCTCCAAAACCGGTACATTCAATCTCTCCTTTTTTATGATTGCTCTGGTATTTTATGTGCTGGCGTCACCGCTTCAGGAACTGGTGGTCCGCGGCAGCCTGCAATCTTGTCTGGAAAAGTTTTTAAACGGATCACCGACCAGGGTTATGTGGATCAGCATCCTGACATCGAACCTGATTTTCGCCATGGCACATTCGCATTTGCGGCTGAGTTTTGCTTTGGCTGCGTTTGTTCCGGGGTTGCTATGGGGCTGGCTTTACTCCCGACACGGTACGCTTGTCGCGCCCTGTGTCAGCCACATCATGGTCGGTGTCTACACCCTGTTTGTCATTGGAACGGGTGGACTGATCTAGAGCGTCGCGCAGGTGCCGCAATCCGGCGTCCAGCAATGTCCTTACATCACCTGATCGATGGAAGCGGCGCAAGGACATAAATAGATAAACGACCATGATGGCAAATGCTGTGTTGCGGATCGGGATCATCAATTCCCGCTCGGACCAGATATCGGGTTCGGCAAACAGCGGGTCATAAATACCGTGGACCTGCCATATAAAAGTCGCCACGAACAATGTTGTTCCGCGTGCCAGAATAAAGCGGTCCGGGACCAGTCGAATTAACAGAAGTAGTGCGAGGATTTGGGAAAAGTTGAAAACAATCCAGCGTCCCTGGCCGGTGATTTGCAGCACAAAAGCGAAATTCCATAAAACGTAAATCAGTATCCAGATCCAGTCGACGGGCAAGGAGACGCGTTGTCGGTTGCCTTCTCTTGCCAGGGACACTCGATTGCTGGTGGGCATCAGGCTGATCAACAATAGTCCCGTGACCATGTTGATGGTCAGGTCCTTGCGTCCTTCGGCGAGCAGGGCTTCAATAATATTCAGCGCCAGGATACCGATAATAAGCCAGGACAAACGGGGAAAAGATGATTTCTGCAGACCGGGCCAAGCCAGAATAAAGGCTGCGCTCAGGGCGACCGTTACGCCTTTGAAAGTCTGGAATATGATCCGGGGTTCTGCCCAGGCTGTAATCCCTTCCGGAATGGTTGGATGCCAAAGGTTCAGCGGCACAATTACCAATGCCGCCAACAGACATAGCATCACCGACAGACGAGGGGGAATTCGACAAAGCAACCAGCCACCCAAAGCGACACTTGCTACAGCAATGCTTATATGAGAAATAGTTTCCACAAGATTGAATTGCATGATTTTAACTTGCAATTCAACCCGGAATATTCTGAATCTACGTGAAAGTCGAATATGTCAGTATCTACAGTCCTCGAGTTCCTGCCAGCGATCCTTTTTTTCCTGACCTTCAAGTTTTTGGCTGTCCTGATATGCGGGATGGCCAAGGAAAAGGTATTGCGCCGTGTCGGGGTTGGTCCGGATATGCTGGGAGAGATACTCTCTGCCCGCAGGCCAAATCTCAATATTCAGAATTTGATTGAAATCATCCCGGAGCGCGGTATCCGCGCCGCTGATGCCATTGGCCGCAAGGGCATGCATATCGTGTTCTTTCTGGTATCCATGGTCATCGTGCAAGCTTTCGAACTGGGGCACGATGCGGCAATTCATTCGGGACTGGTCGTTGGCATTGTTACCATGTTGGTCATGCTGGTTCTGTATCGCAGTAATGGATGGCTGGGCAGCGTTATTTATCGCCCTTACGCCCGGGTTATGGATGGCAAGAAGGCGCGCCTCAACATGATCACCGCGCAGATCACTGGCACTTGCCAGGGGGTGCTGCTGGCGGGGCTTGGCTACGGCGCGTTCTTTGCCACGATGGATGAGCAATTTGCCTATGCCATTATGTATGCCATCTATTTGCCTGTTGCTGTTGGCGATACGCTGGGAGAGGTCGTTGGCGCTTTTTGGGGGCGCCAGAAGCTGAAGGTACTTGGTATTGGCGATGTGAATCGCAAATCTATTGAAGGCACGGCGGCAGTCTTTCTCGGAACCCTGGTCTCATTGTTGGCAGTCGCTGCTTTTGTGCCATCGCCGGAAGGTTACGTTGGTCTGGCCTTAATAATTGCCGTTGTGACCACGGTGACAGAACTTGCTGCTCCGCGTTCGACGGACTCGTTTTTTATACCGGTCGTCAACGCGGGTGTCGTCTCCTTGTGGCTTGTGCTGTGATGAGTGGTCGGGAAATGTTCATGACAACTGATATCAATCTGATGGTTGCCCTTGGTCTTGTTCTGGTTACCCTGGTGGGGATGCCGGGTTTTTACTATTTGCGATTTTTGGGTCGGGAAAAACCGGATTATGAGCGTGTTCGCAAACAAAAGGTGACGAGCCCGATTGGTCGTCAACTCATGTTGATTTCGTACTTCTATACAAACATGGTCGGCCAACCTTTGGTGCGATGGGGTGTAACGCCGAACACCGTTTCATTTGTTTCCATGATGTTTGGTGCCGCCGCCGGCATCGCGCTTGGATTTTCACAACTCGGTTTCGGTGCCGTATTTTTCTTTTGCTCAGGCTTCCTCGATGTGGTTGACGGTATTGTCGCCCGGGGGCAGAACACGTCTACACCGGGCGGCGCCATCATTGATTCGACCTTTGATCGTTATGTCGATTTCTTTGTTCTGGCTGGCATCGCCATCCATTATCGGCATGACTTGTTGATGCTGGTGCTGACGCTATTTGCGATCCTCGGCTCATTCATGATCAGTTATTCCAGCGCCAAAGCTGAAGCCATGGGCACGGAGCCACCGCGTGGTGGTATGAAAAGAACGGAGCGCGGGCCCTATCTGGTTTTGGGGGCCACGCTTTCCGCCTTTTCAGCGCCGTTGCTCGAAGTGGACATGGGCCTGACCGGAAATTTTGGGTTGCCACTTGCCGTGTTTGTCGGCTTCATCGCGATTATGGCAAATCTTTCAGCATTCAAGCGCTTTCGGTATCTGGTTAAAAACGCCAAATAACCGTCCCTGGCAAATTAACCCGCAAGCTCATCTACCAGGGTTTTGCATAACTGAAAGGCTTCAGCGTCGGGGATTTGCCGGGCGGGGCTTTTCATGTAGTAGGCGCTGGGTTCTTCCAGGGGACCCGCCCAGCCCTGCATGAGACCGGCCTTGGCAAAACGGATGGCATCGATAACGCTGCCGGCGCTGTTGGGCGAATCTTCAACGGATAGTCGCAGTTCCAGTTCCACCGGACTTTGGCCAAAACCTTGACCCTGCATGCGAATGAAGCAGACCTTGTTGTCTTTTTGCCAAGCGACATAATCCGACGGCCCGATATGAATGTTATCATCTGTCATTGGCTGGTCGTTGGCTGACTGCACTGATTGGGTTTTCGAAATACGCTTGCTCTTCAGGCGATCCTCTGCCCGCATGTTCATGAAGTCGGTATTGCCGCCTGTGTTCAACTGATAGGTCTGTTGCAAATCAACGCCGCGCTCGTTGAACAGCTGTGTCAGCACCCGGTGCACAATGGTGGCACCCAGTTGGCTTTTAATGTCGTCGCCTATAATTGGTAGTCCGGCGTCGCGAAACTTGTCGGCCCAGGCGGCGTCTGATGCCAGGAAGACCGGCACGCAATTCACCAGGGCAACACCCGCATCCAGACAGGCCTGAGCATAGTGTTTGACAGCTTCATCCGAGCCCACAGGGAGATAGCAAACAAGGACTTCGGCCCCACTGTTTTTCAGGCTTTGGGCAATATCAACAGGGGCCGCGTCCGCCTGGCGAAAAGCACGATCATCCGGTTGTTCCGCCATGTGTGGTGCAATGCCGTCCAGAACCGGCCCCATCTCGACGGTAATACTTTCACCAGGCATGTCTTCAACGAGGCGCTGGGCGCAATTTGGTGCGGCAAATATTGCTTCGTTGACCGGTTTGCCAACCTTGCGAATGTCGACGTCGAAAGCGGCGACGACATCGATGTCACCTGCTGTGATGCCGGCAATCTCGCTATTGATCAAACCTGCGCTCCGCAAGTCGTTAAGGGCGCGATAGTATTCAATGCCCTGGATCAGGGCGGAAGCACAATTTCCGACGCCTGCGACAGCGATGCGTACTCGGGGTGAAGTCATTGTTATTCCTCACAGTACCCGACTCTTTTCATAACACCAACTCTATCAACGGTTTCCGAGGAATGTTTGGTTTGAATAAAGCCATCATATAGTCGCGGATTTCCAATTCAGACATTTTGACCATGGCTTTTCTGAAGGCATTGAGGCC
>JABIFY010000029.1 GCA_018650465.1 Alphaproteobacteria bacterium
CAAAGGGGGATGTGCTCTCCTAACGGTGTGGATAAGGCCTTGCCAAGTAATTGCTGCATATTTTGAGACTTTCTTTGGTCGGAGAATCTCAAAGTATGAATCACTTCAGGGCTTTATCCTATTAAGTCGGGTACTGTGCGCTCGTCCAGAAAATGCGCCGGGCCGTCACCCAACAACTTGCGCACACCGTGATAAGCCAGGCGCTATTTAACGAAGTGCAATTTAATCGCCGCCATTGCCATGCACAAGTTTGATCCTTTATCCTTGGCCCTCCTGTCCAATCGAAATTCCGGATATCTCTTATGCTTGGCTCCTTGCCCCTGGTTTCTATTCCTGTCGAAGACGAAGCGCTGCGGCCCGCTGTGCGAACGTTTCTTGAGCAAACATTGGGGGATCGTCCACGTCATGTCCTGGCCCGGTCCTGGGTTGGCTTTGATGGTGACTTCAGTCGTGCCCTGGCGGCCAAGGGCTGGGTGGGGCTGACCTTTCCGACCGACTATGGCGGGGGTGGCCGGAGTGCCTTCGCCCGGTTTGTGCTGGCGGAAGAATTATTGAATGCCGGGGCCCCGGTTTATGCCCACTGGATTGCAGACCGTCAAAGCGGTCCGCTGATCCTGAAATATGGCACAGAAGCGCAAAAGAATTTTTACATCCCAAAAATCTGCAAGGGCGAGGCCTTTTTCTGCATTGGCATGAGCGAGCCTGCCGCCGGGTCTGATCTTGCCAGCGTGCGCACGCGGGCAACCAAAACCGAGACGGGCTGGCTTCTGAATGGTCAAAAAATCTGGACGTCGGGCGCTAAATACTCGCAATACATGGTGGCCCTGGTGCGCACATCAGGCGAGCCGGAAGATCGCAACAAGGGCCTGTCGCAGATCATTATTGATATGTCCTTGCCCGGCATCGACGTACGGCCCATCAAGGATATGTCGGGAGACAGCCATTTTAACGAAGTGTTTTTTGACGATGTGGAACTGGGCGAAGATGCCCTGGTCGGCACGGAAGGCGGCGGTTGGAACCAGGTCACATCCGAGCTGGCCTTCGAGCGCAGCGGGCCGGAGCGCATCTATTCCAGTATTCTGCTGTTGGACGGCTGGCTGGACTATTTGAAGTCACAGGATCACGTCAGTGAGGCCTCAATCATTTTGATCGGCAAGTTCGCGGCGCATCTGGCTGTGCTGCGCGCCATGTCACTGGCCATCACCGATCAATTGACCAAGGGCGAGAGCCCGGCCAACGAGGCCGCCCTGGTTAAGGACCTGGGCACCGAGATAGAGCAGGCCATCCCGACCTTGATCGCCGATGCACTTGCCGCAATTCCGGACGCCGTCGTGCCTGATGATCTGATGAAAACCCTGGCCTATGTCACCCAGATGTCACCAACCTTTTCCCTGCGCGGCGGCACCCGTGAAATCCTGCGTGGCATCATCGCCCGTGGGTTGGGTTTGCGTTAGACCAGAGGGAGGAATGCATAATGACTGATGATCTATTAGGTCAATCCTTTGAACGCCTGTTGCAGGAACATTGCACGCCTGCACATGTGCGCGATATCGAAAATGGTGGACCTGCCGATGCCTTGTGGACGGCTGTCGAGCAATCCGGTTTTCTCGACGCCTTGATCCCGGAAGAAAAAGGCGGTGCCGGTCTGGCCTTGCGGGATGTGTTCCCGCTTGCCGTTCTCTGTGGCCGTTATGCTGTGCCTGTTCCCGTGGCGGAGACCATACTGGCGCGGGCCATCTATGTGGCGGCATCGCAAGAGGTGCCTGTTGGCCCGGTCACGAACTGGGATCAGGTGCCATTTGAGACCGTTGATATCCGTCGCTCAACCGGGGCCGCCATTGCAGCCGCCCTGTTGGTCGGCGCCATGGAGCGGGCCTTTGAAATTACCGTTGCGTTTGCGAATGATCGTACACAGTTTGGCCGACCCATCGGAAAATTCCAGGCCGTTCAGCAGCAAATCAGTGTCATGGCCGAGCAAACTTTTGCCGCCAAGATGGCCGCTGAAATGGGGTTTGCCTCTGACGACTGGTTGCCGGACCCCTTATTGGCCGCTGTCGCCAAGGCGCGGTCCAGTGAGGCCGCTGTGCTGGTCAGTGCCAACGCCCACGCGGTGCACGGGGCTATCGGTGCGACCGAAGAATATGATTTACAGTTGTTCACCCGCCGTATTCACGCAGGGCGCACAGCCTTCGGTGCCGAATCATACTGGAACCGGATTATCGGTGAAGCAGTTCTGGCATCAGGCCCGGAAGGTGTTCTGGACAACATTCGCTACAAGTTGTCAGCCTGAAGGATTTGTTTTTCTGAATTTATGTCGATAGGGTTTGGACCAGATAATCGTCGGCTTCTTTCGGGGGAGAGTTAAATGCGTGCTGTATATGTTGATGCGCCTGGGGATATTGATGCGCTGGTCATTCGCGATGCGCCTGACCCACAACCTGCACCCGGCGATGTGCTGATCGAAGTGGCCTATGCCGGTTGCAACTGGGCTGACACACAAATCCGCAGTGGCATTTACCCCTATCCCCCGGACTATCCTTGCGTGCCGGGCTTCGAAATTTCCGGCAAGGTTCTGTCGACGGGCGAGGAGGTCACCGGTTTCGCGAAAGGTGACAAGGTTGTGGCCATTTCACCACTGGGTGGCTATGCCCAAAAATGCCTGGCCCCGGCGGCGGCAGTCTACAAATTGCCGGACGATATTCCCCTCGATGTGGGCGCCGCCTTTCAGATCCAGGCCCTGACTGCCTATCACATGCTACACACCATTCATAAACTGAAGCGAGACGATGTGGTTTTGATCCACGCGGTCGGTGGCGGCGTTGGTCTGTTGGCCACGCAAATCGCCGTCAAAGCCGGGGCTCATGTCATCGGCACCGTCGGCACCCGCGGCAAGGAACAAAAGGCCCTGGCCTATGGGGCCGAAGTTGTGGTGAATAACAAGGACGAAGATTTTGTCGCCGTCGTCATGGAGCACACAGGCGGCAAGGGTGTTGATCTGGCACTTGATTCGCTCGGCGCTACAATGCTGGATCGTACGTTTGATGCTACCCGTTTTCTCGGCCATGTGATCAACATCGGTGAAGCGGAAGGCAAACCCTTTGACAATCTGCGCGACCGCATCCTGCCGCGCTCCATCACCTTCACCCGCTTTTCAATCCCCCACGTCATGGAAGAACCACGCTTGTGGAAACGCGGTCTGGATTATTGTGTGCAAGGCATTCAGGAAGGCTGGCTCAACATCCCCATCGTCAACGCCATCCCGCTCGACAACGTGCGCGACATGCACCGCCAAATGGAAAGCCGACAAATCTCAGGAAAATTGCTGTTGTCGATGAACTGGTAGGGGGCTTCCCGTACCGTCATACTGGCGAAAGCCAGTATCCATAGTGAACTAAATTAGTGAAAAACCTTGCAGGTAATTACCGCCCTATGGATTCTGGCCGTCATGCATTTTCGTGCAAAGCACGATGCCAGAATGACGGCTTTCTTAGAATTCAGTATCAACCCTCGCCACCATACACTCCGTCATCCCGCACTCGATGCGGGATCCATGCTTTTACCAGGAGAGATACCTCTAACCCATAGGCGTAGACCCCGCATCGAGTGCGGGGTGACGGAGGGGGTTGCGGATGGATTTGTCGTAACTGATCAGATCACAACCGAAGTGACAGTGTGCGTCTCAATCATCCCGTGCCCATTTTTTGTCGAAGGCCCAAACCTCTTCAAAACCGATCAGTCGGTTGAATTCCTGGAAGTCGAACATGGGCACGTCCGGGCTTTCATTGGTGCCTTGATGCTTCAGGTGTAACAGGGCCTGTTCCGTGGCGTAGGCCGCAGACAGCGCCGTGGTGGCGGGATAGATGGCGCAGGCGTATCCAATATCGGCCAGTTCTTCGCCGGTGCGCATGGGGGTGTCGCCGCCCTGGGCCATGTTGGAAATCATCGGGGCATCGATCTCATCGCAGGCGCGGCGCATTTCTTCTTCGCTGGTCAGGGCTTCGACAAAGACAATGTCGGCGCCGGCCTCGGCAAAGGCAGCGCCTCGACGGATGGAGGCATCAAAGCCTTCCGCCTGATAAACATCCGTGCGGGCCACGATCAGGGTATTGGTTTTGTCCTTGCGGGCCTCACAGGCAACCTTGATTTTGTCGGTCATGAGTTCCAGCGGCACGCATTTTTTGCCAGGCGTATGGCCACACTTTTTTGGAAATTCCTGATCTTCGATCTGGATGGCGGTAATCCCGGCGTCTTCATATCCCTGAACTGTGTGATGCACATTCAGCAATCCACCATAGCCCGTATCGGCATCGGCGATGACGGCGGCGTTGCTGGTGCGGGCCAGGGTCGCAACCCGGTCCAGCATCTGGCTGTAGGTGGCAATGCCAGCGTCTGGCAAACCATAAGCCGATGCGGTCATCCAGTAGCCGGTACCGTATACAATTTCAAAACCAACCTTGTTGGCGATGACAGCCGCCATCATGTCGTGAATGCCAGGGGCCAGGAAAAACTCGCCACGATCCAGCTTCTCGCGAATAATCGAATGACTCACGCAGTTGTCTCCAGTTTATTATTTATGAAAGTCAGCTCAGATTTTGAGACTGAAAGGAATGCCGTTGGCCGTGCCTGAAATTGTGCCGTCGCCCGTGGAGTCAGATGTACCTTGCGACGTGGCCGGGCCTGGTGTTGCAGTGACCGTCGGTGTGGCCGTCGGTGTGGCCATCGGTG
>JABIFY010000030.1 GCA_018650465.1 Alphaproteobacteria bacterium
CCAAAGGGGGATGTGCTCTCCTAACGGTGTGGATAAGGCCTTGCCAAGTAATTGCTGCATATTTTGAGACTTTCTTTGGTCGGAGAATCTCAAAGTATGAATCACTTCAGGGCTTTATCCTATTAAGTCGGGTACTGTGCCGGCCGGTAAAATTCGCTCTATTGGAGAAGTTTCAACCATGTTGGAAGAGGCGAGATTCGGCAATATTGAAGTGACACCGACTGCCTATATGTACACCTTGATTACAGCTGAAAAGCCCCTCACTGGCTTCTGATGAAGAGAACCGCTTTTGTAACAGGTGCGACCGGTTTTCTCGGCGCTTTTTTTACCGTCCACCTTTTACAGCAGGGTTTTCGTGTATATGCGCTGGTGCGCAATGCCTCTGAACGCTCGCTCTCTCCCGTGATCAATCAAATTAACCACCAGCTTTCAGGTCCGGCCCTGAATCTGTCAGATAACTTTTTTTGTGTTGATGGAGATGTTCGGATTGCGAACTGTGGCCTGTCAGATGGTGATGCCACTCGAATAGCTGGAGAAGTAACGGACGTCTGGCATTTTGCCGCTGCCTTTGAAGGCAGTGGAAACGGTGACAACAGCGTTTTTGAGACAAATGTTGGTGGCACGGATAATCTGCTGAACTTTCTGCTCACTTGCCAGACTTCGGTTCGTCTTAATTATGTCAGCACGGCCTACGCTTCACCTGTCGTGGATGGTATCGCCTGGGAAGACCTTGCAGCCAGTGAAAGTTTAAACAGATCCGAAAAAAATGTTTATGAAAATACCAAGGCAGAGGCCGAGCGGCGGGTCTCTGAATTCTGTGATAAACGCGAACTGGAATATCGCATATTCCGCCCACCCATTGTGGCAGGTGAAAGTGGCAGTGGATCAAGTTTGGGGTACACAGGCTATCAAGGCGTTTTCCGCGCGCTCTATTTATTGAAGCGTCGTTTAGAGATCAATATCGGCGAGGACTTCGACAATGATTTGCGTTTGCGCGTCATTGCCAATCCGGCCCTGCCGGTTAATGTTGTGCCTGTAGACTTCGTCGTCAATTCCATGTGGCGGTTAGCCGAATCTGTGCGCACGGCAAATGGTCTTTTTAATATTACCAGCCGGTCAGCCGTCAATCTGGACGCGTTGTTCAAGGCGGCGTCCCAATCGTTGGGCGTATTTGGCATTTCGCTTTCGACAAAACACGACTTTGACGCAGAACCTCTGACGATGGCCGAGCGCCTGTTCCGCCGCAGAATGAAATTCCAGGAACCCTATTTTCTGACAAGTAATCAATTCGACAGCAGCAAATTCAGAGACCATGTCGCTGAGTCAGATTTGCCGTCACCGGCTTGCGAACCGGAATATCTGGCACGCTGTAATAAATATTGCCTGGAGGCTATGGAACTGGAATTCATGGCGACCTGACAAAGTTGTCGCAGAGCTGCGGATTAGTCTGGCAAAGTAAAAGGCCCGGTTTGATAGTTGTGCCAACAGAATATGCGATCACAAGATATAGAGACTACACCGGGTAACTAGGTCTATTGACCTCGTTTCTTTGGATTTGCTGCGAGTATTCGACTTGTTAATAGATCTACTAACAAGGTAGGATATCATGCGTTTTAATCATTTATTTCAATTATTTACGAATAGACGCCTGATGTTATTGAAGAAATTTGAAGCCGAAAACGAGGCCTTGTTCCGTCTGGAATATGCCTCCCGTTCGATCGCCTTTGTGCGCGTATCGTTGCCCATCGCAGGCGCCTTGTTCCTTTGCTATTTGTTTTGGGATTATTACATTGATCCGGACAAGCTGTTCTACATGCTGGCCGCGAGATTGATTTGTGTCCTGGTTGCCGCCAGTGTTTTTGGACTCACTTTTCACCCTTCTTTTGTTCGCTGGTCGCAATTGATCCTTGGGTTGACGGCAATGATAGGCGCGACAGGCATTCTTGTTGTTCTTTATGAATTGCCCAACGGATTTAGTTATGGTGCGGCGACCATATTACTGGCCATCATGTTTGCCTGTGGGCTGTTGCGGCTTTTGTTCATTCCGGCCGCGATTACATGTTTAGCGATTTTGTTGGCATCAAATGGTGCCATGTACTACGCCAACAGCGATGAATTTGTCTTTATCAATACCAACTATGTTTTGGTTTCGTCGATCATCATTGGCCTCGCTTACACCATTATCCTCGAGTGGAAAGAGCGCAGTGCATTTGAGTTCAAGATGGAGCTCAAGAATGAAAAGAAAATCAGTGACGCCATGCTGCGGAACTTCCTGCCTGATCGCATCGTTGATCGGTTAAAGGAAGGAGAGGAAACCATCGCTGAATCAGTGGGAGAAGCAACGGTTCTGTTCGCAGACCTGGTTGGTTTTACGTCGCTGACGAACCGTTTGGCGCCGGGGCATCTGGTCGAGATTCTCAGTGATATATTCAAGATGATGGATGAAATCACTGAGGCCAAAGGTGTTGAGAAAGTAAAAACCATTGGCGACAACTATATGGTTGTTGGCGGCGTTCGCAATCCGTCGCCCGATAGTGCCCAGGCAGTTATGGAGTTCGCCATTGATGCCCTGAATGCCATTGATCAATACGCCAACGCCAAAGGCTTGCCGCTGAAAATGCGCATCGGCATCGCAACTGGTTCCGTGGTTTCCGGTGTCATCGGAACCAAGGTACCGGCATTTGATTTGTGGGGTGAAACGGTTAATCTCGCCAGTCGACTTGAGTCAGAAGGGTTTGACAATTCTATCCAGGTTGCCGAGACCACCTATTGGCGACTTCAGCACCTGTATGAATTTGAGGACAGGGGTGAGCTTGAGTTTAAAGGTGGTGTAAAGACCAGAGCATTTGTTCTGAAGGGGCGGAAGTTACTCGCCAGAGATAGTGAATCACCACAGGTTGATACCCGACCACAGCCCATGCTGCGCACTGTTGAATAGAGCGATTTCCAGTTGGCCTGGTCACAGAGATGTTATATAAGAAAAATCTAATTTTAGGTGGCCTCACGATCTGTGAGGGTATAGACTTGTCCTCTGATCATTGAAAAAGCAGCGGCCCTGCGGGCGCCATAGCGATATGAAGGAAACACCATGACTGATTTTAACAGCGAACTCGACGCCCGTGGCCTGAATTGCCCTTTGCCCATTCTGCGAGCCAAAAAAACCATGAACGGCATGAATTCAGGCGAAATCCTGAAAATTGTTGCCACGGATCCAGGCTCGGTCAAGGATTTCGAAGCTTTTTGCCGCCAGTCCGGAGACGAACTGTTGGACACCCAGGAAGCTGATGGCGAATACACCTACATGATCAAAAAATCCTGATTGCCCTATACCGTTAGAACATAACAAGGCCTGCTAGTGGCTGATGTGAAGAATGTTGTCGATACCCTGAATGGCCTGACGCCTTTTCAGGGCAGACGGCCGGACACCTCGGATGCTGAAATGAGTTCGGCCTTTGCCACTTTATTTGATTATCGTGACGGGGCCATTTTCACCGGATCGTATTCAGGTGACAGCTCATGGGAGCGTCATACCAATGGTGACGAAATCGTTTATGTGCTCGACGGTGCTACCCGGATTATTCTATTGGAGCAATCAGGCGAAGAAGCGGTTGACCTGATCAAGGGCTCCATGATCGTTGTGCCACAAAGTATCTGGCATCGGTTTGAATCACCGGATGGCGTAACGGTCCTGTCGGTGACGCCACAGCCCACCGATCATTCGCAGGCAGACGATCCGAGAGACGCCGGATAACCGAATTCGCATTAGTCAGCGTTTTCAGATTCAAAGAACTTCATCGGGCGACCGTCAGCGACACCCAACAATTCTCCATCCCGCATAACGGATCGACCAGCAATGATCGTACCCACGGGCCAGCCGGTTGTGCTTTCACCGTTGAAGGGTGTCCAGCCGCATTTGCTTTCAATCCAGTCATCGGTAATTTCACGTTGTTGCTCCAGGTCAATCAAGGTGAAATCGGCGTCATAGCCCATGGCGATGCGGCCTTTGCCAATGATCCCGAACAAACGGGCCGGGCTGGTTGCGACCAAGTCAACCAGATGCTCCAGCGTCAGGCGGCCGTGTGAAACATGGTTCAACATCACCGGCAGCAGGGTTTGAACACCTGGCATACCTGAGGGGCTGTTGGGATAAGGCTGTTGTTTTTCTTCTGTCGAATGGGGCGCATGGTCTGAACCGATAATATCCACGACGCCCTGCTGCAAACCCCACCACAGCCCCAGACGGTGCTGCTCGTCACGGATCGGTGGGTTCATCTGGGCAAAAGAACCGAGGCGATCATAACATTCCGGTGCTGACATGGTCAGATGTTGGGGTGTGGCTTCCACCGAGATCAAATCTTTGTGGTCCGAGACCAGCTTCATTTCATCGGCGGTTGTCACGTGCAACAAATGCGCCTTGCGGCCTGTTTCGCGTACAATATTGATCAGGCGTTTGGTGGCACGAATGGCGGTTTCATCGTCGCGCCAGACCGGGTGAGAATGCACATCACCGCTTTCTTCTGCCAGCTTTTTACGTTCGATCAGGCGGGGCTCGTCTTCGGCATGGACGGCAACCCGGCGCACACCGTGGCTTAAAACAGCGCGTAAACTCTCGTCATCTTCGACCAGCAAATTTCCGGTTGAGGACCCCATAAAAACCTTCACACCACAGCAGCCGGGACTGCGTTCCAGATCGGCCATGTCGGCAGCATTTTCAGCGGTGCCGCCCATGTAAAAGGCATGATTACACCAGGCCCGGCCATGGGCACGGGTAATCTTGTCAGCCATGGCCTGTCGTGTGGTCGTCAGGGGATTGGTGTTGGGCATTTCGAAAACGCCGGTAATACCACCCATGACAGCGGCGCGGGTGCCACTTTCCAGATCTTCTTTATGTTCACCGCCGGGCTCGCGAAAATGCACCTGGGTATCAATGGCACCGGGCATGACATGCAGGCCTTTGGCATCGATTTTCTCGGCGGCATCATGGTTCGAAAGGTCCTCAATGGCGGCGATTTTACCGTTTCGAACGCCTATGTCGGTTTGCACACGTCCGCCGGGGGTCATCAGGGTGCCATTGTGAATAATCAGATCAAATGTTTGGGCCATATTTTTTTCAACTGTTTTGGGTGGCTTCAAGAGCCTGGAAGACATCACAATGCGCCGGTACCTTCAGGATATGCCGATTATGCCACAAGGCATAGAACAACAATGTCCAGGCCGCAAATGCCTGTCGTTTATCCTTGATGTTTTCGAACAAAAAGCGGACCTGATCCGCATGGGCTGCCGCTTCCACGCCGGGTTGGCTGGCGACCAGGGGGGCCAGACGCTTGCCCTGACCGGCAATCCATTCGCCGACCGGCACGGTAAATCCCTGCTTTTTGGCGAAGGCATCGGCGACCGGCAAGGCCTCGTCAAGCCAGCGTCGTAACAGGTATTTACCGCGGTTATGTCGAATTTTCAGGCCGTCCGGCAGCAAAAAAGCCGCATCAGTGATAACCGGATCCAGAAAGGGCACACGCCCTTCAACGCCGTGGGCCATCAGGCAGCGATCTGCCTTGGTCAGTAAATCATTGGGCAGCCAGTCGGCGCAGTCCGCGGCCTGAGCGGCCTGCAATTTGGTTCGGTCCGGCATCATCGCGGCCTGCAAGGATGCAGCATATCCGTTCCGCCAATGAAGGCTTTGGTCGCGCAGCACATTCAAACCGTCAAAAATACCCTTGCGTCGCATGGCGCGACCCCCCAACAATCTGGACCGACGGGCTGACCGATAACGGCCATAACCGCCAAACAGTTCATCACCACCTTCACCGGTCAGCACGACTTTTACGTCTCTGGCAGCGGCACGGCCCAACAACCATGTGGGCACAATGGCATAATCTGCCACCGGGTCATCCATGTCAGCCGCAATAGCAGGCAAATGGTTCCAGAAGTCCTGTTCCGTTACCGGTACTTCAATCACGTGCGCCTGGCAGGCCGTTGCCACAGCCCGGGCATGATCCCGCTCGTCCGGGGCAGAAGTGCCTGGGAAACCGGCCGTGAAAGTTTGAACAGGTGCATCGTTCAATCGTGCCATCAATGTCAGCAAGGCAGAACTGTCGATCCCGCCAGACAGGAACATGCCGTAGGGCACGTCTGAACGCTGGTGATGTTCCACCGTGTTCATCAAGGCATCGTCTAGGCGGGCAAGGGCTTTCTTCGTTGTAATTCTCTCCGGTCGCCCCTGGGGCAAGGCCGCTATCTGAAATCGCTCAATAATCTTGCCGTCTTGTACAACTAGGGTTTCACCGGGAAGAACACGTTGGACGCCCTTGAAAGGCGTTTGGCGGCCCGTGGAAAATTGCAATTGCAGCATTTCGTCGCGGGCTGCCTCAAAGACTTCAGGCATGGCGAAACCGGCGGCAACCAGTGCACCTGCTTCTGATGCGAAAGCCAGACCATCCGGCATTTCACAATAATAAAGTGGTTTGATCCCGAAGGGGTCCCGACACAACAAGAGTTGATTGATCGCGCGGTCATACAGGGCGATGGCATACATGCCGCGTAATTTGTGCGCAAAACCATTACCGTCGCGCCGATACAGATGCAGGGACGGTTCACAATCTGATTGGGTATGAAATTTGTCCGGCGAAAATTCCCGGCGCAGATCACGGTAGTTGTAGATTTCACCATTGGTAATCAGAACAGCGCCTGATTCTGGTGCCGCCGGCTTTTCAAACAGGGGCTGGTCGCCGGTCTCCAGATCGATGATTGCCAGGCGTGTGTGCACCAGGCCCACCGGTCCGTCAACATGTTGGCCCTGGCCGTCGGGGCCGCGATGCGCCAGAGCTTTTGTCAAGGCGGTCAAGGCGATAGGATCAGGCGATGACCCCGGCTGCATCATGACTCCGGCAATGCCGCACATCAGGATTGCCCCGCAATGGTTTTGAAAAATTCGAGATAGCGCTGAACAACAGCTTCCTCTGTGAACGACGCCTGGTATGCCGCAAACCCCGCTTCAACCAGGGCTTTGCAGGTATCTGGTTCGTTCGTCAGGCGCTGGATTGCCTCGGCCAGGGCGTCGGCGTCGTCCATCGCCACCAACAGGCCATTCTTGCCGCTGTTGATCAAGGTTTTTGGTCCACTGGCAGCCGCAGCGATGACCGGGCAGTGTTGTGCCCAAGCCTCAATCACGACGTTCCCCAGGGGTTCATGCCGTGAGGGGCAAACAAAAATATCAGCTGTGGCATACAGCGCTGCGGCGTCGTCTCGCCATCCAAGAAAACGTACACGATTGCTCACGCCAAGCTTTTCTGCCAGGTTTTCCAGGTTTTCTTTCTCTGGTCCGGCACCTGCTATCCACAGCCAGGTATTTGCTGTCTGTGCCAGGGCTGTTATCAAAACATCAAACGCCTTGTTCGTATGTAACCGGCCCAGCGCCACCAGCAAGGGTGCGTCTTCGGGTGTATCCAGGTTAGCACGGGACACGGGGGGCAGAGGGGTGGCATCCACAAAGTTTGGTAAATAATGGGCGCGCTCAGCGGGCCAGCCTTCGTTGATCAAATAGTCGACGATGTCCTGCGTATTGCCGATCAGGTGGTCGCAGTTTTGATAATATTTCAGATCGTAATAACCGCCCTGACGGGCTACGTGCATAAACTTTTGTTTGCCTGATCGTGGTGGACAAAAACTAGTGGCCCGGTTCATCCAGGTCAGAACGACATCAGGGTCAAAGGACTGGATTTCCTTGCCGAAACGGCCCTTGCTGGATATATCCAACAAACCGCCAAAGGGCAGTTCAACGGGCTTGATCCCGGCGTCGCGCAAGGGGGCAGACCAGACGCTGTTCTTTTTCACCAAAACATGTTGCTCGACGTCTGTCTGGTTCTGAAAGGCGATGGCCAGGCGCAAAAAGAATTTTTCTGCCCCGCCATGTTTCCCCCCCGCCATGGCCTGGAGAATACGCACTAGTCTTTTTCCAGGCGGGCTTTGAGGTAAGACAGAATCGGATACAGGCCCGCCATCAAGGCGATTAGAAAGCCATAGTGCCCTTCGCGATATCCCTTGCGGCCCACATAACATTTCCAGAAACGGGAAAAGATGCGCCGTATATTGTGGCCAAGGGTGCCGATGTCACCGTTGGCCCGCAGATCCCTGGCGCGGGCGTTGCTGTAACTATCCAGCCTGCGCAACATGTCCGATATATCGCGGTCCACATAATGCAGCATGCGTTGTTGTAATTCGCGCCGTTCACCCTTGAATTCCAGGGAGGGATGCACGCTTTGTTCACCCCAGACCTTGGCGCCTTTGGAGGACAGGCGCGGTGCGGCACTGACGCCCCAATAGGCCCCCCAGCCATAGCGCACCAGGTGATCACCCACATAATTGTCAAAGGGGATCAGAAAATAACCAGGTTTGGCATCTTGAATAGCGGTACGAATTTCATCCGCCAAAACCACCGACAATCGCTCGTCCGCATCGACTTCAACGATCCAGTCACCGCTGCAAGCCTCCAGGCCCCTGTTGCGGCGGTGGCCTTCAATGGGCCAAGCGCCCTCAATCAAATGTTCGGTATAGCCTGCGGCGATTTCCCGGCTGCGGTCCGTACAGCGGTCCAGCACGACAACAATTTCATCTGCAAATGTCAGGCATTCGAGACAGTCCGCCAGATGTTCTTCTTCATTGTGCGCAACGACCAGGGCCGATAGTTTTGGTGCGTTATTTGAGGGCGCGTTATTTGAAGATGCCTGATCTGTCATGCTGCCTTAACCGCCAAACAGCCCTTTGAAGTGACTTTCAGCCGCTTCAACCACGGCGTCAACGGTCATTGATCGCATATGGCTGGGGGCTTGCGCACTATAGTCATAATTTTCTGCACCGACTATTTCATCATAGCTTTCCGGTGTCCGGAGGAAGGTGCCAAACATGCCCCAGGGGGCATAATGTTCTTCCCGACTGGGGCCAAACAAACCAAGGGTCGGCACGCCAACCGATGCAGCGATATGCATCAGGCCGGAATCGTTGCCAATAAAATAAGTGCACTGGATCAGGGCCGCCGCGGCGGCGCCCACATCGATCTTGCCAACAAGGTTGATTGTTCTGTCCGCGGGCAGGGCTTCAAAAACAGGAGCCGCCATGTCTTCTTCGCCCGGACCACCAAAGACGGCAACACGGGCACCTTCCAACAGGCCACCGGTAGCGGTCAGGCGTAAGGCAGTTTCGGCAAACCGTTCTGCAGGCCATTGTTTGCCGGTCCAGTTGGCGGTGGGTCCCAGAGCCAGAACAAAGCCACCCTTTGGCACCAGCTCAGCACCCAAAGCCCGTGTCTCTTTTGCTAGCCATACCCGGGGGTTGGGCGGTGGGTCCAGGTCCATCAACCTGCCCAGCTGAATGACCCGGTGTTCAAGGTCGGCGGATTTACCAGTGTTCAGCACGTATCGTTTGTCTGCCAGCAGCAGCCAGGCGATGGCGGAGGCCCGTAAATCAACGATGATATCCCATTTTGTCGCCACCACGTCCCGCCACAGTTTCAGCCAGTGGCCGGACTTCTTTTGCTTTTCCATGGCAATAACGCTGACGACATTATTGGCGTACTGGAAAAGCGGGGCGGCAGCGGGACCGCAGGCAACGGTAACTTCTGATTTTCTGTATTTATGAACAAGATGATCCAGCAGGCCCGTCGACAGCATGGCATCGCCAATGCGGTTGGACGTAATGAACAGAATTTTTTCTTTGCCTGTCGCCATCAGTTCAATTGCGCCCGGTTTTGCCGTCAGAAATGGGTTCAGTTGTGTAGTGCGTTATCAATGACAATCGAATCATTGAAAACGTTCAGCTTATTATAGTTGCGCAATCTTTGCTGCAAACATTGAACCTGTTTACGCTGAAATTGCTCACGCCAAGCGGTTATACGCTGCTGTCGGTACCAATCCAAGTGAGCAGATGTATGTTCCTCGCCAGCTTATGTTGAAATCTGCCAATTTGAGACTTGTCTTTGTGCCTCACAAGACCTACTTCAGGGAGACGATATAAGGGGAAAACAGGTTCAAATGACCAATCTCAGATACACTCAGCTGAAAAATCGCGGATTGATGCACATTACGGGTGCGGACGCGACAGAATTCCTGCAAGGCATGATTTCCAACGATATTGACCTGGTCACGCCAGAAAAATCGGTTTATGCCGCCTTGTTAACTCCCCAGGGCAAGTTCCTGTTTGATTTTTTTGTCCTTAGGGACCGGGCTGGCACCGGCTATTTGATGGATTGTGATCTTGAACGCCTGCCGACCCTGCAAAAGCGCCTCAGCATGTACAAGTTACGCGCTGACGTCACTCTGGAAGATGCCAGTCCTGAGGTTGCCATCTTCGGCTGTTTTGGCGACAGACAAATGGACATTGCCGGCCTCGATAGTCAAACGGTTGGCGCCAGCGCCAGCTTCGGCGATGGACTTGCCAGCGTAGACCCCAGACTGGCTGAAATGGGCCTGCGGATTATTCTGCCGATTGAAGGGGCCGTTCAGGTTTTGGAGACCGCCGGATTGACGGCGGCTGGACCAGATGCGTGGGAAACTCATCGACTATCTCTGGGTGTTCCGGAGGCGGGCCATGATGTGCTGATTGAAAAGTCCATGCCGCTGGAATGCAATTTCGATGAACTGGGTGCCATCAGCTATACCAAGGGCTGTTATGTGGGCCAGGAATTGACCGCCCGCACCCATCATCGCGGCACCTTAAGAAAAAGATTATTGCCTGTGCGTGTCAACGGTGACATGCCCGTTAGTGGCACGCCGATCATGTATAATGATCGGGAAGTGGGCGTTATGCGATCGGGCCAGGGCGAAAATGGTATCGCCCTGATCCGCTTGCAATATTTGTCGTCAACGGATGCAGCTGTTCAGCCAGACGATATCTTTGAAATCGATGGCACAACTATTCAGCCGTGGATTCCTGAATGGGTTGAGATCAAGCCACTTGATCAAGAATAGGGATTTGTCTGTTCACTCCGCCTTGCGCAGAAGGTGAACCCTGATTTCCTGATCAAAAATACTTATGCCCCCGTCCATTCGGGCGTATTTGACAAAATTTTCCCGCAAGGCATCACCCCGTTCGACAAAGGCCTGTTCACGGGCTGGATCGACCAGGATCATGGCTTTGTGATAATCATCAAAGCTGGCATAGGGTGTGGCGCGAATGAAGGATGTTTCCTGTTCGACGCCCAGACCATGGTTCGCTGTATCCAGGATGGCAGCAAGGGCGGCATTGCGCACATCTGTCTCATCTTCCATGGGCTGCGACAGATTGAAATGCGCGCCCAAAGGCACCGGTTCGGCGACAATGGCCTGGCCGCCATTTTTCAGAACTCTGGCCGCTTCCTGCATCCCCAAATGTTGCAGATCAACGGGCACATGATGCAGGCTGTTGGAAAAGACCACGAGGTCAAATTCGCCGTTCTCAAAGGGTAAACCTTCGGCCCCGGCGACTTTGTAGTGATCTGCATGCTCCGGGTCACTTTGTTGCGAAAGGACTACGTTGGCCGGATTGGGCTCGATACCAAAAACATTCCCGCCTTGTTTAATCAGTGCCCTGACCAGACCACCCACGCCACTGCCAATGTCCAGCACCTTAGCACCCTGGACTGTGGCCAGTTGCGGGATAACGTCGACTATCGTGCTTGTGGAAATCATGGCATCCTCTATGAAAATATACCTGCCAGTATAGAATCATTCTCAGTTCAGGCCAGTTTTAAAAGGACCAATAATGACCGACAAACAACGCTGCCACTGGCCGGGAGCCGATGCTTTTTATGTGGCCTATCATGATGAAGAATGGGGTGTGCCCATTCGGGACGACCAGGCCTTGTTTGAAAAGCTGATCCTGGACGGCTTTCAGGCCGGGCTTTCATGGATCACAATCCTGCGCAAGCGCGAGGCCTTCATCAAGGCCTTTGACGGCTTCAATCCGGAGAAAATTGCCCGCTACAGCCCCAAAAAGGTTGAACGCCTGATGCAGGACAGTGGTATTGTGCGCAACCGGTCAAAAATCGAAAGTACCATTTCCTCGGCTCAGGCCTGGCTGGATATCCGGGAGGGCGGCACATCCTTTGAAGATTTTCTGTGGGATTTTGTCGACGGCGAGGTGATCCAGAATAACTGGAAAGACAAAAGCAAGGTGCCGGTGGAAACCGCTGAATCAAAAGCCATGAGCAAAGCCCTGAAGCAGGCCGGTTTCAAATATTGTGGGCCGACGATTTGTTATGCCTTCATGGAAGCCGTGGGCATGGTGAATGACCACACCACAAATTGTTTTCGCCACAAGGAATTAGGTTAGGTGTCCGAACCCAGGATAAAAGCCGACATCTGGATCAAGGCGCTGATCCGTCGGGCGCAGGTCGCCGGAGCCTTTGCTGCCGTCGTGCGCCGGGGAGATGATACGGCGGGCTCGTTATTGCTAAAGATCAACAAACTGGATGGTCAGGCGACGGTTTATGTGCCGGGCTATAATTTTGATGGCCAGCGGGTTTGGCGGCGTCATAACAAGGACGGTGCAACGCCTGAGGCGGAAGCTGATTTGTATATCGAAAAATCTGTTGCCCGGGACCCCGACATTTGGGTTGTCGAAGTGGAAGATCGCGAAGGCAGAACGTTTTTGGATGAACCCATCGAAGAGGCTTGAAGTCTAGACGTCCAGGGGTTCCACATGGGCTTTATTGCGTTCCCGATAAATCACAAAGATACCGGCGGCGATAATCAGGGCCGCGCCACCAATCATGTGGGTTTCCGGTTCATCACCAAAATAGAGCCAGCTGACAAAGATAGAGGCGATGACCTGGACATAAGCGAAGGGCGCCAATAAAGAAGCAGGTGTCGTCTGCAGGGCTTTAATGACCAGGAAATGTCCAATGGTCGCCAGAACCCCCATGGTTGCGAGGCCAAGCAAAGTCATCATATCCGGCATGACCCAGATGAAGGGCAGGGCAAACCCTAAGACAATGGTGCCGATGATGGCCGAATACAAAACGCCTGTCATGGGTGATTCGTTCTTGTCGATCATGCGGGTCATGATCTGATACATGCTGTAGAAACAAGCCATGACGAGGGGCAGGAAAATTGCCCAATGGTCAATGCCGCCTGTGGGTTGAATGATGATCAGGGCACCGATGAAGCCCGCGATCACAGCCGACCAACGCGGCAAGCCCACCTTTTCCCCCAGAAAAGGCACCGACAGGGCTGTGACCAACAAGGGCCAGACAAAGCCAATCGACGTCGCTGTGCCAATTGGAATGTGGATAACGGCACCAAAGAAGGTGAGCGTGCCGCCCAGCAACAGAAACCCTCGTACTAAATTGAGTTTCAGGTTTTTTGTCTTTAGCAAGGTGGGTATTTTGCGGGGGCCAAAAATCAGAAAAATGGTCAGAAAATTAAAGAAGTATCGCGCCCAGACCATTTCCAGGAACGGGATACGGGTCCCCAGTTCCTTGGCAAAACTGTCCAATGTAAGAAACACCAGGGTGCCACTGATCATCAGGGCAATACCCATGAATTTCTGGTTTGATGGGCTTCCATCGCTTGCCGTATTTGTCACTTGGCGGATCAGTCGCTGCCGGTGGCAAAACCCTGAATGGCAGCTTGGGCCGCGGACAGGCGGGCGATGGGGACACGATAGGGCGAGCACGATACATAATCGAGACCGGTATTGTGGCAAAAAGCCACTGACGCCGGATCGCCGCCATGTTCGCCACAAATGCCCAGCTTTAGATCATCGCGGGTGCTCCGGCCCCGTTCCGCCGCGATCTTCACCAACTCGCCTACACCGTCCTGGTCAATAGAGACAAAGGGGTCAACGGTGAAAATCTCCTGATTGATATAGTCATCCAGGAAACGGGCTGCATCATCGCGGCTGATGCCAAAGGTTGTCTGGGTTAGATCGTTGGTGCCAAAGCTGAAGAATTCGGCTTCTTTGGCAATTTCACCGGCCTGCAGGGCTGCACGTGGCAGCTCGATCATGGTGCCGATCAGATAATGCGGTGCAGTGCCTTTTTCTGTGGCCACCAGATCGGCGACGGCAGCGATTTTGGCTTTCAGGATTTCCAGCTCTTTTGCTGTGGCGACCAGCGGGATCATGACTTCGGGGATCACGGTCTCGCCACCCTCTGCACTGACCTCAAGGGCTGCCTCAAAGATGGCGCGAGCCTGCATCTCGTAGATTTCAGGATAGGAAATTCCCAAACGGCAACCGCGATGGCCCAGCATGGGGTTGGATTCAGCCAGTTCCTTGACCCGGTGGCCAAGATATTTGGCATCCACGCCAGCGGCTTCGGCGACACCGGCGATCTCTTCTTCTGTGTGGGGCAGGAATTCATGCAGGGGCGGATCCAGCAAGCGGATCGTCACCGGCAGACCGGCCATGATGCGGAAAATCTCGACGAAGTCCTGGCGTTGCATAGGCAGCAGTTTGGCCAGGGCCTCACGGCGACCGGTTTCTTCTTCAGCCACAATCATCTGGCGCACGGCCAGAATGCGCTCGGCATCAAAGAACATATGTTCGGTGCGACACAGGCCAATGCCCTCTGCACCAAATTCACGGGCCACGCGACTGTCTTCAGGTGTATCGGCATTAGTGCGTACGCCCAGGGCACGGCTGCCATCAGCCCAAACCATCAAAGCTCCAAAGTCTCCCGACAATTCCGGTTGGACAGTGGGCACTTCACCCATCATGACATTGCCGCTGCTGCCATCTATGGTGATGATATCGCCCTTCTTGATGCTGCGACCAGCGACAGTAAATACCTGCTGGGCATAATCAACGGTCAGGGCACCGGCACCGGCCACACAGGCCCGGCCCATGCCGCGGGCAACCACGGCCGCGTGACTTGTCATGCCGCCACGACTGGTCAGAATACCTTTTGCGGCATGCATGCCATGAATATCTTCCGGGCTGGTTTCGACGCGCACCAGAATGACAGATTTTCCGGCAGCGGCTTCGACTTCGGCTTCATCGGCATTGAACACAACTTCACCACAGGCAGCCCCAGGTGAGGCTGGCAAACCACGGGTCAGGATATCGCGTTCCGCATCCGGGTCCAGGGTCGGGTGCAACAGCTGATCCAATGACGAGGGCTCAATACGGCAGACCGCTTCGTCTTTGCTGATCAGCCCTTCGTTGGCCATGTCGACAGCGATTTTCAGGGCAGCCTTGGCCGTGCGTTTGCCGGACCGGGTCTGCAACATCCACAACTTGCCTTGCTGGACAGTGAATTCGATGTCCTGCATGTCGCGGTAATGTTTTTCCAGCTGCTTGTAGACGTCAACCAGTTCGCCATAGACAACCGGCATGATTTCTTCCATGGCGGGCAGCTTGGAATGCTGGGCCTCTTTTGATTTGATGGTCAGTTGCTGCGGTGTGCGAATGCCAGCCACAACATCTTCGCCCTGGGCATTAACCAGGTATTCGCCATAAAATTCCGCGGCCCCGGTGGAGGGATCGCGGGTGAAGGCCACGCCCGTGGCACAATCATCACCCATGTTGCCAAAGACCATGGCCTGGACGTTGACGGCAGTGCCCCATTCGGCGGGAATGTCGTTCAGTTTGCGATAGGTCACAGCACGGCGGTTCATCCACGAGCCGAATACAGCACTGATGGCCCCCCACAACTGATCTTGTGGTGATTGCGGAAAGGGGCGACCGAGTTCTTCCTCGACCTTGTCCTTGAAGCCCTTGACGACTATGCGCCAGTCATCGGCATCCAGGTCCGTATCCAGGTTCAGGCCTTTGCCTTCCTTGTGGAGTTCAAGGATTTCCTCGAAATGATAATGGTCCACTTCCAGCACCACATCGGAATACATCTGGATAAAGCGGCGATAGCTGTCATAGGCAAAACGGGCGTCGCCACTTTTGGCGGCCAGCCCTTCAACCGTTTCATCATTAAGCCCCAAGTTCAGGACCGTATCCATCATGCCCGGCATGGAGGCCCTGGCACCAGAGCGCACGGACACCAGCAAGGGGTCAGAGGTGTCGCCAAATTTCATGCCGACTGCCTGTTCAATCAACGCCATGGCGTCACTCATCTGGCCGTCCAGATCAGTGGGGTAGTTACGATCGTTGTCGTAATAGGCGGTGCACAGATCGGTGGTGATGGTAAAACCTGGCGGCACTGGCAGGCCCAGGTTTGACATCTCGGCCAGGTTTGCCCCTTTGCCGCCAAGCAGATTGCGCATGTCAGCCTGCCCCTCCGTCTTGTCTCCACCAAAGGAGTATACCCATTTACCGGTCTTTGATTGATTGGCGGTCGAAGACGACATCGTATGTTTATCCCTCGAGTTTGGAGAAATCTGCAACGGCACTTAAAGCGGATCGAATTTGAGATAACAGGCGCAGACGGTTTTGCCGTAAGTCGGCATCGTCGGCGTTCACGGTAACCTTGTCGAAAAAGGCGTCAACCGGCCAACGCAAACTGGCCACGGCGGCCATGGCAGCAGCGAAGTTTTCCTCTGCCACATGATCGTTGATGAGTTTTGATTGTTCGGACAGGGCTTCAAACAGGTTTGTCTCTTCTGCATCCTGCAACAGCTTGGCATTGATGGTGCCCTCGAAACTGACCTGGTCTTTCTTTTCCTCGGCCCGCACAATATTGGACGCCCGCTTGTACGCGGTGACCAGATTGGCGCCATCGTCACTGGCGAGGAACGTGCCAAGGGCGCGCATGCGGGCGACCAGACGGATCAAGTCATCATCGCTGGCGACACCAAAGACGGCATCGATATGATCGTGCCGAATGCCATCGTCTTTCAGGTAAACCTTTAAACGATCCGCAATGAAGGCCATCAATTCCAGAGCAACGCGGTTGCTATCGACTTTCTCAGGTAATTCGTTGGCATACAATTCCAGGGAACTGAAAATGGCGTCCTGAAGGTTCAGGCGTAGATTGTTTTGCAGGATCAGACGGATAATTCCCAAGGCTGCGCGGCGCAGGGCGAAGGGGTCTTTTGATCCTGTAGGCTTTTGATCAATGGCGAAGAAACCGACCAGGGTATCCAGTTTGTCCGCCAGAGCCACAGCCACGCTGACCGGGGCCGTGGGGCAGGTATCTTTGGGCCCTTGTGGTGAATAATGTTCCGCAATGGCCTCGGCCACATCCGCAGGCTCGCCATCGGCCAGGGCATAATAACGGCCCATCAGGCCCTGAAGCTCGGGGAATTCGGCGACCATGCCAGAGGCCAAATCGGCCTTGGCCAGACGGGCGGCCATGTGGGCCTTGTCGGCCAACTCACCCGCTTGCGGGTCGGTCATTTGATGGGTTGTGGCAAGGGCTTTGGCGATCACACCACTCGCCAGGTTTTCCACCCGGCGTACCCGCTCGGCAACAGTGCCCAGGTTTGCATGGAAGACAATTTTTTCCAGCGCAGGCAGGCGAGCATCCAGCGGCGATTTGCGGTCCTGGTCCCAGAAAAATTTGGCATCGGCCAGACGGGCGCGAAGGACGCGTTCATTCCCGGTGACAATGGCCTTGCCACCATCTTCTGCTTTCAGATTGGCGACAACAATAAAGCGCGGTGCCAGATCACCTTCAGCCGTTTCCAGCGAGAAATATTTCTGGTGTGCCCGCATGGAGGCCGTCAGCACTTCGCGCGGCACTTCCATGAATTCTTTGTCGATACGGCCCATCAGGGGCACGGGCCATTCCACCAGACCGGCCACTTCGCGCAGCAAGGCATCATCGGTTTGAACTGTCAGGCCTTCACTGGCCGCTTGTTTGTCAGCCCCGGCGCGGATCAAGTCCTGGCGCTCGGCGGCCTCCAGAATGACAGATGCTTCAAACAGTTTTTCGCGATAGTCAGCAAAATTTTCAACGGCGAACAAATCTGGTGCGTGGAAGCGATGACCAGCGGTTTTGTCACCAGACTTAATGCCGGCATATTCGAAGGGCACAACGGCCCCGTCAAACAAGGCAATGATCGTTTGCAGGGGGCGAACCCAACGTGTGTTGCCGTCACCCCATTTCATGGATTTAGGCCAGGGCAGCCCGGCACATGATTCCACACATATCTCCCCCAGCACATCGATGCTGGCGCGGCCCTGCTTTTCAATCACGGCAAACAACACATTGCCCTTGGGTGTTTCGCGTTCCTCCACCTGGTCGCGGGTCAGGCCGACGGATCGCAGGAAACCTTCAATGGCTTTTTCAGGCGCGTCGACCTTGGGGCCTTTGCGTTCTTCGCGAGTGTCTGGCTGTTCGGTCGGCAGGCCTTCAATCACCACTGTCAGACGGCGTGGCGTGGCGTAACAGTCAGCCGTCTCAAAGATCAGGCCAGCTTCTTTCAGACCAGCCAAAACAAGACGTTTCAAATCGTTGGCCGCCGTCGCCTGCATACGGGCAGGGATTTCTTCGGAGCGTAGCTCAAGCAGGAATTCAGCCATGATGCTTCTCTCCTGATCCCTGGGCCTCCACGCCATTCTTGACGAGCCAGGCTTCACAGCAGGCTTTTGACAAGGTGCGCACACGACCGATATAGGCGGCACGCTCCGTCACGCTGATGACGCCGCGGGCATCCAGCAAGTTAAAGACGTGGCTGGCTTTCATACATTGGTCATAGGCGGGCAGGGCAAGGCCTGCGTCCAGGGCGAGGGTACATTCAGCCTCGGCATCTTTGAAATGCTGAAACAAACGATCCGTGTCAGCCACTTCAAAATTCCAGGCCGAAAATTCCTGCTCGTTCTGCAAATAGACATCGCCATAACTGACGCCCGCGCCGTTCCAGTCCAGGTCATAGACGTTTTCGACGCCCTGCACATACATGGCCAGGCGTTCCAGGCCATAAGTTATTTCGCCGGAAACCGGATTGCATTCAAAGCCACCGACCTGCTGAAAGTAAGTGAACTGCGACACTTCCATGCCATCGCACCAGACTTCCCAACCCAGGCCCCAGGCACCCAAAGTTGGGCTTTCCCAATCATCTTCGACAAAACGCACATCGTGATTGGCCGTATCAATGCCTAAGGCATTCAGGCTTTCCAGATATAATTCCTGAATGTTCGCCGGGGACGGCTTCAGGATGACCTGAAACTGGTAATAATGCTGCAACCGGTTGGGGTTTTCGCCATAGCGCCCGTCGGTTGGTCGCCGCGAGGGCTGCACATAAGCCGCTTTCCAGGGTTTTGGCCCCAGGGCACGCAAGGTTGTCGCCGGGTGAAAGGTGCCCGCACCCACTTCCAGATCATAAGGCTGCAACAGCACACAGCCCTGTTTGGCCCAGAATTGTTGCAAGGTCAGGATCAAATCCTGAAATGAAGGGGCGGAGGCGTTGTTGGCCGCCATGGAATTAATCCCGGAAATCCTGGTACCGCCCGCAGAAAACAAGGGTTTGTGGTCCCGAAGTTCTCGTCAGTCTGCACCTGTTGAACGACAAAATATGTTAAGGCGATTGTGCGCCGCAACCTAGCGACCAGGCCAGGACGCGTCAATAGCCGGGAATTGAAGGGCGAGGGCGACTTTTGGTGTCTTGTTCCGGGCCTAATAAGGACAGTTCGCCCGATCACATTTTGACGAGGAATTTGCCGCGACAAATGTACCGCATTCCGGGCAGGCGACCATATCTTCGGTTGTCGGCCTGCTGGCAGACTTGCGCAGGTTATCGACCCGGTCTTTGCGGTCCTCGGTGATTTTGGTCATCATCTTGAAGCCATACCAGACGGCAGTGATGATCGCGGCCAAAACCAGAAGTTTCATGAAGCTGAATCCAAACATGCTTCAACATCCAATGTTCAGGGGGGCTTGGTCAAGAGGGATTGGGAAGAAGTTGGGTTAAGCGCGGTCTATGACGACCAGCCCTTGCCAACAAACACGCCGTCACCCCGCACTTGATGCGGGGTCTACGCCTTTGAATTATGTGTTTCCTTAGATATGAAGCATGGACCCCGCATCAAGTGCGGGGTGACGGCGTGAGTAGGGGTTGGAAAACCATAACTTGCCCAAACACCTCCCCCGCAGGCACTAAAAAACCCGTTCTGAAAAATCATGAACGGGGGCGGGCCTGCGGAGGAGTGGGGGCAGATCAAACTACCAGAGTCTCTTTCGTTTCGATTGTTCGTGTCGCGCCAAATCCGTCAGGGTTGGATTGAGGGGCAAACGGAATTCCTCCTCGTCGACCTCTGGCTGCGGATTTGGATCAGCTGCTGCAAGCCGCCGGGCGACGGACTCATTTTTCGCCACGTCCGGATATTTTGTGATCGCCATGGCCACAGCATCGTCCGACCAGGGCTCGTACTCATCCTCATTGTAACCCATGGCCGGATACATCTTCTCCGCCGTCGACAGTTCCTGCCCATCACGCCGAACCAGTGGCGGTAACTGCGGCTTGCCCATACTCGGATAGAGGCCATCCAGCATCTTCCGCTGCCGGGCATTTTCGGCCTCATAGTCCGGAACGACCGGGGCAGATGGTGTCAAGGTGTTCACGGGGAATGTGTCGTTGCGCGTGTTCAACGGGGAGATTGGTTGCGAACCCTGGGCGGGTCGAGAAGGTGGGTTAATATTCACCCCTTTCGCACGAGATTGTTGTGCTTGATGATTTCCATATCCATCAGCTTGACTAATATTGTCGAAGCCACTCTTTCCTGGGTCAAGAGAACTCTTCTGATTACCGTTCCCCGGTGCATTATTGTCATCGGGTTCTGATTCAAGAGCTGTAATTTTGGCATTGATAGAGTCAATATTTTTATTGATAATTATCATCGCACTCACAGCATTATTCATACCTGTGACAATTTTGTTGTAGATTTTCTTTTTTTCTCTTCGCTCCTCTGATATTGGGGGTGCGCTAATGTAATCGTCATACGCTCCAGATTCCTTTCCTTTTAGATTCCAGTATATTTTGTCTTGATCGGACCACAAACTTTGTTCTGCGGTCAATTTTTGCTTAAGCCTCTCTAATCTTTCAGCCTTACTGGCCATTGTCTTTTCCTCATTAAAAAAGACCGCGCATGGCGGTCTCAGGTTTCTTGGGTGAATGTTAGGTGTTTGATAAATATTCTATTGTTCGTTCATATCGTTTCCTTTCTGTATCTGAATCGCCTTGATTATCTTGAGGGGCCAAACAAATTGAGGCCTGTCATTTCATATATTGCCACTAGAAATCTTCCAATCATTTCCGTGATTTCGTCGGACAGAAAATTGTATTCACGGATATTGCCAATTTTCCGGGGGTTGATGCCGTGAATATCCCCATCCAGAACTGTCGAAACGTCCTTGCCTTCCAAGCCAACAAATTTAGCATCAAGTCCCCCCCAAACCAGATGCGGATAAAAATAGCCGCTGCGATCGGAATTTGGTAAACACGTAAATTTGTCATTGGCCTGAATGAATTTCAGATGCCCGTCATCTTCACAGAGATCCTTGGAAGGCATAGCTAGAATCTTGCTTATGTAGGGGTGTGGATATACGCGATCCATGAGGACGTAATCTCCAACTGAAACAATATCTGTATCAAGTGTCCTATGGTCATATTCGATGATGTCATTCAAGCAAAATACAGGGCAAAGATTATTGTTGTCATGGACCAGAAGTCTTGAATTTCCTGGATTGTGGTAAGGAATGGAATACAGGCCAAAGGCACAAACTGCGATCAGAAACGGGTTGATCTCTGGTTTTCTGTTTTTCAGATTTCTTATGTCCAGTGCCAATAGTATCCATGAAACATGCTGAACCAATTTTGCAATCAGAATGGCAAAATCCTGTACAGGATACGTTTCTTTGGACAGGTCGTAGGGAAGGTTAATCGTCACAAATTCGGCAGCGAAGTATCCCGCCAGCAAAAGACCTCCAAACAGTCGTCTTTTGCTGGCGATCTGATGCAGGCCGGGCACTATGATGAAGATCGCAAGCCTGGTGACATATTTCACCCCGCGCGCAACTGTCCAGTCAGGCGGCAGAAAAGGTATTTTTGATTGCATGAGTTCCATACCCTCCAGTATGAAGGGATTAGAGGTTTTTTTTCAGAAATGCTTGAATTTTGTTGATGCGGGCCGGAATTGGTCTATTTCGCTAGCCTGTTCTGGCGCGAAACCCCATCACATCTTTTTGCAAATTACAGGAATGGAAACTCTATGTCAACGTATAAAACATAATATGCGTAAATGGTTTGATGCTGGAGTTATGTTGTATGTTTATCCGTCACTCGCCGACAAAACCCACGTCACCCCGCACTTGATGCGGGGTCTACGCTTGTGATTTCTGCACTGACATGAGAACGAAGCATGGATGCCGGATCAAGTCCGGCATGACGGAGAGTTTGGGTGATAGGCCTGTCGTAACTTGCCCGATTAACTGCCCGCCGATGCCTCAGGCGTGGCAGCCACAGGTGCCTTGTCGACAACTTCATCTTTTTCCATCTGGCTTAAACGTCGGGCGATGTGGCCTGATGGTTTGGCGAAGCGGGCGAAGATGAAATAGAGCACGGGCACGATCAACAGGCTGAGGGCGGTGGAGAAACTGACGCCGCCGACGATGACCACGCCAAGTGCCCGGCGGGCTTCGGCACCGGCACCTGTACCCAGGGCCAGTGGCAAGGCACCAAAGGCCGTTGCAATTGACGTCATCAGGATGGGGCGCAAACGATTGACCGACGCTTCGGTGACAGCCGTGAGGATATCTTCGCCCTGGTCACGCAACTGATTGGCAAATTCGACAATCAAGATTGCGTTCTTGGCGGTCAGGCCGATCAACATCACCAGCCCGATCTGGCTGTAGATGTTCAGGGTCAGGTCCTGGTGCCACAGGGCGGCCATACCGCCGGTCAGGGCCAGGGGCACGGACAACATAATAATGAACGGATGCACAATGCTTTCGAACTGGGCTGCCAGCGCCAGGAAGACAATCACCAGGGCCATGGCGAAGGTGAACATCATGGTGTTGGATGAATCCCGGAATTCCTTGCTGCCGCCACCCCAACTAACGCGGGCATCAGCGGGCAGGACATCTTCGGCCAGTTCTTCCAGCTGTTTGACGGCATCGCCCATGGTGGCTCCGGCGGCCAGCGATGCTGTGATAGTTACGGCCCGCATACGGTCGGCGCGTTTTAATTCACGGGCCCCGGCGCTTTCCCGGAAGCTGACCAGATTGGCCAGCGGGATCAGCTTGCCGGAACTGCCTGAGCGCACATAAATATTGCTCAGGTCACGCGGCTTGGACCGGTCCTCCGGCTTGGATTGCAGGATCACATTGAACAATTTGCCGCCTTGATCAAAGGTGGTGACATAGCGCGAACCCAGCAGGGTCTCCAGTGACCGGCCGATTTCTTCCACGGGCACACCCAGGTCAGCGGCACGGTCGCGGTCGATATCGACAAACAGTTCAGGCCGGGATTCTTCAAAGTCAGATTGCAGGCCGCGCAGGCTGGGCAGGTCGCGGGCGGCGGCCAACATCTTGTCGCGCCAGACCATCAGGGTTTCGTAATCAGGACCGCCAACGATCAAACGAACAGGTGCACCAAAACGACCACGGCCAATGCTTTTGGGGCTGACGGGGAAGGCGCGCACGCCAGGGACGGTAACGATCTTCGGGAAGATTTCCTTGATGACTTCGCCCTGGGTTACGGTTCGTTGTTCCCAGGGCACCAGGCGGAAAATAATAAAGCCCTTGTTCACAGGTCCTGGACGGCCCCAGCTTGGGGCGACGATTGTTAGCATGGACCAGGCATCGCCCCGGTCGATGATGGGTTGCAGATGTTTTTCGATCTGGCGGGTATAGCGACGGGTGAAATCCAGGCTGGCGCTGTCCGGGGCCGATATTGGAATGAAAATCGAGCCTCGATCTTCGACAGGGGCGAGTTCCTTGGGCAGGATTTTGTCATTAATATAGATGCCCCAGGCCGCAATGCTGATGATACCGCCGATCGATACGACGACCAAAGGTGCGCCCAAGGCACCCTTCAGGAGCCAGCGATAACCATTGTGCATGCCGTCGAACATACGTTCAGTGACTTTGTAAAAGCCGCTTTCTTCTTTGGTTTCGCGCAGTAATTTGGAACACATCATCGGTGTCAGGGTCAGGGCGACAAAACTGGAAAACAGCACAGCTGTAGCCACGGCGATACCAAATTCACTGAACAGTCGCCCGATCTCACCTTCCATAAAGGAGATCGGCACAAAGACCGCGATCAAGACAACGGTTGTGGCGATCACGGCAAAAGCGATTTGGCGGGTGCCGCGCACGGCAGCCAGCAGGGGTTTTTCGCCTTCTTCAATGCGGCGGTGAATATTTTCCAGCACCACAATGGCGTCATCGACCACCAGGCCGATGGCCAGTACCAGGGCCAGCAAGGTCAGGATGTTGATGGAATAACCCAGCGAGGCCAGCACACTGAGCGAGCCAATGACCGAGACCGGAATGGCGACCGCCGGGATCAGGGTGGCAGTCAGGCTGCGCAGGAATACAAAATTGACGGCAACAACCATGGCCATGGCGATGCCGATGGCGATGAAAACTTCCGTAATGGCGCGACCGATAAAGACGGACTGGTCATAGGCGACTTCTAAACGTGTGCCCGCTGGCAGGGTGGCATTCAGCTTTTCCATCTCGGCTTTGATGCCAGTGGCAACATCAAGAGTATTGGCTTTGGACTGTTTGACGACACCCATACCAATAGCGTTGCGACCCATGGTGCGAAAGTCATTGCGGGCATTTTCGGCGGCCAGTTCGATCTCGGCAACCTCTGACAGGCGTACAAAGAAACCATCTGCCTCGCGCACAACGACCTTGCCGAAGTCTTCCACGGATCGCAGGCTGGAATCCGTGCGCACCGATATTTCCCGTTGCGAGGATTCAATACGGCCCGATGGCAGTTGGATGTTTTGCCGCCGCAAGGCGCTTTCCACGTCTTGCACAGTTAACTGACGTGCCGCCAGGGCCTTTTTGTTGAGCCAGATACGGATGGCGTAGCGTCTGCCGCCGCCAATACGCACATTGGCCACACCGGAGACAATGGACAGCCGGTCGACCAGATAACGTTCGGCATAATCGGTAAGTTCCAGCCCATCCTGGCGATTGCTGGTCAGGGCCAGCCACATGATGGAGCGGGCGTCGTCGTCGGATTTGGCTATGCGGGGTGCATCGGCTTCATCGGGCAGGGACCGAATGGCCCGGCTGACCCGGTCGCGCACGTCATTGGCGGCGCTGTCCATATCCCGGTCAACATTAAATTCGATGGTGATGGAAGACGATTCCTCGCGGCTGGTCGAGGATATGTTTGTGATGCCTTCAATGCCGGCCACCGCATCTTCCAGCACTTGCGTCACCTGGCTTTCAATGATTGCCGCCGAGGCCCCACGATAAACCGTGCTGACCGAAACAATAGGACGGTCCACATCCGGATATTCCCGCACGCTCAATTTGCTGTAACCAAACAGGCCAAAAATCACAATGACCAGGCTCATGACCGTGGCCAGAACCGGGCGCTTAACTGAAATATCAGAGAGGACCATTGCCTAGCTCGCCTTTTTCGCCGCGGCAGGTTTCTTGCCATCTGGCTTGTCGCCGGTTTTTTTACCTTTGGCTGGCTTGTCGCCTTTGAAGCCACCCGGTGGCATTTCTTTCACGGCCTGGCCGGGGCGGACTTTTTGTACGCCGCCAACAATGACCGGGGTGCCAACGGCAACACCGGACAGAATCTCGATGTCTCCATTGATATGCTCACCCGTCGTGACAATGGTTTTCACGGCCTTGCCCTCTGCGACTGTAAAGACAAACTGTTTGTCGCTGGAGGACACCAGAGCCTGTTCCGGGATCAAAATCGCATTGTCACGCACGGCAGCGGTTAAGGTTGCTGTCAGGAACATGCCGGGTTTTAGCTTACCCTGTTTATTGTCAAAGATAGCGCGAATTTCGACGGAACGGGTCGTAGGATCAACCCGACTGTCAATGGTTTGCACCCGTCCCACATAATCCTGGTCTGGCCAGGCGGCACTATTGGCCGTCACAACCTGCTTTATCGAGATATGGGAAATGGCCGTTTCCGGAATGCGGAAATCAACTTTCAAGCGCGAGGTATCATCCAGGGTGGTGATTTGATCCCCCGGACGCACCAGCGCACCGAGGCTGATACGGCGTAGACCGAGGCGACCTGAAAAGGGTGCCATGACTTTATATTCAGCCAGCTTGGCGGCATCAGACCGCACCCGGGCTTCCGCCGCCATCAAGGCACCATATAATTCTTCCACACGGGCGGCAGGGACGTTCTTTTTGCCGGCCAGTTTTTGGGTGCGCAAATAGGTGCGTTTGGCGGTATCGCGCAAGGCAATTTTTTCGGCCAGTTCACCGTCCAACTCGCCTGCATCCAGATCGACCAGGGGGGAGCCTTTTTTGATCCACTGACCTTCGCGGAAATGGATTTTGCTGACCATACCGGTGACTTGCGTGGTGACAATAATACTTTCGTTGGATTTGGCAGTGCCAATGGCGTCAACCGAAATCAGGACCGTGTCAGCCCGTGCCTTTTTGGTTTCGACAAAAACCGCGCGCCCACCGCGCCGATGTTTTTTGCTATTACCCTGTTCA
This sequence comes from Alphaproteobacteria bacterium, assembly GCA_018650465.1. Taxonomy (GTDB): domain Bacteria; phylum Pseudomonadota; class Alphaproteobacteria; order UBA2966; family UBA2966; genus JABILA01. The sequence goes on from JABIFY010000030.1 coordinate 26,519, forward strand.
AAAAAGGCTGAGACCAGGGGAATGTCCTGGCGATAATTCCAGCCCACCAAGCCAATGCCGCCTATAATGGCGACGACCAGTAATTGTCCCGGCAGCTTCATAAATTCGTCCTGACCAGCATTCGAAATTCCCAAACAAAAGTCTATAAGATAAAGTCGTACGTCTCAGTTCGGCATTAGAAACCGATTTCGGGTTAAATAACAATCATGTCCGGGCGCGGGCGTTCATAATTACGTGACCTTGTCCTTACCCCAAATCAGGGAAATAACCGTGACAACATTGCTTTTCAGCCATGATGCCTGCCTTGACCATAATACAGGTGAAGGCCACCCGGAACGCAGTGATCGTTTGCGGGCCGTCAACAATGCCCTGGGGGCGGCGCAATTTTCGGCCCTGGACCGGCGAGAGGCCCCGGAAGTTTCAAGGCAAACCCTGATCCTGAACCACCCGGAAGCCTTTGTGGAAGATGTGTTCGCCCGCGCCCCCTTAGACAACCAGATTTATCTGGATCCAGATACCATCATGTCTCCGGGCTCAGCCCAGGCCGCCTTACGCGCCACCGGGGCCGTTTGTGCCGCGGTGGACGAAGTTTTGGCTGGCGCTGCTGACAATGCCTTTTGTGCCGTGCGCCCGCCTGGCCATCATGCCGAGCCCGACCGGGCCATGGGCTTTTGTCTGTTTAATTCGGTTGCCATCGCCGCCCGCCACGCCCGCAACAAGTTTGGCCTTGGGCGTGTCGCCGTTGTCGATTTCGACGTGCACCACGGCAACGGCACCCAAGCCGCCTTTTGGGAAGATAAAGACCTGTTTTATGCTTCTAGCCATCAATATCCGCATTATCCGGGCACCGGGGCGTCTGGTGAGACCGGCCAGGGCAATATCATAAATGTGCCGTTGCCAGCTGGAACAGGATCGGGTGTTTTTCGCAGCCGCTTTGCCGAGCATGTCTTTCCGGCCCTGAATGAATTCAAACCTGAATTGCTGTTGATTTCTGCCGGTTTTGACGCCCATGCCGATGACCCGTTGGCGCAACTGAATTTGCAGGATGAAGATTACGGCTGGGTCACGGACGAGCTGCTGGCCATCGCCGACCAGCATTCAGGTGGCCGGGTTGTCTCAGCCCTTGAAGGTGGCTATGACCTTGGTGCCCTTGGTCGTAGTGTTGCCATCCATGTGCAATCCCTCATGCAAACCGGAGACTGACAAATTGGATAATAAAGACTTCCGCCGCCACGCCCATGACATGGTCGACTGGATGGCCAGTTATCTGGAAACGGTTGAGACACGCCCGGTGCGGGCACAGGTCCAGCCTGGCGACATCGCCGCCCAATTGCCCACTGCCGCCCCTGATGCAGGCGAAGACATGACGGACATCATGGCCGACTTTGAAAAGATCGTTGTGCCTGGTATCACCAACTGGCAGCACCCCAAATTCTTTGCCTATTTCCCGTCCAATTCCAGCCCGCCGTCTGTATTGGCGGAAATGCTGGTCACGACCATGGGCGCACAATGCATGTTGTGGCAGACCTCACCTGCGGCGACCGAAATGGAAACCCGCATGATGGAATGGCTGGCCAAAATGCTGGGCCTGGGGGATGGTTTCGAAGGCGTCATTCAGGATAGCGCCTCCAGCGCCACGTTGGTGGCCATCCTTGTGGGTCGGGAAAAGGCCACGGACTGGGCCGCCAATGAACAGGGCCTGAAAGCCGTACAGCCGCTGGCCGTTTATGCCTCGGCAGAAGCCCATTCGTCCATTGAAAAAGACGTGATGGTTGCGGGCCTCGGGCGTCAGTCTTTACGCAAAATTGCCGTCGATGAAAATCTCGCCCTCGTGCCTGCCGAACTGGAAGCCGCCATCGAAGCCGATATTGCGGCAGGCATCAAACCAGCTGTGGTTGTGGCTTGTCTTGGTACCACGGGCACCGGGGCGATTGATCCCCTGCGGGCCATCGGTGAAATATGCCGTCGCCATGATATCTATTTGCATGTGGATGCGGCCTGGGCAGGCACGGCGCTTTTGCTGGAAGAACAGCGCGCCATGATCGACGGTATTGAACATGCCGACAGCTTTGTCTTTAACCCCCACAAATGGATGTTCACCAATTTTGATTGTTCGGCCCATTTCATTCGGGATTCAGAATCGTTAATCAAAACCCTGTCGATCCTGCCTGCCTATTTGCAAAGCCGGGAAACCGGATCGGTCATCGACTACCGCGACTGGAGCGTACCCCTGGGCCGTCGTTTCCGCGCCCTGAAACTGTGGTTCGTCATCCGCAGCATGGGCGTCGATGGCATGAAAGCCAAACTGCGCGACCAGATCAAATGGGCTGAAAACCTGGAAGCGACGATTGTTGCTGAGCCAGAAGTTGATTTGTTGGTCCCCCGCAGCCTGACGCTACTGACCTTCCGCTGGACGCCTGAAGGCATGACGGACGAGGCCGAGCTGGATGCCTTTAACGAAAAGCTCGTACATGCCGTCAACGACGATGGCCGTCTCTATCTGACCCAGACCCACTGCATGGGCCACTACGCCATCCGCTTTGTCATTGGCCAGACCAATACAACGCAAGATGACGTGGTGTCCGCCTGGGCTGATCTGAAGGAGATTGCTGGAACGATCTAGCGATTATTGGCTCTTGATTCTTGACCTGGGTTATTGCCCCGGACCGCGGTGCAGCATAAAATCAGTGCGAACAAGGGAGTTCCCATGGCTAAAGCCCCGAATACCAAGGCTGGCAAAGATTTGCCGCCGGAAATTATTGCGCTCAGCTTCGAAGATGCGCTGCGTGAGTTGGAGGATATTGTTGATCGTCTGGAAAGCGGCAATGTCAATCTGGACGAGTCCATCGATATCTACACCCGCGGCACGCAGCTGAAGCGTCATTGCGAGAGCAAGCTTGGTGATGCCAAGGCGCGCATCGACAAGATTATTCCCGATGGCAATGGCGGTGTTTCCACCGAGCCATTGGATGTTGAGTAGGTTGGGTCCGGGCGAGAGAGAAGTCACCATATGTCTCTGAAATTCGAGGTGGCCCTACAAGCCTGCACGCAAGACCTGGCGCGGGAGCTGGATATTGTCTTGCCGCACAGTGATGGCGCGGAGAAGCGCTTGCACGAGGCCATGCATTATTCGGTTCAGGCGGGCGGCAAACGGTTGCGGGCTTTTTTGGTTCTGCAAAGTGCGCATTTATTCGGGGTCTCGAAAGCTTCGGCCCTGCGGGTCGCCGCAGCCATCGAGATCATTCACACTTATTCCCTGATCCATGATGATCTGCCTTGTATGGACGATGATGAACTGCGTCGGGGTCTTCCCACGGTCCATATCAAATATGATGAGGCCACGGCTGTGCTGGCAGGTGATGCCTTGCTGACCCTGGCTTTTGAGGTTTTGGGCGATGAAAGCTATCATAGCGATCCGGCCATCCGGGCGCGGCTTGTGGTGGCGGTTGCCAGGGCTGCCGGACCGCAAGGCATGGTCGCCGGGCAGATGATTGATCTGGACTCAGAAACAGTTAATGAGCCGGATGTGCAGCATATCACCCGCTTGCAACAACTGAAGACCGGTGCCCTGATTGCGGTGGCCTGTGAGGCCGGTGCCATATTGGGGCGGGCGTCAGAACAGCAGTTCCTGGCCTTGCATGCTTATGCCCATGATCTGGGTCTGGCCTTCCAGATTGTCGACGATATTCTGGATGCAGAAGGCGATGCCGAGGCCATGGGAAAAGCCGTCAAAAAAGACGCAGACAGAGGAAAGGCGACATTTGTATCAATCCTTGGTATAGAACGAGCCAGAACCCAGGCCCGCATGCTGGCAGATCAAGCGGCGAAACATCTTGAACCTTTCGCCGAAAAAGCCGATCTTCTCAAGGACTTGGCGAATTTTGTAATTGAACGGCGTAATTAAGGCGATACGAATAGTGGCACCCAAACAACCCACACCCCTGTTGGACACCGTCTCAAGCCCGGCGGACATCAGGGACTTTGACGAAGAACAGCTGAAACAGCTGGCCGGGGAAGTGCGTGCCGACATGATTGATGCGGTCTCGCTGACCGGTGGTCATCTGGGTGCGGGTCTTGGTGTGGTTGAGCTGACCGTGGCCTTGCATCATATTTTTGATACACCACGCGATCGCCTGATCTGGGACGTGGGACACCAAAGCTATCCGCACAAAATATTGACCGGACGACGGGAGCAGTTGCGCTCGGTCCGCCAGGGCGGCGGTATTTCCGGCTTTACCAAACGCAGCGAAAGCGAATACGACCCCTTTGGCGCGGGCCATAGTTCAACCTCAATTTCGGCTGGCCTTGGCATGTCTGTGGCGCGTGATCTGGCGGGCGGCGACAACAAGGTAATCTGTGTTATTGGCGACGGGGCCATGACAGCGGGTCAGGCCTATGAGGCCATGAACAACGCCGGTTCCATGTCCAGCCGTCTGATCGTAATCCTGAACGATAACGACATGTCCATCGCACCACCCGTGGGGGCCATGAGTGCTTACCTTTCGCGGCTGATTTCCTCGCGGCCTTATCTGGGCTTGCGCAGTATCGCCAAACAGGTGGCCCAGCACTTGCCGGACAGCCTGGAAAAGCGCGCCCGCCTGGCTGAGGAATATGCCAGGGGCATGGCCACCGGTGGCACGTTATTTGAGGAAATGGGTTTTTATTATGTTGGCCCCATCGATGGTCACAACCTGGACCACATGCTGCCGACTTTGCGCAACATACGCGATGCCGATGAAAATCGCCCGGTGCTGATCCATATGGTAACGCACAAGGGTCATGGTTATGGCCCGGCCGAGGATTCAGCCGATAAATATCATGGTGTCTCGCGCTTTGATGTGGTGACGGGTGCCCAGGAAAAGCCGGTGCCCAATGCGCCGAGCTATACCAGTGTCTTTGCCAAAGGCCTGATCGCTGAAGCAAAGGTCGACGACAAAATCATTGCTGTCACCGCAGCCATGCCATCGGGCACGGGCCTTGATAAATTTGGCGATGTCTTCCCGGACCGCACTTTTGATGTGGGGATCGCGGAACAACATGCGGTGACTTTTGCCGCTGGTTTGGCGACCGAGGGTTATAAACCCTTCGTGGCAATTTATTCGACTTTCTTGCAACGGGCATACGATCAGATCGTGCATGACGTGGCGATCCAGAAATTACCCGTACGTTTTGCCATCGACCGGGCCGGGCTTGTGGGTGCCGATGGTGCGACACATGCCGGGGCCTATGATGTGGCCTATCTCGCCTGCCTGCCGGGCATGGTGGTGATGGCGGCGGCAGATGAAGCCGAGTTGATGCATATGACAGCGACGGCGGCGGCCTATAATGACGGCCCCATCGCCTTTCGTTATCCGCGCGGCGAAGGCGTTGGTGTTGACCTGCCGGAACGTGGTGAGGTGCTGGAAATTGGCAAGGGCCGGATTGTCCGCCAGGGGTCAAATGCCTCGACCATTGCCTTGCTGTCCTTTGGCACCCGTTTGACCGAATGCGAACTGGCAGCCGAAGACCTGGGCGCGCATGGCATTTCCGTGACCATCGCCGATGCCCGTTTTGCCAAACCTCTGGATGTGGAAATGATTCGTGGCCTGGCGCAAAGCCACGACGTTTTGATTACTGTTGAAGAAGGTTCTGGCGGTGGATTTTCTGCCCAGGTACTGGACATGCTCGCCAGTGAAGGTTTGCTGGATGTGGGCCTGAAAGTGCGACCCATGCATTTGCCGGATACTTATCAGGACCACAACAACCCTGCCAAACAATATGCCCAGGCCGGACTGGATGCAGAGGCCATCGTGACAAAAGCCTTAAGCGCACTGGATCGGGACGTGTCGCAAAAGCCCGCTCGCGCCTGACACCGCCACCCGGTTAAATAACCGCATGTAGATAGCCTGCCTGTATCATGGCCAAAAAAAAATCCAAACGTGAAAAACCCGTAAAGTCATCCGGCAAAATCCGTCTTGATGCGGCCCTGGTGGACCGGGGCCTGGTGGAAAATCGCAGCAAGGCCCAGGCCCTGATCATGGCCGGCAAGGTTTATACAGAAGAACAGAAGCTGGAGAAACCCGGCCACCAGGTGAAGGCCGATACGCCGCTGGATGTGCGCGGCCAGGAACACCCCTGGGTCAGTCGTGGCGGCCTGAAGCTGGTACAAGGCCTGGACGAATTTTCCATTGACCCCACAGGTTTCACCGGCATTGATGTGGGTGCATCGACCGGTGGTTTTACCGATGTTTTGCTGACGCGCGGGGCGGACAAGGTTTATGCCGTTGATGTGGGACAAGCACAACTGGCCTGGAAATTACGCTCGGATGATCGGGTCGTGGTGCTGGAAAAAACGAACGCGCGTTATCTGGACGAAGTTCAAATACCTGATGACATTGATATTGTGGTTTGCGATGCAAGTTTTATTGGTTTGCAAACGGTGCTGCCAGCCGCCATGGCGCTGGCCAAATCAGGTGGCTATCTGATTGCCCTGATCAAACCCCAGTTCGAAGTGGGCCGCGGTAATGTGGGCAAAGGGGGCGTGGTGCGGGACCCTGAATTACATACCGAAGTTTGCGACAAGATCGAGGGCTGGTTGAACGGCTTGTCGGACTGGTCCGTGCTGGGCCTGACCACCAGCCCGATCAAAGGGCCGGAAGGCAATGTGGAATTTCTGATCGTCGCCAGAAAAACGTCAGATCAAAAGCCATGATCCCCATTCACGACGATAACCCAACCCACATTCAGCCTTACGTGACATGGACGATCATCGCCATCTGCGTGTGCGTTTTTCTCTGGCAGTTTTCACTGGGCGGGCAGGGGCATCGTATTGTGTTGTCCCTGGGTTTGATCCCGTCGAACCTGATGGGCACGCGGGTATTGCCGCCGGAACTGATCCTGATCCCGGCCTGGGCTTCGATCATAACCTCCATGTTTATGCATGGCGGCTGGATGCACTTAATTGGCAACATGGTTTACCTCTGGGTCTTTGGCAATAATGTCGAAGACGCCATGGGGCACAAGCGCTTCATTGCCTTTTATCTGTTGTCGGGTCTGGGGGCGGCCGCCGGACAAATCCTTGCGGACCCATCCTCGACGGTGCCCATGATCGGAGCCAGTGGGGCGATCTCTGGTGTGCTGGGGGCGTATTTGTTGCTCTATCCCCATGCCCGTGTGACCATACTGTTGTGGTTCGGCTTTCTGATCTATCCCATCAAGATCAGGGCCCTGTGGGTTCTGGGCATCTGGATCGGATTACAGTTCTTTAATGCGGCGGGTGATAATGGCGGCGGCGGTGTTGCCTGGTGGGCGCATATCGGTGGATTCGTCGCAGGCATGGCTTTGATCCCGTTTTTTCGCTATAGACACGTTCCCATGTTTGGACATGGCAAAGAGACACACAAGCCAGTGGCAGTCGCGAAGCCTTTCAGTGTATCAAGGCGCCGCTCAACAGGAGCCAGCGCGATCCCGACAACTGGTGGCGCTTGGGTCAAACGTAACCGGCCACGCGGGCCCTGGGGCCCAAGAGGCCCCAAAGACAATAAGGGCCCAAGAGGCCACAAGGGACCAAGAGGACCCAAGCGATGACGCCAGATATCAAATTTGAAGTCGAGATTATGTCCCTCGGTGGCCAGGGCGATGGCATTGGCAGCCATGATGGCCAGAAGGTTTTTGTGCCCCATACGGTGGTGGGCGACCGCGTCCGGGTGCAGCGATCCGGCAAACCTGGTGCGTCTGGTGCAGGGGGCGAGACCATCAGGGCGAAGTTGCTTGAGGTCATTGAACCAGGCCCCGGTCGGCAAATTCCACCTTGTCCTTATTATGGTGAATGCGGCGGTTGTTCCCTGCAACATCTGGGTGAACAGGCCGAACAGGACTGGAAACGCCAGATCGTGGTCGATGCCCTGGCCCGGCGTGGCCTGGAAGATGTCACCGTTGCCCCCACACGCTTGATCAAACGCGACAGCCGTCGCCGCACCCGCTGGACTGCCATCCGGGCAGGTGGGCGTTTGTTGATGGGCTATCAGAAAAAAGGCACCAACGAGGTCGTCGATATTGAGACCTGCGCCGTGCTGGACCCGAAATTGAACGCCATCATCGCGGATGTGCGCAACCTGATCAGCACTCTGAAAATTCACAAAAAAGGCCTCGGCATTGCCGCAACCCTGACCGATACGGGCATTGATCTGACCATTGAGGCGCCGGGTGAGCCTGACATGGAACTTCGGATGCGCCTGAGTGAATTTGCCCAAAAGCATGAAATCCCGCGACTAAGCTGGGGGCCCAAAACCCCTGAAGTCATCATCATGGCGAAAGAACCTGTGATCGCCTTTGGCGGCACCAATGTAGTGGCTCCGGCGACGGGGTTTTTGCAGGCAAGTGCGGCGGCTGAAGCGGTGCTGACGGAACTTGTGCTGGCCCATGTGGGGGACGCCAAAAAAGTCGCTGATCTTTATTCTGGTGTCGGAACTTTTGCGCTCGCCCTGGCCGCCCATGGTTGCCAGGTCAGCGCCTATGACGGCGACGAGCGCGCCATCGGTGCCCTGCAAGCCGCCGTTAATAAAAGTGCGGGCCGCGTGAACGTGCATTCAGAAATCCGCGACCTGGATCGCCGACCCTTGCAGACAAAAGAATTCAAAAAGCTCGACGCCGTGGTGCTCGATCCACCGCGCGCCGGCGCCCAGGTGACTTGCGAAGAACTTTCCATGTCGGCGGTGCCTAAAGTCGCCTATGTCTCCTGCAACCCCGGCACCTTTGCGCGCGATGCCCGCGAACTTGTCGACGGCGGCTACGCCCTGACCCGCGTCACCCCCGTCGGCCAATTCGCCTGGTCCCCGCATGTTGAACTGGTGGCGGAATTTGAGCGTTCGGTTTGATGTTATCCCTTGCGTCGAGTGCCTGAGGGTCGGTCATTACGACAATTCTGACACCCACACACTCCGTCATGCCGGACCCGATCCGGCATCTACGCGGTTGGATCGGGTTCAGCGGGAAGAGACTAAATGATGCCCAGAATATGCGAAGCATGGACCCCGCATCAAGTGCGGGGTGACGGAGTATAGTGTGGTAAGGCCGTTCAGAAATTGAGAGGCAGTCGGCCACAACCTCTATCGCTTTCCTGAACTCCAGACACAAAAAAACCGCCCGGACGTCCTGCAAAGACAGTCTTGGGCGGCGCCGCGGTCGAGGGAAATGCCAGCTACAATTTCCCCTGCTTCTTCTGCTTCCAGACGCCCGCCCGATAAAGGTCCTTGAAGGTCGGGTTCTCCGGTTCTTCAAAATAGTTCGGGTCCAGCAAATCATCCGGATGATCCGGCACCAGCTGCTGACTTTCTTCAATCTGGCGCGGTAACTCAGGGTACCGCTTCGTAGCCTTGGTAATCGCTTCCTCAGGCCAGGCCTCGTAGACATTCTCCTTATAAGCCATGGCCGGATACAATTTTTCGCTCAACTTCAATGGTTGCCCATCGAGACGGACCAGCGGGGGTAATCCACGAAGTTCTTTGCTTGTCGTTGCGTCAGAATTTATTGATTTGGCGCTCGGGTCTTCATAACGCAGGGCCGTATCAAAGAGATCAGCGCTTTGGGTGGCGCCATTGTGATCCTGGTATTCATACGATCCACGACCGAAGACTTTGGCATCTGGTCCAACGTCAATTGCTTGTTCGTCTGACATCAAATTAACCGACGTCAGACCACCATCTTTGCTCATATGTAATTCGCCAGGATCCGTTTGGCCGTCTTGGTCAACATCCTGCCAAACTCCAAATTTTGACCAGGCCTCATCGCGTTCATCCAGCACGCCATCTTCGTTGCCGCCTTGTGCGATTTGGTCAAACCAGGCAAGCCCTTCAAGATCAGTTTTTGCCGTAGCCAAAAAATCCTTGAAGGCAATTTCATCCCAATGCGATATCAGTCTATCGCCGTCTTCATCATAGACCGGTACACCATCATCCGGACTGACCCAGGCCAATAGTTGCCGCCGACCAGTACCCGTAACGTCAAAGCGCGCCTGAGATTGAGAAGGCGGTATGACGTCAATGCGACCATCTCCATCAAGGTCAAGCACAATGGGAAAACCCCATCCCCCGGCCCCTTCCGTGTCTGAGCCCAGCCCATCCATACCGAAATCACCTGGTGCACCGGAAAAAGATGCGCTGCCCGTGCTTGAATCGGACGGACCACCCTGGCCCGCGTTGAAGTTTGCTTCCGCCTGCGATTCTGCGGCACCACCACCTGATCCACCTGTGGCTCCCCAGCCGTCGGCGGCGGAACCTGAAAAGGACTGGCTACCAGTGCTGGAATCTGATGTGCCGCCCTGGGCAGAGTTGTATTCAGCTTCAGCCATTGATGAAGGCTTGCCGCCGCCTGATCCCCCTGTGCTGCCCCAGCCTGATTCAACGCCACCTGGTATGCCTCCCCAGATGTCGATAGACCCAATCTTCGCTTTGGTTTTTTCTCTCTCGGCTTTTTGCCTTTCTGCATATTGGGCAAGCTGTACTGCCAGTTCTTCTGTGACAGGTCTGGCCAAAGGGTGCGTTACAAATTTGTCAATTGTTCGAGCTACTTTTGTTCTGTTCTGATTGACGGGCCTTTCAGATAGCGGCCGGTTTTGGTTTACAGGTCGGGGAGGTGCTTTTGGTTTCGGTTTACCTTTGATAAAGTCTTTGAATTTTCCGATATATTTTGGAGCTTGCTTCGCGCCAGCTATCAATCCGTTAATAAGTGGGCGTGCCCAGGCTGTTTCAATGTTGGTTGTAGTCGCCAACGGACTATCGGTTGTTGGCTGAGAGCCTTTCGGGGCAAAGAAGTTACTTTCGCCAAAATTTGACATGATATTATCCATTCTGTTCGTACATAAAAAAAAAGGCCGCTAAAAGCGGCCGAGATAGATTGTATAATGAGATTTTTGCTTCTTCAGCTAATTCATACTCATTAGGTTCTCCTTTTCATCGTGGATTGATAGGGGCGTTATTTCTTGTTTTGAATTAACGTTGATTCGAAGAGGTTAATCTCTTTGATAATAGATATCACCAAGAAACACGGCGCTTGAAAACGTAGCAGACAGGGCTTCAGACCAATTTGCGACAACCACAGGGTTGATGCCAATAATTTGGTTTGATGAAATCAAACCTTGATGGACATATTGGTCCCATTTTCCGGGTGCGTTGTCGTTTCCAAAGACGTAAAACTGTTCCGGTCCTGCAAGGACGTCAACTTTGCACATCGATTTCTCAGAGTTTTCAACCAAAATTTCGGGTTTTTCGTCAATACAAACTGCTTGACCAGCCGTGGCCAAAATTCTACTTGCGAACTCTTCTTGATCAACTTCGTAGACAACGATGTCGCCAACGGTGGGAATCGTTTTCACTTGGCTGGTTTCCCTCACTGGGGTGTACGCAGCAAATTCACCAAAACAAATTTCAGGACACATTTGCTGGTCAAATGCGAGATATAGTTCAGTATTTTCCAAATGTTCGCTGTCACTAGGCCAATAAAACGCAGTCAAATAAATCATCGCAATTATTATTGACCGAGTTCCGATGCCTCTGTGACTCAAATTTGCCAAATCAAAAACGACAAAAATGAATGATAGCAAAGTTGCGAGAAGGAACATCAATATCACCACCTGAAGTCCGAAATACCAGGAGTGTGATACCTTGAAGGGCATTGCATCCATGATTAATATTCCAGCAAGCAACGGAATTAGCAGGAGCAGGCCAGTTTTTTTCTTCCCTAATGACAGTAGATGCAATCCGGGCACATGTAGAAACAAAAGCAACTTGAGCAGATAACTCATCACTTGAGATGTCCTGCCACTTCCAACAAATTTTAATGCCATGTTATCAAACCCGTTAGATCAAAGCGGTTTTACAATAAGGAAAGCTCTGTTCAACTCAAAGGCATCCATACGCTCTATTATGCAGGGATCAGGGGTGTTTTTTGATTGATCGAGATAGTTTTTTGATATGTGCCAGGATCGACAATCACTCGTCCGTCTTGATGGTGTTCATCCCCATCACATCTTTTTGCACAATATACGGTTTTTAAGTATTTGTCAAGAAAAATACGCATTATACGTAAATATATTTTGTGACCTTCCCCTTCTTCGTCACTCTGGGCTTGATCCGGAGTCTCTGCAGCTTGTCCGCAATGTGTGCAGGCGGCAAGTCGCCAGAGATTCCGGGTCAAGCCCGGAATGACGGCGTGTGGTGTGGCAAGGCCGCTCAGAAATTGAGGGGCAGTTGTCCCTCAATCCCTACCGGTTTTGCCCGTGATATTGCAGGTTAGGCATCATGTCGATGGCCAGGGCGACGCGGTTGGACATGTTAAAAAAGGCGGCAGTGTCGGCGACGTCGAAGATATCAGCATCGGAAAAGCCCACATCGCGCAAAGACTGGCGGTCGGCTTCGTTCATGTTTTTGGGGTTTTCGGTCATCTTGACGGCGAAGTCGAGCATGGTGCGCTGGCGGGGCTCCAGTTTGGCATTGCGATAATTCATGACCAGCAATTCACCCAGCACCGGATCACCGGAATAGGCCCGCACGGCCTGGCCGTGCGAGACCAGGCAATAAACACATTTGTTTTCCGACGAAACCGCCACGGCAATCATTTCCCGCTCCAGCTTGCTCAGGCCACTGTCGCCCAGCATCAGGCCATTATACATGGCGCTGAAAGCGGCCAGTTTTTCCGGATGCCAGGCATAGGCCAGCAATACATTCGGGACCATGCCGAGCTTTTCCTGGCATTTTTCAAAATAGGCCTGGGTGCGTTCGTCCAGGTCGCCCTGTTTCAGATCAAGGGCCATAACGTGGGTGGGTTGATAGTCAGACATAGTCGATTTCCTTAAGGGGGGGCTTTGGGGGTCTTTGCGGAGGGAGTAAAGAGGTTAACCAGCTTATTAACCTACCTGGCCGCGGTGGCGCAACATGTGATCGGCCAGGGTGCAGGCCATCATGGCTTCGCCCACGGGCACGGCGCGAATGCCGACGCAGGGGTCGTGGCGGCCCTTGGTCTGGACGTCGGTGTTTTCGCCGTCGATGGTGATGGACTGGCGCGGGGTTAAAATGCTGGAGGTCGGCTTGACGGCGAAGCGCACGACAACTTCCTGACCAGACGAGATCCCGCCCAGAATGCCGCCTGCGTGATTAGAGGTAAATTCATGGCCCACATTGCCTGGACCGGCGCGCATTTCATCAGCGTTTTCCTCGCCGGTGAGGGCGGCGGCGGCAAAGCCCGCGCCGATTTCCACGCCTTTGACGGCATTGATGCTCATCATGGCGGCGGCGAGGTCGGTATCCAGTTTGGCATAGATCGGCGCACCCCACCCGGCGGGCACGCCCGTGGCAGTGACTTCGATGATGGCACCCACGGACGACCCGCTTTTGCGCAAAGTATCCAGCTGGTTTTCCCAGCGTGTGGCGGCCTCAGCGTCGGCGCACCAGAAATCATTTTCACTGATGGTGGCATCGTTCCAGTTGTCGCGGTCGATCTGGTCGCCACCGACCTGCACCAGGCTGCCCTGGATGTGAATACTTGCACCCAGCACTTTGCGGGCGACAGCACCAGCGGCCACACGGCAGGCGGTCTCGCGGGCTGAGGCCCGACCCGATCCCCGGTAATCGCGGTCGCCATATTTGGCTCGATAGGTGAAATCGGCATGGCCCGGCCGGTATTTATCCTTGATGTCGTCGTAATCTTTTGAGCGCGCGTCCGTGTTGGCGATTTCCAGGGCGATGGGTGTGCCGGTGGTGCGGCCTTCGAAGGTGCCGGACATGATGCGGACTTCGTCGCTCTCGCGGCGCTGGGTAACAAAGCGCGATGTGCCGGGCTTGCGTTTATCGAGCCACGGTTGGATGTCGGCTTCGGTCAGCTCGATCCCCGGTGGGCAGCCATCGATGACGCAGCCAATGGCCGGGCCATGGCTTTCGCCCCAGGTGGTCACACGAAAGAGATGGCCAAAGGTATTATGAGACATTGCTTGATATCCCGCGTATCAGACAGTCGATATATCGGGCGCGTCGACTGCCTTCATGCCCACCACGTGATAACCGGCATCCACATGATGTACTTCGCCGGTGACGCCAGAGGACAAATCGCTGAGCATATAAACGGCCGACTTGCCTACATCATCAATGTCGACATTTCGGCGCAGGGGTGAATTCAGTTCGTTCCATTTCAGGATATAACGGAAGTCACCAATGCCGGAAGCGGCCAGGGTTTTGATGGGACCGGCCGAAATGGCATTGACGCGAATTTTCTGGCGACCAAGATCTTCCGCCAGGTAACGTACGCTGGCCTCCAGGGCGGCCTTGGCCACACCCATAACGTTGTAGTGCGGGATCACAGCCTCGGCCCCATAATAGCTGAGGGTGATCATGCTGCCGCCATCGGGCATTAATTTCTCTGCGCGTCGACAAATGGAGGTGAAGGAATAACAACTGATATCCATGCTCATCAGGAAATTCTGACGGCTGGTGTCCACATAGCGGCCTTTCAACTCGTCTTTATCCGAGAAGCCAATGGCGTGCACAACAAAATCGATCGTGCCCCATTTTTCTTCCAAAGCGGCGAAGGTCGCATCGATGCTGTCTTCGTCGGTGACGTCGCAGGGCATGATGATGTCGCTGCCGATGGATTCAGCCAGCGGGCGCAGGCGTTTCTCCAGGGCTTCGCCCTGATAGGTGAAGGCCAGTTCCGCACCATGGGCGTGCAAGGCACGGGAAATACCCCAGGCCAATGAGCGTTCGTTTGCGACGCCCATGATCAAGCCGCGTTTGCCTGCCATCAATCCTGTTGGTTCCGTCATATCCCTCACCGTATTGCGCAAATTGCTTCAGGATGAACTTACACCAATGTCCGGTGCAATAAAATGGCTCTAAGGATGGTAAATGGCTCAGGAGGAGGCTTGTTCCTCTTGAATGGCGCCATGATGAATGGCGGCATTGAATTCGGCCCCAAACAGGAAAATAGCCCCCAGCAGATAGAAGAACAACATGGCAATCACGATGCCGCCGAGACTGCCATAGGTCACGTCATAATTATTGAAGTGCCCGAGGTAGAGCGAAAA
Organism: Alphaproteobacteria bacterium; assembly: GCA_018650465.1. Classification (GTDB taxonomy): domain Bacteria; phylum Pseudomonadota; class Alphaproteobacteria; order UBA2966; family UBA2966; genus JABILA01. Next base: position 41,568 of record JABIFY010000030.1, read on the forward strand.
GGCCAAGGCCGCCCCGGCCCACAACAACAAGGTCAGCACAGCCCCTGGCAGCACCGCAAGCCAGCGCGGTCTGCGGGCGGGCAGCATGGCATAAAGCGCACTGAGCACCAGAAAGATTGATCCAATACTGATGACTGCACGGGTTGAGCCAAAATCCAGTATTGTCAAACCGTCATAGCCCAGGGAGCGAGCGGTGTCAGCCCACAGGATGGGCGCAAAAAGCAAGGCTGTGGAAACGACAAGGATCAGGGCGGCACCGACCACGACCAGGGCGAGGCTTTCCAGCCGGCGTCGCCAGAAGGGAATGATCATGCTCTGGCCAAAGGCCCGCTCAACCCCGGCACGGGCACCTTCCAGAGCGGACGACGCGGTCCATAAGGCACCGGCGACCCCAAGCGTCAAAAAACCGCCGCGCACTTCTTGTAGGACTTCGATCAAGGGACCTTCGAAAACAATGGCGACGTCTTCCGGCATATTTTCCAGAATGTAGGCCACGACCATAGTCCCGGCCTCGGTATTGCCGGCGAAGCCCGCCAGGGCCACCAGAAAGATCAGAAAGGGAAACAGGGTCAGCAGTCCCATGAACGCCAGATGACCAGCGATCAGGGCGTCACCATTTTTGATGAAGCCGAGGACGGCATGTTTGAACAGAGTAAAAAGTCGAAGGGCAGGCGTAATCATTCCTGCAGTTTACGGAAATTCCCCCGAACATCATAGTCGTTGCCAGGGGCCCATTGTTTGACCAGTTTTTCGAAGCCCGTCGCATTGTCGGGCAAGACAACCCGGATCACCAGATGCTGGTCACCGCGGGTGCCGGATTTGGTGTCCACAATGCCCTTGCCCTTGAGGCGCAGACGCACGCCAGCGTTTGATCCTTTAGGTACGGTCACGCTGACGGGGCCATCTATGGTGGGGACCTCGACAACGCTGCCCAGCACGGCTTCTTGTATGGTCACCGGCAGTTCCACATGGATGTCCGTACCGACCCGCACAAACCACGGGTGATGTTTAACCGAGATTTCGACCAGGGCGTCGCCAACTGTTTTGCCTTTGCCTTTTTCGCCCATACCTTTCAGGCGGATGATCTGGCCGTCTTCCACGCCCGGCGGCACGGTGACAAAAACATCCTGGCCTGGCGTCAGGGTCATGCGCTTTTTGCCGCCCTTGATGGCATCCAGCAAACCGATTTCCAGTTTGCAGCGCCGATCCAGATCGCTTTCTCGCTGTTTGGCCCCGCCGCGCGTTGGCGGTGATTTTTTGTCTTTGCGAAACAGGGGTTGGAAAATATCAGTGGCTGAAAAGCCGCCAAAGCCAAAATTGTTAAAGCCGCCTTCTTCGACGGTGGCCTCAGCCTTGGGTGCGGGCGGTGCCTGAGGTGGCGTTTTGAAATTTGCACTGGTCTTGCCGGGCGACGCTTGTTTTGCCCCGAAAGGGTTTTTGGCCTTGCTGCTGGCGGGGCGTGCCTGTTTGCGCGCACCGGGTTTTGGCGGTGGTGGTGGCGGACGGTAGCCCGCCTGGCGATTGCCGTTGGCGTCTATTTCCCCGCGATCAAATTTTGATCGTTGTTTGGCATCGCCCAGCACATGATAAGCAGAGGCAATTTCCTTGAATTTTTCCGCAGCGGAGGCATTACCCGGCTGTCGGTCCGGGTGCAATTCCTTGGCCAGCCGCCGATAATTCTGCTTGATTTCCGCCTGACTGGCGCGGCGTGAAATTCCAAGAGTTTGATAGGGATCCAGCATGGCCCAACGTTTTTGATTGATCCTGTTTGCGGCCTGCCAGCACAGCATACCGCAAACGATTATTTAGCCAGAGGAATCATACCAAATGGTTAATACGGGGGGAGGGGGCGGCTGGTTTTGGCCGAAATGGAACCTGACTGAGAAATCCCGACGCCGGACCCAGCCACCACACGCTCCGTCACCGACCACCACACGCTCCGTCACCCCGCACTTGATGCGGGGTCTACGCTTCTCCGAATTACACAACGCAGTGCAAAGGGAACAGAAGCATGGATCCCGCATCAAGTGCGGGATGACGGAGTGTGTTAAATCTCGTCCTGGCGGAATTTGCCAATCACAACCGCCCCGACCGCAGGCACAAAAAAGCCGCCCTGAAGTCCTGCAAAGACTGTCTTGGGCGGCACCGCGACTGGGCGAGGGAGGGGGCGTTTACAATTTGCCCTGTTTCTTCTGCTTCCAAACAGACGCCCGATAAAGGTCCTTTAAGGTCGGGTTCTCCGGCTCCTCAAAATAATCCGGGTCCAGCAAATCATCGGGGTGGTCGGGCACAAGCTGGCGACTTTCCTCAATCTGGCGCGGTAACTCAGGATAACGCTCCGTGGCCTGGGCTATCGCTTCCTCAGGCCAGGCCTCGTACACATTCTCCTTGTACGCCATAATCGGATACATTTTTTCACTTAGCTTCAACGGCTGTTGATCGAGACGGACCAGCGGCGGCAGGTCTTTTGCACCAGGTGTCATGGAGGGATACAAAGTGTTCGTCGCAGGTTTTTCCTGAACAATTGTCGGCGATGGGATTGTAGGTGCCGGAATATTTCGTACTGCTAACTCCTTTTGGCGTTGCTCCAAAATTGCTTGGCGTTCAGCCAGTTTTTGCCTGAGTTTTTCTTCTTCAGCCAGGTTATTTGGCGTTGCTGGAGCATTACTTTCCATCGATGCTCCATCCGGAAATGGAATTTGAAAACCTTGTTGAAATTGTTTTGCCTCGGTCGTCGTCGATCGGTTATCGGCTACTCTTTCAGTCTTAAGGTCTTTGATGCGCTGCTCGATGGAATCCACAATGTTTTGGGCGTCATCTTCTTCAATAATCGCATCCGATAATTCGATTGATAGCCTGTCAATTTCACCCTGGTCCCCTCGTCCGCTTGCTTGGGCCAGTTTGAAACCGATTAATTTAACTTTCGCTTCCTTTTTGGAAAGAAAATTTTTCGCTGCAACAAGCTTCCTTTTCTCGTTGTCTATTTCTTCTTTGTTCATGGGGAATTGTGGCCCTTCTTGAGCCATTCGTCTGTTGTGGTGATCTGTCACGGTTATGTTCCTTGTTCGCATAAAAAAAGGCCGCTCGTGGCGGCCAACTTGATTGATTTGTTTGTCTGATGATATTCAGGTCATTGCATGCTCCTCTCTAGCTGGTTGCTTTCTGTTTCTCTAAAAAAATTCACGCCCGTCCATTTGTAAATTCGTAATATTGTATGTCCGACAACACAGTACCCGACTTAATAGGATAAAGCCCTGAAGTGATTCATACTTTGAGATTCTCCGACCAAAGAAAGTCTCAAAATATGCAGCAATTACTTGGCAAGGCCTTATCCACACCGTTAGGAGAGCACATCCCCCTTTGGC
>JABIFY010000031.1 GCA_018650465.1 Alphaproteobacteria bacterium
CTGTCAGCCTTGGAAACCATGACAATACGACGTCGTGACTACCAATAATGGGCCAAAATGTAGATTTTTCCCTGTATTTTCCCTGTTAATCAGGGAAAACGCGGAGACGAGTTCGCCTCAGACTGCGTCCACCACCACTCCCCTTGAGGCAAACCCGCCGCCAGACCACTATTGCCGCCAAACCCCGCAGTACCGGGGCCTTTGGCCGTATCTACCCTGAACGGAGACTAGCGAACAGAGACCAGTATGCCCGAATTGGCGAAAAGTCTCTGGTGCCTGCATCCGACCGCCAGACCATGGGTATATAGGGGAAGTTAGCGAAGATTATCGATCAGAATATCTTGGGATTTCCAGTCGCCTGGCAGAGGTGACAGCCGCTTGAGCCGTTCAACGCTCATGCTGTCCTGCTGATTTCCCCGAAGTACGCTTTCAATAATCTCGGGAGAGAGAAAGGCGAGAGGCAGGATACGGGTCACTTCTGATTCAACGACTCCATTGCGTTTGGCGATTGCCCGCACGGACGGAATTTCAGCAGAGGCCAGTTGGTCATACCAGAGCCGTGCCCTGGCGAGCAGCTGGCAAAGCTGTTTGTCGGGTTGGGACTGATTGTTGTTTACACCAGTGATCACAAGTTTGGCCTCAACGCCTTGCCGCCGTAGCGTGACGGGAACAGTGATGACTACTTTACCATCGCCGACCTGATCGTTCAGATCGTGACCATCGTTCAACAGTGCCACCAATGCCTTTTTACTCATGGTGATGACAACCTGGTTGCGTGACAGCTCGACCCGGTCAACGACATTTTGCAGAAACTCAAGTGTGGCGGCATGTTCACCATCAGCGAGCATACCGAGAAGATGTTTTGATCGGACCATCAGTTGTTTTATGTCGGTCAGGTTTTCCTGACCCGGATGGAGCTCATCCATTAATTGACTTGTGTCACCCAGCAATTCCTTGATGCCCGAGATGACGATTGTCTCCAGATTCTTTGCCGGGAGCCGCCATCCGTCATCATGGCGATGGGCTTCATGCACAAGGCGTCTGGATATGTAATAGCGGTAGCGTTTGCCTATTTTGTCCGCCTGGGACTGATAGAGCAGATCACCAGTTTCATCAAAGACCTTCCCGGTCAATAAGAACGGCGCCTTGCTGTTTGTCCCGCAAATCCGGTCAACGGCATTACCAGACAGATTTTGCTGCACATCATCCCAAAGCACTTGATCGATGATGGCTTTGTGTTGCCCAGGGTAGGTATTGCCCTTGTGCGGAACCATGGCGATATACAGGGGATTGGAAAGCAGCTGATAAAGATTGCCGCGTGAGAATGGTCTGCCGCCCGTCAGCTTTCCGTTCCGTTGTTTGCGCCGTTTGGTCACGATGCCGAGATCATCTGCTTTGTCCTTGAGGCGTCTTACCGTGCCCAGTTCCAGATAAAGGTTGTACAGCTTGCGAACGGTGGCCGCCTCTGTTTTGTTGATGACCAGCTTCTTGTCGATGTTGTCGTAACCCAATGGCGGTGGCCCACCCATCCAAAGACCCTTCTTCTTGGAAGCCGCGATTTTGTCGCTGATCCGCTCTGCCGTGACTTCCCGCTCAAACTGGGCAAAGGACAACAGCATGTTGAGCGTCAGCCTGCCCATGGAAGTCGTGGTGTTGAACTGCTGGGTTACCGAGACAAATGAAACCCCGTGCGTATCCAGTTGATCGACAATCCTTGAGAAATCGTTCAGCGCCCGGGTGAGGCGGTCTACTTTGTAGACAACGATTACGTCCACCTGGTTTCGCTCTACAGCCTTCAGAAGCTCTTGCAGGGCAGGGCGGTTGGTGTTGCCACCGGAATAGCCGCCATCGTCAAAGGCTGTGCGGACCAGCCGCCAGCCTTCATGGCGCTGGCTCTTGATATAGGCCTCACAGGCCTCTCGCTGGGCATGCAGCGAGTTGAAGTCCTGCTCCAGCCCTTCCTCGGTTGATTTACGGGTATAGATTGCACAGCGCAACATTGTGCTAAACCCCGAAGAACCGGGGCCCGGACCATCGGGCCCCGGTGATCAGACGGGCGACCTCTGACAGGGAGCGGTAGGTCTGACACTGGTAGAGAACATGTCGGTCCATAACCATGACGACATGGCTCTGACCCTGCCACTCCCGTACGAGGCGTGTGCCCGTCGAAGGTTTTGAGGGTGTTGCCTTTCTTTGACAGCCTTGCCTGGTGCCATCCGGTTTATCAGCATAACTCAGAAGTTTTCGCAAGTTGGCTTTGCTGAGACCGCCTTGATCTCGAACCTGGCGGTCGTATTCACAGGCGAGGCGCAGTAGGCGGGTACTGAAGCCCTTTGGCGGCGGTTGGCCATTCGTATTTATCCAGGCTTCAACAAGTGCCGGGCGCTCCTGTGCGGCCGTTGAGCCCTTTTGTGGCGTTGTCATGGCACAACTCCGCCACTTGCCTTGTAGAATGTCCCGCCATTAGGTTTGCTGTTCAACGTAACGGTTGTGCCTCGTTTGCGCAGGCCGGATATGGCGGCACGTATGCAGTGGGGTTGCCAGCCCGTGACAGCCTGGATTCGCTCCATGGTTGCGCCGGTCTTGCGATTGATGAGTTTGGCGACCTTGTCGATCTTGCTTGTAGTTTCGGCCATGTGGTCCTCCCATGTGGGTGCGCCAATACGATATTGGCGCTGTCACTGCCACAACCCGGCACCGCAGATGATTAGGGCCGGGCAGGGGGCTGGAGAGAGCTTATTGACTGCGATTATCTGACCACAGTACCGCTCCATCCGGCGCAGTAGTCCAGTCCAGATTCAGAGAACCTGTGAAGATAACTGAGGGATTTCACCGGGTTGTCTCCAGGGCATCACCATCCTCTTGAACCGACAAGTGGTTCTCCCATCCGGATGCCCGAGAGATCTTCCATGATATGTCCGTCCCATCCAAGATATTGGGAAATGCTGTCCATTTGGTCATCGTAAGTGCTGTGGGGAAACTGAAGCAGTTCCCGCTTCAGGTCCGGTAGCCAGGAAGCCTGCCGAGGCACCCAGACATATCCCGCGGCCATCATGGATGTCTGGGTATGCATGCGGGTCACCTTGTTGCCCTTTGGCATGATCGCAATGGGCCGGACCTCGCCCTCATCCTGCAAGTCCTGAATCAGGGCTTCACCGGAGGCTTTATCTTCGATCAGGACGGCGTCGGCATTGTGCTTGAGTGCAGACGACTTGATCAGTTTATTGAGATCAGGGTAATTTAACCGGGCGCGATAGAGATCGATCAGATAGTGATCATTTCCACGTTTCAGCCAGACAGTCCCGACGCTGTAGTCACTCACCTCCGTATCTTTTGACGCAGTATCCCAACTGATTGTGACAAGGTCCCCGTCCTGTCGCTCGAACGGCAGGTCAAATGTACCCAGCCAGCTCCAATTGATGAGCCCACCTGTCTCCGGGATCGGATTTTGCTGATACTGGGCGGCGAAGATCGGATCGCCCAGTGATGCTTTCAGTGAATTCAGAACGGATAAGGGCTCCAGTTGCGGCAACAGGGCTTCCCCTTCATGTCGACCGACGATTTTACCACTCTGAAGGGTGAAGAACTGGTCATCCTCGGCAATGGCCGGCAAATTGATATGATGCCATTTTTCACCTGTTCTGAGCAGTCGACCGACAAGGTCATCATCATGCAGGCGCTGGGCCACAACAATGATGACATCTTCTTTTTTGTTGTCGAGGCGGGAAAGCAGGGTGCCTGTAAACCAGTCCCAGACCTTGCGCCGGCTGGTATCTGACATGGCCTCGCTGGCGTTCTGGGGATCATCAACGATGATAATGTTGCCGCCAAGACCGGTCATTGTGCCGCCCGTTGAAGTGGCGTACCGGCCCCCTTTCTTTCGGGTGGTAATTTCTGTTTCAGTCTGTTTTCCGGCCTTGATAACATTGGGGAAGGCCCGCTTGTACCAGGCTGTCTGCATTATTGAGCGGGTATCACGGGAGAAACGGGCGGCCAGATCACTGGAATAGCTGGCGCAGATGATATTGAGGCCAGGATCAATGCCCAGGGCATAAGCGGGAAATGCGACAGAAACCATTGTTGACTTCAGGTTTCGCGGCGGAATTGTGATGATCAGCCTCTTGATGTCGCCTTTCAGGCACTTCATCAGGGTTTCGGACAGAAGTTGATGGTGCCAGCCAAGGATCAGCTGCTTACCTGGTTTCAGGGTGATGAAACTCCGGCGCAAAAATGACAGAAAGTCGGAGCGCATCAAGGCATCAAATCTGGTTTGGTCATCGTGCATTGTCATTTTCTTCTTTCCTTCTTCGATTTCCGGGATCGTTTGGTGGTACCGGATTCCGCTTTGTCAGGCGGTGTGATGTCTGACATTTTGTCTTGCTCTTCCATTCTGATTTGCTGTTCGAAGTCTTCCAGAACAGCTCTGTCGTCAGGTGACAGACTGGATTCCTTTTCGGAGCCGCCGGTATCCAGAAGCTTCTCCATTAATCCAAAGATTATCC